>CAYNHM010000001.1:0-237427 GCA_964397135.1 uncultured Rikenellaceae bacterium
CTTTAAATAATATAATCTGAGAGCCCTCAGTGTTTCCTTTTTTTATTCTTACTCTAACGTATGCCTGTAAACTACCCTGTGCAATTGCATTTTCAGAAAACACCATCGAAATGGTTAATACTATTGTAAGAACAAATAATTTAAAATATAAGTATGGTATGCGTTGCTTACCAATGTTAGTTATTTCAGATTTAGTTTTCAACTAATTAGTTTTAGTAGAATTATTTACGTAATGATCTAGAAAAAGGTTTGATATCCATTTCAATCAATAACAAAACTAAACTGTTCAAACCTTATTTACAAGCTAGTTAATCAAAATTTTACTGATATTGATCTAAAATAATATTATTATAAAAACTTTTTACTGTTAATGAGGATGAAAAAAGTTCTTTGCTTGAAAAAAAAGATAATTGCAATCAATTTGAATTACTAATGTTAAAATCTATTCTATCCCTCTTAAAATCCATATAAAACATAAAACGATCAATAATTTCACCTAGTATTATTGAAGTAAAAATCCACCAAGAAAACTTATATTCAGTAAAAACAACAAAAGAAATGGGTATAAAAATGCCAAAAATCATCCTAGTAAATGAAATGATTGATATCAAGGGGCTTTCAAATAGCGAAAACAACCTATTACGGATAGTAAAAGCCAAAGTTTTTAATGCGAGCAAAAGAATCAATATAGTCCATAATTCAGTTAAAAGAGCAGTATAAGTTAAAGCTGTTGCTACAGTATTAGCACTATGTAATAGTGTAAGATTCTTTTTTTCTCTTACTGAATAAACAAATTCAATTGAAATAAGGAAAAGAAAACCCATTAAAGATGTTAGATAATCTAACACATTGTTTTCAATTTGAAAAGTTACAATACCAATTGAAAAGAATAATCCAAAAAACAGAATTTCCCGACTAAGCCAACTATTTTTCAAATTTAGTATCGAAAGATAAGATCGAAATGGTTTTCCAAGATGAAACGTACTTAATATTAGGGCTATAAAGCTTAGAGAAAAAAAAGCCCAAAAAGGAATTTGTATTGAATTCGGTAACATCATACCCCAAAACCAACCCGTAATAAGCGATCCGATAAAAGTGAATAAAACTAGAGGCCATTCATCTAAGGCATCAATGATTGGATGCTCATACTTTATAATAGTTTTTTTTAGGTTGGTTTTTTCAATGCCTGAAACTTTAATGTCTATCTCAGGAATATTATGTACAACCTCATCACCAAAAACATTAATTTTTGGATAGATTTTCTTTTTAGAAAAACCAATCGCCATAGGTTGAGCTTGTTCTTCAATTTGACCAAATGATAATGCCCCTGTGGGGCAATTCAAAGCACATGAAGGTATTTTACCCTCCTTTAATCTATGATAACAAAAATGGCACTTCTCAATGATTCCCTTCTCATCGTTGTATTTTGGAGCTTCAAATGGGCATGCCCATGTACAGTATTTACATCCTAAACACCTCTCTTGATTATGAATAACTGCACCTGTTTGCTTATCAAAACTGAAAGAATCTGATGGACAAGCTTTCATACAAGGTGCTTCTAAGCAATGATTGCATGCAATTGATTGATGAACAAAACCTAAAAGGGGTAGTTTTTCTTTGTTGAATTGATTTACTTTTCGCCAACTTAACGGTGGATTTACACCATTTTCTAAAGAACAAGCAACTATGCATGCATGGCATCCTACGCACTTACTATAATCGAATATGAATCCTTGTTTAGTTAACATTTAACTTATCAGATTTATTGAAAGGGTTTAATCACTAGCTTTTATAATTTGTTTTTAAATGGTTAAATTATAGAATCTAAAGCTTTACCCAAAATACTGGAAAGAAATTCAGCATCCTCTATTCCAACAGAAAGTCTTATCATTCCAGGATATGGAAATTTATCACCCCAAACAGGTTCTATGGGCATTAGTATAGTATCTACATCACCAAGTGTTGGTACAAGAGGAATATAATCCTTTACCGCTTCTATAAAACTATTACAGCGATTTGATTTTTCTTCATTTGTTTTTCCTGCAATATCGAATGTTATTATAGCTCCATAGCCTTTCCCATTGAATAATTTAGTTGCCTCGAAATGCGTTGTGTGGGATTTATATCCTGGAAATAGCACCTTTTCTATCGCTTTATGATTGCTTAAAAAATTTGATAAAGTAAATGCATTCTTACAGTGTTTTTCCATTCGCAAGTCAAAGGTTTTCAGTTGATCACAAAGTCGAGCCGCATCGTCAGGAGATAGCATATGCCCAACTAATTTTCTGTACTCAATGGCTGCTTTCATATAATCAGGATTATTTCCCGAAAGCACACCTGCAGAAATATTTCCGTGTCCTCCTAAATACTTGGTAACGCTATGTATTACTATATCAGCATTGCTTTTCAAAGGTTTCCAAAGGAATGGTGTGGCAAATGTATTATCAACCATTACAATAGCCCCTTGGTGTTTAGCTAATTTGATGAATTCTTCAGCATTTATGGCAATTAGCATAGGGTTTGATATCGCTTCAAAGAACACAACAGATGGATTGGTTTCCTTTAACAACTTTTCATATTTATTCAACGAGTATTTATCGCCATCAGGAGTAAATCGGATAACATCGATACCCCGTCGCTTTATCAATACATTGTCAATAAAATGATTTGTTCCTCCATAAATATCAGAGAAAAAGAGCCATTTCCCTGTTTTTCCCTTAACTTGAAAAATTGAAAGAGCCGTATCAATTGCTGCTAATCCAGACTGTGTAAGTAATGACCATTGGCTTTCCTCCAGCTCCATGATCATGTTTTCTGCAGCAACAACATTTGGGTTTCTGTATCTACCGTATATAAATAATTCAGGATCACGCGGATAGTTAGTTTCATCTTTAAATGCTCTCTTCATTGTTGGAATATCCTCTAAGTGATATCCAGTATCCCGATATACAGGGGTTCTAGTTGATTTTGGATTCATGTTAAAATATGATGAATGGGTTGATAATTATTTTACATTTGTTAAAAAATCAAAACTACAAAAAAATGTATGATAAATTTGCTTGGCTCGAAGGAATTGCTTGCTCTGTTACAGTGTGCAATAAAAGCGGTATAGTCCAATATATGAATCCCAAAGCAGCCGAAACATTTAATAAATGGGGTGGAATTGATCTTATAGGAAAAAGTCTTTTTGATTGCCATAGCAGTAGTTCTCGGCAAAAAATACTATCGCTTATGGATAAAGGTGAAACCAATTGCTATACCATAGAAAAGAGGGGGATTAAAAAACTAATTTTTCAAACTCCTTGGTTTAATGAAGATGGTGTTCAAGGGCTTGTAGAATTATCTTTTGAAATACCCATAGATATGCAGCATTTTATCAGAGAATAATAATCGAAAATCCCTTGATTTTTATGGTTAACCCTTACAAACCTAAACGAAAAAATAGTATTTTCGGGCAGAATAATAATACAACATGAAAAAATCCTTATTTCTTTTAAGTGTTTTTATAACTTCTTTTTATTTTAATACTTCAGCAAAAACCACAAATTCACCCATAGTATTAGATTCAGTCTTTATTAGTGTTGATCGAAAGATTGAAAATAAAGAATACCACGATGCTTTTGCTCTTATTGATAGTTTCATAAAGCGTGAACATCAAAAGGTTTCAATCGATTTTCGCGCACTATCCCAAGCATTTTTTAAGAAAGGTGAATGCTATAGTAGTATTGGAGAATACCAAAAATCGATACCTCAAATACTAGAATCCATAAAATATTCCGAGAAAGGAAATGATTCAATTTTTCAAGCCATTGGTTATAGAGAATTGGGGTACAACTATGCAATTATTGGCAAATATAATGAAGCACTTGAAGCTTACCAGAAAGCTTTGAAATTTGACCAAGCACATAATGATTGGGAGAATGTGTCTGTTGATTTGAATGCAATTGGTAAGATATACGAGTTATGGAGGCAGTTCGACAAAGCTCTCGATTTTTATAATCAGTCGCTACAAATTGCTCTGGAACAAAAAAACCTTTATCAGGTAACTGTTAGGATGGCTGGCATTGCTTCGGTATATAAATCGTTAAAACAATACGATACTGCCCTTGAATGGCTTAAGAAAGCCTTGGATATTGAAATTGAACTGGGCAATGAAGTGCAAAGAGGTTATAGGCTTGATCAAATTGGTGAAATTTATACAATGATGGGAGATTATATTCAAGCAGAAGAGTACCTTAAACAGGCTCTCGAAATATTTGAAGTCAATCATATTCAATTGTCTAAATCAATAGTGCAGAATCATTTAGCTGCAAACTATCTTTTGAAAAAGGATACACAAAAAGCAGCATATTATTATAACGAAAGTCTTGCTATTGCTCAAAGAATAGGTTTTTCAAACATGATTCTGAAGAACTACCAAGAATTATCTATTCTTTACGAGCAAACAGGCGATCATGTAAATGCACTAAAACACTACAAAAGATTTTTTTTCCTTAAGGATTCGATTTACAATGAAAAAGCCCAAAGTCAGCTTATGGAATTTCAGGCTAAGTACGAAACCGAACAGAAGGAGAAAGAGCTAGCCATAATGAATCAAGAGAAATTGGCACAAGAGCTTGAGTTGAATAGAGCAAATCAGCAAAAAGTGCTAATGATAGGTATTTCTCTCGTTCTATTGATCTTGCTTGCCTCGCTTTACAGTCGGTTTGTAATGAAGAAACGCACCCAGGCAGAATTAACTGCTATTAATAGTAAACTCAATGAGTTGAATACCACTAAAGATAAACTATTTTCCATTCTTGCTCACGATCTGCGAAATTCGATGTGGGCATTTAGTAATATCACAGAATCTCTTAGCAGTAATTTTGGTAGAATTTCTCAGACTGAACTAAAAGACTACCTTGGTGAATTGTCACACTCGGCATCTTCAGTAAAAGATCTCTTAAAGAATATCTTAGATTGGGCAAAATCGCAACAGGACGCTGTGAAGGTAAACAAGAAGATTGTTAACATTTCAGAACTGGTTAATCAATCAATAAATCATGTATTTTATACAGCACTCCAAAAGGATGTTGAGGTTATTAATAGGATTGAAAATGGATTAACCATTTCTACAGATGAAGATATTTTATATACTATTCTGAGGAACTTGATTAATAACGCTGTTAAGTACTCTTCAATTGGAGGAAAGGTTTACGTTGATGCCATTCAAAATAACGACCAATTTTCAATTAAAATTACCGATAATGGAATAGGCATGAAACCTGAACAATATGAAAAAATATTTGATTTGACAAGTTGCAACCCTAGCCCTGGAACACAAGGAGAAAAAGGTTCTGGTTTGGGTTTAGTCCTGTCAAACGAACTATTAATTAGGTTAGGTGGATCAATATCTATTGAAAGTGAACTAAATAAAGGAAGCTGCTTTACAGTCACACTTCCCGTTGTTTTTCAATATTAATATTCCTATTGATGATAAGTTCAAAAAAAATAATCATTGTTGATGACCATAAAATTGTTAGAGATGGTGTAAAAGCTATTCTTCTTGGTAATCAATATTTTAAAGTTATTCACGAAGCAGCTTCTGGCCAAGAGCTTATTGAAGCACTTAGTTCTTTGTCACCGGATCTTATACTTTTAGATTTAATGTTACCAGATATTTCAGGGCTTGAATTGATTGGAAGCACAAAGGAATTGTGTAATGCTAAAGTTCTGATTTTAACCGCCGAAATGAATGAAGAGACAATCTGCGAAGCTGTTCTAAACGGTGCCGATGGTTTTTTAAATAAAGATTCTTCCGCAAATGAATTAATTGAAGCAATGAAAAAGGTTATTGAGGGTGAGCCTTACTTTGGAATCAATCTTTCTGCTCTAATTCATCGTAGTTACACTAGAAAAGTTAAAGAACTACATGAATTAAATAACATGCCAGATATAACGGATAGAGAAATGGAAGTGATTAAGCATATTGCAAACGGTTTAAGTTTTAAAGAAGTCGCAGAAAAATTATTTATAAGCCCAAGAACTGTTGAAAACCACAAAAATAACCTATTGCAAAAATTAGAACTTAGGAATACCATTGAACTACTAAAATACGCATTCAAGCACAAGTTAGTTGAACTTTAATCCCCGTCATTTTTTTTATAGACGAATTGTGTTTTTGGAGTAATAATTAATTATCTCCTTTTTTATACCAACTAATTATATTAGTGTAAGTTGCTGCTTTCACCTATTTAAATTAGGGTATTTCACTCATTTTAACAGGTTAAAACCTCATTTACTTTTGTTAAGAAAAAAAACTTACCTAACAAATTTTTCTTCAGTGAATCAAATCATTCAACTAATAGAAAAAATTAAACCATTTATTAGGTCTACGGAAAGGACATCAAGTTCAATATCTAGAAAAGATAAAAAATCAATTCTTTTTAAAAAAAAAGATGAAAATAGTGAAGAGGAAGAGTTAACATTAATTAGCAACCTTCCAGAAAACTCTAGTAATATTTCAATTTATAATAAAGATATCAGTGGTTCAGATAATTATACTATGAAAAAAGTTGCAAGAAGAATCGCAATTAATGAATCCATTGAAGGTTTACCTTACTCAGAGTTGGCAAAATCGTCAGCCATTGAAGAGTTAATGAAAAAGTATCCTAATGCTGAAATAAAGGAAACAGCAATCATTAGACCCTGGGAACGCAAACGAATAGAAAAATGGTCTGATAATGCTAAATCATTTTGGAATGTATGGGTTACAGAGGAGACAACTGTACAAGTCATTGCTCAAGTTAAAGTAAGTATTTGCAAGTTATTTACAATTCATGTTGAGCGCAGGATTAACCCTACCGGGGCTTTTAGCCATTGCTATAGTCATATCATATTTGAAGATGATTTATCACTGGAATCTAATCCCTAATATATTTAAACAATTAACTTAATAACAATTAACATGAAAAATTTGAGCATTTTATGGACAATAATCCTTGTCTTCACGATTCCATTTTCAGCTTCAGCACAAATAGGTGTAAAGGATATTAAGAAAAAGGTAACAACAACAAAGACAGTTGAAACAAATAAAGAAACAAAACAAGCTGAGATAAAATCGAGACCGCAACAGGCACCAATTGAAACATCAACAAGTGTTTCGCCCACATCGAGCAATCAAGTACTTTACGTATCAATTGCCAAAGGTAGTAACCGAAGCGATGGTAGTATAAGCTCACCTCTTAAAAATATCGACAAAGCTATAGCCATGGCTGAGAAAGGTGCAGAAATAAAAGTTGCAGGTGGCAATTACTTTGGAACTCTCAATGTTGGATACATTGAGAGTGATAAGCCTATTAGGCTTTACGGCAGTTTTGATGAAGATTTTACAAAACAGGATATCATTCAACATCCTACTCTTATTCAGCCTGATAATGCTAGTGCAAAGACCTCGCGAAAAGCGCTAATGAAATTTACTAAGGATGTTGCGGGTACTATAATCGATCATGTTGTTTTCGATAGTGGTGAACGTAATGCATATAGTTCAAATGATGGTATAGTGAACGGAGTAGAAGGAGGAAGGTTGATGCTACCAACTGAAAAACCAGCGGATGCCAATTCAACAGTTGGTGAGCCCCTACTGCAATTCGTTAGCGCAACCAATGGTGGCGATGTAACTATTCAGAACTGCGTATTCCTAAATGGAGCAAGTTTTGCACTCCAGGCGGGGCATCGTAGCGGTAAGTTCACCGTTAAGAACAATGTTTTTGTGGCAAATAAAATGGCTGCTATTGAGATATATGGTACTTGTGCTAGTACAGGTGGCCCAAATACCCTGTCTCTTTGTGGAGAGGTTGAAATATCCTATAATACCATACTTTTTACCTGGAGTCGATTGAAGGATTTCATTGATATGGGTTATGGTGTTAGAATAATGACTAAATGTGACTACAATATCCATAATAATATTATTGGTGCTAGTATTCTTGCGGCAATTGACCATACACGTTTCAATAAGAATGAGTGGGTAAAGGTTGATAATAACATATTCTTTGTTAATAAGGATAAAGACTTTCATTACAGCCCTGCCAGCAATACACGAATTAGAATGGATGTTAGTGATTTTGATGATTTAGAAATAGCCAGCATAAGCGGTAATCGCAACGAAATTCCTGCAGGACTAAAGGTAAACAAAGCATACCTTGAAGGCTATTTAGGTGCTCGTTATAGCGAACAGGTTGACTATGACCCCAATTCCCCTGCAAATCAGTGGAGAGCTGCTATGGGCATGAACAAACAGGGTACAATTACCTCTAGCGCCACGATGTTTGCAAATAAGTATCCTTGGAAAGATGCTCTCAATCTGTTTGGAAATGTAAGCGGATATGGTGCACAGACTCCCAATAAATAGGGAGCGTATGAACAAAACGGTTAATATTAATTCTTAGGTTTACACAGTTTTCACAGTAATTCCTTGTTCCCCAAAGTGCTCAATGAGTGCTTGGGGAACTTCATTATCAGTAATAATCAGATCAATTGCCGAAATATCGCATATTTTACCAAAACCTCTTTTCCCAAATTTACTCGAATCGGCAAGGACAATTAACTTCTGAGCCGATTTAATCATCAACTGGTTAAGCGATGCCTCAAGAGCACTTGTAGTTGAGAGTCCAAAATCTGCATCAATCCCATCAACACCAAGAAAAAGTTTATGACCGCTAAAACCCTCCATCATCCGCTCAGCAAAAGGACCTATCGCTGAATTGGAACTCTTGCGTATTAACCCTCCCAGAAAGTGAATCTCAATATCGGGATCTATATTGAGTATCTGGGCAACGTTTAGCGAAGCTGTAATAACTGTCAATGGCTTAATCTGCTTTTGCAAAATCTGACGAGCAAGTTCGAGTATAGTGGAACCTGAAGCCAATATTATTATATCATTTGGCTCAATGTATTCCATTACCGATTTGGCAATCCTTTGCTTTTGATCCACCTTCACCTTTTCTTTCTCGTTAATATTCCTTTCAGCAATGCTTGGATTACTTGGTGTAGCACTGCCATGGGTTCGGTAAAGCAGACTTCGACTCTCCATCAATTTCAAATCCTTTCGAATGGTTACCACAGATACGTTAAGGTCTATGCTTAACTCATTAACATTAACAAAACCTTGTTTTTGAAGCTTGTTAAGGATATACTGATGTCGTTTAGCAATACTTTTTGTCATGGTTTAATATTTTTTACAAATATAGTCAAAAAGAAACAATTAAGTTATAAAAAGAAATAAAACGAAATAATATATGTTTCGATATATTGCTTTAATTCTAATCTTATCTATCTTTGTAAAAAAAATCAATATGAATCGAAAAAAAACAATTGAAGTTTTAAAAAATGGGGATGATGTATTTGATTTTGTAATAATTGGTGGAGGAGCAACAGGTATTGGTATTGCATTAGAAGCATCCACAAGAGGTTATAAAACACTCCTACTCGAAAAGGCTGATTTTACAAAATCTACATCAAGTAAGAGTACTAAGTTAGTTCATGGTGGGGTTCGTTATTTAGCTCAAGGCGATATTGGACTTGTGAGGGAAGCATGTGTGGAGAGAGGTAGACTTCTTAAAAACGCACCCCATTTAGTTAGAAACCAATCATTTATTATTCCAACCTTCGGTTGGTTTGATGAGTTGATGTACACAGTTGGACTTACTTTTTATGATTTATTGGCAGGAAAGTACAGCTTAGGTCGATCAACTAGGATTTCCAAAAAAAGAACTATTGAAAAGCTTCCAACAATCAAAAACGATAAAGTAACAGCAGGAGTTCTTTACCACGATGGACAGTTCGACGATTCTCGATTAGCCATTAACGCCCTTCAAACAGCAATAGAAAATGGTGCTTTGGCAATTAACTATATGCCTGTTATCTCATTAAATAAAGCTGAAAATGGCAAGCTAAATGGTGTGGTGGCTGTTGATGAAGAAACAGGAATGTCATACACCATTAAAGCAAGGGTAATAATTAATGCAACTGGTGTTTTTGCCGATGAAATAATGCAGATGGATAATCCTAAAAAACATATTACCATTCGTCCAAGTCAGGGAATTCATATAGTTTTGGATAAATCGTTTCTTGCCAGCAATAATGCCATTATGATTCCAAAAACAGATGATGGAAGGGTTTTGTTTGCTGTACCTTGGCACGGAAAAGTTGTTGTGGGTACAACAGATACTCCAATTAAAACTCCTATATTGGAACCTGTTGCACTAGATGAAGAAATTGATTTTATCCTAAGAACATCAGCAAAATATTTAAGAAAAGCGCCATCTCGTAATGATGTGCTAAGCATTTTTGTAGGACTTCGTCCGCTTGCAGCGACTAAAGGTGATGACAAAAAAACAAAGGAAATTTCTCGTAGCCATAAGATTTATATATCTGACTCAAACTTGTACACAATGATAGGAGGAAAGTGGACAACTTTCCGTCGTATGGCAGAAGATATGCTTGATAAGGTTGAAAAAACATTAGGATGGACCAAAACTCTATCGGTTACCAAGAACTTAAAATTGCATGGATATGAGGATAATATTGATCTAAACGATCCTCTCTACTATTATGGCACCGACAAGATGAAAATCGTTGAATTAATGCAATCTGTCCCTGAATCAAAGGAATTACTTAGTAATCGATTGGAAATAACAATGGCTCAAGTAATATGGGCTGTTCGTAATGAAATGGCACGAACCGTGGAAGATGTAATTTCAAGACGTGTTAGGTGCTTACTTCTTGATGCACGTGAATCCATTACGATATCACCTGTTATTGCTAAAATAATTGCTAAAGAATTGGGTAAAGATGAAAACTGGCAAAAACAACAGGTTGAGGATTTTAAAAAGGTAGCCGAAAATTACATTTTAGGGTAATTCACTTTATCTTATCATTTTTTTGATTTTATTTACAGTACAGCTTTATTTTTATAAGCAAAAAGAGATTCTTACCATGGAAAAATTTATACTTGCTTTTGATCAAGGAACAACAAGTTCCAGAGCGTTGATTTTTGATAAAAATGGGAGCATCCGTTCTGTTGCTCAAAAAGAGTTCAACCAAATATTTCCTAAACCCGGATGGGTTGAACATGATCCCAGTGAAATATGGTCGTCGCAAGTAGCAGTAGCTGCTGAGGCAATGTCTAAGATAAGTATAAATGGTTCATATCTAGATTGTATCGGGATTACTAACCAACGTGAGACAACAATTGTTTGGGATAAGAAAACAGGCCAACCTATTTACAATGCTATTGTTTGGCAGGATAGGCGAACATCAAAATATTGCGATCAGTTAAAGAATTGGGGATTATCTGATAAAATCAAAGAGAAAACAGGACTTATTATCGATTCATATTTCAGTGGAACTAAGATAAAGTGGATTCTTGATAATGTTGAAGGTGCAAGGGAAAAGGCAAATAGGGGTGAGTTAGCCTTTGGAACAGTCGATTCGTGGTTGGTTTGGAAGCTAACACAGGGTAGGAGTCACATAACCGATGTTACCAATGCTAGTCGTACTATGCTTTTTAATATTAATTCCTTAGCTTGGGACGATGAACTGCTCAATATCTTTGAAATCCCTCGTTCAATGATGCCCCGAGTAGCATCATCGAGCGAAATATACGATCATACCAACACTACTTTTTTTGCGTCAAAGGTCCCCATAGCAGGAATTGCTGGTGACCAGCAAGCAGCACTATTTGGGCAAATGTGTGTTGAAGATGGAATGATTAAGAATACATACGGTACTGGTTGTTTTCTTCTTTTAAATACTGGAGAAAATCCTTTCATTTCTAGAAATAATATGCTGACAACCATTGCTTGGCAAATCAAAGGGAAAACTACCTATGCACTTGAGGGTAGTATCTTTATTGGAGGTGCTGTTGTTCAGTGGCTTCGTGATGGGTTGGGGATAATTAAAACGTCGGCTGAAGTGGAGAGATTAGCATCTCAGGTTGAAGATAATGGTGATGTTTTCTTTGTTCCCAGCTTCACAGGGATGGGAGCACCATACTGGGATCAATATGCAAGAGGGTTAATGGTAGGTATTACCCGTGGAACTAACCGTGCGCACATTGCGCGCGCGGCTCTGGAAGGAATTGCTTACCAAACCATGGATGTAATGAAAGCTATGGAATCAGATACTGCCCTGAAAATAAAAGAGTTAAGAGTCGATGGGGGTGCTTCAGCGAATAATCTGCTGATGCAATTTCAAGCGGATATTCTTAATATACCCGTTATTCGTCCATTGGTTGTTGAAACAACAGCTTTGGGAGCAGCCTACTTAGCAGGATTGGCAACTGGATTTTGGAATAATATTGATGAAATACAAAAGCAGTGGAAAGTTGATAAATGCTTTTCGCCTCAACTATCTATTGAGAAATCAGATTTACTTAAAGCGAAATGGGCTAATGCAGTGGAAAGGGCAAAATCTTGGTCCATGTAATTAATACAATTTCTTTATCAATCAACCAATCCCCCGAAGCCTCGGGGCAATCAATGTCCCCTAATTGCTTCAACTACATATTTTAACCTTTTGGAGTAAACAAAAGTTGCCCCTAGGCAAACTATACTAGATGCTAGAAGTGTGATTTGTACACCAATAGATCCAGCAATAGACCCAAGCATCAAACTTCCTAAAGGTGTTATCCCTAGGAAAGATAATCCATAAAGCGCCATAACCCTCCCTCGTTTGTCCTCATCAACAAGAGTTTGTATCAGAGTATTGGTTGATGCAAATTGAACTATCATACCAAATCCGATGAAGTATAGCAAAATCAATGATATAGTTACAGTTGTGGATAGCGACATACTTAAAAGGCCAATAGCAAATAATCCTGATGTCCAAACAATTAGTATAGGTAAAAATTTAATGGTTTTTCGTGATGCTAGATATATAGCCCCGGTTAATGCCCCTGCTCCCAATGAACCCGTCAGGAAACCAAGTAGTTGTGCATCACCACCCAGTATATCTTTGGCAAAAACGGGTAGGAATACCTGAAAGGGTAAACCAAAGAAACCTGTTGCTATTACAAGCAATAGTAAGTATCGAATAGGTTTAAAATTAAATGCATACTTTGTACCCTCTCTCAAATCACCAATTACTGAACCATGCTTTCTGTCCATGTTTATTGGTTTTACCTTCATGTAAAGAAGGGCAAGCACAACCGCTAAAAAGCTAAAACCGTTAATAAGGAAGCAGTATCCTTCTCCAACTAAGGCAATAAGTAACCCTCCAATCATTGGTCCAATAAATCGAGCTGAATTGAAAAGGGTTGAGTTTAATGCTATAGAATTTTGAATTAACTCTTTATCACTTATCATTTCTAAAAGAAATGCATGGCGGAATGGGTTATCAACAGCTATTACTATACCGTTTAGTGATGCAATAAGTACAATATGCCAAATTTCAACATTTTCAGTCAGAATTAGTAAAGCCATGGATAGAGCCAAAGTCATGGGCACAATTTGTGCTACAATCAATACTTTTCGTCGATTAAGCCTATCGGCGTAAACTCCTGCAATGGGTGTAAGAAAAAGTGCTGGAATTTGTCCGGCAAACCCAATAATTCCTAGCCAAGTTGCTGATCCTGTTAATCGATAAACCAACCATCCAAGCGCAATATTTTGAATCCATGTACCCATTAAAGATACAAGTTGCCCAAAGAAAAAAAGTCTAAAATTTTTATTCTTTAAAGCCCTAAATGCAAATCCGACATATTGAAAGTAGGAGCGTATGTCAAGAAGACGATTCATAAATTTGGAAGTAATGCTGTTTAAAAGTAATTAAAAAAAGCGGAAGCTATCTTCCGCCTTATTTTTTCAAAAAACAGAGAATTATCTATTCTTTTCAGAAAACTCCCGACCAGCTCTTAGCGCTTTTAAGTTAACCTCAACTACTTCATCTCCCTTTCGACCAAATAGTTGACGAATACCATCCTCCAGTTTTTCAAAAGGAATGTCAATAAACGGTGAGGCTGCGCCTAACATTACAATATTCGATGATCTCGATGAACCAACCTCCTTCGCAATTGAATCCGCATCCAATGCAATATGATTTGGTATTTTCTTTATCTCCTTGATGATCTCCTCAATGTTGGGATAGTCAGGAATATTATCAAATGGGGTTGTATTGGTAACTAACCATCCATCTTTACTAAGAAAAGGTAAATAGCGAAGCCCTTCCATAGGCTCAACCGATAAAATAAGATGTGCTTTACCCTGTGGAATTAAATCTGATGCAATGGGCTTATCAGAAATTCGAAGATGCGATTGCACATCACCACCTCTTTGGCTCATGCCATGAACCTCAGCCTGCTTGATGAATAGATTGCTCTTGACGGCAGCCAAACCAATGCCTGCAGCAATGGAAAGGATTCCTTGTCCACCTACTCCTGCTAGTATTATATCTGCTTTCATGTTTGTAATTTTTCTTTTGTCAGTTATTACTCCTATTCATTTTTGGCAGCAGCTTTTTTTTCTGCCTTTTTCCTTCGAGCAAAAGTCTGGATGCACTCACGCTGTGGAATTAATACGGAAACACCCTGATATGCAAGTTCTTCCTTCATTATCTGCACATTCTCCTCGTGGTTTTTCTTAAGAGGATTCATTACTCTTATGTGTTTAGGATCAACACCAAGACCCTTGCAAATATCTACAATTCTTCCATGGGCTGAAGAATCTTGACCCCCTGTCATCCCTGTTGTCGAATTATCTGAGATTATCACGGTGATGGGGGAGTTTTGGTTCACAGCATCCAGTAATCCGGTCATACCACTATGGGTGAAGGTAGAGTCGCCAATTACCGCAACAGCAGGTACTAAGCCGGCATCGGCAGCACCTTTAGCCATAGTAATTGATGCTCCCATATCAACACATGAATTTATTGCATTAAAAGGAGGAAGTGCACCCAAGGTATAGCAACCAATATCCGAAAATACTCTTCCTGTTCCATATTCTAATAGCGCTTCGTTTAGGTCAATATAAACATCACGATGACCGCAACCCATACAGAGAGATGGTGGGCGTTTGCGAACAACACTCGGGATGGGAGTACCTTCATAAACCTCAATTCCAAGTGATTTAGCAACAATTGCAGGATTTAATTCACCATCCCTGGGAACTGTACCATCCAATCGTCCATATACAGGTTTTCCAAGATTTAGAAAACCTTTAATCATCTCTTCAACAATTGGATATCCATCTTCAAGAACTAGCAGTCCGTCGCACTTCTCATAGATTTCCTTTACTAACTTTGGAGGAATGGGGTATTGAGTAATTTTTAACACAAAATAGGGACAATTCTCTTCAGAAATATTTTCCATTAAATAGTTATACGCAATACCTGTGGTAATAATACCCAATTTGGTACTTTTCCCTTCAATCAATCTATTGAACTCCGATTCTTCTGAGAGGGAGTCCATTAGAAGTTGGTTGCCTAACAATTTTTTGTAGTTTACCCTGGCAATGGCTGGAAGTAGAACAAATTGCCTTGGATCGGAGGGAAGGGTTAAATTCTTTTGGGGTTTTATTGCTTTCCGTTCAACTCCAGAACGAGAATGAGCCAAACGTGTTGTTATTCTAAGCATCACAGGCACATTGAGCCTTTCTGATAGTTTAAAAGCGCTGTATGCCATATCATATGCCTCTTGCTGATTTGACGGTTCCAAAATTGGAATCATGGCAAACTTTGCGTAAAATCTCGAATCCTGTTCGTTTTGCGATGAGTGCATTGAGGGATCATCCGCACAAAGAACAACAAGACCTCCATTAACACCCGTAATAGCAGCGTTAATGAATGCATCAGCAGCAACGTTAAGCCCTACGTGTTTAAAGCTTACAATGGCACGTTTTCCTGCGTACGACATGCCAATTGCAGCTTCCATGGCGGTTTTTTCGTTTGCCGACCATTGTCGATGTATTCCCAGCTCTGCTGCCTGCTTTGATGCCTGTACATATTCCATGATCTCGGTAGATGGTGTTCCCGGGTATGCGTAAATCCCCGATATTCCACCATCAATGGCTCCTTGTGCAATTGCCTCATCTCCTAAAAGAAGTAGTTTATCCATAATTTTGGGTTTATATCAAGTTATTGATTGTTCATTTTGGCTTTAAAATGCAAAAACTTTGAAAGCAAAAATAGGATATTATTATATTAACTGCAACTCAATTTTAAGAAATAGCTTATAAATGAAACTAAGAGAAAATTGTTAGTACAAGCCTTCGAGAACCTCCTTGATTACGAAACTCGCAAAGGTAAATTCCTTGCCATGTACCCAAATTTAGCATGCCGTTGGATATTGGTATAGAAACAGAATTTCCAACTAGTGAAGTTTTAATATGGGCAGGCATATCATCAGGTCCTTCAGTAGTATGTTGATACCATGGTTGTTGCTCTTTTATAAGCTGGTTGAAAAATTCATTCATATCGGAGCGTACTGTAGGATCAGCATTCTCATTTATTGTTAGCCCAGCTGAAGTATGCTTTATGAAGATTTGTAATATCCCTGCCTTTGGTAATGCTGATAGCTGTTTAATAATCTCATTGGTTATTAAATGAATTCCACGCGAATAAGGAGGAAGAGATATTTCGATCTGTTCAACCACTCTGCAATTATTAACGATTTAAGATCTTTTCGGCCATTTTTTGTGCCAAGATATCGCATTGAGCATACTTTCCCTCTGATGGTTTACCGTAAATTTCTGCTGGTTCGGCTACCATTTCCAAGCCCGATTCCTCAACAAAATCCATTAGATTGCGAACACCCCCGCCATTCCAACTGTAACTACCGAATATACCGAGATATTTATGCTTTATCTTCATATGCAGCAGAGTACGAGTTAGATCATCCATTGTGGGAAGCATGTGTCCATTGTAAGCACATGATCCAAGAATTAACCCTTTGTACTTCCATATCTCATTGATCAGATGGCTAATATGTGTACGTGACACATCGTGAATTCGAATATTCAAAACACCATGTTCAGATAGTTTACGTCCAATATAATCTGCCATTAGTTCAGTGTTTCCGTACATTGAACCAACAATGATAACTACACCATCTTCGGCTTCGTAACGACTCCATTTATCATAAAGGTCAATTACTTTTTGGGGACTATCTCGCCAAATAGGACCATGGGTAGGGGCAATCACCTTTACTGGTACATCTCTAAGCTTAATTAATGCTTTCTGAACCATGTTACTATATAAACCTACTATATTGGAGTAGTACCTTCGCATTTCATCCTCATAAAAATCAAAGTTGAGTTCGTCATCGAAAATGCCACCATCCAGTGTTCCAAAGCTGCCAAAAGCATCTCCTGTGAAAAGAAGTTGGTCTGTAATATCATAAGTCATCATGGTCTCAGGCCAGTGTACCCAGGGTGTCATTACAAATTTAAGATTATGATATCCAAGTTGTAGGGTATCTGCATCTTCAACCTTCAGTAATCTATCCGTAATGCCCCAGTAGGCTTCAACCATTTTAAATGTTTTTACATTGCCCACAATGGTCACCCCCTCGAAATGATCGAATATTGCCTTAACCTCACCAGAATGATCTGGTTCCATATGGTTAATTATGAGAAAATCGAGCTTTCGTCCCTGAAGAAGTTTTTCAATTCGTTCAATATAATTACCTGCAGCTCTATCTTCAATGGTATCAATTAGAGCTGTTTTCTCATCAATGATTAAATAGGAATTATACGAAACGCCACGATCGAGAGGCCAAAGATTTTCGAAAAGTCTTTTACGTCTATCGTTAACTCCGATCCAGTGAACTCTATCTGAGATAGGAACAGTATAGTGCATGGTATTTATGGTTTATTGTATCATTAATAAAACACAAAAATAAGTTTTTAGTTGGCTAGAGTCAAATTAACATTGGCAATTTTTTTGATTTGTGAAATATCTGCAATTATCAATTCTTATTGATTTTACTTAGGTTTCAAAACAATTATTTAAATATTTTTCAATTTTTCTGTTACAATTTGAGAACATATTCGTCACTATAATAGGAACAAGGTTAACCTAATTAAATAATTGTTAAACTTAAAAACTTACCAAAATGAAAAGTTACATTGTAGTTATTATGCTAATTGTCTTTCCTATTCTATCAAAATCACAAGCTTTTGTTGATGAAATTTTCAGTAGATATTCCGGAAAATCCGGATTTACATCAGTGGTAATTAATCCACAGCTCTTTAAGCTATTCGCTATTATAGACAAGGAAGATCCTGAATTGAAAGTTTTATCTGAAAAGTTTAATAGCCTTAAGATCCTTGTATCTGAGGATAAAAGCGTTGGATTCACCAACGAGATTCGCGAAAAGCTAAAAAAGGATGAATATCTTAACCTTATGGAGATTATTGATGGGTCTCAAAAGGTAAACTTCTATGCTAAGAAAAAAGGCGAATTAATAACCGACTTTTTACTACTTTCTATTGATGATAAAGAAGAGGTACTACTATCAATTACAGGAAATTTTAGCCTCTCTGAATTATCGCATATAGGTTCAAATTCTTCTTCAGGAGGTTCCATGGCACATCTGGAACTACTTAAAAAATTAGAGGAGAAATAAAGAATCATTAAAAAAAATCAGCCTAACAGATTAACATCAGTCTGTTAGGCTATTTAAAAAACACAACAATGAAAAGATTATTACAAATGATAACCCTCGTGGTTATGCTTTCTGGAATGATTTTTACAAGCTGTACTTTCGCTGATAATCAAACTAGTAAGCCAATATTTGACAAATTAATTCGTAAGGAGAATGTAAGGACCTTTAAGATTCCTGCATTTGTTGTAAGATATGTACTATTTATTACTGAAGAGGACAGGTCTGTTTACAAGGCATTGAAAGGAACAACTTCTTTTAGGGTTGCAATAGTCGATAATGTAAACGATTCCAAGGGAATATTCGAAAGAGTAAACCATGAACTTAATGAAAATAATTACTTAAACCTTGCTGATATTCAGGATAAAGAATCGAAGATCACAATAAAACTAATTGAGGACAATGATATAATCCGAGAAATTGTATTTTTGATAAGCGATAAAGATTCATTCATCTGCTTCTCAATGAAAGGGAAGATTAGTGCAGAAAGTCTTTCGAGCATATTAGCTGAGTATTATGATAAAAAGAGCATCGAAAAAAGAGGTTAGTTTTCATTTAAGCTATGTTTTACTCTAAGGATGAACGAGCAAGAATTTAATAGCATTGTATTACCAGTAGGCCAGAGGCTTTTCATGCTTTGCTGTAAAATTCTAAATAATAGGGAGGATGCCAAAGATGCACTTCAGGATGTTTTCATTAAACTATGGACTGGTAGAGATGAATTGAAGAATTTAAAAAACATCAATGCATATGCAACAACAATCACAAGAAACCTATGCTTTGATAGACTTAGGACAAAAAAAACTTTTATTGACGAGAATCAAATAAAAGGTTTATCCAATGATCAACAACAGGAAGATAATGAACGTACTAAAGATAAAATATTTGCAATTAGTGAAGCATTAAATAAATTGAACGAGCAGCAAAAACAGGTATTTACCATGAGGGATATTGAGAATATGGAGTACAACGACATTGCAGATCGGTTGGGGATATCGCCTGAAAATGTGAGGGTTATATTATCAAGGGCACGTAATAGAGTTCGTGAAATTATAAAAGGATCAAGGGTTTTAATATAATGACAACTATGAAGTTAAATTGGGATAATATCAAAGAATATCTTGAAAAATATTACTCAGGAGAAACTTCCATTGATGAAGAAAATGCCCTTAAAATATTTTTCAAAAACAATGAAGTTCCATCAGATTTACAAGAAGATAAGGATTATTTTTGTTCATTGAGTGAGGATTATGAACCATTGAACAACCATGAGCTAAAGTCAATGCTCAATTTAGCGATAAAAACAGGGAGGCCTTTTAATGTCAAAAAATCTTATAGATTACAAAGAATTATTGGAACTATATCAATAGCTGCCACAATTTTACTAATTATGGGTATTGGATGGTTTATTACAAGTAAAACGAAGGAAAGTTTAATGGTTGATACCTATTCTGATCCTTACGAAGCCTATTATGAGACTCAGCGTTTACTCCTTAAAATATCAAGTAATATGAACAAAGCATACACTCATATGCAGCCAATTGCTAAACTTGAGATGCCATCAAAGGCACTGGAACCATTAAATGAGATATCGAAACAAATTGAAATCATCAATCGATTTGAAAGCCTAAGAATTACAAAGGAAATACCTCTAGTTAGGGATTTCCTATGGAGGGAAGAAATTGAAAATCAAGAAAATTAATAAAATTATAAAACTATAATTATGAGAAAGTTAATGCTATTCCTGTTAGTTTTTTTGTGGGCTGGTTTTGTACATGCACAAAACTCGCCAGTGGATAGATTATTCGACAAATATTCAGGTAAGGAGGGGTTTACTTCAGTCTATATCTCGAAATACATGTTTAGTCTATTCTCAGACATTAAAGCTGAAGATGATGAATTTGGCCAGGTAGTCAAGGGATTGAATGGGATTAAAATCCTAACAACCGACTCGCCCCAACAGGGGGTAAATTTTCATAAAGAGATCATGAAAGAACTACCAGTAAAGGATTACAAAGAGTTAATGGTAATAAAAGAAAAGGATCAGGACATTAAATTTCTTGTTAAAGAGGTAGGTGGCAAAATTACTGAACTCCTGATGATTATAGGAGGGGTTGATAATGCTCTTATTTGCATACAAGGTGAGAATATCAATCTCAAGAATATCTCAAACCTCTCAAAATCAATGAATATTGAAGGGCTTGAAAACCTTGAGAAGATTGAAGAAAAGGATAAATAGTATTTAGAAATCGATCGTTTTTTTAAGGTCCATTTTATCGACATAAGCATTAGAAAATCGATAAAACTGTTTAGATTTGTATTCAAAACAAATTTAATCAATGGACAACCTCTTTTTTGAATCAAACCTATACTTATACCTCATATTGCCCTTGTTAATACTAATAGCAAGGGTAATTGACGTTTCACTTGGAACAATGCGAATTATTTTTGTTTCCAAAGGAAACAGAATTGTAGCACCAATTCTTGGTTTTTTTGAGGTGTTTATTTGGATTATTGCCATAGGACAAATTATGGGCAACATCAATAATTTTGCTTGCTATTTTGGCTATGCTGCAGGATTTGCATTGGGTAATTACGTTGGATTACGCCTTGAAGACCATTTGGCATTGGGAAATCTCTTGATAAGAATAATTTCGCAAAAAGATGGCAATATTCTTATTAAAAATCTCAATGATAAAGGGTATGGAGCAACAATGGTTGAAGGCGAAGGAAGTCTAGGAAAGGTTCAACTAATATATTCTATCGTAAAAAGAGAAAACCTTCAAAAGGTGATTGAGATTATTAACGAGTTTAATCCAAAATCTTTTTATTCCATTGAGGATATTCGCAAGGTGAGTGCAGGAATTTTTCCAGCCAAATCACCTATTCATAAGCTTAACCCCTTTAAACGTTGGCGAAAAGGCAAGTAATTTTTTTTCCATAATATTCTGATGCCTGATCGGCAATGTATTTATATTATCAAATCGTTGAATATTAATTAATGACTTTAAATAATTGTAAGTATTAGCTGTAAATGAAAAATATAAAGAATTGTATTATTAGATTTTTTTCAATTGTTAGTATTGTTTCGTTAATTTTATCTTGTTCTGAAAAAGATAAAGAATTTGAATACAATCCCCTTTTTCTGGAGAGTTATCAAGAGGTATATAATTTATCCAAAGAGGATGTGGTTTCTCGGTTTATTGAAACGGGTTTGTTTCCAGCAGAATATACATGGTTTATTAAATATGGTATAAAAGCGTATAGAATTGAATATAATACTTTTTCACCTTTAGGAGAACATATTCTTGCTTCTGGAGCACTAATTATACCAGATAATGCCTACCATTTTCCTTTTCTGAGCATTCAGCATGGTACTATTACAAATGAAAACAGCGCTCCATCAAACTTTAGTTCAGAGTTCAACGATTTTGCCGACATATTTGCCTCAATGGGTTACATTATCATTATGCCTGATTACATAGGTTATGGAGCATCCAGCGATATGAAGCACCCGTACGAGCATCGTGCATCACTTGCAACGACATGCAGGGATATGATAAGAGCTGTATATGAGTATTTTGAAGTACAAAATGACAGCAGAAAAAACAGCAAACTTTTTCTTACTGGCTACTCTGAAGGAGGATTTGCCACCATGGCTACCTTTAAGCTGATGCAAGAGCAGCATTCAGATGAATTTAGCATAACTGCTGTTACAGCAGGCGCAGGCGCTTACAATAAAACTGCATTTGTAGAATGGATCGTAACTGCTAATGAACCTTTACCTTACATTAATTCTTATATATGGGTACTTGATGTTTACAACAGTATTTACTCAGAGCTACATCGGCCCTACAGCTTTTATTTTAACGAACCATGGGCTACGAACATAGCCAATAATGGGGTTTTTGGTGATATTGAGAGTAATCCAAGCATTCTGTTTAGGTCAGAGTTTATAGAAGGAATAATAAATGGAACCGATACCGATTTTATAATTGCCGTAACGGATAATAATTGTTTTAGTTGGATTCCCCAATCTCCACTTAAGCTTTATCATGGAAACAACGATCTATACGTTCCTTTTTTCAATTCCCAGTATGCATACGAGGAGATGATTGATCTTGGAGCAACGAATGTTGAGTTGGTTACAATTGAAAACGGAACGCACGAAACTGCTTTTATGGACTATTTAATGGGAACATTCTACTTTTTCAGAGTCTATTAGTCGTTCAATAGTTATATTAGCTCATGAAGATTGTTATCGATATAGATATTCCTTACATAAAGGGAGTATTTGAGCCCTTTTTTGGCGAAGTGCTATATAAAAGAGGGGTAGATATTAAACCTGTTGATGTAAAAGAAGCAGATGCACTCATAATTCGAACCAGAACAATCTGCAACAAAGAGTTGCTAGTGGATTCAAAATTGAAGGTTATTGCAACTGCTACTATTGGCACAGATCATATTGATATAGATTTGTGCAAATCAAAAGGCATAAAAGTATTTAGTTCACCTGGTTGCAATGCAGGTGGAGTATTACAATGGGTGCTTTCAGCATTGTTTGAATTATCAAACGATACTGAGCTAAATAAAAGAATATTAGGAGTAATTGGAGTTGGAAGAATTGGAAAACTGCTTGTAAATGCAGCAAAAGCATTAGGTTTATCTGTTTTACAATGTGATCCCCCTAGGGAAAGAATTGAAGGTGGAAAACACTTTGTTTCATTTAAAACATTGGCCCAAGAATGCGATATTCTCTCTTTTCACGTCCCGCTAACATATATCGGCAAAGATGCTACTTATAGAATGGGAAATGAGAATTTTTTTGGTTCTATAAAACCAAATGCATGGATTATCAATAGTGCAAGAGGGGGTGTTTTGGATGAGAAAGTAATGCTTAATTTTACTTCAAGAATAAATTTAAAAATAGCATTCGATGTGTGGGAAAATGAACCACATATATCAACATCAGTTTTAAAGAATGTTATTATTGGAACACCCCACATTGCAGGTTACAGCAAAGAGGGAAAATTTAGAGCAACTGTTATGGTTGTTAATGCAGTTAGCGATTTTTTTAGTATAAACTTAAAAAACTGGTATCCTACTCCAAACCCTCTTGAACAAAAGATTCACTTAGATATAAGTGATCTTATTGATAATAAAACAATTAACTATAAAAAACTATTTCAAAGGATTTATCCCATTCGTAACGATGACAAGGCATTGCGAGATAATCCAGGCCATTTTGAAGAGTTAAGGAATAATTACAACCAGCGTAACGAAAATTGTAGTTATGATTTTTCTTCAATAATAAATGAAACTCAAAAGAATGTTCTGGAAGAATTAGGATTTGGATCAATAACCAATAACCCATAAAACACGTTCTTCTTCAATGCACTTGTCAATTATGCTGAGCAGACCGCGATTTATTACGATAAGTCTACGCAAATAAAATTTCCAGCAATCTTCCCAAAGAGGATCAGCTTTAGTAAGGTCAATGAGAAGGTCGCGTCCAAGGAATATACCTGTAACATATTTCTTAAATGAATCAATATTATCTATCGATTTAAGTTTTTCATGGTTTTCGCTGAGTTCATTTCTTAACGGTATTATTTTTCGGCTATTATACATGGTTTGACCAATGAACTCGAAGAGGTGATTACTGCGTTCAAAACAACCTGCATATATATTGAATACATTACTGTTGAGGTACAACGATTCTGGATCGCACTTATTATAGTTTTCGCTATCCCCGGTAGTATTAAATTCAATAAAATTAATACATTCATCCTTGGCCATCAATCCAAGTTTCATAGGCAATTTTTTTAATCAAAGTTAATTATTCGAATTAAAAGTATTTATATCAAATAATTAATGTTAAAGTATATTATGTATTTGAAAATCTTAACCAATATAAAGGTAAATTATTTTAAAACAAATTGAAAGGGTCAATCATTGATTCTACAGGCGTTTCATCAGGACCAACGGAAGTTGATGGAATGATACTAAGCACAGGAATATCAGACTCGTTGATAATCCTATGGGCAAAACCCCCAATATAATAATCCCTGAACCTTCCCTCAGTATGAGTCATTACCATGATTAAATCGGCATTAATCTCGTTGGCATAATCCAAAATATGTTCATGATCATTCTTTTTTGTTCTCTTGAATAGTTTATTAGTGCAAGTAATGCCATTATTTTCCAAAGTTCTTTGAACTCTTTTAAGCCTATTATAAACTTTACTTTGGGGTAGTATAATTCCACTCGAATGAACTGTCACTACATGAATATGAGAACCAAAGAACTTGCCAAACGAAATGGCGCTGGCAACTTTTTCCTGGGTACTCTTATTTAGATTTAATGGCAATACAATGTTTTTATAGCCAATGCTATAACGCCCTTTTATGGAGATTACTGGACAAATCGATTCACTAATAACCTTAATAGCATTTGAACCCAAAAACTTTCGAAAACCCTGATTTGAGCCATTTTTGCCCATGATAATAAATCTAGCTTTTAATTCTTTGGCTTTATAGAGAATGCGCTCATGCACTTTGCCAACCTCTATTTCGTAACTAAAATTAATACCTGAATCTGCACATTCCTCCACAACTAACTTTTTAAGTCTGTCTTCAACTTCAAACTTGACTTTCTCAAGATTAGACGAGAAAAATCCGGAGAAAAAATCGGTTGATTCTATCACGTATAGTAGTACTATCTCTGCTTTAATAAACCGAGCTAAATCGTAGCATTGATGAAGAGCCGTTAGTGATTGCTCGTGGAAATCAATACATACAAGTATCCTGTTATTCTTTTTTGTGGTCATTGTTAAATGAAAATTGGTTTATGTAAAATTATTAAAAAAAAGATTATTCATTAAAATCAATAAACAGGTAATCTTTTTTAATAAAATATATCACTAATCATTAATAGATAAATTCAAAAGTAATGATTAACTTTATTAAATAAATTTTTAAAATCAATAAATCATGCTTATTGTTAAAACAATATATTTTTTTAGTTTTGCATATAATCTTTCCCTTGCTATAAAATAATAAGGTACTTTGCTATCATATTTTTGTAAATAGTTTACTTACAGTTAATAATAATATCTAACAATCTGGAGGAATAGTTATGCAGAACAAACTTCAGGAGCTCACTGAAAAGATTTACAAAGAGGGCTTATCGAAAGGCACCGAGGAAGCTGCCCAATTAGTAGCTAAAGCTAAAGAGGATGCCAGTAAAATAGTTGCCGATGCCAAGAAGCAAGCAGAGCAAATTGTTGCTCAAGCTCGTAAAGAAGGAGAAGATTTCAAGAAAAACGTTGAAACAGAAGTCGGTATATCTACAAAACAAGTAATAAGTGGTTTAAAGCAAAGTATTTCCAGATTGCTGGAAGCTGAAGTTGTGCAAACTCCATTGGTAAATGCTCTGAAAGATGTTGATTTTATAAAAAAGATTATTGAAACTGCCATTTCTCGTTGGGATCCTACTTCTCCAGAAAAAGTCACACTCTTTGTTCTTGTACCCGAGGGTACCGAAAATGAGTTGAAGGAGCACTTCACTGGTAAGGTTCTCGCCACATTAAATAATGAATTTGAAATAGTTGCTGATAAAATATTAAAGTATGGCTTTAAGATAGGTCCTAAAGACGGTAGCTACTTAATAAGCTTTACAGAGAAAGACTTTGAGAATCTTTTCAGAGAGTATATGCGCCCCCGAATAGTAGAAATGCTTTTTGGAGGAAAATAGCATGACTAGAGAATACTACTATCTAGTTGCCGGATTACCCGATTTATTTCTTGATCAGGAAAAGAAAGATTTTAATATCATTAAGCTCAAGGAAGAGATGCAAGAGCTTATGCACCCTGATGATTATTACCTTGTAGAACTAATTCATTTAGAATACGATAACTTTAATTTTTTAAATATTCTGTTTAAACGAAAGCAGGAGTTTAAACCATTGGGGAAGTTTTCTCAAGAAATATTTAACGAGATAGAAGAAAACCTTGAATTTTTACCATCCTATATACATAATTTCTACAATTTTTATAAAGGAAAAGGACAAGTTGATACTTCATACCAATCTGAATCAATTGAATTTTCAACCATTGATAGGGTTGAGAAGATTCTTGAAGTACGCTTTCAGGAGTTTTATTACGAATTCGTAACTAGCCATGAAAACCGATTTATTCAGGAATGGTATAGTTTCCTTCGTGATTTTAATAATATTTTAACAGCTATTACCTGCCGGAAACAGGGAATTGAAATTACCCCGCAAATGGTTGGTGGTGGTGATTTGGTCGAGACCCTTATACGTAGTCAAGCCCAAGATTTTGGTCTTAAGCGTGATATTGACTATCTGGAGGCACTTCTTCAAACTTCAGAAATTACAGATATCCTTGAACGTGAACGAAGGCTCGATATTTTAAAATGGGATAAAGCAGACGATATCACAACGTTCGATTATTTTAACGTAGAGCGAATACTTGCCTTCTTCGTTAAAGCCAGCATTGTATATCGATGGGTTAAACTTGATGCGAAAACTGGGGAAGAGTTATTTAATAGGTTCCTTAAAGAATTGAAAGAAACCTATGAAATGCCGAAAGAGTTTACAAAATAGTAAATGAAAATAAATATTCCTAATTTATAAGTACATGAAAACCAAAGGAAAAGTAACAGGAATTATTGCTAACCTGGTAACTGTTGAAGTAGACGGTCCCGTTGGTCAAAATGAGATTTGTTACATTGATCGGGGTGGAGTCCAGCTAATGGCTGAGGTCATTAAAGTAATTGGGAAGTATGCTTATGTTCAGGTATTTGAAAGCACAAGAGGCTTAAAGGTTAGCGATTCCGTTGAATTTGCTGGCCATATGCTAGAAGCTACTTTGGGTCCAGGTCTCCTTTCAAAGAATTACGATGGTCTATTACACGATTTAGCCAAGATGGATGGCATATTTCTTAAAGCTGGCGACTATACCGATGCTTTGGATTATGACGTTGACTGGGAGTTTACCCCTACTATTAATATAGGTGATAATGTAACTGGCGGTGATTGGATTGGTGAAGTTCCAGAAAATTGGGTAAAGCATAAAATTATGGTTCCCTTTAAGTTGAAAGGGAGTTATACAGTAAAATCAATCGTAGAGAAAGGTAACTATAAGGTAAACAATACAATAGCAGTTATTACAGACCCTGATGGAAACGATATAGAAATCAGTATGGAACAGAAATGGCCTGTTAAAATGGCAATTACTGCTTTTAAAGATAAACCACGTCCTTTTAAGATTATGGAGACTGGGGTAAGGTCAATTGATACATTTAACCCCATAGCAGAGGGTGGAACTGGTTTTATTCCAGGGCCTTTTGGTTGTGGAAAAACCGTACTTCAGCATGCCATTTCTAAGCAAGCAGAGGCTGATCTTATAGTAATAGCAGCCTGCGGTGAGCGAGCCAACGAGGTTGTAGAAATATTTGCTGAGTTTCCTCATCTTGACGATCCTCGTACAGGTCGAAAGCTTATGGAGCGTACTACTATTATTGCTAATACCTCGAATATGCCTGTAGCTGCAAGGGAAGCTTCTGTTTATACAGCCATGACTATAGCTGAATACTACCGTAGTATGGGACTCAAGGTGCTTCTTTTGGCCGACTCAACATCGCGCTGGGCACAGGCTCTTCGTGAAATGAGCAACAGGCTCGAAGAATTACCGGGACCCGATGCTTTTCCCATGGACCTTCCTGCAGTTATTGCAAACTTCTACTCTAGAGCCGGTCTGGTATTTCTCAATAATGGACAAACCGGTTCAGTTACATTTATTGGAACAGTATCTCCTGCTGGAGGAAACCTCAAAGAACCAGTAACTGAATCAACAAAAAAGGCTGCTCGTTGCTTTTACGCACTTTCACAGCAACGTGCTGATAGTAAGAGATATCCAGCTATCGACCCGATGGAATCGTATTCAAAATACTTAGAATACCCCGAAATTCAAGAATACCTTAATAAAAATATTGCAGAAACATGGGTTGATACTGTACTAAAAGCAAAAAACTTTGTGCAAAGAGGCAAGGAGGCTTACGAGCAGATAAATATTTTGGGTGACGATGGAGTCCCTTTGGATTATCACGATCGATTCTGGAAAGCTGAACTAATAGATTTCATAATCCTTCAGCAGGATGCATTTGATAGTATTGATTCAAGTTGTCCAATACATAGGCAAAAATACATGCTTGAAATGGTAATTGGAATCTGTGAAATGAGTTTTGTATTCGATAATTTCGAGGAATGCTCAGGGTTCTACAAAAAAACTATCAACATTCTACGACAAATGAACTATTCAGTATTTGAAAGCGATGAGTTTAACAAATACGAGGAAGAATTAAATACTATACTTAACGAAAGAAAGGCAGAATAATGGAAACAATAGCTTTTCAGAAAATTTATACTCAATTGGTTGGAATAACCAAAGCAACTTGTACTTTAAAGGCGCAAGGTGTGGCAAACGAAGAGCTGGCTATGGTGCATGGCAAGCTGGCCCAGGTTGTTAAAATATTTGGTGATATGGTTACCCTTCAAGTATTTGGAGGCACCGAGGGAATTCCAACCAATGCAGAGGTGGTCTTCTATGGCGAACCACCAAAACTAAAGGTAAGTGATGATCTCGCTGGTAGGTTCTTTAATGCTTTTGGTCAACCTCTTTTTGGTGGAACTGAAATTGAAGGTAAGTCAGTTGAAATTGGTGGTCCATCGGTAAACCCATTTAAACGTAAGCAACCTTCTGAGCTTATTGCAACAGGTATTGCAGGGATCGACCTGAATAACACCTTGGTTACTGGACAGAAAATACCATTTTTTGCCGACCCCGACCAGCCTTACAATCAGGTAATGGCTATGGTTGCGCTCCGCGCAAAAGCCGATAAAATTATACTTGGCGGAATGGGTCTTACAAACGACGACTTTCTTTTCTTTAAAAATGTTTTTGAAAATGCAGGTGCCCTTGATAGAATCATTTGTTTTGTAAACACTACAGAGCAACCTCCTGTTGAGCGTCTTTTAGTACCCGACATGGCACTTACCGCCGCAGAGTACTTTGCTACTGAAAAGAACGAAAAGGTTCTAGTTTTACTTACTGACATGACCCTATACGCTGATGCTTTAAGTATCGTATCAAATCGTATGGACCAAATACCATCGAAGGATTCAATGCCTGGTTCTCTGTATTCAGATCTTGCAAAGCTTTACGAAAAAGCAGTTCAATTTCCCGCAGGTGGATCAATAACTATTGTAGCGGTTACCACACTATCGGGAGGGGACATTACACATGCAATTCCTGATAATACCGGTTATATCACTGAGGGACAGCTATTCCTTCGTAAAGATACGGATACAAATAAAGTTATTGTTGACCCTTTCCGAAGCCTTTCACGCCTTAAGCAGTTGGTTATCGGTAAGAAAACACGCGAGGATCATCCACAGGTTATGAATGCAGCCGTTAGGCTTTACGCCGATGCTGCCAATGCTAAAACCAAGTTGGAAAATGGTTTCGATTTATCTGAATACGATGAACGTACCTTAAAATTTGCTCACGAGTATTCTATTAAACTCCTTGCCATTGATGTTAATATAGATGTTGATACTATGCTAAACCAAGCATGGGAATTGTTTGCCAAGTATTTTAGTAAAGCTGAGGTGGCAATAAGAAATGAACTGGTTGTAAAATACTGGCCTAAGGATCAGTAAAACTAAATATTGTTATGGCAATTAAATATCAGTTCAACAAAACTTCGCTAAACGAGCTAAACAAGCAGTTGAGAATTCGATTGCGTGCCCTTCCTACGCTTAAAAACAAGGAGTCAGCACTAAGGGCTGAGGTTAAGCGCGCAAAGGATAAGGTAAAGGAATTGGAGCAATTGCTTGAGGAAAAAATAAAGATTTACGATTACATGGTAAGCCTATGGGGTGAGTTTGAGCATGATTTTATTAAAGTAGAGGATGTTCAGCTTAATTTGATCAAGATAGCCGGAGTTAGAATTCCTGTTTTCGAAGAAGTTATCTTCTCAATTAAGGATTACAGTTTTTTTGAACGACCATTTTGGTATCCAGCTGGAGTTCAAATCATGAAAGATTTGGCAAGTGTGGGTATTGAAAGTGTTTTTTACAGTGAAAAGATGCGCTTATTAGACCATGCACGTAAGAAAACAACCCAAAAGGTAAATCTTTACGAGAAGGTTCAAATACCTGGTTACGAGAATGCCATTAGAAAGATTAAGCGCTTTATGGAAGACGAGGAAAATCTTGCTAAATCGGCTATGAAGATTGTGAAAACACGACAGCAGAATATGGAGGTAGAAGTATGATAGTTCCGATGATAAAATATGGGTTTCTAGTATATCATCGCGATTTTGATTCTTTCCTGAATAAATTGCAGGAACTCGGTGTTGTGGATATTATTAAGCAAACCCATACACCAACCGAAAATGAGCGCAATATGTTGAATCTTGTTAATCGCTATACTTCGGTTATAAATGGTTTACGTTCGCGATTGAATATTGAAAAACAAATTTTCGATGCTTCCGCTGAGGATATTCTTAAAGAGTACGAAAAATTAGTAGGTGAACTTGAACACCTTGAGGTTTCAATCCGTAAATCACAGAAAGACCTTGCAGATATTCGCCCATGGGGCGATTTTAACCCCGAAACCATTAAAAACATTACAGAAAGGGGTATAAATTTTCGTTTTCTTGTTGCTTCCGAAAAACTATTTTCTAACGATTGGGCTGTAGAAAATACTGTTGAAGTGATTAATAAGATTGGAGGGTTGGTCTATTTTGTTTGCCTTCAAAAAGATGAAGAGATTGAAATACCCTTCGATTTTCAAGAAATCAAATTACCATCATTCTCTTTACAACAGAAAGAGGATGAGATTGAAACTTTCCGACATAGGATTGTTTTCATTGAAAATCGATTTAATGAGATTGCTCAGTATTTACCAGCAATAGAAAAAGCAAAGGCTGAATTAATGAGCGGCCTTGAATTTATTTCTGTTCAATCAAGTGCAAGTAGAGAGGCTGAAGATACGCTCATGGTATTACAGGGGTGGATTCCCATCCCAAAAAATGATGAATTGGTTAACTTTCTTGACAAAGAAGGTATCACATATATTTCAGAAAAAGCACAATTTCACGAGGATGCTCCTATACTGCTCAAAAATAATAAGTTTGCCAAACTTTTTGAGCCAATAGGCAATCTTTTTACTAGCCCTATTTACAGCGAACTTGATTTAACTCCATTTTTTGCCCCATTCTTTATGATGTTTTTTGGCTTTTGTCTTGGCGATGCAGGTTACGGGTTAATATTAATTCTCTTAGCCACAGCCATAAAAATAAAAGGCAAAAAACAGATGCGCCCTCTTATGTCGTTAGTGCAATGGCTCGGACTTTCAACAGTTATTTTTGGAGTATTAACAGGGACCTTGTTTGGGGTAAATTTAGTTGAAGCCGAAATAGCTATTTTAGAAAAATTTAAAGGGTATTTCCTTGATAACGATAAACTATTTATGCTTGCCCTTGGAGTAGGAGGTTTACAAATACTTTTTGGAATGTTCGTAAAAGCAGCCAATCAGGTCAAAATGTGGGGTTGGATGTATGCAATTACCACTTTAAGTTGGATTCTACTACTTTTAGGCTCTGCTTTATTTTATGGCTTGTCTCAAATCGAAAATTTAAATGTCGAATTATTAGGTACAGCTCATTTAATTATAATTGGAATTGCAAGCATAGGGATTCTTTTCTTTAATTCTCCTGGAAAAAATCCTTTTGTAAATTTTGGACTTGGGCTGTGGAATGTATACAATATGGTTACAGGTTTATTTGGGGATGTGCTTTCATATATTCGACTTTTTGCTCTTGGTTTATCAAGTGCAATTTTAGGTAGCGTTTTCAATAGCCTTGCATTTGGACTTTCGCCAGATATTCCTATTGTTGGAGCCATTGTTACGATTATTATACTATTAATTGGTCATTCAATTAACTTGTTCATGTCTGCGCTAGGTTCATTGGTTCATCCAATGCGTTTAACTTTTGTTGAGTTCTATAAAAATGCAGGCTTTACAGGTGGAGGGAAAAACTATGAGCCGTTTAAAAAGCAAGAAGCAAGTTAAATTTCATAGCTGAATCTGAGAATAAAAAAATATATTACAATAACCTTAAAAAATGAATAATATGGAACCAATCGTTTTAGCTTACATTGGAGTCGGTTTAATGATCCTGCTAGCAGGAATAGGTAGCTCCTTTGGTGTTTCTTTTGGAGGAAATGCATCAATTGGTGCAATGAAAAAAGATCCTTCAGCATTTGGCAATTACATGGTATTAAGTGCATTACCAGGTACACAAGGCTTGTATGGCTTTGCTGGATATTTTATGGTTATGGGAAAAATAACCCCTGAAATGACCTGGGCTGCAGCAGCTGCTATTTTTGGAGCAGGATTAGCCATGGGTTTCGTTGGTCTTTTCTCTGGTATTCGACAAGGTCAGGTTTGTGCAAATGGTATTGCAGCAATAGGATCAGGACATAAAGTATTTGGAAATACACTTATTCTAGCAGTATTCCCTGAACTTTATGCTATTGTTGCCCTCGCCGCAGTATTCTTAATAGGAGGAACTATTGCGTAGATTTAGTAATTAAATCATGCTAAAACCCTGCTTCTCAAAAGCAGGGTTTTGTTTATCCTAAAATAGATTTTTGAGATAAACTATAAATATAAAAATATTTGTATATTTGATTAAAATAAAACCTTAGCAGCCATGACTCAAGATCTTATTAATATTTTTTTCCCATTGGTACTAGGTTTACCAATTGGAATAATTGTTATTAGATTAACCTTTAAAGGTTCAATTTTAACCTATATTACAAATTTATGGCTTACATCATTACTTGGGGTCATAACAACAACAAACCTAAAACATGTTTTTCCCGAAGTTTTCCCTTTTTATCTAAGTTTCCCAATTGGAGCAGCTATTGCTCTGATTTGTATGTATTTCGTTAATATCAGGATAAGGAAACCACTTAACGATATAATAGGTTCTATAGAACATTTATCTAATGGTAATCTGAATATCTCATTAAATGAAGAATTTTTAAACAAGGTTGATGAGATGGGCAAGCTTACAAAAGGGACAAAAAATCTAAGTCATAAGTTAAAAGAAGTGATTGAGGGGATATTAGTTGTTTCTGAAGAAATTGAGAATGCAGGAGAGCAGTTGTCTTCTAATTCACTTCAACTTTCTGAAGCTGTCAATGAACAAGCCTCTTCTCTTGAAGAGATTTCGGCAACCATGGAACAGATTGTATCAAGCATACAGCAGAATGCGGATAACTCTAAACAAACTGAGAGCATAGCCGTGAATACAAGTCAAAGTTTGGAAGAGGGAAATAAATCTACCAATATTGCACTTGATTCAATGAAGGAAATAGCTGAAAAAATATCAATAATTAACGATATTGCATTTCAAACTAACCTTCTTGCGCTTAATGCTGCTGTTGAAGCTGCGCGTGCAGGCGATCAAGGTAAAGGGTTTGCAGTTGTTGCAGCAGAGGTAAGAAGACTTGCTGAAAGAAGCAGTATGGCAGCAAATGAAATAATTGCCGTTTCTCAAAAAGGAGCAACAGTTTCGGAAAAAGCTCGAGAGTTAATGAACAAAAATCTTCCTGAAATGAAAAAAACATCTCAGCTAATTCAGGAAATAACCGCTGCTAGTTTAGAGCAAAAATCTGGATCAATACAGGTTAACGAGTCGGTTCAGCAACTAAACACCATTACTCAGCAAAATGCTTCGGCATCAGAAGAGCTAGCCTCCAATGCAGAAGAACTTTCTGCAAAATCAAAACATTTACTTGATTTAATATCCTTCTTTAAAATTTAATACGAGACAGTTTTCTTGTTTGATAAAAACACAACTGAACCCGTTGGAATTAATTATCCAGCGGATTCAGTTGTGATATTTGCATCGATTTTTTAAAATTGACAAATTAGTTTTTTAATAAAACCTTGACTTAATGATTTAAATATATTATATTACGAATAAAAACTCTAAAAATTGTTCGTTATGGACGACAAGTTAATTGTTATTGCAAATGAGAGTTACACAAGCGCACTGGTACTCCAGAGCTACTTGGAGTCCAAGGGCATAGAGTGCTATCTGAAAAATGTAAACCTTGTGCAGCCTAATGTTTCCGATAACGTTAAAGTTCAAATCAACGAGACGGATGCTGAAAAGGCCATAAAACTACTAGCCGCTTTAAATTATCCAGGAAAGAGAGAGCAGCAAGTGCGACGAATACTTGTACCCCTTGATTTCACTGAACATTCCAAAAATGCTGCATTCTTCGCATTAAAGATTGCACATGTTTACGGTGCTGAGCTAAAATTATTGCATGTTTTTAATTCGCCCATTGTAGATATGATTCCCTTCACAGATGCTGCTAGCATTCAAATAGATGTGGATATTAGTTTTCATATACTTCAAAAAAATGCAAAGGAACAGTTAATTAAGTTTCATTCTCAATTAAGAAATTATGCCGATGATAATGGAATGAAATCACTTAGAATTGGATATACACTTCGCGAGGGTTTTGCCAGTTATGGTATAATAGATACTTGTCGCAGATACAAACCTGGATTAGTGGTAATGGGTACTAAAAATGAAGGTTTTAGAAGTTCAGAATTGGTTGGAAGTGTAGCAACTGAAGTGGTCGAAGAAACTAAAATCCCTTTAGTTGTAATTCCAGAAAAAGCGATACTTAGGGATATTAGTGAGGTTAAAACCATTCTTTATGCTACTAGACTTGATGATAATGATTACTCTGCAATAAGAAAGCTAGCAATAATAGTATCAGCTTTTAGGGTAAATATTATTTGTGCCAATATTTCAGAAGAACCAGAAAACTCCATTATAAAGGCAAAAATGAATAGCCTTAAAGACTACACAAAAAAAGTAGTTAAAAAGGCTAATATTGATTTTGAATTTGTAAAAGGAAAAGATAGTGTTGAAACGTTCAAAGGCTTTATTTCAGGAAGAAACATCGATCTCTTTGCTGTAACCATGTACAAAAGAAATTTACTATCACGTATATTCAATCCATCTCTTACAAGAAAAATGCTTCTTGAAGCAGATGTTCCAATGTTAATTTTTCCAGGTTAAGTAGTAATTAAACTTAATAATTAATTTTAATCAAAAAAATTGATTAAAAACTTTGATTTTTAATTAATAATTACGACTTTTGCGCACTGTTTTTAAAAACCTTTTTTCACTGAATAATTCAAAGGAACAATGTCTAGAATTTGTCAAATTACAGGAAAACGGATGATGGTGGGAAATAACGTTTCCCATTCAAATAAGAAAACCAAAAGAAGATTTTATCCAAATTTGGTTAACAAAAAGTTTTTTCTCGAGGATGAAAATCGTTGGGTAACCCTTAAGGTTTCGGCTGCAGGAATCCGAACAATTAATAAGAATGGACTAAAAAAAGCCCTTAAAGAAGCTCAAGGCAAAGGTCTAATTAAAATCTATTAAAGATTATTGAAATGGCAAAGAAAGGTAACAGGGTTCAAGTTATATTAGAATGTACTGAACATAAAGAATCTGGTATGCCAGGTACATCTAGATATATTACCACAAAGAATAAGAAGAACAAGCCCGAAAGAATGGAGTTAAAGAAGTACAATCCTATTTTGCGAAAAGTTACATTACATCGCGAAATTAAATAAACTATACTATTATGGCCAAGAAAGTAGTAGCAACACTGCAAAGAGGCGCAGGAAGGGTAAACACCAAATGCATCAAGATGGTAAAATCAACAAAAACAGGTGCTTACGCGTTTAAAGAAGAAATGATTCCCAACCAAGCTGTCAAGGATTTTTTCCAAGAAAAATAGTAATACATTTTTTTATAAATGATATTTGCTGAGAAGCTTCCTTGTAAATAGGAAGCTTTTTTATTAATTTGCAAGGCTTTAAAAATGCATAAAATATGGGAATGCTCGGTATGTTTTCAAAAAAGGATAAAGAATCATTGGAAAGGGGCCTCGAGAAAACCAAGGAAAGCCTCTTTAAAAAATTATCTAGAGCTGTTGCTGGTAAATCAACCGTTGATGAAGATATTCTTGATAACCTTGAAGAAGTTCTAATTAGTTCAGATGTGGGAGTGGAAACTACTCTACGAATCATTGAACGTATTGAGAAACGAGTGGCTAAGAATAAGTATATGAATGTTAATGAGCTAAATATATTGCTTAAAGATGAAATAGTAGCATTGTTAGCTCAAAATGAAAATATCGATTCAGATGTAAATATCTCTACAAACGATAGCATGCCATATGTGATTATGGTAGTGGGGGTTAATGGTGTCGGTAAAACCACTACAATTGGAAAGTTAGCGTATATGTTTAAAGAGATGGGAAAATCCGTTTATCTAGGTGCTGCTGATACATTCCGTGCTGCTGCGGTTGACCAGTTAACCATTTGGGCCGATCGCGTTGGTGTTCCTATAGTAAAGCAAGCCATGGGTTCCGATCCTGCATCAGTTGCTTTTGATACTCTAAATTCAGCGGTAAAAAACAAATCTGATGTGGTTATTGTAGATACAGCGGGAAGACTGCATAATAAGCAAAACTTAATGAATGAACTTACAAAGATCAAGCGGGTAATGCAGAAGGTAATCCCTACAGCTCCTCATGAGGTGCTACTTATCCTTGATGGAAGCACCGGACAAAACGCATTTGAACAGGCAAAGCAGTTCACTAAAGCAACCGAAGTTACAACTCTTGCTCTTACCAAGTTAGATGGAACAGCAAAAGGTGGCGTTGTGCTTGGTATTTCAGATCAATTTAAAATTCCTGTTAAGTACATTGGAGTTGGCGAGAAAGTTACTGACCTTCAGATTTTTGATCGGTTTCAGTTCGTCGAGAGTTTATTCTCCTAATCATATTATTTCATTACTAAATAGCATGAGAAAATTGTTTTTGCTGTTTTTGTTAGCAATATTCTTCACTCAATCGCTTTTTAGTCAATTTGCTAACCCGTTTACACCCCCTGAATATTTCCCATCAAAAGCAGTTCTAATTGAGTGGAACTTCAATAGTAATATTTGGCCACTCTACTCCAAGTTAATCAATGAGTGCCAAGAAGTTGCGGAGGTAATCCTTGTAGTAAGGGATCAAGGGGAAGAGAATACCATGCGAAATCTTTTATATGCAGATGGTGTGCCTGATGAGAATATTACATTTGTTCATGTGCCCTGTGAAAGAATGTGGATCAGAGATCATGGTCCGCTCTCTGTTATATCTGATGAAGGAGTTGTTTTTATGGATTTTGACGATCTCGCTAATAGTGGTTTTGATGAGGATTTACCTACGAATTTGGCAAATATCTGGGGACTACAGAGTTATCAATTTCCTTGGATTCTTTGCGGTGGCAATTTTATGGTTGATGGCCACAGAACTCTATTTACAACAGACAGGTTATACACCAACAACCCATCAGTGCCAAGCGACACAATTAATAGCATTCTGAAGAACTACATGGGAATTGAAAGAATCGTAACCGTTTCGGCACAACATAGCGACTACTGGGGGCATATTGATATGCAGATGAAGTTGCTAAACGACACCATAATGGTTATATCGTCCGTTGAGCAAGGATCTGGACCTAACTATGATACATTAGAGTATAACTACAATAGAGTTGCTGAACTTACTGCTCCAAATGGAAAACCCTATCTTATTGCACGCTTACCCAGTGCCGATAATTGGAAAACCTATGCAAACTCATTAATCATCAACCATAAAGTAATCATTCCTGTTTATGATCATCCCAACGATGAAATTGCAATGAGCATTTATCGAAATTTGCTTCCAAATCACACTGTTGTTGGAATAAACTGTAATTCCATAATCCATTGGGAGGGGGCAGTTCACTGTATAACCATGCAGCTATTCGATGAGGATTACTTTTTTCAACCCACAATGTTTGAAGTTACCTTTAGCGTTGACAATGGGGATGGTGACGGCTCAGTATCGGCTGTTGCTAATGGAATAGCCATCATCTCAGGTGACTTAGTGGAAGAAGGGACAGAGGTAGTATTTACTGCCCATCCCAGCATTGATAGTGAAGTTTACGATTGGTACCTGAATGATGTCTCGCAATCCCTTAAGGATTTAACTTTTCTAATCGCCAGTATTCATCATGATGTGGATGTTAAGGTTGAGTTTTCCAAAATATCAAACGATTTATTACAGCCAAATGAACCATTAAAATTATATCCCAATCCGTTCAACCAGTTCATAAAAGTTAGCAACACCCACGGAATTGATAAAATAGAGGTCTTTGATTTAATGGGCAACAAAATATCCGTTAAAAAATGTGAAGGTTCTAATTCAGTCATATTAAATACAGGCAGCTTATTGAATGGTGCCTATATTATAACTGTTGTTACAATTAGCGGAGAGAGGCATATAAAAAGAGCTGTTAAGAATTCATATACTTTTATTATTTCAACACATGATTAATTGTTTGATATTGTGTGTATTAAAGTTTATACCCGTAAAATTCAAAATCAATATTCTGCATTATATCTCAACCCCTGATCCCAATGAAACAGAAGATCAACATGGTAACCCTTGGGTGTTCAAAGAACGTTGTGGATTCGGAGTACCTTATGAAACAACTGGATATTAATGGATGGGAGGTGCTTATCGATTCTAACGATCCAACTGCCGACGTTGTGATAATCAACACCTGTGGATTTATTGCCGACGCCAAGGAGGAATCCATTGATACCATCCTACGATTCGTTGAGGCAAAGCGTAAGGGCTTGATATCGAAGGTTTTCGTAATGGGTTGCCTATCTCAGCGATATAAGGCGGAACTACAGCTGGAAATACCTGATGTTGATGGGTATTTTGGTGTCGATCAGCTTGCCGATATCCTCCAATCATTGAATACTTCGTATTCATCGGCATTCGCCAACAGACGGTTGATTTCCACTCCAAAGCACTATGCCTACCTAAAGATATCCGAGGGTTGCTCGTGGGGTTGCTCGTTCTGCGCAATTCCCCTTATTCGAGGAAAGCATATTTCGAAACCAATTCCTGAATTGCTCGATGAAGCGCAATGGCTTGCAAAGGAGGGTGTTAAGGAGTTAATCCTTATTGCACAGGATTCAACCTTTTACGGGAAGGATATTTACGGTGAGAGAAAATTGCCTGAATTGGTAGGGAAACTATCAGCAATTGATGGAATAAATTGGATAAGAATACATTATGCCTATCCGTCTGGATTTCCCCTTGATCTTTTGAAAGTGATGGGAGAGAATCCAAAGGTCTGCAAGTACCTTGATATCCCCTTTCAACATATAAGCGACAGGATGCTAAAAGCCATGCGCAGGGGAATTAGCAAGAAGCAAACGGTTGAGTTGATCGAGATGATCAGAAGGGAAATACCGGAAATTGCCATCAGAACAACGCTTTTGGTTGGTCATCCTGGAGAAACCGAACAAGATTTTAATGAGCTTATGGACTTTGTGAGGACCTATAGATTCGATAGGCTTGGGGTTTTTACCTATTCCCACGAGGAGGGTACCCATTCAGCAACCTTAATCGATGATGTACCTGACGATATTAAGCAGCGTAGGGCAGAGTTGGTCATGGAGTTACAGCAAGAAATATCCCTCGAAAACAACCAGAACCGAATAGGAAAAGTTTTGGAAGTAATAATCGATAGGGAAGAAGGTGGCTATTTAATTGGACGAACAGAGTTCGATTCACCTGAAGTTGATCAGGAAGTATTTATGTCCAAACCACATGGAAACAAAATTTTCCCTGCCGATATTGTAAAGTGCCAGATTAAATCGGCTGAGGATTATGATCTTATGGGCGATATCATTCAGTAAATCTTAATTAAACCTGAAAAAATGAATCGCAGCTCCTTCATAGTAAAAAAGTTGGAAGCCAAAACCAAAAGGGCAATCTACGATTATAGTCTTATAGATCAGGGCGATGGCGTTTTGGTTGGCCTTTCAGGAGGGAAGGATAGCTATGCGTTATTAGATTTGCTAGTCAACCTTAACCGCTCGATGCCTGAGAAGTTTAGGATCGAGGCTTGCCATGTTGTGGCATCAGATATGCCCTACAAGGCAGACATTGACTTTATGAAGCAATACTGCAGTGAGAATAGTATTCCACTTTATTTCGAGAGCATTACGATTGATTATCGCCCTGAGAGGCGACAGCCCGCCTGTTTCATTTGTAGCTGGAAGCGCAGAAAAGCACTCTTTAAATTGGCACGACAGAGAGAGTGTAGCAAAATAGCCTTAGGTCATCACCTGAATGATGCCGTTGAAACCCTTTTGATGAATATTGTTCATCACTCTTCAATTAGTTCCATGCCCCCAATCCTTAGCATGTTTGATGGTGAATTATTTGTGATTCGTCCTCTTATCTTGGCACACGATACGGAGTTGAAGAAATACTGTGATCATCTTGGTTTTCCCTCAGAGCGAAGCCTTTGTCCGTACGACGATAAAACTTCCCGAGAATCAGTACGTCAGATGATTGATCAACTCAGCAAGCTGAATAGGAGCGCGTTGGAAAATATTTTCCGATCCATGGGTAATATTTGCACCGATTATATTGTAAGTAATCCTACCAATAAAAAACCTCCCAAATAATAAGCTTTGGGAGGTTTTATATTGAATCAGAAAAGTTATCTTATCCCTCTATCTGCTTGATAGTGAAGTTTAGTGAATCCTGAAGCATTTCATCGGGAGGATTGGCAATGTAGCCTTCCTTACAGAGTGAATGGGTGAGTGAACGTGAATACTCAATATCCTTCTTGGCAATCTGATAGGCTTCATCCCAGGTAACTTCGCGGCGAGCTACACCATCCTTAATGGCTTGCATTGCCACATCGGCAGCCTCCACAGGAAACACATCGGCTTCGTCCATGGTGGGAGCAATATTCTCTGGATTGATACCACGTTTTTCGGCGTAATTAGCTAATGAATGTGCAGCTGCAATCGCCATATTATCGGTAATCTTCTGTGCACGAACGATTAATGCACCTTTTAGAATACCCGGGAATCCAAGTGAGTTATTAACCTGATTAGGAAAATCGCCCCGACCAGTGGCAACTATAAAGGCTCCTGCTTCTTTAGCGGCGTATGGGTAAATTTCGGGTACTGGATTAGCACATGCAAAAACAATTGATTTTTGAGCCATTGCACTTACCCATTCCTTTTTAATTGTATCAGGGCCTGGGGTTGAGAGAGTTATCAGCACATCGGCACCCTTCATGGCTTCTTCCATGGTTTGAATTTCATTGGGGTTTGTTTTTTCACAAAGTTCCCATTTTCTGTAGAAACGCTGATCAGCTTTGATGTCTAATCTATTTTTGTGAAGGGTTCCTTTTGTATCGAACATAATCATTTTTTTGGGATCTCCACCATCGGCAATAATTAGACGAGCAATGGTTGTGTTGGATGCTCCAGCACCAAAAAATACCATTTTAGCATCTCCAATTTTTTTCCCAACAAGTTTAAGGGCATTAATGAGTCCTGCAAGAGTAACGCAAGCTGTTCCTTGTGCATCGTCGTGCCATACAGGGATATCGCATTCCTCGCGGAGAACATCAAGAACTTTGTAACAGTTGGGCTGCGAAATATCCTCAAGGTTAATAGCACCAAAGCTATGCTGGCACATTTTAACGAACTCGATGATTTTATCGGGATCATTTTTCCCATCCTTTCCCTTGCTATCAACGCATAGGGCAACACCATCAACACCACCTAAGTATTTCATAAGAAACGCCTTACCTTCCATTACGCCAAGTCCTCCTGGAGGCGTACAATCGCCATCGCCAAGAACACGGGTTGAGTCACTTACAACGGCAACCAGATTGCCGCGGTTGGTGAGCTCGAAGGAGGTATCGTTGTTTTCGCGAATTGTAGTGGATACCTTCGATACACCGGGTGTGTACCAAACGTTAAACCAGTTAAATCCAGGAACGGGAACTTTAGGAACTACCTGGATTTTTCCGCTATAATGCTTATGCGATAACTCTGCCAGACGCTTTAAAAAAATAGTTTTACCCTTAGCCTTCTGCTCTTCATTCCAATTATCAGGGAAAATTTTCCCTAAATTCTCTAGTTTTACGCTGATTTTCTCCATAGTTGTATTTTTATTTTTTAAAAAAAATAGTATTTAATTTGAGTAACAAGTTACAATAAAAACAAGTTGCTTCAAACGTATGAAATAATTAAGACAGTTTTGTTAGTTTATTATTATAATAAGGTAATATAATTAAAGTGCTTATTATTGGAAATATAATCATTTTAATTGAATCGTTTTTTATGGTAAAAAACATATTTTATTATCAAAAAATGCAATCCATATAAGATTAAACAATTTGTTTTTTATGATTGTCCGTTATGTTTCCTTAAGTCTCTGTGTCATTGCGAAAGCCTCGTACTTTGAGAATTGAAGCAACTTAGCGAAGCGATTTCACCGAAGGTAATCTCTATTAAATTGAAAAACAAAAGATTGCTTCATTGCAAAAAAATGCTCTTCGTAATGACTTCACACATATCATTGAGTCTTCTGGTTTGTTTACGGATAATCATTTTTTTTATGAAGATTATCTGCAACAAAAAAACTGTTTCTTATTTTGTAAACCCTTAATATTTAGTTTTTACAACTTTATGAAATAATACATTCTATTAGTCAATAATATATGTAATTATTTAAAAAAAAATAGTTAGGTTTGAAGTTGTTAAATTATAAATAACAAAAAATGAGTGTACTAGTTAATATAAAATCTCGTATTTTAGTTCAAGGTTTTACAGGTAGTGAGGGCACATTTCATGCTACCCAAATGCTGGAATATGGTACAAATGTAGTTGGTGGAATTACACCTGGTAAAGGAGGACAGAAGCATTTGCAGTTACCAGTTTTTGACACTGTTTCACAAGCTGCCTCTGAAACTGGAGCAGATGTTTCGGTAATTTTTGTACCTCCTGCATATGCTGCCGATGCCATTTTAGAAGCAATAGATGCCAGAATTAAAGTTATTGTTTGTATTACCGAAGGAATTCCAATTGCTGATATGGTTAGAGTTAAGCATTATCTTGAAAGCAATACAAATGTTAGGTTAATTGGTCCCAATTGCCCTGGAATAATAACTCCCGAAGAGGCTAAGGTTGGCATTATGCCAGGTTTTATCCATAAGAAAGGTTGTGTTGGAGTTGTTTCAAGATCTGGCACTCTTACTTATGAAGCTGTTGATCAACTTACCAAATGTGGTCTGGGGCAAAGTACATGTATTGGAATTGGTGGAGATCCAATAGTTGGTACAACCATACTGGATGCAATTAAACTTTTCAATTCAGATTCTGAAACAAGAGGTATTGTAATGATAGGCGAAATTGGGGGAGGAATGGAAACTGAAGCTGCACGATGGATAAAAGATAATGTTAAAAAACCTGTGGTTGGTTTTATCGCTGGTAAAACAGCCCCAAAAGGAAGAAGAATGGGTCATGCAGGTGCTATAATTGGTGGAACTGAAGATACCGCATCGGCTAAAATGGGAATAATGCGGCAATGCGGTATCCATGTTGTGGATTCACCAGCTGACATAGGTTTATCAATGTTAAATGCCCTGAAATAGAAATTAATATAAATTCTAACTTATTGATTTGAATAATAAAATTCTATATAAAATTATTATTCTCTTTAGTTTTTTGGCTAGTTTAACCTCCTATGCCCAAAGAGAAGCCATAGAATTTGATAGAATATCTGTTGAAGATGGGTTATCGCAAGGCACTGTATACTCTATTTTACAAGATCACAAAGGGTTTATGTGGTTTGGCACAGAGGACGGGTTAAACCGTTTCGATGGATATAGCTTTAAGGTATTTAAATTTAATCCTTACCAGAAAGGTAGTTTATCAAACAATAGAGTAATATCTTTAATTGAGGATAAAGAAAACAATATTTGGATAGGTACAATAGGAGGAGGTTTGGTTAAATATGATCATCAAACTGAAACTTTTAATACTTATAAGCATAATCCTGATGATTCTCAAAGTTTAAGTCTAAATAGAGTAATGGCTTTGAGCGAAGATCCTTCTGGAAAAATTTGGGTAGGAACTGCTGAAGAAGGGTTAAATCTATTCGACCCAAAAACTGAAAAGTTTAAGGTTTACAAAAACTTCCCAGAAAATCCCAATACAATACCTGATAACATAATTAGGTCCTTATATATTGATTCAAATCAGACACTTTATGTTGGTACAAACAAAGGTTTTTGTTATTATAATTCAAATGATGACAACTTCATTACCATCAAAGTATACGATAAAAATGGAAAGCATTATCCTGTCGGAGTAGTTCGACGTTTTTTGGAAGATAGTGATGGTGATTTGTGGATTGCCACTGATGATGATGGATTAATTAAATACGATAGGGAAAAAAGAGCTTTTGATATTTTTATTCATGATGAGAATGAAAAGGGTTTAGCTAGTAATACAATTCATGATTTATATCAGGACGATGAGGGTTCAATATGGATTGCTAGTTATGCTGGTCTTCAAAAGTTTAATCCCAAAACGAAACAATTTAAAACTTACATAAATAATATTACCAACCCAAGAAGTATAAGCAGCAACTTAATTCGTACAATTTATGAAGATAGAACAGGAATTGTTTGGATTGGAACATATAACCATGGAATTAACAAGTTTGATAGAAAGCATAGAAAGTTTACCAATTATCATAATCAACCTGGAGACCCATTAAGTTTACCATCTTCAATAATTAGATCAATTTTTGAGGATAGTCAAGGAAAAATATGGATTGGAACATTTGGTGAGGGACTTGTTATGTTCGATATTGAAAGCGAAGGTTTCACCCATTTTACAAATAATGCTTTGGATAAAAACTCCTTGGTAAATAATTACGTCACATCTATTGTTCAAGATTTTGATAATAATATTTGGATTTCAACCTATAATGGATTATCCAAATATAACCCATCAAAGAAATCATTCAAAACTTTTATTCACAACCCTGATGATATTAACTCCCTGCCAGATAATAAGATGCGATATCTTTATATCGATAAAAACAATACCTTATGGATTGCAACCTTAGCCAATGGTTTGTGCATGTATGATCAAGAAAAAAACGTTTTTATAAAATATACTTCAAACCCAGAAAACCCTAAAGCGACTCTATCACAGGATAGATTAATGACAATGTATGAAGATAATTATAATAATTTTTGGGTTGGTACAAGCGGAGAGGGGCTTAATCTTTTTGATAGAAGAACAGGTACAGTACGCCAATTCAAAAATGACATCAATGACTCAACATCTATAAGTTCAAACAGAATATATTGTTTATACCACGATAATTATAATCGTTTATGGATCGGAACCGATGAAGGCTTAAATCTATTTAATTACGATAATGAAACTTTTACAGCCTATAGGTCATATGATGGTTTGCCAAACGATGTTATTTATGGCATCCTTGAGGATAACAATGGTGAGTTATGGGTTAGCACAAATAATGGTATTTCGCACTTCAATCCAAATGATAATGATAAAATACAGTTCAATAATTACTACAAGTCTGATGGTTTACAGAACAACGAATTTTCCGAAGGGGCGTATTTAAAAACAAAATCTGGTTTGCTCTTTTTTGGTGGTATTAGCAATTTTAATGTAATTGACCCTAACAATATCAAAGACAATCCTTTTCCCCCTGAAGTTTACATAACTGAATTAAGAATTATAAATAAGAATGCAAAATTTGATGAGCAAAAGGAAGATATTATAAATCTCCTCAATAAGGATTTTATTGAATTAGATCATAATAGAAATAATCTATCTTTTTATTTCACAGCACTACATTACAGTTATTCAAAAAGAAATAAGTATAAATATAGACTGGAGGGTTTTGAGTCTTCTTGGGTTGAGCCCATAGAAAATCAGCGATTTGCAACCTACACAAATTTAAAACCGGGTAAATATAAATTCATGGTAATTGCTTCTAATCCTGATGGCGTATGGAATGAAAAGGGAGATGAGTTTATTGTTAACATTAATAACCCCTTTTGGAAAACTTGGTGGTTTTTAGTTTTTACATTCATTCTTACTGTAGGATTAATAATTGGTACAATCTTTTTGAGGGAAGCTAATTTGAAAAAAAATAAGAGAGAGCTAGAAGAAATGGTATCAATTAGAACTGCTGAAATACAACAACAAGCAGAAAGGCTGAGACATGCTAATGAAGAGATAATTGCCACATCAGATGTGCTATCGGAGCAGAACAAGCAGTTGCAAGAAAAAAACGAAGAAATTTCTTCTCAACATAATGAACTTGAAAATCAACGAAATGCGTTAGCTAATTTGGCATGGGAACTTCAGGAGAAAAATGAAGAAATTGAGAAACAAAAAGATCTGTTGGCATCTCAAACAAAAGAAATTACTGACTCAATAATGTATGCAAAACGTATACAGCAAGCAGTACTGCCAATGCAGGAACAGATTAGAGATTTGTTTTCTGAGTTCTTCATATTTAATAGACCTAAAAGTATTGTTAGTGGCGATTTTTACTGGGCTACCCGAGTTGGAAACAATAGAATAGTTGCATCCGTGGACTGTACGGGACATGGGGTGCCTGGAGGTTTTATGAGCATGTTAGGCGTATTAATGCTTAATGAAGTCATTACTCAAAGAGGAATACTTGATCCAGAAAAAGCCCTTAATCATTTAAGACAAAACATAATTTCTGTGCTCCACCAAACTGGCGAATATACTGATACGGGAGATGGAATGGACCTATCTTTATGTATAATCAATGATGAGGAAAAAACCCTTAACTATTCAGGGGCAAATAGCTGCATACTTATCTTACAGAAAAATGATGAAGGAGAACAAGAAGTGATTGAAATATACTCAGACAGAATGCCAATATCTTACCATTTAGTTATGAAATCATTTACTAATCAATTAATTAAATTGAAAAAAGGCTCATTGCTTTATTTGTTTTCCGATGGAATAATTGATCAATTTGGGGGTGAGCAAGGAAAAAAATTTCAACTATCAAGGTTTAAGAATTTTATTATTGAAAATAAAAACCTACCGCTAGAGACACAAGGTATTGCGCTGGAACAACAATTTGATAAATGGAAGGGGGATACCTATCAGGTTGACGATGTCTTAGTTTTGGGCATTAAAGTGTAAGTCCAATTTTACTCTTTTTTTAATGCATCCCACATTATCTCAATGGGATGTAAACTAGTTACCCCTGTTCCATCTTTAATCTGATTTCTACAACTCGTTCCGGGTGCTACTACAATTACGTCATTTGCTGATTTCCTTATTTCAGGAAAAAGAACAAGTTCGCCAATTTTCATAGAGAGTTCAAAATGCTCCTTCTCATACCCAAATGCCCCTGCCATTCCACAGCATCCGCTGGGTATTTCAATTACACTATATTGCTCAGGAAATGAGAGCATGGCAATTGTCGATTTAGTTGATGCAACTGCTTTTTGCTGACAGTGTCCATGTAACTTTATTGATCTTTTTTCACTAGTAAACTGATCACTACTAATATTTCCAGCATCCACCTCACGCATAAAAAACTCCTCAAAAAGCAGACAATATTTTGCCAAGTTTATAGCTTTATCCTTTTTCTCTTCCAAAACTAAAACAGGGTATTCATCGCGAAAACTAAGTATTGCAGATGGTTCAATACCAATGAGAGGAGTTTTAGCTGAAATTATTTCACTAAGGATGTCAATATTTTTGTTGGCGATTCTCCTTGCAGTATTTAGCAAACCCTTAGAAAGGTATGTCCTACCACTTTCGAAAATATCTGGAATTAGCACCTGATACCCCAGCTTGTTGAGCATCTTTATGGCTTTAACACCTATATGCGAATCATTGTAATTGGTAAATTCATCTGCTAATAAATAAACCTTCTTTTCATTTTTGGTATTTACAGAATTCCTCTTATACCATTTTTTAAGAGTAATCTTGTTTATCAGGGGCAATTGACGTTGAGGAGCAAATCCGATTGATTTTGCTAGGATTGATTTGGTTAGAGGGTTTGTGAGCAAAAAGTTTGTTAAGGTCGGAAAAAGGCTGCCAAAGGCATTTAAGCGGGTTATACTGGCAACCATTCTGCTTCGAAGAGGAATTCCATTATTCTTGTACCAATGGTATAGGAATTCAGCTTTCAGCTTTGCCATATCAACGCTCGATGGACATTCGTTTTTACAGCCCTTGCACGAAAGGCAGAGGTCTAAAATATCATATATTTCCTTATGATTAAACGGATTAGGCTTTTCACTATTGGTCAGGAATTCTCTTAGGATATTGGCTCTGGCTCGGGTTGTACTCCATTCATTTCGAGTGGCCATATAGCTAGGGCACATTGTTCCTCCAGCTAATTCAGTCTTTCGGCAATCGCCAGATCCATTGCACTTTTCGATTGCTCTAAGAATTCCACCTTCCTTGCTGAAATTATAAATGGTTTGTAAATTTCTTGCTTGTATACCAATTTTATACCTTAATGAGATATTCAATTTTGGGGAGTCAATAATTTTACCTGGATTGAAGATTCTTTTTGAATCCCAAATATTCTTTACCTCTCTCATAATTTGGTAAACTTTTTCACCCACCATGATAGGTATAAGTTCGCTGCGCAACCTACCATCACCATGTTCTCCGCTCAACGAGCCACGGTATTTCTTAACTAAATGGGCTACTTCTAAGGCAATTATTCTAAACAATTCAACATCTTTGGCATCTTTTAGGTTGAGCACAGGGCGCAAGTGTAATTCACCGCTACCAATATGTGCATGGTATACACAATCGAGATTATGACTACTTATTATCCTAGAGAATTCATCCATATAATCAGGAAGTTTTTCAACGGGTACAGCCGTATCCTCTACCAGCGATACAGGTTTAGCATCGCCTACAATATTTGAAAGAACTCCTAACCCAGCTTTTCTTAAAGCCCAAACTCTAGCAATATCATTATCGCGAATAACAGGGAAATGATAACCATACCCTTGTGTTCGCATATCACTTTCCATCTCTTGAGCAAGAGCATTTATTTCATCTTGAGTATTTCTAGCGAATTCAACGATAAGTATAGCACCCGGATCGCCCTGAACAAAAAACCTATTCTTTTGCTGTTCAATATTACCCTTTGTACATTCAAGTATGAGGTTATCCATCAATTCAACGGCACCCGGTTTATACTTTAATGCAATAAGATTTGCATTAAAAGCATCTTCCCTTTTATTAAGATGAACACAAACTAAGGCTTTTTCGGAGGGAGGGAGAGGAACTAAATTTAATTTAATCTCTGTAATAAAGCCTAAAGTTCCTTCAGATCCTGCTATTAAATTACAAAAATTGAAATGCTTATTGTTATTACCAAATATCTTATTATCAAGCAGTAAGTCTAATGCATAGCCCGTATTTCTTCTCTTAATATTTGGGTCGGGAAACTGGTTAATTATCTCTTGCTGATTTTCCAAATCTGATAGAATCTCGTATATATTACGGTATATAATACCCTCACGATTTTCCAGCTTTAGTTTTGAGTGAAACTCATCTTCCGACAGAGGACCAAATTCGTATTCATTACCATCATCCAGAATCATTTTAACAGATATGGTATGATTACGGGTGCTACCGTAAATTAATGAATGAGAACCACAGGAGTTGTTACTAACCATACCTGCAATCATGCAGCGGTTTGAAGTTGATGTTTCGGGTCCAAAAAAAAGTTCATGTGGTTTAAGAAAAAGATTTAACTCATCAAGTATTACTCCGGGTTCTACTCTTACCCATTTTTCTTTCGTATTAATTTCTATTATCCTGTTCCAATATTTTGATACATCAACAATAATCCCCTTTCCCACCACCTGTCCAGCAAGAGAAGTTCCTGCTGCTCGTGGTATTAGGGGTACAGAATTTTTAGTGGCGAAGTTGACCAGCTTCACTAAATCTGATCTACATTTTGGTAATGCAACAGCATAAGGAATTTCACGAAATGCTGATGCATCTGTAGCATATTGCAAGCGTGACGATATGTCCCAGAATAATTCTCCTTCAAGAGAATCAGAGAGTCGCACAAAGGCTTTCTCGTTTATAACAAACTGCATAATTTTTAACTTATAAAGTCCTAAAATTATTAAAAGAAAACCATAATGAATAGAATAATTGATCCATGTTTAAATTTTAGGGACGATTAACACATTTATGTTTGAGCTATTTTTTAACACAATTGACATTCCTGTTTTGCTTTAGCAGAGGTGACAACTTCTATAAAATACTTAAATTCCTTTTAAATTATCATGTTTTAGCCATTTGCTCAAAACGCTGATCTTCTAAAAATCTTTTTCTATTTTTGCAAGGCAAACCAAATTAACAAATTCGTTATGAAATTACTTGAAGGAAAAACCGCCATTGTTACTGGAGCCGCCAGAGGAATCGGTAAGGCAATTGCACTGAGATTAGCTTCTGAAGGTTGCAATATTGCTTTTACTGACCTTGCAATCAACGAATCCTTTCAGAATACTGAAAAAGAAATAGCTACACTTGGTGTAAAGGTGAAAGGATATGCATCAAATGCTGCTAATTTCGAGGAGACTCAAAATGTAGTAATTGAAATTGCCAAGGAATTTGGTCGAATTGATGTGCTAGTTAACAATGCGGGTATAACCAAGGATGGTGCTTTAAAACGAATGAGCGAGGACCAATGGGATGCTGTCATCGCTGTGAATCTCAAATCGGTATTTAACTTCACAAAAGCTGTTCAGCCTGTAATGTGGAAGCAGGGTTGTGGAAGTATAATCAATATGAGTTCGGTTGTTGGAGTTTCGGGCAATGCCAACCAAATCAACTACTCCTCATCAAAGGCAGGAATAATTGGTTTTACAAAATCTGCTGCCAAAGAGTTTGGTATCCGTAATATTCGTTGTAATGCCATAGCACCCGGTTTTATAATAACTGAGATGACAGGTGTTTTACCAGAAGAGGTGAAAAAAGCCTGGGAAGCACAGATCCCTATGAAAAGGGGAGGTACCCCTGAGGAAGTCGCAGATTTAACTGTATTTCTTGCCTCGGATATGTCAAGCTACATTAGCGGTCAGGTTATTAGCATCTGTGGTGCAATGAATACTTAATGGTTGACTGCTACTTACTGATCTAATCGTACAAATAGGTGATTTAGCATTCTTATCAACTCTTTGACTTCTATAGGATTGAGTCCTTGAGTTGACTTTTCCAAAATTTTGGCCTCAATTTGGCTTAGTTTATCCTTTAGTTCCTTTGAGTATTTTGATAGAATTATAAAGTAAGATCGTTTATCTGTTTCTGAGGGTATCCTTCTAACCAAGTCGTTACGTTCCATACCATCAAGTATTCTGGATAAACTTGCGTTATCTTTATCTGTTCTTTTAGCAAGTTGTCCAATGCTAATATTATCCTCTTCCCAAAGCCATTCTAATACAATAAAATAGTCGGGGGTAATGTTGCTAAAACCATTACTGGCAAGGGTTTGACTGAACTCAGTACGATACTTTGATGATACTTTTGTAATTAAATGAGTAAAGGATTTCATCTTTTTTTGTAAATTTTTCAGTTTAAACCTAAAACTAATCTTGATAGTTTATTAAATCTTTAGCCTCAATCAATACTTTACTAATATCATTTTTAGAAAGTCCCATACCTTCCAACAAATCAGGTTGACTACAAAGTTGTCTACATAGTACAACACCTTCTTCTAGTAGTTTATTTTTCTGAAGGCTTTTGAGTGAAGTTAAGGCTGTGATAGGAAAAATTCCGTTTTTTTCAACCATATCTTTTAAGCTGTGATCTTTTGGATAATCCCAGCTAACCAAGTGCAATCCAGCGCATTTTCCGTAATCAATGGCATCGGATGTAAAGCGAGTATTGGTTACAATCATTCCGTGAAATGACAAATTGTTAAATTCTGGAATTGACTGTCTTTTTTTTATGATATCGTTAACACGAGAATGGATATAAAGTGGAACTTTAACATTTGCATTCTTGCCCTGACTATTATAGAATTTACACTCAACAAGATATTGCTTGTTGCCCGAAGTTGCAACCACATCAACTTCATGATCAATGCATTGACCATGAATTATTTGCCCAACCTGAATATCAAACCCTTGCTGCTTGATGAGCTGTCCAACAAAATGCTCAAAGGGATATCCGGTGGGACCTAACTCCATAATAGCCTTTTTAAGGCTATACCTGGCAGCCATGCTACTTTTCTTTCTTTTGAGAAGGTTAAATGCCTTTGTGTATATCATTTTAGTTGAAGTTCCATCTTTAAGCCATGATAGTATTTCATCAATTATTACTGAAATTAATTCTTCATTTGCACCTGCACGTCTTAAAGAACCTTCTAACTTCTCCTTTGAAAAGGGTTCAGTTTCTCCAGATGCTTTTTTTATCAATGGAATTTTTCTCATGAGGTTTGTTTTTGGCTTTAACAAAGATAAATGTTTAGAAATCCTGAACGTAAAGCAATTCTAAATAAAATTAAGAAAAAAAATAAAGCATACAATATTCATCATAATATAAAGATATTCAAATACATATAAAATAGAATACTAACAATAAGTTTTAACATATAAGGAATTTTAACTAAATTTTATTGAAAAGATTGCTGTTATAGTGTAACTTTACGATTGTTTTCGTGTTTATTAAACAGAATATTAAATAACTTAAGCCATGAAATACTTAAAAGGTTTTATTATTCTTATTCTCCTTTCAGTATTTTACCTAAATGTAAATGCTCAATTAATTAGGGATTTACATAGGCTCTATAATCCAAATTATTTTTATCAAAACTCGTCGGATACAAGTTCTTTTGAGCCATGGAAAAGGTATACACCAGGCGAAACCAAATATTCTCTTGAGGTAGGTACAGGATTTTCTACTTTTGGAGGAAGTAATAGTTTTTCATCTTCTTTTATTAGTCCCATGGTTTCTTTTTCACCTACCGAACGATTACAAATTGTAGCAGGGGGTAAGTTTTCATATGCTAACTTCAATAATTTGCCAATGAACAGTTACCAGGTTGGACAAGCAAATGAGCAAGGTACAATGGGTAACCCAACTGAAGCTTTTGCATATGGAAGGTATTTGGTTAATAGCAAATTAAGTATTTATGGGATGGGTGCGTTCGGCAAAAATCAAATTTACATGTCACCATTCCAATCAGGATTTAGTACTAGCGATTATCAACAAGTATCATTTGGATTGGATTATAAAATATCAGAAAAAACTAGCATAGGAGCATCATTCGGTGTTACTAATGGTCCTGCATGGGGCATTTCTCCTTTCAGTGGATATAGAAATCAACCCATGAATCCTTTTTTCCCTTAACGCGACATTACCGATAAAAATAAAACCGAAGATCATTGTAATTCTTCGGTTTTTTTTAACGATTCCACTTGGAGAATTTACTTGCTTTCAATTTGTTTAAATGTAATATGCTTATTATGGTATAATCCTGACAGGAATTTAACCACTCTCTCTTCAGCTGGATGAATTTTATCGCCAAGTTTTAAAGATAATTCTTTACAGATCTTTGCTACATCTTTTTCCCCATCAATTGCAAGCCATACAGAAGAACCCAGCTCATCGAGGTGGATTGAGATGTATTTTGATCGTCGTGAAGGAATAAAGAAATTGGCAAATTTCTCGTTCTTAAATTTTGGAACCAGAATGGTAATCAAACCATTTTCCTCGACCTTTTGCTCATGGAGTCGGATTGGAACAAGATCAAGTGCACTGGTATTTTTTAGAATCTTTCTTCTGTCAAAGAAACCAAGCATATTTATTTTATTAAGTATATATTAATTTAGTTCAAAAAACAGAACCGATGGAAACCATCGGCTCTGAACAAATCTATATAAATTTCTTAATGTCCTACGCTTGGAGGAGCAGGATCATCCGGTTTACCAGCATTTCTGAGAGGCACCATTATTAGAATAACAGCAACAACAATAATTACTACAAATCCAATTAGGAATGCAGGATTTTTGAAGAAGGAGAAAAGTTCGAACAAGAATATACCACCAACAGCAAACATGGCCACCACAAGCCCCATTAATGCTTCTCCTGCAATTAGACCTGATGCTAAAAGTACTCCAACATTCTCTGAACGTTGTTTTTGGGCCTGATTATGCTTACGCTTATTGGATATCATATCCATAATTCCCTTAATAATACCACCTGTAAAAATGGCAAAAGTTGTGGTTAATGGAAGGTACATACCAACACTTACAAGCATTGGGCTTTTTACCTGCATAAGAATAAAGCCAACACCCATAAACATGCCAACAATAATCAATGGCCAAGCCATTTCGCCGCCAACAATACCCCGCGAAAGTATAGCCATAAGGCTTGCCTGAGGTGCAGGCAACTCCTGACTACCAAAACCACCTACGTATCCTTCAATGTTTCCACGAGCAATGTCCCCATCATTAAGTATGGTAAGGATAAAGAACATCACAGCACCAGAAGCGACAACACCAATTATATTCCCAATCTCCATTTTCCATGGTGTCCCGCCAAGAATATGCCCCGATTTAAGATCTTGTAGCATTTCGCCAGCAACTGCGGCTGAAACGCACACTATAGCAGCTACACCAAGTACTGCAGCAACACCTGCATCGCCACCATCGATTCCTAAAATAACAAGTACTAAGGCTGTAAGCAGAAGTGCGGTTAGCGTTAACCCGCTGATGGGGTTATTCGATGATCCTATCAGCCCCACAAGATATCCTGAAACTGCAGCAAAAAAGAATGCGAGAATCGTCATCATTATTGCAACAACAATTGCAACCCACAATGCCGTACTAAAGATAAAGAAGGTTATTGCCCAGGTTACAATGGCAACAGCAATAATACCTATTATGGTGAATGTAAAGCTGATATCCTTTTCTATTCTATTGGTATCAGCAGGAGCACCTGTTGCGGCTTTTTTAACATCGCTGATTGACCGTGCAATTCCTTCAATCAAGCTATTTCTCATTTTGTAAAGAGTAAAAGCTGCGCCAACAAGCATACCACCAATTGCAATTGGACGAACAATTCTTGCCCAAACATCTTTGGCAGCAACCAACCACTCTGCTGATGTTGCCGTATCGGCTAATTCCATAGAAGGACCAATAAAGTATAGGATTATTGGTGTTAGCAATCCCCATGCAATAATCCCTCCGCTAAAAGCCAGTGCACCTAGAGTAGGGCCAATAATATAGCCAACACCAATATATGCAGGGCTTACACCAGGCGATCCTAAAAACATTCCCCCTTGACCGGTAAAATTGCTTCCAGCAATGGTCTGCTTACCCCATACAATGAACTTTTCCCATGCTGTTGCAAACAGTTTAAATTCGGCAAGAATTTTCACAACCGCACCAACAATCATGGCTTGAAAAAGGAATTTGGATCCACCACCTCCTGTTCGTCCTGCCTTATGAATTTCAGCAGCAGCAACACTCTCAGGAAAGGGTAATTCAGTACTTTCGACCATGACTCTACGTAGTAGTGCTACGAACATAATACCTAAAAATCCACCAGCTATTAAAATGATTGTTGATGTGATATAATTGCCAGGGGTATAAAATGGATCCCATAATCCAGCCACAAAGAATGCTGGTAAAGTAAATATAGCTCCAGCGGCTACAGATTCACCAATGGCTCCAACGGTACGCGCAATATTTTCCTCAAGAATACTACCCTTTACTATTTTGAGGATTGCCATACCAACAACAGCAGCAGGATAGACTGCTGCTATGGTCATACCAGCCTTTAGGCCCAAGTAGGCGTTGGCTGCACCTAAAACAACTGACATCACTAAGCCAATGAGTAACGCTCTAAGCGTGAACTCCTTCATGTTTGTTTCAGCAGAAACAAATGGAACAAACTTTTTAGTTTCAGACATAAAATTAGAATTAAGGTTTAGTAATTTTCACTAAAGCGATAAATCAGCGCAATTTGGCAATTTTTTATTTATTAGTCAACGCAAATGGTTCATTTAATGTCAAGAAACATTTATAACGTTATCTTTTCATCAAGAAATCAATTCTATTTATAGTAATTACTAAAAAGATTAATCATCCAGAGAAAATTGTCAAATTAAAGCTTTAAGATTTTCATAGAATAATTTACCCCTTCCTCTGTAATTATTTTTATAATATAGTAACCAGGCTTAACATCTGCCATTGGAATACCAATTATACCTTTTTGGGTTAATTTAATTTCCTTTATTACAGTTCCTAAAGTGGAGGAAATTTTGATTTCTAAATTTCCATAAGAATTGTTAAAAGATAATTTATCTCTAAAAGGATTTGGGTAGATATTGATAAAAGGAAGATTGGAGATTTCTATGCCCAGTGCTATTAAATTGATTGTAATTGTTTGGTTTGATCCATCAACCACAAAGCTATCAGAGAAGTTATAGTAATTTTCGGCCGTTACAGTATATTCATAATCATCATTCGTAAGGCTTATCTCTGCAATACCCTCTTCATTTGTTGTAATTGAAACGTCGATGTTATTTAAACTTATTGTTGCACCCTCTATTAAGTTCTGATTGTTATCCTTTACGAGAAATGAGACTGTAAAGGTAGGTTGGAAGTTAGCAGTGAACTCGACAGATCTGTCAGGCATAATAAAAGATGTAGTGGAGGAGTTGGCATCAACAAGCAATTCAATATCATCATTTTCACTAGACCAATGTGTGAAAATATAACCATCAACTTCGCCAACAGAAATCTCAACTTCTGCTCCTTCAATATAATCACCAGAACCTTCTAATTCTACTTCAATATTATCTGGGTTACATAGCAAAGTTAATGGATACTCTGAATAGGTAACTCCATTAATATCAGCAACTATACCCTCGAAAACAGTTAACGATAATGGAAAACCTTCGGGAAGACTGTACCAATTATCATAAGTACCACCCCAACCAAAGTTTATCCTAAAATATCCATTATCACGATACCCATCACAAACTACGTTATGCCCATAGTACCAGTTTTGATCAACTGTCGCTAAATGAACTGGTAGCGCATTTTTTATGTTGATAATCATTTTTTGCCGAATCTGCTCATCAGTAAAATCTGAATCGAGTAATACGGCATTGTCGAATCCAAACTTAAGATATGCCTGATAAGCTTGACTAACACTGAAGGTGCCAGATCCATCAGGATCAAAAACGCTTTTGCAGGCAAAAGCGGAAGCTAATGAAAGCGCTGCTTTTTCTTCGTTATTTAATTCACTTTTTGATACATACTTAAATTCTATGCTATCTAAGTAAACGTTTAAACTATCAAATGAAAGGAAGTCATAAGTTTCCCAAGCATCGTCAATCCAAAAATTTTGGGTATAATTATGGTAATAACGATCTGAATTAACAAATTGAGTGCCGTTGATTTGTCTATGAAAATGAAGTATTTGTGCCATTGCTGTTGCAGGACAACCCACAACCGATCGTTGCCCATTGCTTAATTTTATCGGACAAAATTGATTGTATGGCGAATTTTGATGCCACATAGTCTCTGTCCAGCCTCCAGTTGAAGTTGATCCTTCTTCTGGCCATTGTTGAACTTTAACTCCAGACTTGCTATTACTATTTAAATCGATCCACTCATTCCTGATTCTATCTTTAACAGTATTTGATTGATAGTCAATGTTATTTAGTCTTGTTAATAAATCTGCTCTGATTAAATTGTCTAAAGGAGAGTTTGTAAAGTAAATGCTTTCTTTATTGTATGATATTACAGGGATAATTTGATCATCAGCTGATACTACAATATATCCTTTGTCTTCGAATATAAAAGCATAAGCAAGTATCTTTCCAGAATGCTCAACAAGGATGGGGGAATCTAGTAATTTCGATTTTCTAATTTGATTAATCTTATTAAAACGTTCAGCTATTAGATATGCTTGTTTTGATTCAATAGTTGAACTATGCAGAAAAAATGATGTTAAGAGAAGTGAGATGGTTAATAGTTTTTTCATAGTATAAACTTTAGTTAGTTGTAGATTTCATTTTTGGCTGCTTTTAAGGTGTTTTTTAGAAGAGAAACAATGGTTAGAAGTCCCACACCTCCTGGAACTGGTGTTATAAAGCTGCATTTTGGGGCAACCTCATCAAACTTAACATCACCAATGAGTTTCCATCCCGATTTGGTTTTATCAGATTTAATGCGGGTAATTCCGACATCAATCACTACGGCTCCCTCTTTAACCATATCTGCTGTAACAAATTCGGCTTGTCCAAGAGCGACAATAAGTATATCAGCAGTTCTTGTAATTTCAGGAATATTCTTTGTACGGCTATGGCAAATCGTAACAGTACTATCGCCAGGATAACCTTTTTGTGAAAGCAAATTTGCAATAGGGCGACCAACAATATTACTTCGTCCTAAAACTACACAATGCTTTCCAGATGTTTCAATCTCATATCTTCGTAATAGTTCTATAATACCATCAGGTGTCGCAGATATATATGCAGGTAATCCGATAACCATACGGCCAACATTAACAGGGTGAAAACCATCCACATCCTTTCGGGGATCGATAGCCTCAATTACCTTTTGATCGGAAATATGCTTAGGCAATGGCATTTGAACTATAAATCCATCAATATCAAAGTTTTCGTTAAGTTTTTCTATCTGATTTAGCAAATCTGCTTCATTTATGGATTCCTCAAATCGTATAACAGTACTATTAAAACCAACCTGAGTGCAAGCTTTTTCTTTGTGTCCAACATAAGTTTCGCTAGCTCCATCATGCCCAACTAAAATAGCTGCTAAATGGGGTATTTTACCCCCTTTTGATTTCATTATCGATACTTCTTCTGCTATTTCAGCTTTAATTTGATCAGCTATTTTTTTACCGTCGAGTAGTTCCATGGTTATTTAGTTGATTGTTTAATATTGTCTACACAGTCTATAGTCTACTGTTTTCCAACCTTATCCTTAAATATCTGTTATTTCCTTGGCATATTTGCCATCATACGGCCAAGGTTTTTCCCTCCACTACTTGAAACCATCTTCATCATCTTTCGCATATCATCAAACTGCTTAATCAATCGGTTAACATCCTGAATGGTTGTCCCGCTTCCATCGGCTAAACGTTTTCGCCGACTCCCATTTAGTAAGGTTGGGTTCTCACGCTCTTCGGGTGTCATTGAGAAGATAATTGCTTCCACTCCCTTGAAAGCATCATCATCAATATCGATATTCTTCATCATTTTGCCCATTCCTGGAACCATTCCAGCAAGGTCTTTAAGATTCCCCATTTTTTTAACCTGACCAATCTGTGATAGGAAGTCATTGAAGTTGAATTGGTTCTTGGCCAATTTCTTCTGAAGTTTTCGTGCTTCTTCCACATCGTACTGTTCTTGTGCACGTTCTACAAGCGAAACCACATCACCCATACCCAATATTCGGTCAGCCATACGATCGGGGTGGAAGATATCGAGAGCATCCAACTTCTCGCCAGTACTCACAAACTTGATTGGTTTATCAACTACAGCACGAATTGAAAGAGCAGCACCACCTCTAGTATCTCCATCGAGTTTAGTTAGTACAACACCATTGAAATTGAGTCTATCGTTAAATTCTTTGGCTGTGTTAACAGCATCCTGCCCTGTCATGGAATCCACTACAAACAGGATCTCCTGTGGCTCAACTGTTTTCTTAATTGCTGACACTTCCTTCATCATCTCTTCATCAATGGCCAATCGACCAGCTGTGTCAATAATTACTACATCATGTTTATTCTGCTTAGCATGCTTTATGGCATCTCGGGCAATGGAAACAGGCTCCTTGCTTCCCTCGATAGTGTAAACGGGTATATTAATCTGCTCACCAAGAACCTTAAGCTGCTCAATAGCAGCAGGACGGTAAACATCGCCTGCTACAAGTATAGGACTTTTACCCTTTTTGGTTTTGAGGTGATTAGCCAATTTCCCCGAAAAAGTAGTTTTACCAGAACCCTGAAGTCCTGCAATTAGTATAACGGAAGGATTTCCTGTAAGGTTAATATCCTCAGCTTTTCCACCCATTAACGAAGCCAACTCATCGTGGACAACCTTAACGATAAGCTGCCCAGGTTTTAAGGAGTTGAGAACGTCCATGCCAAGCGCTTTCTGCTTAACATCATCGGTAAACTGCTTGGCTATTTTGTAGTTAACATCTGCGTCAAGTAATGCTTTGCGAACATCCTTTAGGGTTTCGGCAACATTTATTTCACTGATCTTCCCTTCACCCTTTATCAGCTTAAATGATCTTTCTAGTCTTTCGGTTAAATTCTCAAACATATTTGGTTACTAGTTTTATGTAAATTCTTATTATTAACAATATTTATTAAATGGTTGCAAATATAGTAAAAAGTATAAAAAGAGTGATGCTATAAATGACTATCAACCATTTGTGAAATCCTTATATTTCCTTATTTTTACTTTATTAAGTTTAACAATTCTTTATTGTTCTGGTGCAGCTGCATTTTTAGTGGAAAGGTTGTAGATTAGAAAGACTGAAATTAGAGGTTTGAAGCATGCTAATTCTGAATTCGGACTTCCGTCTTCAAACTCAAACCATTGATTTAAGTTTGCTTTAATTCTCGTATTTTCGACGAAATTGGTAGAAAAACCATTGTTCTTTTATAAATCCTTATAGGTAAAGTTATGACAGAGAAAAAGAACTATAAAAAGAATAGTTTTATAAGGAAACCTCATCTTGAGGGTGGCAAGGAGTTTTTAAGGGAATTCCTCAAGATAAATCTTAAATACCCCAAAGAAGCCCTTGAAAAGGTAATTCAAGGCGATGTTTTGGTTAGTTTTACTGTGAATCAGTTTGGAGTGGTTTCGAACCCACAAATCATTAAAGGTTTAGGGTATGGATGTGACGAGGAGGCCATTCGACTGGTAAAACTGTTAAAATATCAGGAGGTTAAGAATAGGGGGCTAAGAGTAACTACACGTAATAGATTAAAAATTCCATTTAGGTTAAAGCAGATAAAAAAAACTTTAAATATTTCCTACACTACAACTCAGACTAAATCAACAAGTAGTAAAGTTCAAAAGGGTTCAAAGGAAAAAGAGAAAGGCGAGACTTTTTCGTATACAATAGAAATATAGCTTGTTTTTTAAAAATGGTATCATGAAACACCCATGTAAGGCAGTTTGCATAAACGAACGTACTTTGTTAGCTCAGCGGAGCTAAACAGGGATGAATAAAATATGGGTGTTACATCGTTGTAAGCAGACCCAATTCGTAAGTATATTGAAATTCAACCTGTTATTAACCTAACATGAATTTTATTCAGATGAAAAACCTATTCATTATTATTTTAGTATCATTTGTGGTAGCTTCGTGTAGTAGAAGAGTGCCTGAAGAGGGTGTATCACAAGAATTGGCACAAAACCGCAAATCAAGAATTTCAAACATTACCTACCATTTGCACTTCCATATCCCAAAAAACCAGACTGATTCCATTTGGGGAAGGGTTGATATTGAATTTAACCTTGCAAAAAAATCTGTAGTCATACTTGATTTTAGGGCTAATCCGAATAGTATAATTAATGTGTTGAAGGAAGGAAAAGAAATGGATTTTAGGTTTATTAATGGTCATATCATAATTCCAAAGAGGGAAAACATTTTGGGCAATAATTGCTTAACCATTGAATTTATTGCTGGCAATGGCTCCCTAAATCGTAGCGAGGAATTCCTATACAGCCTTTTAGTTCCTGACAGGGCATCAACAGTTTTTCCATGCTTCGATCAACCAGATATGAAGGCAGTTTTTTACCTATCGCTAGATATTCCAGCAGAATGGATAGCCGTTTCTAATGGACCAAAGATTTCCTCACAATCTGTATCAGACAAGGTTAAACATGTTGTTTTTGATTCAACAAAGCCAATTAGCACGTACCTCTTTGCCTTTGCCACAGGAAAGTTTGAAGAGGAAATCATATCTAAAAATGGAAGAACTCTTACCATGTACCATCGCGAAACCGATAGTGAGAAGTTAAATCGGAATGTCGAAAAGATATTCGACGTGCACTTCCAATCGCTTGAATGGCTTGAGGAGTACACCCAGATTCCATACCCATTTGGGAAGCTAGATTTTGTTTTAGTTCCTGGATTTCAGTATAGTGGCATGGAGCATCCTGGAACAATATTCTACCGCGATTCGAGGTTGCTGCTCAATGTATACCCATCAATAAATGAACAGCTACGACAGGCTAATCTAATTGCCCATGAGGTTGCTCACCAATGGTTTGGCAATTTGGTTACCATGAAATGGTTCAACGATGTTTGGCTAAAAGAGGTATTTGCAAGCTATATGGCCGACTTGATCGTAAACCCACAATACCCTGAGGTAAACCACGAGTTAGCCTTTCTGCTCTCGCATTATCCTCGTTCATACTCTGTTGATAGGACAAAGGGAGCAAATCCTATAGTTCAACCTCTTGAAAATATGCTATTTGCGGGTACACTCTACGGTGATATTATTTACCATAAATCGCCTATTATGATGAAGCAAATGGTTTTCCAAATGGGAGAAACTGCATTCAGGGATGGTGTAAGGGAATACCTCTCAAGTTTTTACATGGATAATGCCACATGGAATGATTTAGTAACTATTCTCAACGGTTATTCTGAGATTAACTTAAAACATTGGGCAAATGCTTGGACTCTCGAAACTGGGCGTCCCGTTATAAAGAGTTTTTTGCATACTAATTACAACACAGAATCGCAAAACTATGAACTTACACTAAATGCCAATACCGCAGTACCCCCAATGGTAACAATAGCTTCATTGATTGATGAAAATACTGATTTAAAGATAGATATACAAATTGAAAAACTTCCTGAATCAGTAATAATTGATGGGATTAAAGATATTTCGAATGGTATTCTTCTCAACTCCAATGGTATGGGTTACGGTTGTTTTGTACCCGATAGCATTAGCTTAAGATGGATCTTAAAAAACTCAACAAGTATAGATAACCCATTGGCAAGAGCATCGTTACATGTATCGCTATTTGAAATGTTTCTTGAAAATCTTTTAGATAGGGATATCTATTTCGACTTAATATTAGAATCCATCAAGGTTGAGTCAGAATCGCAGATTAGGAATTACCTGATTGAAAATTTTTTTACTTTATGGTGGAAATTTACCGATGGGAATAGGAGAGAGGCTTTAGCGCATGAGGTCGAAGAGGTTTTTTGGGGGTTATTGAGGAGTGACTTATCTATCGATCAGAAAAATACTGTATTATCATCACTCATTAGTATCTTCATTTCACCTGAATCGCAAAGTAGGCTTTACACAGCATGGGTAAATGAGGAGATTTTAGGCATTTCTCTAAACGAATCTGATAGAACAAAGCTTGCCTTTGAGCTAATGATCCGTAAACCTGAATTGTTCGAAACAATTGCACATGCTGAAGGACAGCGGATTGTAAATCCCGAAAGGTTTAATCGATTCCAGTACTTGTTACCTGCCGCATCCAATAAACCCAGCGAACGAATAGCTTTTGCAGAAAGCCTAAAAGTTGCCGAAAACCGAAAGCCTGAGCCATGGGCTGTTGAGGGAATAAGAATACTACATCATCCACTTAGAAGCGATTTTAGCATGCAGTTTATCGAGCCAATGCTCAATCTACTTCCCGAAGTACAGCGTACTGGGGATATCTTTTTTCCAAAAAGTTGGCTCGATGCCATGCTTGGAGGGCACTCATCTCCTGAAGCACGTGATATCGTGGATAAATGGCTTGCTGCTAACCCCAAATTATCACCAAATTTGAAGGCCAAGGTTTTACAATCGGTGGATATGCTCTATAGGATTCAGTGATTTTTTGTAATAATCTACTTGTTGATTGTAGTGTACAATAGGTATACAAGATTGTTCTACACCAATTCTTTATCTACAGTGCTTATAAATTAACTCTTGGGCTTCGAATTTACCTAGTTTTAGAGCGTTATTCCAGTCGTTACAAGCTTCATTTTTATTGCCCAAGTTAATATTACATTGTCCTCTATGCATGTATGCATCAACCATATCTATTTTCAGGGAGATAGCTTTTGAAAAGTCTATCTCAGCCACGGTCCAATTCTGAGATTTCATGTAAATCCTCCCTCGAAGAAAGTAGTATAATGCCTCATTGGGATTGGCCTTGATCAGCTTTCCAAGCTGAAATAAAGCATCAATATTGCGTCCCGATTCCATGGCATAAACTGCAAAAAGTTCAATCCCCTGAATGCAATTAGAGTAGTAGGAGAGGTAGTGCTGGATATCCGAAATGGCGCTTTGGTATTCGCCAATTCCTGCCAAAGCTTGTGCTCGAAGTTTAAAGTAGCTGGGCTCTCCTCCTGACTGATCAATGGCACGATTCAGCTGACTTAGGGCTTTCTTATTCTTTCCTTGTGCCATTAAGGTTTTTGCATACCAAGCCATGTAGCTATGATTTCTACGGCTTTTCTTGAGGGCTTGCAGGAAGTCGGCTTCAGCAGCTCTATAGCTGTTTACATTGTAATATGCCTCACCTCGCATGGCATAAAGTTGATGGCGGGCTGTTCGTCCTTCAATTCTCAGATTCAGAAGATCGATGGCATCGTTCCACCGATTGCGGGAGAAATGATAAGCAACATCGGCTATCATACGTTCGTAGGGAGTGTACCAATCGTTTAACCATAGTTTTTTCCACTCAAGGGTTTGCTTTAACCTATTAAACGCTGTATCCATTAAGATCGTTGCCTCTATTTCTTTTACTGGTGATGTTAAATGTCGAATCAGCTCTATAAAGGTATTGTTGGTGTCATTTATCATTGCATATGACCTTGCTAACCAATACGAAGCGATGCCATTTCTTATACTTTCAGCATTTTTGAAATCTTCAATAGCTTTTTGAAACTCGCTACTCTGAAAGTGGGCTTCACCTCTTTTTACCCAAAGGTTTGGATTATTTGAACTTTTTACCAGGGCAGAGTCAAGCCAATATATTGCTTCAGAGAATTGATTCTGATCCATTAACGCCTGTGCACGGTAATAAACTTCTGGGATTCGCTGAGCAGAAGAGATCAAGGATATTAATAAACCCAGTATTTGTATTACAAATCCTTTAATCATTTAAAAATTCGCAAAAATTTTAAACAAATAATAATTTTCAGATGATAACTGTAAAAGGCACTAAAAAACCTTAGCTGTATCAATGATAACTTCAAAAAAAAGTCTTAATTATGTCTAATCATCAGATTTTTTGCCTGACTAATCTCCATAAATGAAGCACCATTGGTTGGACCAAAACTTCCGCCAATTACTAGAACAGTGTCCTCCGGTGAAATTTTTTCTTGATTTACTAATTGTGAAATGGCATCGCAAAGGAAACTATCTCGGGTGTCGCGGGGATTCATGTAATTTGCCATTAATCCATACGATAAAGCTAATTGACGCATCACTGTTGGGTTGTAACACATTACATATACTGGAACCTTACCTCTAAAAGCCGAAAGGTATCGTCCTGTACGGCCCGACATGGTATCCACTACAATAGCTTTGATAGGTAAGGAAGAACACGCTTTTACAGCACTCCGTGCAAGGGTTGCAGTGATCTGATTATGGATACGGGTAAGGCTAATATCCATATTGGGTTCCAACTTGCTTTCTACCTCGTTTGCTACACGTGTCATGGTCTTAACTGCATCAACGGGGTAAAGTCCGTAAGCCGTTTCACCACTTAGCATTACAGCATCTGCGTGTTGGTATATGGCACTTGCCACATCGTTTATCTCAGCACGAGTAGGGCGGGGGTGTTCAATCATTGTATGCAGCATTTGAGTGGCAATTATTACAGGCTTTTTGCTCTCAACACATTTTTCGATAAGATATCGCTGAATGGTAGGTATCTTTTCTTCTGGAATTTCAATGCCTAAATCGCCTCTTGCAACCATTATTCCATAGGTGTTATCCAGGATTTCATCTATATTATCAACACCTTGCTGATTCTCTATCTTTGCAATGATTTTTATTGGACTATTGTGCTTTTTAAGTATTTCCTTAATATCCAGTACATCCTGTTTAGTGCGTACGAACGAATGGGCTATGAAATCCAAATCATTGTCAATGGCAAACTCAATAAACTTAATATCTTTTTCGGTTAGCGAAGGTAATTTGATAGACACATTGGGAATATTAACACTTTTTCGAAATTTAATTGTTCCGGGATTAGTAGCCTGACAAACCAAGTGAGTCGACTCATTTGAAACAACACGCAATTCAATTTCTCCATCATCAATAAGCAGGTAGTTTCCCTTTGATATCTCTTGTGTTATCTTTTCGTACGAAACATAAAGTTTTCCTTTTCCTGAAAGTCCTGTAGGGTTACCATACACATTGACTATATCGCCCGTTTCAACTTGAACCTCTTCTCCATATGCCGATGTTCTAATTTCAGGACCTTTAGTGTCTAACAGGATGGCAATTCGATTTGAAACTTCACGTATGCTGTTGATCACTTTTTGTGCCTGATCGAAATTTAAATGAGCTGTGTTTAACCTAACCACGTTCATTCCAGCCTCAAAAAGTTCACGAATAAACTCCACATCACATCTCTTATCGGAAATGGTTGCTACTATTTTGGTTTTTTTAAGCATATAGTTTTTTTGTTAAATTTTCAATCAATCCTCCGAAGCTTCGGGGCGGGTCAATCAATCAATCTATACACAACCCCTCTTTCTTTGAGGTATTCCATCACAAAGGTAAAGCATTCAGGGTTTTCGCCTACCAGTTCCAGTGGAAAAACACCCGATTTGTTAAATAATCCCTTTGCAATCAGGTTGACAGCTGCTGTTGCCGTATACCCTGTTGTGCGTGCCATGGACCATTGCTCTGTTAAAGGATCGAACTCATCGTACAAATCGTATGTTACAGTTTTATCTTTTCCGTTTAACAATCCCTTGATGATAATTCGCATAACTGTGAATTCGGGCTCATTGGTTTCAAGTTTCCATTCTTTGAAAAGAATTTTAGAAGTCATTTCCATGGGAGAAATTTGATCTTTGCCTAAAGGCATGGGTTCATTGGAGAAAAAGCCACTTGAATTTAAAACCTTGATAATATCGATATGCCCCGGATATCGTAAAGTTTTCTCCTTCATGTTTGAGATATGCTCCATAGTAACTAAGAGAGAACGCAATCCATCGGTATTGAACCCTTCTAAATCACCAACCCGATCGAAGCGAAAGAGTTCAGTATCGCTCATGGCAGGTTTAATAACGATTTTACCATTCTCTTTGTATCTAGCAGGGCGAGTATATTCTTCTAGAACATCAACTGGTGAGAATGGTGCTTTATACTGAAATGGGTAATTGCGAACTTTTGGCAGACCACCGACCATGTAAAAGAAATCGGTAATTTTCATAAGTTGGTTATAGTATCCAAGAATAAGATTTGGCATACCTGGTGCTACCCCGCAGTCTGCAATTACTGGGATTCCTGCTTTTAATGCCATATCGTTAAGTGTCATAAAATCCTCAGGCATAAACGATATATCTACAACAGGTTTTTTTGCTTCAATTATTGCATTAACTGTTTTGTATCCCATATATCCAGGTACACAAGAAACTACAAGGTCGAACTCTTTTACTAGTTCAGCAATAACTGTAAAATCACTTAAATCCGCATTAATGATTTTAACCCCATATTGAGCTACTTTGTCTAGTGCGGTTTTGCTAATATCTGCAGAAGTTACTTCGAAGTTTTTCGATAAATCGAAAGCAATTGCTTTTCCAACCATGCCTGCGCCAAGAACTATAATTTTCATTTTATATACTATTAGTTTAATGCCAAAGTAATACTAAAAAGTTAGAAAACCGAAATTATTTAATTCTTAATTAATAGATTTCTCTTTGCATTTAGCCCTAATTATTAGATAATTAAAGATTATACACCCATTAATTCTTAATTTATGGTATTATATCTTCTATTTAACATTTCAAATTTTCGAATAATTGGATTAGTTTTATATGTTTACTTAATTTTTAGAAAGTATGAAGATCAGAATTTTCATTTTACTATTCCTAATAGGCTTAACTTTTGATTTGCCAGCCTCTTCAACAGGAAAATTATTGATAGAAAAAGGTGTGCTTAATTTGCAGGGAATTAGTATTCAAACATCCGATATTGTTAAACTTGAAGGAGAGGTTGAGTTTTACTGGAGAGAGTTGCTGGAACCTAAGGATTTTTTAGATAAATCAAAAGATTTAAAACCCAAATTTGTTGACATTCCCAAATCATGGACATCGTACATAGTTGATAATGAAAAACTTTCAAAAGAAGGGTATGCAACATACCGGTTCATTATTAACAAAAAACCCGATATGTCCCTTACTCATTATGGCTTTAAGGTACAATCAATATTTACAAGTTATAAGATATGGATTAATGGTGAGATGATATCGCAGGTGGGAAGGGTAGGAACATCAAAGGAAGAGCATAAACCTGCATTTAAATCACAAGACATACTGTTTACTCTTGATCCAAGAGTAGGAACAACAGAAAGCATTGAAGTTGTAATTCAAGTTTCAAACTATTCACACAGAAGATCTGGAATCCCCTGGGCTATTTACTTTAGCACCTTCGATGCGATTAAAAAAACCAGTCGGAACTTAGACATACTCAATTTAATCGTAATTGGTATTGTGCTGGTTATTGGTATTAACCATTTGATAATGTATTTCTTCCGAAGGAAGGATGTTTCAAATCTTTACTTTGGAATTCTCACGCTGGTGATGATTCTAAGAAATATTTCGACTGGGGATAGGATTATTGGTTACTTAATCCCAAATATTAACTGGGAGTTACTTTCTAAGCTAGATAATTTCTCAGGATATGGAACAATTCCATTTTTTGCTCTATTCATTTTCCATCTTTTCAAGGACGATTTTAAGGTATGGATTAAGAATACCATTGTAATTGTGGGATTAGTTATATCGATAATTATTTTTGTTACACCTGCATTATTCTATGGTAAATTCAATATGTTTTATGAACTATATCTATTGATCGGTGGAGTGTATTTAACTTTTGGAGTATTGCTTGTTTCAACAATTCGAAGGCGTACAGGGGCATTATTCACATTTTTAGGAATGTTTATTCTTTACGCTACAACAATCAATGACGTTTTAAGTAGTATGGGAGTTGCGCAAACGCCTTACTTAGCGCCGTATGGGTTGGCTTTCTTTATGCTGCTTCAATCGTTCACCATAACCAGCAAATCAGCAAAGGCGATTAATGAGAATGAGGATTTAAGCCATCAGCTATTACTTGAGAAGCAAAGTCTTGAGGAAAATATTGAGAAACGCACACTGGAGTTGAGGGAACAACAAGGAATACTTATTGCTCATCAAGAAAAGGAAAAGTTGCAGAGTTGGATAAATATTGGTTTAACAAAAGTGAATGACGTTCTCTCAGCAAATAAGAATGATTACAAAGTTCTTAGCCGAAAGGTTATCACAACTTTAGCAAAATATATGAATGTAAAAATGGGTGCCTTATACGTGCTCATTGACGATGATCTAACGGAACCTTATCTAGAAATGGTTGCTGATTATGGCTGTGGAAATAAAATGAAAAAGAAAAACAAAAAGATTGAGCCGGATAGTGGTTTAGTAGGATCTACGTTTTCCGATAACCAAATACAGCATTTAAAAGATATTCCTAATGATTATTTTAAAATTAACTCTGGTTTAGGCGAAAGCCTTCCTAAATCGCTTTTAATTGTTCCTCTTAGTACTGATGATGCTGTTTATGGAGTAATTGAATTAGCTAGTTTTGATGAGTTTAAAACAATAGAGATTGAATTTATCAAAAAGATAGCCTTTAGTATAGCCACAAATCTAAATAATGTAAGAATGAATGAGCGAAATATTAACCTTATTCAACAATTTCAGGAGCAGGCACAAGAGATTCAAGAAAAAGAGGAACGTATGCGAGAGAGTTTGGAGGAGTTGGAGTATTACAGAGAAAGTTTTCAAAGTGTTAAGCAAGAATTGGATGATTTAAAAAGCACATTAAACTAAAATAAATACTTGAGAATAGCATAAAAAAACCGCCAAATATTTTTTGGCGGTTTTTTATTTAATAATCAAGAATTTAATGCTTTACTATTCTTTTCACAAGTTTCTCACCAGAATTATATCTAATTGAAATAATGTAAATCCCAGGTTTAAGGTTTTCTGTATTTATTTCTAGACTAGTATTATTTGAATTTGGGATAATATTTTTTAACTCAACTCCAATTAGGTTTGAAATGCTAATTTTCTCAATACCTACATAGTTTTCAATTGTTAATTTACTTGTGAAAGGATTAGGGTAAATATTTACCTTTGAACTAATGTTAGTTGACACATTTGTTCCCCACTGAAAATGACCTGTTATTTCTACGTTGTAATCAGGCATAGTATAAACCATGGGATTATCTGTCCCAATTACTTCACCATCAATAGTCCAATTTACAAAGCTATAACCACTAACAGGATTAGCTTTAATGGTAACTTCTGTACCTTCGATATAGGGAGGGTTATTGGTTAAATCTTCACATCCACCCGCAATCCAGGGGTCTGCTTTTAGAGTTAGCATATAACCAAAACTTTCTGGTATTGTAAATGAAATAGTTTCACCTATTTCAGTAATATTTGAAATATTTAAACCTCCAGGATTACCATTTGCTAGAAAAGAAGAAGGATTTGTATGGTCATTTATTGAAGTTCGTCCAGAATTTTGTGAGAATACAGCTTGATTAATATTCCCATTAATAGTAGTAGTTCCATTTGGTCGGTAAATATAAACCTCATCTGGTGGGCCACTTGCATTTCCATTTCCTGCACTTTGGTTAATTCTATATACTAAAAGTCCACTGCCTGGTAGATTATTTTCATAAAGCCCTTCTTTCTTGCGGTATTCCACAATGAAGTATTGAGAAGTACTGTTTGGCGAATTAATACGGTATGCATTGTTTTCGCTGGATGTTATTGGATTGAGAGTATATACACCAGGTTCGGAAATTGTAGGTATTTGGTTTATCCATTTTCCTTTTGCGTATTTTAACTTCATATGAGCTCCCATATGCACAAAACCACTAGACATAAGATCCCATGGACCAACTGGATCAAAACCACTTCCAGTATAGCGGTAAAGATCAGGTGCACCTAAAGTATGAAACATTTCATGACTTAGAGTATAAACTCCAGTCTGGTTTTCAGGTTGGAAAGTGTAATCATAAACCCTTTTCCCATTTATATTAACAACGTATGTGTATAATACCCAGCGATGTGCCCAAAGCAAGTCTGACCATCCATCAGAGTTTCCACGAATGATAAAGCATATATTATCTACTCGTCCGTCATTATCACCATCGATTACCAAATCTGTTGGAACCTGGCTAGCAATTGCATTTATAGCGTTTTGCAAAAGTGTATGTTCTCTTATTCTACTTTGCTCGTCATTTTCGTAACCAATTGTATTAGTAGTTGCATTATAAGGTTGGTAATATGCTCTTGGTTGTGAGTCCTGATAACTAAGATTTAGTGAAGGATCATCAACTTCAGGATAATGATGGCTTTGAATGTTAAGTAATCCGTAGGATACCTCATTAAAATAATTCTTCATTGAAACACCTTCTTCAGGATTGAAAAATTGATCATATTCAGTTCTAGATTTGGTAAACTCTTCTTGATCGCTAAATCGAATATATACCACAAGATTGTTAATTGTTCCTTCATGAGGTGCTTTACCCTTTGGGTCATCTATTCCTTTCCAAAAGGCATTTACTCTTTTTTGATAATCCTCAGGGCTAATTTTTATATGAGTTTTTAAACCAATATGGGCAGGATTAATAGAATTAACCTTGAAAATTGATGGAACAACTTTGCCATTATCCAAAGTAGCATAGTAGTAGAATCCATCTTTATGTTGAATTATCGTGTAGCCTTCAGCATCATGTAAGTAATTAAAGAACTCATCACCAGAAGCAAAGCAATGTATTTCAGTGCCGTCGGGGTTATAGACAATCGTAGGAACATTTTCAAGATATGCTGCCCAAGTATAGAATATACTTAAAGAGAATATTATTGAAAATATTGCTATTTTTTTAATAAATTGATTTGTTATTAATTTCATTTTTCTAGTCCTCTTTTACATTATTGCAAATAAAAAATACGATTAATTTAAGGGTTCAAAAATACAAAATCATAATTAATTATTACATAAAAACAACTACTTCAAATAAGATAACCTAATAAATGAAAACGTAAATGTTAATTGAATAGCACAAATAAAACTAATTAGCAGAAAGTGTATAGAAGTAATAATATTCTTTAAAAAGGTGTTTTCCTTTATTTTTTCACCAATCTTTTTACTGTACTTTCTCCAGTATTCATTTTTAATGTTATCAAGTAAATCCCTGGCTGTAAATGTTCTGTATTTATATCGATATATGAATTACCAGAAGAAGTAAAATTTAAGATTTCGTGCCCAATAATATTTATAATGCTAATATTTTTAACGTCTACAGCATTTCTAATATTAAGATTACTGGAAAAAGGATTTGGATAAATCTCAACTTTTGATAAAACATCAGAAGGAACATCGGTAAACCATCCAAAATGGCCAACAATTTCAACATCTGATGTTTGAACAGTAAACAAAAGCGGATTATCGATTGAAATAGAATCTCCATCTATTGTCCACTTCTTAAACTCATAACCTTGATTAGCAGTTGCTGTAATACATACCACAGAATTTGGAATGTATGGTCCATCATTTGTGTCATCATTTACATTTCCAGCGTAATCAGGATATGCGGTAAGGTTAACATTATATGCCCCAACCCATTTAAAATGTCCAACTATTTCAACATCTTGATTAGGTACAGTATATTGAAGAGGGTTTTCATTTGAAATAGAATCACCTTCAATAGTCCATTTTTCAAGAATATAACCCTTATATGGATTTGCAGAAATTGTTATTTCTTCTCCAGGTTGATAATATTCATCATTTGTTTCATCAATTACAGTCCCTCCGTAAGGTGGATCTGCACTTACCGAAACATAGTACACCTCTCCAAGTTGAAATGTTATTGTTTCTCCAATTGAGGAAATATTCCTTATATCAAGTCCACCAGGATTACCATTAGAAAGAAAAGAGGATGGATTAGTTGAATCATTTATCGAAGTGCGTCCAACATTTGAGGAGAAAGCAGCTGAATTAACGCTACCATTCTCTGAAGTTGTACCAAAAGGTCTATATATGTACACCTCATCGGGAGGACCACCTGCATTTCCATTGCCAGCAGTTAGATTAATTCTGTACACTAGTAATCCACTGTTAGGAAGATTATTTTCATATAATCCTTCTCTTTTTCGGTACTCCACAATAAAATATTCACTGCTTGAATTAGGAGAGTTTATTCGATATGCATTGTTTTCGCTTGATGTTAAAGGGTTAAGGGTATATACACCTGGTTGTGAAATTGTTGGAATTTGATTGATCCATTTACTATTGGTATATTTTCTTTTCATATGGGCTCCCATGTGAACAAATCCACCTGCCATAAGATCCCAAGGTCCAACTGGATTATAGCTTCCTGAATAACGATATAAATCAGGTGCTCCAAGTGTATGAAACATCTCATGAGCTAAAGTTGATACCCCTGTTTGGTTTTCGGGTTGGAATGTATAATCATATACTCGTTTCCCATTAATGTTTACAACGTATGTGTATAAAGCCCAGCGATGTGCCCATAATAGATCAGCCCAGCCACCTGAAGAGCCTCTTACAATAAAACATATATTATCAACATAGTTGTCATTGTCTCCATCAATAATGAGGTCAGCTGGTATTTGAGTAGAAATTGAATTAATGGCATTAACAAGGAGGGTGTGTTCACGTACTCTTCTTTCATATCCATTATTGCCACCCTGATAACCTATGGGATTAGAGGTTTCATTATAGGGTTGATAATATGCCCGAGGGTGTTCGTCTTGAAAACTAAGATTTAATGTTGGATCCTCGATAATAGGATAATGATAACTTTCAATATTAAGTTGACCGTATGAAACCTCATTGAAAAAATTTTTCATTGATATACCCTCTTCTGGGTTGAACAATGCATCATAATCATTGCGTGAAACGTTAAATTCTGTATCATCACTAAATCGAATGTATACAACAATATTATTGAGAGTTCCAGTATGTGGAGCTTTTCCCTTTGGATCATCAATTTCTTTCCAAAACTCATTTACTCTTTTCTGGTAATCTTCAGGTGTTATTAAAGCATATGGCTGTAAACCTACTGTTGAAGGGTTAACTTGATTAACCTTAAATTGTGATGGAACTAAATCACCATTACTTAAAACTGCATAGTAATAATATCCATCCTTTTCCTGAATTATGGTAAAACCATCTGCATCATGGAGGTAATTAAAATATTCATCGCCAGATGAAAAGCAATGAATCTCTGTTCCATCGGGATTAATAACTACTGTTGGTAAATTCTCCAAATAGGCTGCTGAAGTGTAAAAAAAACCAAAAGGAATAATAATTATTATTATCAATAATTTTTTTATTAAACTAGTAGCAAGTTTCTTCATCATGTAATATTTAAAATTATTTTTAGATTTATTATTTATTGATTAATAATTTGATTGCGTTTATGTTTTAAAGTTTAAAAAATGCAAACATATAACTTTTTTTTTTAGAAGTTAATAAATCATTTTTAAAGAATCCTAGATACAATTAACCTTTTGATAATAAAAAGCATATTATTAACACAATGGCAAGTTTGATTTTTAAATATGATTGCTTATGAAAGAAAATTTTTTAAAAGAAAGAGGTATTGAAGATGAATTTCAATATAAAACCTCTCGAAGTAGCGGAGCAGGTGGACAGAATGTAAATAAGTTAAGCACAAAAGTAGAACTTCGTTTTAATATTTCTGAATCAAAAATTCTAAGCGAAGGGGAGAAGTTAATCCTTATTGAGAGACTATCACAAAAATTAACACAGGATGGATATATTATTGTAGTATCTCAGGTTGAGAGAACCCAATTAAAAAATAGGGAAAGGTGTAAAGACAAGTTTTATAAAATTATTTCAAAAGCACTATTTAAACCGAGGGAAAGAATACTCACATTACCTACAGAAGAATCTAAAAAGAAAAGAATGGAATCTAAGCGCCATTTATCAGAAAAAAAGGAATTTAGAAAAAAACCTTTCTAGATTTGTCTATTGGTTTGTTTCTTGTATTTTTAAAATGGAAAAAAGAATTTATATGATTAGGTTAATAACATACCTTGTTTTATATTTTTTAGTTTTAGAAGGTTTGGCGATTAATGCAATTTCCAAAAAAAATGATGTTAATGTCAAGGGAAATATTCAAGAATTTCAATCAAGCAAATTGTACTCAGAACCACCCTTTGATCAAAAAGGGATTATTATAATAACTTCTGAACCAGAAAGTGGAATGCACATTTACATTAATAATCAGAATACAGGAAAAACAACACCTGCAACCATAGATGATATGCCAGTAGGTAAACACGTTATTAAACTCGTTGGAGAATGGTATCGACCTCAAGAAAAAACCATAGATGTTATTGAAGGACAGAGTGTAAGGGTTGGTTTTACTATGGTGGCAAATTTTGCTGAGCTTACAGTTAATACTTCATCAGATGCAATGATTTATATTGATGGAAAAGTTAAGGGTAACACTAGTTGGAAGGGAAGGGTAAAGGAAGGTCTTTGTAAAGTGAGAGTTGAAAAAGAGGGTTATACAACCAGAGAATGGGAAGTTAGCATTGTAAGAGGAAGGGACCAAAAAATAGACCTAATGTTAAGCCCAAAAACAGGTTCTCTTGAGGTAATAACAGAACCTGGCCAAGCCATGATAAGTCTCGATGGAAAAATGTATGGAATGACCCCAAAGGTTATACCCGATTTGCTCTTGGGCAATTATAATTTAACCATAGAAAAACAGGGATATACAAGCGTTTCAATGAGGGTTATTATTGAAGATGCAAAAACAACAACAGTAGATATAAAACTTATTTATGGTAAAGAGATAACAGTATCGAGTCAACCAAGTGGCGCTTACCTAATTGTACAAGAAGACACAATAGGCATTACACCTATATCATTAATACTCAGATTTGGTAATCACGAAATAAAATTGGTTAAAAACGACGAGATTTTAGTCGAAACTATTCATGTTTCACCGACTGGGAAAAAAGAATTCGATTATACTCTTAAGCAATCTAATGATCCTTTTTATGGGCAAATGGTATTTGTAAAGGGTGGAACTTTTAAGATGGGTGATACGTTTGGCATAGGTAATAAGGAGGAAAGACCAGTACATATGGTCACTCTAGGTGATTTCTATATTGGAAAGTATGAAGTTACCCAAGCACAATGGAAATTTATTATGGGTGAAAACCCAAGTCATTTTATAAACTGTGATAATTGCCCAGTGGAGCGAGTTAGTTGGAATGAGGTTCAGATTTTTATTACTAAGTTGAATATGCTTACCGGAAAAAATTATCGTTTACCTACAGAAGCAGAGTGGGAGTATGCTGCTAAAGGAGGAGAAATGAGCCAAGGCTATAGGTATGCAGGTGGCAATAATATTAATTTCGTTTCTTGGTATTCTGGTAATAGCCAAGGCAAAACGCAACCAGTAGGTACTATAAAACCAAATGAATTAGATTTGTACGATATGAGTGGAAACGTTTATGAATGGTGTAGCGATTGGTTTGATTATTATACTGAATCCCCAAAAACAAATCCTGAAGGACCAGAACAAGGCGAATTTAAAATTGTCAAGGGAGGCAGCTGGTATGGTTATATAGGAGGTAGCCGGATATCATGTCGTGGAAGCGACGATCCGGGCAATAAGCGTAGCTACATTGGATTTCGGGTTGCTATGAGCCCATAAATAGGTTGAGTACCCTTTTTTAGCAAAACAGGCTCATCCTTAGTTGGAATGAGCCTGTTTTTTTGAAATATGATGAAAAAAGTCTTACCAAAAAACTACATAGAGAAAAATTAGAATTATTGATAGTACTAATGCGCTAATATTAAAACTTCTACTTGTCTCAAAAAGCTGGCGCGATAGGGGAATTCCCTTAGTGTCATCTTTTCCCTTGTTGTCAATGTAGCTGAATAGGATGATTAAGCCAATGGTTATTAAACACGTTGCCATCATTTGCTTCATAAATGGTAAAGTAACAAATAGTGACTCAAGGGCAGAACCATCTACCCAGCCATTAGGCCCTACCTTAAAGTAAAGGGCTATGGGTATGGAAAGTACTACGCCAACGATGGCTCCCTTGTTAGTTGCTTTTCGGTAGAACAACCCCATCATAAATACTGCTAAAATTCCAGGGCTAACTACGCCTGTATACTCTTGAATATACTGGAATACCTGACCAATATTACTAAGCTGTGGGGCAATAAGAACAGCTATTATAAGGGCTATGGCAGCAGCAATACGACCCACCGAAACAGTTTGTGCATTTGTTGCTTTCTTGTTGATATAAGGACGGTAAATGTCCATTGTGAAAATGGTGGATGTTGAGTTAAGCATTGATGCCAATGAGGATACTATGGCTGCCGCTAGGGCTGCAAGTACAAGTCCCTTTAATCCGATGGGAATAAATTTGCTGATAAGCCAAGGAGCTGCGCTATCGTTAAGAATTTGTCCGTCGGGTCCAACAAAGGTAGAATCCAAAATTGCGCCATCCTGGTAGTTAAGAACGTATGCAACTATTCCTGGGACAACAACAATGAGAGGGATGATCAACTTTAAAAAGGCAGCGAAGGCTATACCCTTTTGCCCTTCTTTTAAACTTTTTGCAGCCAGAGTTCGCTGAATGATATATTGATTAAACCCCCAGTAGTATAGGTTAGCAACCCACATCCCGCCGATTAAAACTGCTAAACCTGGTAAATCCCACCAGGCATCACGCCCATCGGGTGTAATTATTTCACCCTTTGATAGTATCATAGAAAATTTCTCAGGGACAACCTCGTACAGGTATTGGAAGCCATTTAGTATACCTCCATCGGGTGTAAGCTTGCTAACGGCAATGATAGTGGTTACCAATCCACCGATAATCAGTAAGGTAACCTGGATTACATCAGTCCATGCAACAGCCGATAATCCTCCCCAAAGTGAGTATGCAGCAGCAAAAAGGGCAAGGCCTAGGATTGCCGTAAGCATTAAGCTGCCATTACCCACTCCAACTATGGTATCGATTGCTTTTGCACCAAGGAAAAGAACCGAAGTAAGGTTAACAAAAATGAAAAGCGATATCCAAAATATCGCAAGAATTGTTTTAAGGTTTTTACTAAAGCGATGCTCAACGAATTCAGGGATCGTGTATATCTTCTTCTCAATAAATATCGGTAGGAAGAACTTTCCAACAATAATCAGAGTAATGGCAGCCATCCACTCATATGAAGCTATAGCAAGCCCAATGGCAAAACCTGAGCCCGACATGCCAATGAATTGTTCTGCAGAGATGTTTGCTGCTATCAGCGATGCCCCAATTGCCCACCAGGGCAACGATTTTCCAGCAAGGAAGTAATCCTCAGCTGTTCGCTCTACACCTTTTTTACGTCGCGATACCCATAACCCAACGGATACAATGATAAGTGCGTATAAGGCAAAAATTACATAGTCAATATTGGCAAAATTTCCATTCATCAGCTATATTTTTTAGGTAATTTAAGAAAGTGTTTTTTGTTTAATCATGGAATATTTTATACAAATGTGGTAAAAACAAAAAATAATCCTGCAAAAAGATGATCAAAAACTTCAGATCAAATCATAAAAAGCCTAGCCAAATAATTTTGTACCACCCTCAATTCTACAGGTAAATATTTCTGGTTTACCACCATTTGGGGTTTTATACCCTGAAACTATTAATCGTTTGAAATCATCAATAAAATCATTTTGAACTAAGTTGATGGTGCAGCCCCCAAATCCTCCTCCCATCATTCTTGCACCAAGAACTCCGTCGAGGGGTACTGTTAGTTCAACTAACCTGTCTAGTTCGGCACAGCTAACCTCATACTTATCACGTAACCCATAGTGCGATTGATACATAAACTTCCCAAACCGGTTAAAATCTTTCTCATCAAGAGCATTGCAGGCCAGCAATACTCGTTCGTTCTCTTCAATAACGTATGTGCATCGATCCCAAATTTTTGCATCAAATCTATGTTTAAGTTGTTGTATAAAATCCAAATTTACATCTCGTAGCGAAAGAATATTACCATTATGTTGCTTGAGAATATCAACTCCTTGCTGACATTCTTTTCTACGTTTGTTGTATTCTGATGATGCAAGGGAATGTTTTACTCCAGTATTAACCAATACAATTGATAAATGACTCATATCCAATTCGTAGTATTGATGTTCAAGCGACTGACAGTCGAGCTTAATTACATGATTCTCCCTGCCATATAGAACAGCGAACTGGTCCATAATGCCACACTTTACACCTGCGTACTCATGTTCTGCCCTTTGGGCTAGTTTAGCCAATTCTAAATTGCTGTATCCTAATGAATAGATTTCATTTAACGAAAAAGCCAATCCACATTCAATGGCTGCTGAGGATGACATACCAGCACCAATGGGAATATTACCTCCAAAAACACAGTCGAACCCAGGTACTCTTTTCCCATCATTAACCAATTGGGCGATAACGCCCAACAGGTAGTTTGCCCATTGTTCATTACTTGGCTCAATTTTGTTGCTTAATGTGCTGTATTTCTTATTCAAATCATAGGCAAGGAATCGGTAGCTTTTTAAACCATTGGGTTTAATGGCAAAGTAAACATATTTGTTTACTGCTGCAGGCAGCACGAAACCATTGTTATAATCAGTATGCTCACCTATTAAATTTACCCTACCAGGAGATCTTACCAGAGTAGGATAGGGTGAAAAGTGCTTCTCGAACGATAATTTTATGTGGTTAATCATGAATAAAATCTCTTTTATTTTATAGTATTGCTAACCGTTATTCCAGTATCATTACAAATCCCCCAGCTCCAATAATCTCATGTGTGAATGTATTGTATTTCGAAACAGGCATTATATCTTTAAGAATATCATCAGGTGTTTCACCATTGGTGAGCAGGGTCAATTGGTATTGCCTGTCTCCTAAAAAGTATAAACTGAATGATACAAGTTGATTGCTTTCTCCTGCCATACCTGCTACGTACCAAACTGATCCTTTCCGACGTGCCATTACGATTACCTTACCCATTTCACCTATAATGGGTATTGATTCATCCCAAATTACTGGAACTTTTGATAAAAATTCCAATGTCACTTCATCATGCTCATAAAAAGTTGGTGAATCGGCGAGCATTTGAACACCACCATGATATACTACATACATGGCCAACTGTTGTGCTCTGGTGCTCATTGCGTGAGGGTTACTCCACGACTTTTTAAACTCCGAAGGAAAATGGTATCTCATGGCCCCAGGTGTATAGTCCATTGGACCAACAATATTCCTTATGAAAGGAATGGTAAGGTTATGTTCAGGTGTACATCTGTTTGAAAACTTATTGTACTCAAGGCCTAGTACTCCTTCGATATTCAAAACATTGGGGAAAGTGCGACTAATCCCTGTTGGCTTATAAATTCCATGAAGGTTTAATAAAAGTTTTCGTTTTGCACATTCTTCGGCAAGCTGGTTAACAAAATCAACCATTCGCTGGTCGCAGCGATCGAAAAAATCAACTTTAAGGCCAGCAATGCCCATTTGCTGGAATCTGTCAAGGTTAGCAATCAAATCCTTATCAAGTGTATTCCACATAGCCCAAAGGAATACCCCAACATTTCGTTCCTTAGCATAGCTGATAACCTCGTCGAGGTTAAGTTTGCTATTCACTCGTTTTAAGTTCCAGAGCTTCGACCATCCATCGTCGATATTGATGTACTCAATGCCATTACTGGAGGCGAAGTCGATCATGTACTTATATGTATGTGTGTTTATGCCCGATTTAAAATCAACCCCTTGTAAATTACAGTTGTGATACCAGTCCCACACAACTTTTCCAGGTTGAACCCAGCTAAAATCGTACTGAGGATAATCAGCAAGTTGGTAAACAAGAGTATTGTCTAATATTTCCCTATCTGAATCAGCAATCATAATTACCCGCCAAGGGAATGTTCTTTTACCGCTCGTTTTTGCAATGTAATCTTCGGTGCTTCTTACAACCATTCTCGAAAGGTGTGGCCATTTAACCAGCCTTAGTCGTCCAAGAATTTCCTGGGATTCTCGTTTTGGATATTTTGGGAAAACACCTTTAATGATATTTTTCTTATCCTTCTGAATAAACATTCCTGGGTATTCAAATAAGTCCGATTCAGAAATAACCACCACGTTCCCAGCATTTGTTTTAAACATCAATGGAGTTAAACCAAAGGATTTCGAGTTAATGTCTTCAATTTTAATGGGCTTGTAGGTGGGTTCAAAAGAAGTAGAATAACTTCTCGCCTCGGGATAGTAAATTGTTGATTCTTCGGGAATTACAAACTCAACCTGTTCGTTGTAAACTATGATATCATCGGATAAATCGCTCACAAATCGCCAGGCTACCCCGTTATTATATGCTCTAAATTCAATTGAAACATTATGAAGTGTACGAATAGTCATACATACATAGTTATTAGGTATCCTTGCCGATATTCCCCATTGTGGTCTCAGAACCTGAATATTTTGGGTTTGGCTTGACCTAGAATATTCCTCAAAAATTTTTTCTGAAAATTCTGAAGTATTTATTCCTATTGATGAGGGATTTATGATGATTTTTCCCTTTTTGAGAACAGAGTACTTAATGCCATTCTCAATATCAACCTTAATGGTTATTGCTCCATCGGGTGAAGAAACCTGATAGGTTTGTGCCGATAGGATAGGGGCAATACAAAGTAAAAATAAAACTAACAGCAATTTACTTTTCATACATAGCAAATGTATTTAAAGTTGAAAAATCCTATAAAAACTTATAATGCTTTCGTATAACTTTTTTAACGTTCCAAACGCACTTCAACCCTTTTTTGAATGTTACAAAATCGCCTGCCTTAATCTTAAATTCACCATCTTTTGTTTTTACATTTACTTCGCCATCAATGATATAGCATTGCTCATCGGTTTCATAATACCAATCGAAACAGGAAACCTCCTTTTCCCAAATTGGCCACTGTTTTACCCTGATCTCTTCTAATTCCTGATTAGAAAGGGTTTCAATAATAACCTTACCCATATTTATTGGATTATTCACAAAAATAGGAAACCTTAATGAATAACTGTTAGTTCAGGTAGCGACATTTCTATTATATTTGCTTAAAAAAGTTATGGTAACAACTCTTCATATCGGTTTACAACACATATCTGAGCATATTGTTACACGAGAAGACACTGCGTTGAATTATGGTTCAGGTTTTTTGGAGGTATTTGCTACTCCATCGATGATAGCATTAATGGAAAACTCTGCCATGAAAGCGGTTCAAAATCAACTACCAGATGGTTATGGAACAGTTGGTATTGAAATTAATGTAAAGCATATTAAGGCAACTCCAATAGGAATGAAGGTAAAAAGTGAGGCAATCCTTACGGAGATAAACGATAAAAGGCTTACTTTTTTGCTTAAGGCATGGGATGAACAGGGGGAAATAGGCTTAGGTAATCACACTCGATATATTGTTGATAACGTTAAGTTTATGGAAAAAGTAAAGGGTTTCAGATAGAACACCTTGAAACCCTTGTTAAAATATCATTCTATTATCTTGTATCGCTATTCGACATCAGGTTTCCCCTTTAAGGATTCCCAGGCAATATAACCACAAATGGTAAAGAACATTATTAACCCAAGGATCTGGGCTGAATTTGACTCAAACCACTCTAGGTTAACAAAGTTGATACCACCAAACTTAAGAATAGCACTTATAACTCCCATTAATGCACCCCCTGCTATAAACCCCGATGCTATTAATGTACCCCGTTCGCGACGTGCCTGGTTAACCTTGGTATCTTTGCTTCGAGTAGAAACAATATGTGCAATGATTCCGCCAACGAGAAGAGGTGTGTTCAAATGCAATGGAATAAACATACCAAGGGCAAAAGCTAAAGCAGGAACATTTATCAAGGTTAGAATTAATGAAAGCATTGCCCCTGCGCCATACAAAAGCCAGGGTGCTGGCTTACCGCTCATCATTGGTTCTATAACCGCAGCCATAGCATTGGCTTGAGGTGCAACAAGTGCCCCCTCTCCTGTAAAACCGTAGGTTTTGTTGAGTAGTATGATAACACCACCAACAGTTGCTGCAGAAACTAATGTTCCTAAAAATTTCCAACTTTGCTGCTTGTAGGGAGAGGAACCTAGCCAGTAACCTATTTTTAGGTCGGTGATAAAACCACCAGCCATAGATAGTGCAGTACATACAACCCCACCAATTACTAGTGCAGCAACCATGCCACTTTCGCCCGATAGACCAACTGAGGACAGGATTAGTGATGCTATGATTAGGGTCATGAGTGTCATCCCTGATACAGGGTTTGTGCCTACTATGGCAATTGCGTTAGCAGCAACGGTTGTAAATAGGAAAGCAATGATCATCACTATGGCCAAACCCACAAGGGCGTGGGTAAGATTGTGCACCACTCCAAATTGGAAGAATACGAAGATTAGCAATGCTGTGGCAAGCAATCCAAAACCAATAATCTTCATGGGCAAGTCACGGCGAGTGCGTAGTTCCTGCTTGTTGGCATCGCTCTTGCGACCAACAGTTTCGGAAACTGCAAGACCAACTGCTTGTTTAATAATTCCCCAGGATCTAATAATACCAATGATTCCAGCCATTGCTATGCCTCCAATACCAATGGGACGAATGTAATGAGTAAACATTTCCTCAGCGCTCATACTCCCAATTACAGTAAGTGCATTTGTTCCAACAGGATTGGTCATTCCTTCGGCGAAAAAATTTAAAAATGGGATAAATACAAACCAACCTACAAAGGATCCTGCGCATATTATTGCAGCGTACTTTAATCCGATAATGTATCCCAAGCCTAAAATAGCAGCACCTACGTTTATTTGGAATACCATCTTAGCTTTATTGGCAAGCGTTTCGCCAAAAGGGATTACCCGTGTGGTGAAAACCTCGCTCCACCAGCCAAATGTGGCAATAATAAAATCGTAAACACCTCCAATTAAACCACTGATTAATAGTAATTTTGCTTGTTTGCCACCCTTTTCCCCCGATACTAGGACCTCGGTAGTGGCCGTTGCCTCAGGGAAAGGATATTTCCCATGCATGTCCTGAACAAAATATTTTCGAAATGGAATCAGGAATAGAATACCCAGAACACCTCCAAGTAATGACGATATGAAAACCTGGTAAAACTGAGCCTCAAGGTTGAGAATGTATAGAGCTGGAAGAGTAAAAATTGCCCCTGCAACAATAACGCCTGAACTGGCACCAATGGATTGAATAATCACATTCTCTCCAAGTGCGTTCTTGCGCTTAGTTAATGCGGATATTCCAATGGCAATGATGGCAATTGGAATCGCTGCTTCGAATACTTGTCCAATTTTCAGGCCCAAGTATGCTGCAGCTGCCGAAAAAATGATGGCCATTAAAAGTCCCCAAAGAACAGAATATAAACTTATCTCCGGTACAATTTTCAGGGGCGACATTACCGGTTGGTATTCCTCATCAGGTTTCAATTCCTGATAAGCATTTTCGGGTAATCCCTTAATCTTTTCGTGATCGTTGTGTTCTGACATTTCTTTGATTATTAGATTGATATGAAATAAATTTGAAATAATCTTTACTTATCCTCAAGAAAATTGAGGATGACAAAATACAAAAGGTTTTGAAATTATTTTAATTAGATAAGGAAAATTCCAGCTGCGAATCTACCTCCATGACCATGACGTGCTGAGAAAAAAGTATCGTTTTGAGTTATCGTACAGATACCTGATATTTCAATTTTTTCTGGGTTTACACCCGACTCAAGAAGCGAAATCTTATTGGCTTTCCACATATCGAAAACGATTTTACCATCCATGTTTTTAATCACTTTTTCCACATCAAAGTTTTTGGCAACCTCATCAATTACATCCTTGCCAACTTCGTAGCAGCAAGGACCTCCCGATGGGCCTATACCCACAACCAGATCACTTGGGATAGTGCCAAATTCGTTCTTCATGTTCTCAATAAGCACCGAAGGTATTTTTAGCACTGTTCCCTTCCAGCCTGCATGAGCAACTCCAATGGCTCTTTTTACAGGGTCAAAAAAGATTATGGGAACGCAATCCGCAGCAAGAGTAATCAGGCAAAGCCCTGGAATATTGGTGATAAATCCATCGGTATCGGCAAAAGCATCTGTTAGAGAAAGGCTTCCTTTTCCACGATCGCTCTCATAAACTCTTTGCACATGAGTGCCATGTGCTTGAATGGGGTAAACAAAATCCTTCGAATTTAATTCCACAGCCTTTGCAACCCTTCTGCGGTTCTCGATTACATTCTCCAGCGCATCATCCTGAATCATACCTAAGTTTAGGCTATCGTAAGTTCCTGTGCTTACTCCTCCTTGACGGGTGGTTACGAAGTGATTTGCTAATTCCTTATGCTTTGTTAGATTTTCGAACTTTGCTAGCCTAATTCCTTCGTTTTCTTCAAATTTCATCTGATTTTTTTATTGTGATTTATTTGAAATAAAATAAATTACAAGTTTAGCAAAAAACTTTATCAGAAAAAGTCATTAGTGATCGTAAAAAAAGTAGTGTCCAGCTAATCTTTTCTTTGTTTAAGAATATAAGATGGGCACTACTTTTTTTTCCTATTTTTGGATATACCAAAAATTATAAACTATGGATGATTTATTATCTCTTTTACCCTCAAACGAAAAAATGTTTGAATATATCGTTAACTACGGAGGGAAAATTTTGCTTGCAGTTGTTACATTAATTGTAGGATTGTGGGTAATTGGAAGGTTTATTAAAATGCTTAGAAATGTTTTTGAAAAACGTTCCTTTGAGAAAACCTTGCAAAACTTTTTACTATCTCTATTTGGCGTTTTGCTAAAAATAATGCTGGTTATTAGCGTGGTAACTATGGTTGGTATTCAAATGACCTCATTCATTGCGCTGCTAGGAGCAGCAGGATTAGCATTTGGTATGGCGCTATCGGGAACTCTACAAAATTTTGCAGGAGGTGTCATGCTATTAATACTTAAACCTTTTAAAGTTGGAGATTTCATTGAAACCCAAGGTTTTGCTGGCACTGTTAAGGAGATTCAAATTTTTCATACAATTCTTAACACACCTGATAAAAAGTTAATCATTTTACCTAATGGAGGGTTAAGTACCAGCTCAATGGTAAACTACTCTAGCGAACCGCAAAGGAGAATTGAATGGACATTTGGCATTGGCTACGCCGATAGTATTGATAAAGCGAAAGAAACCATTATGGAAGTACTTACTGCAGATGAAAGAGTTTTGAAGGATCCAGCCCCATTTGTTGGCGTTATTTCCCTCGGCGATAGCTCAGTGAACATTGTAGCTCGCGTTTGGGTTGATGCACTCGACTACTGGGATGTATTCTTTAAAATGAACGAAGCGGTTAAGAATGAGTTTGATAGCAAGGGAATATCAATACCTTTCCCACAGCACGATGTTCACCTGTTTCAGGCTAAGTAAAAAATTATCCTCAACCCATCAGACCGCTCAAAGCGGTCAGACGGGTTTAGTTTTACCTATCCAACCATCCCTTAAACTCAGCCACCTTCTCTCTGCTAACCAGCACATCTTCGTCGGTTGCTACGGAAAGCTTAACTTTTAGTCTACTGCCAGAGTAGGCAATAATATCTTTAATGGCTGATAGCGCAACTATATGCTTACGGCTTACCCTGAAGAAATCATTGGGATTGAGCAAGTTTGATAGCTGATCCAGCGACTGGTCGATACCATAATCTCTACCAGCAATGGTGCGGATAAAAGTGTACTTCTCGCTGCTAAAGAATAGCGCAATTTCCTCAACGGGAATCATCCGGATATGCTCTCCAACCTTAACCACAAAACGGGTTTTGTAGGTATTTGTGAGCATCGAAAGGGCTTTTGCTATGGCATCGTTACTTAAAGCCTGCGGCTTTTGGGCAAAACCTTTTTGAAATTTTTGTATTGCTTGTGAAAGTTCCTTTTCATCGATGGGCTTTAGTAAATAGTCGATGCTGTTCACCTTGAATGCCTTTATGGCGTATTCGTTGAAGGCTGTGGTGAAAATTACGGGGAATTCAATATCAACCTGCTCGAAAATTTCAAAGCTTATACCATCGGCGAGCTGGATATCGAAGAATGCCAGATCGGGATGCTTGTTGGCCTTAAGCCACTTAACAGATGAGGAGACCGAATCGAAAGTGGCAAGATGATTCAGTTCAGGTGCAATTTTTGAAATCAATTTCAAAAGCCTTTCGGCTGTTGGTTTCTCGTCTTCGGCAATGATGTAGTTCATCTAATCTAATTATTATCCAAGAGGTTTAATACTTCTATTCCAATAATATTCTGCTCACCGAAGCAGTATGAATTGATTAAAACAACCACACCATTCTGCGTTGAACTGTTGTAGGCAATGAATGATGAAAAACCTTTAGTACCTCCATTGTGCCAGTATATATTGCTGTTATCATCATTAATAATAATATTCCAACCCAAACCAATGTGTTGGTGCTCATTTATTTCAAAAGTACTTGTCTTTGTAAGACTTAGCGCATCACTTAGTGATGAATTCTCGAATTCCATGTTCTGCTTTAGGTAAATCATCATGTCGTGGAGGTTTGACAAGATTGCACCTGCAGGTGCAAAAATATCAGACCATTGTCTAAATCCAACCGGTTGGTTCCCATAGTATCCCTGAGCAAAGTTTGAAGTTAAAAGACTTGCGGAATCGCAGGAAGTGTAATTCATCTCCATTAAGCTAAAAATCTTTTCGTTAAGAAGTTGGTTGTAGCTAGTAGAAAAAATATTACTTACCAAGTAACCAGCAAGACCCATTCCTAAGTTTGAGTAACAATACTCCGTTCCTGGAGCTGAGTTTAGCTCATAACCATTGAAGAATGCTGCCAAATCAACCTCCGAATAATCTGCAACCGATAGATCTGATGGCAAATTATCGGGCATATAAGGTAAACCCGAGGTATGATTTAAAAGGTTTACAAATTTAATATGTACTCCATCCTTGCTGGGAACCGTAATGTTTTGAGGAAAATAACCATCGATTGTATCGGTAAGGTTGAGGTTGCTCTCAATAACATAACTGGCAAATAGCAGAGCTGTAAATGTTTTGGTCACTGATCCTATTTCAAATATTGTGAACTCATCGATTGGCTCACCTGTTGAAAGGTTTTTTGTACCAAAGAAATAGTTCTTTCCAATTCCATTGTGATATGTTCCAACGGCAACTCCAGGTGTTCGACCAAAAACAATGTGCGATTTTACAATCTGCTCAATTTTCTGATCGAGGGTTTGTACAGTATCTTCCTTGTTGCACGATTCAAAAAGTGTTAGAACAATGATAGTTAGTAAAGGTATTATTTTCATCAACTGCTAGTTTAAAAATTTTGAGATGCTAAATTGGAAAGCTGGAAAAATTATTTGAGATACCTTAATACTCTCAACGCTACTTATGGAATACGGGCTAAAACTAACGTATGTATGGCAACCAAAATAGTAACCGTTTACGATTTGTGTCTTAAACCCTAAACCAATTGGAAAACTGATATTTACACGGTGGTAGTAATCAGAAACATTATCACTTTCACCGTTTAACTCATTAATCAAACGAGCATTAAGTAATAGGTTTACCTCAAATCCACATAAAATATTAAAGATGATTCTATTATTATCCAGAGAACTATAGCCAAGAAGAAAGGAATTCTTAAAATAATTTGCATTCGTTTTTTGTTGGATATAACCGCCACCTTCCTGTGAAAATGACATTGAATACTCACCATACCATCGTTGGAACGGGTAATACTTAATTCCTAATCCAATTCTACTTCTAAACCTTGTATCTTGAGTTAACATTAAATCCTGAGAAGAATTGACCGAGTAAAGCGGACATTGGATTGAATAAGCAGCGGTTAACTCAAATTTCTTACTGTGTGTTGAATCGGTTTGTGCTTTAACAATAAACGAAACAAATAGGAAACCCAACACAAATAATTTCTTCATTATATCCTTAATATTTAAATAGTTCTTTTTTAGTTGCTTGTATTATACTTTTTGTAAATAAATACAATCTATAATCAAAAATCATGCAAAGAATTAAATAATTTAAAATACGTAACCTAGCAAACACTCAAGCCCAGGTAAAACCTTTGAATCGATCAATTTATAGGTTACCAATCCTTTAGCGTTGATAAAAATGTAGCTGTTGAATTGGTATTTGTAGCCTATATCGGCTCCTAGGTTTAGGGTTGTATGGGTTGAAAAGTCCTTCGACCAGGAGTTTCCTCCGAATATTCCAACATACGTATCATTTTTCCCTCCAATGTCTTTGCTGTGAAAAGGATGATACCGAAACCCAAACCGGGAAACTAAATCGGGATGATCCTTGCTTTTAATTACCCAATGCCCCAGCACATACTCAGAACATAACTCAGCCGAAACCGAAGGAGAAAAGTAGTATTCAAGCTCAAAATTAGGAACTCCATAAGCCAGTTTAAGGACATTGGTAGAGATTAAAAATGTTCCCTTTTGGTTCATATTCTGAGCAATAACTGAGTTGAATAGCACAACAAAAAACCCGAGTAGGAATAGTTTTCGCATGGCAAAAGATTTCAATTACTTGAACTTCGACAATTTTAAATTGGCAAATGTTGGCTGGTAACTCCTTAAATCTAAAGAAGCTCCACCCAGAGTAAAGAATAATCCCTCCTGGTACTCGAAAAGTTTGCTCTCACCAAAAGATCCAGAAAGAAATAAAGAATCATCGATTCTAGAGACATTGATAACTACAGGTTTTTTGCCCAAGGCAAACGCCAGCTTCGCGTACCATTTAAAATCCATGCCACCAAGCATTACCTCATAGGATCCAGTGTATTGTGACCAATCGTTTTTATACACTGAGTCAACAGTGCATTGATAAATAGCGTTTTGGTTTACAGGAACTTTTGCTTGAGCAAAGGGATTGAATTCATTAGCTACTAATGAATCATTTTTGATATTCATTTTAACGGCGCCGATATATTTCTCTATTATCGAAATTGCCAATGAAAAGCAATCTGCATATTTATTGGCAAGTACCACACAACCAATATTATACTTCGGAATCCAAACCATTGAGCATCCATAACCAAAGCCGCCACCGTTATGGTTCAGGTAGTAAGTTCCCAATAACGAATCGACATAGGTTCCCAGTCCGTAATTATTCATCTCAACCGAGTACATTTCGTGTAACGAATTCTGATTAATCAGTCTTTTGCCATCAATTTTTCCAAGATTCATGTGAAACTGAACGTACTTCACCATATCGCTGAGCGTAGAATATGCAGCACCAGAACCGATTAAGGGAATAGGATAGTGATTTGATTTTACCCAAGTATCTATACCCTCGGTTTTATTCTTTGTGTTAACAAAAACTTGATCGTTAACCGTTGAATTATTCATTCCAAGTAGGTTAAATACTCTTGTTTTCAGAAATATATCATAAGGAATACCACTAACCTTTTCAACAATTTGAGCAGCCAAATCGAAGCCAAGATTTGAGTACGAGTACTTTGTTCCCACAGGGAATTTTAGCCACGACTCACCTATACTCTCCAGATGTTTTTCGATGGATGGAAATGAATAATCGTAATTGTTTCCAACCGGAGCCTCGTGTGGAAAACCGGCCGTATGGGAAAGAAGAATTCGCAGAGTTATCTTTGATTCTGGATTCTCTTCGAAGCAGCTGTTAACCTTAAATTCAGAAAGATACTTTGAAATTGGTGTATCCAAATCAAGCAAACCCTCCTCAAGGGCTATCATTACCGACAATGCGGTAATATTTTTCGATACCGACTGGAGGCTAAACATGGTGGAATCGTTCACAGGGAATCCGTAAGTAGATTTCCCCTGAACGTGTTCCCAGATAATTTCCTCGCTATCAAAAATAGCAACAGCAATTCCTTTTACGCTACTCTTCTTTTGAAAAACATTCAATTCCTTCTGAAATTCGGAATGTAAAGCAGGTATAGTATTTGTTTCAGGTTCTTCGCCCTTAATACAGCTACTTATCAGCAACCCAATTAATACAGGAAAAAATCTTATCATCATTATTTAAAGCTTTTTAAGAATTGGCAACTTAACGGTATAGTGTTCACTGCTAATCTCAATTTTCATGGGGATATCCGAAAGATATTCGTAACGTTTGCATATGGTCTCAAGTCCAATCCCACCCGAATCGTGAATCGTGTTGCGTTTCTGAAAATTATTCTGAACAATAATAAAATCATTTTCTCTCCAAACCTTCACATTCAATGGCTTTTCTTCGGAAATAACATTGTGCTTAAAGCAATTCTCCAGTAGAATCTGTAAAGAGAGCGGAATAATAAATCCGGAAGTATCACCAATATCAATACTAACCTGCAAATTCTCTCCGTGCCTCACTAAATGGAGATTTGTAAACGATTTTATAAAGCTAACCTCCTCGCTCAAAGGCACTAATTCGCTTTCGCGATGTTCCAAAACGTATCGGTAAATATTTGAGAACTGCTGGATAAACTCTTTCGCCTTCTGCGTATCGGTATCAACAAGAGAACTCAAAACGCTTAAACTATTGAAAAGGAAATGCGGGTTTATCTGGCTTTTTAGGGCATCGTAGCGCAGCTGAATGGTTTCCTGCTGAAGTTTTGCCTCGTTAAGGGTTGATATTCGCCACCACTTGAAGAACTGAAAAAGATAGAATACTTCAATAATCAATAGCGATATTATCAAGGTGAGTAACATCTGGGGGAAGAATCTTTCAATGTCGTTCTGAAAATTGATATTAAAAACAATCTGAAAAACAAAGAAGTAACCTGTTACAATTATGATTATGGTATAAATAATTGATAGTATTAAAGCGATTAATAGGGTAAGTTTTGGTTTCAAAGTCCATGGAAATACTCTACTGCTTGCCCAGTGAATTAGTTGATTCCCTTTCCAAATGGCAACCGCCATTAAAAAACCGAATTGTGTATTTGCAATGAATGAGTTAAGACCCTGGAACAACCCCTTCCCAATGAAAAGATATATAACGAATGTGCTGATAAGGAAAGCAAAAACCAAATCTCGGAGTTGGATCAAAATAAATCGTAACGCTTTAGTAGATAGGTTCTCCATTTTAAACAAGGATTGATAAAAAACTGAAGATTAATATTACACCAAATTTCTAAATTATTAATCTTAGATGAAATAAAAATGTTATGATTTCCTCATCCCTTTTAACTTGAATTTCAATTTCTTTGCCATGCTCTTTGAGCATTTGATGGATACCAAGCACTCCAACCTTAAGTGCGTCCTGCATATTTATAGCAATCACTTCATCGTCAATCATAATACCGGCTCTTTGTGCTGGTGAATCGTTAGAAAGTTGGTTTACTATTATCCGAGTTCTAGAATTATCAATGTATGCAACTTCAAATCCTGCACAGTTGGTTTCAATAAGCGCATCGGTGTACTGATTTAATTCCCAGTAGGTAACATTGCGTTTGTAGTCGTAGGTGATATTATACTTTCGCAGGATTTTATTACCCAGAATTCCGGAAAACTTCTTCCACGATAGTACACCTTTATCAGCATTTGATATTGAAACAGGTAAAGAACGAAAGTCGAGCTCCCCAACGGAAAAATGCTTTAACCTTCCTGTGCTCATATCGATCTCATCGTCCGACAATCCCTTTGTTTTATAGGTAATTAGCTTTGAAAACTTCGTTTTCAGGTCGTTTTTTCTTGAAAAAGGGGATGAGAAGATAAGTGAATGAGCCGCTCCGCTGTCAATCAGATACTTTCCTTTAACTGATGTTCCGTCGTCAAATTCAACTATTCCCGTTAGGTAGCTTAGATTTAGGACAGGAATCTTTTTTATGGGTATCTCAATGCCATTACCTAAGTACTGATATTCATCCTTCGAGTAAAGCTCTATGTATCCAGTATCGTAATCTACTTTAACCACATATCTAGTTAACAGGATATCGCCTACAATTCCATCAATATTAATACCGCTTTCCAGCTCGATATGTTCCAGAGGGATGCAGTAAAGGATAATGCCCTTTAATACAATGTCATTAATCTTTAGTGTGTTACCCTTGATCTTCTTAACATCCTTTACGCTTCCACCACCACCGGTTGCACTTACCGATTTTCCGGAAGCTAAATTCATATCTTTAGCAACCCTATCATTCAGAACCATCACGCCACTTGTGGCTCCAGTATCAAATAGGCAATTCAATGTATCGGAATTGTTTAAGGTTAATTTAAATATTACGTATTCCCCTTTTAGTTCAAACGGTATCCGTTCTATAGGATCAATTTCCTGTCCGAATGAAGATTGTATTTTGGCTGAACACATGCTAACCAATGAGCATAGAGCGATACAGAGTAATGTTTTCATGGCTTTTTTAGATTTTTTTTTCAAATTTTTCACACTGCAAATATCCGCTGAAGCATACCCATATAAAACAAAAACCCGACGAGCTGTTGATTCGTCGGGTTGGATTGTATGACAATTAATATCAAGTGATAGGTTAATCCCATTCAGCGGTAATCTTTGTAATTAATTCATTATTGTTCACATCATTTTGAACATCAACGCGTAAAGCAGTTTTAAGGGTAATTTCCAGCGTTTTTTCAACCCAACCAGCTATACGATGCATAATGAGCTTTTCGCTAAGCTTAAATTGTCCGAGCTGAATAACACAACGTTTATCCTTACTTTCAATCACCTTTATGTCGGAGGGTTTATAGTAAGCTGAAAAAATACTAGAAGCCCTGCTGAGCACAAAATGAGGACTACTTACCCTCACAAATATTTTATAAATTCCCTTCAGTGCTATTTCAGCGCTGTACCTTCCCAATGCTAAGGCAGCATCAGTATGATTTCCATTGAAAAAAAGATCACCTACCTTTTGGGTAGGAATTATAACCGAATCGATTAGATTATACCAACTTGTAGCATAAATTGGTTGTTCAAAAATTGTCCTTGAAGATTGAGGCATCGACTGGATCCATTCAAGATAACGAGTTGGGTAGGTTTCCTTTACAAAATCAGGAGTGGTTTTTACAGCAGTTCCTTTTATCTCCATATTGGTTTTAGTTTATGAAATAAATTTTAATACAAAGTAATAAAAAAAAACGATAGGTACATATAATTTTATATTGATAAAATTGAGAAAGCAAAATAATTATAAAACATTACAATAATTGAAGCTAATATTTAACGGAATTAACTTGTTTAAGACAAATTAAAATATATTTTTAAACTTTTACTATTTTTGGGATCAAATTATACAAACTGGTTGATAAATTTACTGCCCCAAATATTTGGGACAGTTTTTTTATGCATTAAATTGGCTAACTATGAATAGCATCTCAAAAAATAAGGTCTCATTTATTGACAAATTTTTAAATATTGTAGAAAGAGGAGGTAATGCACTTCCACATCCTGCATCTCTCTTTGCCATTTTTGCTTTATTGGCGCTAGCTTTTTCTGCGATTGGCCATTTTTTGGGTTGGACTGTTACTCATCCTGCCACAGGGGAACTTATCAAGACTGTTAATCTTGTTTCTAAAGAGGGATTAGAAAGGATTATCGATGAAATGGTTCACAACTATACCAGTTTTGCTCCGCTTGGCATTGTAATGGTTGCCATAATGGGTATTGGAATTGCAGAGGGGAGTGGTCTTATTGGTGCACTTATTAGAAGATTGGTTTTAGCATCTCCTCGTAGAATATTAACTTTTGTAATAGTGCTAGCCGGAATCCTTTCAAATACAGCAAGTGATATAGGCTATGTTCTGCTAATACCCTTAGCAGGTATCATTTATATAGCTGTAGGACGACATCCCATCGTTGGAATGGCTGCAGCATTTGCAGGGGTATCTGGTGGTTTTAGCGCAAACCTGATTTTGGGTACAATTGATCCGCTGGTTGCAGGTTTATCAGAGGAAGGTGCACATATATTGGATCCATCATACCTTGTAAATCCAACAGCAAACTACTATTTCATGTTTGTTTCCACTTTTTTGATTGCCTTTACAGGAACATGGGTTACCGAAAAGTTTATTGCTCCACGATATGGTAAATATACTGGAGAGGAGCAGGGAGAAAAGATTGAACCCCTTTCGCAGAAAGAAAGGAAAGGAATTCGTTGGAGTTTTTATACTCTACTGATTTGGATTGTTGTAATCCTTATTGGCATAATTCCATCAAATGGATTTCTTCGTGGTCCCGATGGGGGTATTCTATCATCACCATTAATTAAAGGAGTTATAGCCATTCTTTTCCTCGTAGCGGGTTCTATGGGTGTTGTTTACGGGGTAGTTACCGGAAAGTATAAAAACGATGGCGATGTTGTAAAGGGAATGACCGTTAGCCTTAAGTCAATTGCTAACTATATGGTGCTAGTTTTTTTTGCCGCACAGTTTGTCGCATACTTCCGATGGAGCAATCTGGGTGTTATTTTCGCTATAAGTGGCGCTGAAATGTTAATAAAAGCCAATTTGGGGGTTATTCCTTTGATGTTAATGTTTATTGTGCTTGCAGCTATTATAAATATGTTCATGGGAAGTGCTTCAGCCAAGTGGGCCATAATGGCACCTATTTTTGTGCCAATGTTCATGTTATTAGGTTATTCTCCTGAACTCTCTCAAGTAGTTTACCGTATAGGCGATTCAATAACAAACGTTATTTCTCCTATGATGAGTTTCTTTGCGCTTATCATTGCATATTTCCATAAGTACGATGAGAAAGCAGGCATAGGAACCATTATCTCTACTATGCTTCCATATTCGATTGTATTCTTTATTGGCTGGTCTATTTTGCTGATAGTTTGGATATTGCTGGGATTACCCTTAGGACCAGGTGCCGGACTTTACTACCAAATGCCAATAACACCCTAATCAAGAATCAATGGTTTCCATTAAAAATACTCTTCCATTTAACGATCCAGTTATTGAGGCTATTGCCTCAAAATATTTACTTCCTGAACTCACTTGTACGACAGATGTTTACCTGGATTTAGTTGAAAATATCATTTCGCAGCAACTTTCTGGCAAGGTCGCATCCATTATTTTTAGTAGGTTTAAGGAGTTATTCCCAGCCAATTATCCTGAAGCAAAAATGCTCGTTGAGATATCCGTTGAAAGGTTAAGATCAGCAGGACTTTCCAATGCCAAGGCTCAATATGTTAAGAATGTTGCCCAGTTTTCGCTTTATGAAGATATATCAATTAATAGAATTAATAAGCTGTCAGATGATGAGCTGATAGCTTTGTTAACAAAAATAAAAGGTGTAGGAGTTTGGACTGCTCAAATGGTTTTAATCTTTTCCCTTAATCGCCCCGATGTTTTTCCAATTGATGATCTAGCAATACAACTAGGTATGCAAAACTTATATGGTATAAATTACAAAGGGAAAGATCTTAAGAAACAACTTTCAGCTATATCTGATATGTGGAAACCTTACAGAACACTCGGAACTCGCTATGTATGGTTACATGTGAATAAGATGAAGGAAATGAATACACGTTTTTAAAGCTAAAGGATTCTTTCACATATATTCCTTAAACCTTGATCCTTGAAACATATTCAATGTACTCAACAATCCCCTTTATATCATTCGGATTAAACCAATTGATATCCTTATCCTTAGCCCACCAAGTAAGCTGACGTTTAGCATATCTTCTGCTATTACGCTTTATAAGTTCAATTGCCTGCTCAAGTGTATTTTTGCCTTCTAAATGATCAAATATCTCCTTGTAACCAACTGTTTTAAGTGCATTATGACTTTTAAACGCTGCTAATTTTTTCACCTCATCAACCAACCCCATTGATATCATACGATCAACTCTACAGTTGATTTTTTCATATAGTTCCTCCCGTGGAAGATTGATTCCAATTTTGATAGGTGTAAAGGATCTTTTCTTCATTGGTTGCGTTAGAAAGCTACTGTATGGTTTACCTGTCTGAAGGCATACTTCAACTGCTTTTAGCACACGTTGCGAATTTTTCAGGTCAATTTGGTGATAATGTTCAGGGTCAAGCAGCTTAAGTTGAGCCCTAAGGTTTTCAATGCCATATTGTTTAAGTTGATCTTCGAGCGATTGTCTTAGTTCTGGATCAGGAGTTGGAAAATCATCAATACCCTTACAAACAGCATCAATGTATAGCATAGAACCACCAACAAGCAAAGCAAAGTTTCCCTTTAAAAAAATACTATCTAGTTGTTTAAGAGCGTCCATTTCAAACATTCCACAGCTATACCTATCAGCAATGTTTTTGTGACCAATAAAATAATGAGGCGCTTCGCTTAATTGGTTTGGCGAGGGGCAGGCAGTTCCTATTTTCATCTCCTTAAAAATTTGTCTAGAATCTGCCGATAGGATAGGAGCGTTAAAGAATTTTGATAGTTTAATGCTAAGATCTGTTTTACCAACACCGGTTGGGCCCAATAAAACTATTAAAAACTTTGAAATATCATTATGTGAATACATAAAGGGAAGTGTAAAGTTTCTTCCAATTCGTTAAATTAAAAAAGCAATTTTAAAAAGTAAAAAACTATTTAGTATTGAGCAGTTTATTATAGTTCATCATCCTCGACGTTGTATGTATCGGTTCCTAAATCAAACCCATTAGTATCAGAACCAATATCATTTATTATATCATCAATTGATCCATTATCAAAGGATAAACTATCAAGGTCTACATCTTCAATCAGCAATTGTTCAGGTGCATCTCCCACTGAAGTTGTACATTTTGGGTAGTGTATACCTGGACTAGGTTTGATTATATCATGTAGTTCTAGAAAGAAACCACGATCAGAGAAAATATCAAATACATAAAGCATCCTCTCCTTTTTGTGTTTAAGGAGATCTTGTAGCTTTACTGATTCCATCGGAATGGCTGCTGGTCCAGCATCATTCTCCATATCTATTAGGGTAAGTTCAAGACCCTTATTCCAGTACTCATCAGTAAGAAAAAATGATGCCAACTGTGTTTCTTCGTAATCAAGGTTTTCTTGAATGAAATTGTGAAAGTCGAGGAAAGAGCTGCTATCATCCAATTCATATTCCCTTAGAAAGGTGCTATCCTCGCTCGAAATCATTCGAAATTTATAGATCATAGCAATTTACAAATTGGTATTATATGCAAATTAAGCAAGTTAAGCAGTATAAAAAAAGTATTTTTCAGAAAAGATTTAGATCACCAGTAAAAAACTAAAGATTTCCTAAAAACTCTAACGTATCAATGCCATCCATATAATCAGAGATCTCAGGTTGTTGAGTTTTGCCAAATGCGATTCTCTTGGGTATTTCATTTATGCTGGAGACTATACATTGCAACGATTCTCTCTGTAATTTAATGTAATCAATTATTTGTTGATAGGATTCATAGCTCTGGTAAAATAAAACTCCAACTGGGCTACCCAATCCATCATCTGGTTTAAGCAGTACAAATCCATTATCGTAGTGAGGGAACCCGTTCATAATATATAAAGCACGGTGGTACTCGTAATTATTTGCATATTTGTTGTGATTTAATAAATACTTGAACGAATTCATTTCATTGATAAGTTCAGATAAATCATAATCTTTTGGAATCAGAATTTTTGATACATTTCTACAACCTAACCCAAAGTAGGTGAAGATATCTTTTAACAAACTATTTAATTCAACTTTACTCTCTTTCCCTGATAGAATGGCAACGCTGTGTCTATTCTTACGAATAATATTAGGGAACTTACCGAAGTAGTATTCAAAGTATCGGGCTGAATTGTCGCTACCCGTAGCGATTACAGCGTCAAAACTTTGAAGGTTTTCTTTAACTACGCTTAAATGGTCATCAAATCGTGGTTCAACCTCAAGTAATATATTTACAAAAGCTTGCATCAATCCCCCATCCTTTGATGATATTTTACCCATGAAATAGTGACCTGATACTAAAACACAAATCAAATCATGAACTCCCACAAAAGGAATATTCCCTGCCATTACAACACCTGTTTTTTTGGGGTTACGAGGCGCAAAATACCTTTCAGGATAATTTGATACCCATGATGTGATCTTGTCTTTATTTAGCCATTTGTGAGCAATGGAAAGAATTGCCTCTTCGCAAAAATCAGGAGTAAACCATGGATTCTCAATATGAGCGGTTCCAATGCTTTTCCATAAATAGTTTTGCTCCTTATCATTATATGAATCCAGTATGGATTTGCCAAGCGTTGCAAAAGCGTTGATTCTCTCATCAATGGTCATATCATTTCGTTTATACAAATGTAGGGTTTAAAAAAATACTTTACGAAATTTAACAATTTACTTCATTAAGTAAACGTTTAACTATTTTATCTATCCAACAAATCACTTACCTTTGAATTGTTATTTTTTTTTAAAATGAAAGGATTAGCCCTCTTAACCGATAACTTGAGAATATCATTTGGTGCTATTCGCTCAAACGTACTTCGTACAGCACTTACTATCCTAATTATTGCCATTGGAATAATGGCTTTGGTTGGCATTTTAACAGCCATTGATTCCATTAAAGCTAGCATTAATGATGAGTTTACCATGATGGGTGCCAATACTTTTAGCATTCAAAGCAGGGGAATGAATGTACATGTTGGGGGACAAAGATATAGAACAATCAATCATGCATACATTAGCTATCAGCAGGCAAAGGATTTTATGGATCGATTTGAATTTCCTGCCACAGTTTCAATGTCGGTTTGGGCAACTGGTGCTAGTACTATCAAGTATCGATCGAAAAAAACTAATCCAAATATTGGTGTAAGAGGAGTAAGTAACGGATATTTCGAAACCGCTGGCTTAGAAGTTGAAAAAGGTAGAATGTTCTCTTCGCATGAGCAGGATAACGGTTGGCCTGTGGCAATAATAGGCAAAGAGGTTGCAAGCAAAATTTTTGAAAATAACGAAGATCCATTGGAAAAAGTAATAAGTGTTGGAAGTGCTAAGTATCGTGTAATAGGCGTTCTTAAATCTAAAGGGACAGGTTTTGGAGGAGGTCCCGATCGTTCAGTGCTTCTACCAGTTCATAACGTTGCAACATATTTTTCACGCCCCAACATGAACTACACTATCAATATTAAGCCCCACAACCCTCAGCATCTTGAGTATGCAGTTAACGAAGCTGAGGGAATTTTTCGCATAGTGCGAAATCTTAAGGCTATTGACCCATCAGACTTTAATATTGAGAAGAGTGATTCGTTGGCAAAAATTTTACTTGATAATCTTAAGTATGTTACCATAGCAGCTACATTAATAGGCATTATCACCTTGCTGGGTGCAGCGGTAGGACTTATGAACATTATGCTAGTAGCCGTTGCTGAACGTACTAGAGAAATTGGGACACGAAAGGCGATAGGTGCAAAATCGTCGACCATAAAACAGCAATTTCTATTCGAAGCCATCGTAATATGCCAAATGGGTGGTTTGTTGGGAATAATATTAGGCATCTTAATAGGGAATCTTGTTTCAGTGCTCACTGGTAGTTCATTTGTAATTCCTTGGTCGTGGATGGGACTGGGAGTTGCTATATGCTTTCTCGTTGGTTTAGCTTCGGGGTATATTCCTGCCGTTAAGGCCTCAAAACTCGATCCCATTGAGGCACTAAGGTATGAGTAGCTATCCTCTGGCTTAAATCCTAAATATTGATCTATATTTATGGCTCTTGCTTAAAACATTCAGAAACGTTTAGAATAAAAGGCAACCAACTTCATTGTCTCGTAAATTAACCTTATACAGATAATGTCCTCCTATATAATACCCGATATTCATGGGTGCCTTATCACACTCAGAAAACTTATTGAAGATGTGATAGGGGTAGGGAAGGATGATAAGCTGTACTTTCTCGGAGATTATATTGATCGAGGGCCTTACAGCGCGCAATTGGTAGACTACTTACTTGATCTGATGAATAAGGGTTACAATTTAAATTGCTTAAGGGGTAACCACGAGCAGATGCTACTTGATGCATTCAGCAACATGTCTAATTTCAATATTTGGATGTATAATACGGGAAATGTTACAATAAAAAGTTATAAAGATTTATTGGGATATTCATTTTTATTCCCAGTTGATCTACCCATCAACCATTTTCATTTTTACTCAGGTTTATCACATTATATTGAAATAGGTTCTAGATATATACTGGTACATGCTGGTTTTAACTTTAGATCAGAAAAACCCATGCAAGATTATGAGGCAATGCTTTGGAGTCGATCATATAATATTCCCAAAGATTTTCTACCAGGTAAAATTATTATTCATGGACATACACCAAAACCAATAAATACAATTAAAGCCATTATAAATGATCCTGAAAGCCATATAATTCCATTAGATGCCGGTTGTGTTTTTGGAGAAATATCAGAGGGTCTTGGGTATTTGGTAGCCCTGGAATTGGAAAAAAATAAGCTCTTTTCTGTTAAGAAACTTGAAAACTCTGAGCTGAAAATCAATTAAAATCATTGACTATTGTTGTATCAATAGAAGTATTATTGTAAAAAAAATACTTGGCAAAACCTGTTAAAGTGACATTGTATTGAAGTTCAGAATAATCCTCTTCAGTGATCAACCCTCTTTCATACATTTTTCCTGCTATAAAGCTAAAGTAACTTTCCATATGTGTTTTTAGATTACCTAAAGAATCGAAGTTGTGCATATAGCTATTAGGGCGAGGAATTATGCTGGCTAAAAAGATTGCCTCATTAAGTTTCAAGTCCTTTGGATCTTTATTAAAATAGAATTCCGAAGCTTCAAAAATCCCATTTATGTTAGGACCCCAATCGATAATGTTAAGATAAACTTCAAGGATTCTATCCTTTTCCACCAGCTTTTGTGTCTCAATTAACCAAACAATAATTGCCTCTTCTGCCTTTCGGAGTAAGTTTTTATTACGATTTAGATATAAATTTTTAACCAATTGCATAGTAATAGTGCTTCCACCCCGATAAAGTTTTTGTTGCTTAATGTTATGTAACAATGCATATCGAAATCCTTCGAGATCGAATCCTTTATGGTTGTAAAACCCGCCATCTTCAGCAGTTATGACAGCATTTCTAACATAGGGTGATATCTGTTCTAAGGATCGAAATTTTATATTCTTACTATCTAATATAATACTTTTTTTAATGCTGTCGCAACGTATAATTATATATGAAAAAGTGTCATTTAACATTCTAAAGTCCTCTTTTCCCATAGAAAGTATAGAAAAATCAATGGGTTTTAGCTTAGCATAGAATTCTAAGCTATCAGGTTGTGCAAAATCTATGTTGAATAAAAAATCAAATTGAGTAGTCCCTCTAACTTTGATTCCATCTAGCGTTGTAAAAAGGCCTTTGGGAATAGATTCGAAAAGATCGGATGCCTTTTGATCTCCTGCTTCTATCTTGACTTTAAGTTTGGGCTTAAAGCTATTTGTTATTGAAACCTCAATGGGAAGAAGAACTTTATTAATTGCAATGTGAGTTGTATTATCTAAAACTAATCCGCTTGATGAAAAAGACGCACCGAAATTAGTTCCTGCATATTTAATAAAAATCTCATTTTCTGAAAGTTTTGGATGAAAAGTTTGAATGCCAAGAACTTCCAATACACCCATTAAATAGATACTATCGTGCATTATCGTTTGGCTAGAAATCGAAAAATGAATTGAATCAACATCACATCTCATATTTTTAATGGCCAAATTAAAAGGGATAGGAATTTTGCTGCCATCAAGTGATTTTACTTTGATATTCATACCATTATTAAATTTCATTGCATTTCCTGTTACTATATAATGGCTGATATGGTCATTCTGGTTAATTCTGATTTGTGCGAATATTTCTCCGTGAAGACTTGAAAATTTGTCAGAAAATAACTTCAAATCAACATCATCCTTTTCATACTTTAGGGAAAAATTATTTATTTCAATTTCTGAGGATGATAAAACCGGAATTACATTCATTATTCGGTATATGTGTTTAATATTTAATGGCTTACCCTTTTTAATAAAGTTTTCAGTGTTAATTAGTGTATTTAGGGTTGTTCTATTTTCAATTTCTTTATTTTTTATAACCTTTTCTATGTAGCTATTAATGTTTAATTCAAGTGTATCAATTTTAAAGAATATCGGATTTGTTTTGAATGTAATCAAGTTCCTTAAGGATATTCTAATATCAACCCTTTTTGAATGAATGAATGGCTGATTTCCGATACGATTTACATAGAGGTGATCAATCCTAAAGCCATTGATGCCAATCACTTGTGCAGTTTTATATGTGATGTTTATATCATGACTTTGCCTTAACCATTCGATTCGTTTATTTAGAAATAATCGGAATAGTGGCGTTTTCAGATTATAGGCAATTACCAGCAAGCTGGAAATGCAAAGTAGTGCAAAAATCAATCGCCTATGCTGTAATCTCAGGCTCATGCTGAGTTTTTATTGAAATTTAGTAAAGTTAATCAATCTAGGAAAAGATTTATTTTTTTTCGGTGATTTCTAAACATCATTTTGGATTCACTAGGGATGTTGTAGGATATTTTAGGCCTTCCATGCCAGTTAAAACTGCCTTAACCGAGCCTACCAGTATTTTGGCTTCTACCAAAATGGGTATTCTGTTTTGATCATCGGTTACCCAAACGAAAAGATCTTCTCCACCTTTAAAGATAGTACCTTCAACCAACAACACGGAAAATCGAATGGTATTAAAAATGGTTCCGTCACGCATTTCTAAAACTTCTTTTCCTTGGTATCTAATAAATAAATCAAAAACCTCATTGTCTACGGCCATCGTTAGAGGAATCTTTTGGCCTACTTCGTACAGGTTAAAGTTTAGGCTGCGGCAATAGTAAATAGCACTTAACACATCAAATGTGCATGGTTTCAATGGTAGAATTTCTCGCTTATAAGGTCTGTCAGATGTTTCACTGATAATATCCAATTCATTCTTTTCATGCCTGAAAACATAACTATTATATGCCTTATAACTTCCTTCGTGAGTATCCCTTTCAAACCAAAATGGTTGTAATGTTTCCTGATTAACTATCGACTCAAATCTATCTCGTACTTTAAAAAACCAATCATACTGCTTGAGTGTCCACCCAAGGGATTTTAAATAGAACGCCGGTTGATCGAAATAGATAGTATCAGATACAGTAAAAATTACGTCTCCTGCATTGACCCAAATAAAACCCCAATTGTATACAGCTCTGTATGTTATCGTTTCACCTGATTTAAACTGAATACTACTTACTTTACAACCATTTTCCTGAGCAGATAATGGACTAAAATGGAATAGAATTAAAAGTAATATGTTTGAAAACACTCTTATTCGCATCACGTGAAGTAATAAATAATTAACCGTTTAATAATGAGTCTACTTTAATGTCCTTATGCTATCTTCTTTCTTGCTTTTAGCAAATTTTTCTATTAAAGCTATAGTTAGTAAACCTAGGATAGCAAATACGATCGCTAAAACAACTTGAGAGTTGAACGAATCCGGTATAAAAAGCTTGTATCCCTGCACTATCTTTTCGTTGTTTTTTAAAATAAACTCTCCTATGGCATCAGTTCTGTACAATTCAGTTTTCCATGGCCACAGAATACTCAAAGAGCCAAGTATAAAACCGGTAAGTAGGGCTATAGTCTGATCTTTATATTTTTTAAAAATCCATGATAGGATATGTGATAGGGCAAGGATTCCGATTATTCCACCCAAAACAACAGGTGCAAGTATGCTGATATTCCCTTCATTCACAGCATCGATCATAACAAGTTCGTAATTGCCCATGAGGATCAGAACAAATGAACCCGAAAGCCCTGGAAGAATCATACTGCAAATGGCAACAACCCCACAAATCATTAGATAAAAAAAGGAATCGTTGGGTGTTGATGGATTCAAGTATGAAATCCAAATGGCAATAGCAGTACCAAAAGTAAAAGATAAAACTACACTAGCATTCCATTTTTTTATAGTTTTACCAACGTAGTAAACAGATGCGATTATTAGTCCAAAGAAGAAAGACCAGATATAAACTGGGTGACTAATAAAAAGGTATTTTAATACTTTTGCTAATGTTACTATACTTATAACCATTCCCAAGAGAACAATTATAAGAAAGTAGAAATCTACATAATTGATCACCTCTTTAATTTTACCCTTGAATAAGAGCTTAATTGCTGTTGTATCAAATGATTTTATGGCATGAATAATCCGCTCAAAGATGCCAGTTATTAATGCAATGGTTCCGCCCGAAACGCCAGGAATTACATTGGCAGCACCCATTCCCATGCCCTTTAGAAGTAGCATTATGTATTGTTTAATCAGTCTATTCATAAAGTATCATAATAAAACTATTACGGAAAAATGGTATATTGATCAGAAAGCAAATCTATAGTAAAAATTGAAGAAATAATAAATTAAAACCCAATTGAAATATTTGGTTATATAAATGCACTAATTATTACATCAAGTTGAGTCTTGGTAAAAAAAAGTGTAAAGAAAGAAAAGTTATAAGAGTTTTACCTTACTCACAAAGCTATCATCGTTGATGATTGAAACTATTGAGAAAAACTCATCGATTGCGCTTGAAGCAATTTTTTTAGCACCTCTAAGCAATTCAATAGCTATATGAGGCTTATTTTGTAGATACATTGCTGCAGCACAAATAACCTTAAGAGGGTAGGTTTCGCTAAATCTTTCAGCAATTTCATCGTAAAGTTCTTCAACATCAGCGAATGCTTCTTTGCATAGAAGGGTTTCGGCCATGCCTATGAATGCATCAGGCTCATCGGGATTAAGTAGGGTAGCCTGTCGGTATGCATCTATGGCTTCATCTATTCTATTTATCTCATATTTAGCCCTAGCTAAACCAAGCCAAAAGTCATAGTTTTCGGGTTCAATGGCTATGGCTTTATTAATGTTTTCCAATGCTAGATTGGGTTGTTGGGTTTTAAGTTTTACTAAACCAATTCCAAAATAGGCTTCGGCATATGAAGGGAATATTTCTAAACTTCTATTATAAGTGTTTATTGCTTTATCGTAAAGACATAATTTTTCATAGCATTCACCAATTGAAACGTATAGCCTTGGATTTTCAGGTTCATACTTAATTAATTCGGTAAGCTCTTCAATGGCTTCAGAATATTTACCAATTGTAGCCAGAGTATTGGCTTTATTATGTATTGCTGAACTATTTGCAGGATCAATAGCAATGGCATAATCATATGCTTCAAGAGCCTTTTCAAAATTTCCGGTTCTTGTGTATACAATACCCAAGTTATACCAAACGCTAGTAGAGAATGGGTTTATGTCAAGGTAAAGGTTGTAGTGTTCTGCACTTTTATCGAATTCGCCAATGCATTCGAAACAATATCCTAACTCAAAATTGATATTCAATGAATTATTTTCGATGGTAAAAGCGTATAAGAGGTAGCGTATGGCAATATTGTACTCGGTAATCTCTTGATATAATGAAGCTATTCTGTATAGTAAATCAACTCTGTCCTCTGTAAAACTTGATATAGCCTGTCTAAATGATTTTTCGGCCTGTTCAAATTCGTTTAGTCCAAGGTGTGATTGTCCCATTAAAAAATGTACTTCAGCACTATCTGACTCAATTTTAATCAAAAGCTGTAAAAGCTGTAAAGCTTTTTTAAAATTTCCATTTATAACTAATAACTCGGCTTTCCTTATTTGAATTTCGGATGAATTAGGGTGGATTTGGCTTGCGATTCGAACAGCCTCAGCAGCTTGCTTTGCATTATCTGAATTGAGATAAAAATCAATAATATATTCGAAATCAACAACATCGAAAAAGAAACTTTTTCTTTGCCTCAGCATATCCTCATACTTTTGTACTATTTCAAAAGTATCATCTTCATCAAATATGTAATCTCTTTCTTCCCTCATATTAAAGCATAATCTAGCGATGCAAATCTAATAAAATATAAGCTTAAACTCTTGTAATACCTTTAAATTATATTAACAACATCAAAAACATATTAACAAAACATCAATTCGCATAGAGTCAAAAGATAGTGTTATTGACAAATGATAAGTTAAACCTAAGGTTTAAAAAAGGAGATGGATGAATTGAAAATGTATTTTTATGTTAATATCATTATTGTTAAAACAATGATATTAAAAAATAAATGCTATTAAAACTATCTTGTTAAATAATAAGTATATAACTATTAATAAGGTTTGCCCTTTTCTTTAAAGAACTGCATAAACTGAACTCGCTCAAATGCAGCTGGGTTGTACGATCGAACTTGGCTCATTTTACCTCTAAAGTCATCAATTTTTTTAAACCCTTTTTCACCCATCCATTCCTGAACATCGTTTAACATGATTTGTATTTGACCAAGCCCATTGCGATATAAAGTGGAACAAACCTGTACGGCTATAGCACCTGCTAGTAGTTGTTTAACGACTCCCTCCCCGTTATGAATTCCAGTAGAAGCGGCTAAATCACAATTTATCCTGTCGGCCATAATGGCAATCCATCTTAATGGCAAAGCCATTTCAGCTGAAGAACTTAAAACGTTGGTGGTAGTAAATTCGAAGTTATGTATATCAAAATCGGGACGATAGTAACGATTGAAAAGAACTATTGCTTTTATAGGTGTTTCGCCAAGCCTTTTGATTAGATTGGAAAGCGAAGCATTATATGGGCTTAGTTTGATTGAAACTGGTATTGTGACTAGCTTTGTTACTTTTTCAATAACATCAAAGTAAACTTGTTCATTTTCTAGGGCCGTCCTACCAGGATCTGATGATAATGAAAATATATTCAACTCTAAACCATCGGCTCCGGCTTCCTGTATACGCTTTGCAAAATCAGGCCATTTATCGGCAGTAATACAGTTAATGCTAGCAATTATTGGAATTTTGACCTCACTCTTCGCATCAGAAATCAGCTTAAGATAATCTGCCACGGGATCTCCCATCTCATCAAAATCAAAGTACTCAATTGTTTCTGGATAAATGAACCCAGAGGCTTGCATTCTGTTGAGGTTGTCTTGTGTCTCCATAATTATTTCTTCTTCAAACAGAGACTTTAAAACAATAGCTGCAACTCCATTGGCTTCTAAGTCTATAATATCACTTAGAGCATTGGTTAATCCTGAACTTGAAGCAATAATAGGATTTTTCAACTTTATTCCCATGTAAGTGGTTGTCAGGTCAAGCATAATGGTATTTTTTAATATAACTAGTTTTAAACTTTATTAACAATCACTGCATTATAATGTTTACTCCAATTATACAAATAATTGAAATTAAATGAAATCCCATTTAAGTACTATACTGAAAAATTACTAATGAGCTTTGATAATTTTTTATATGTTGATTCACCTATTGGTGCCAATGGAAGCCTCAAATTATTCTCGATTAAACCAAGGATGCTTAAAGCGGCTTTAATACCACCAGGATTACCTTCCATAAAAAGAGTTTCAATTATTTCAATTAGTTTTAAGTGGATCTCACGTGAGTGAGTAAAATTGCCAACAAGAGCAAGTTTAACAAGTTTTGAAAACTCTTTTGGAAAAGCATTGCCAACAACAGATATCACACCATCAAGTCCTAGTGCTAGCTGGGGGAGGACTAACGCATCATCTCCAGAAATGACTAGAAAATCTTTGGGTCTATCGCGTAAAATAAACGATTGCTGTATTAAATTACCAGAAGCTTCTTTAACGGCAACAATATTTGGTACTTCATGGGCTAGTTTGAGTGTTGTTTCTGCCGTCATATTAACCCCAGTTCTACCGGGTACATTATAAAGTATAATTGGAAGTCTACATTCTGAAGCAATTGCTCTGTAGTGTAGCTCTAATCCTTTCTGGGTGGGCTTATTATAGTATGGAGTTACTGACAAAATTGCATCAACGCCAAGAAAATCAAATTGCTTAATAGTTTTTATAATGGATGCAGTATTATTTCCTCCCATACCAACTACAATTGAAACTCTTCCATTGTTTTGCTTAACAGTATAACGTACTAGCTCATTCTTCTCTTCTTCATTTAACACTACAGATTCTCCAGTAGTTCCTAATAAAACAATATAATCTACTCCACCCATTATCAAGTGTTCAAGTAGACTGTTAACCGATTTATAATCAATATTTCCCTTCGAATCGAAAGGGGTTACCATGGCTACTCCCAATCCTGTTAATTTTTTTGTCATGGTTAAATAGTTTTTTATTATTAGGTTATTATATATCAAAAAGATATTTAATTATAAAAATAATGTCTTTATTTTATTCTATTATTCTCCTCTTCCTGCTGTGCAAATCGATTATTAATCAAATATAAGTAATGTTTTAGTTGGCTAATAAAATACTCAAGGTTGTTTTCTGTTTTTATATTAATAATTAAATCGTTGGGGTTTCCATAGTAAGATAAACTACCCACTTTAAACTTAGCTTTTGATAACGAAGCAATCCATTTCAATGGAAAAACTTCAACCAAACTGAGATCAATAAGGATGTCAAATTCTTTATTAATAAATTCATTAGTATAAGCCATCAATGGTTTTCCATACCAATTTATCTCTTTTTTGTAAAATACATGTACATTCTTACGCATTAAGTATTTGTGTGGAATATCTTTGCCCGGATAGAATGCAATAAGGGATACTTCAAGGTTTTTTTCTGTTAAAAAACCCATCAACTTTATGGTTTGCTCAAAGTCATTATCTGAAACTAGGAACAAAAGGATGCCAATTTTTCGAGCAGAATCGAAGTTGTGAACCCTTTTATCTCTATTTAAACTTTTTAATTGTTTACGAAGCTTTGAGTGACCGATATTTAGCCTTAGTTTTTTTAACATGCTTATTTTCAGTATATATAAATTATTTTAATAAGTTGAAGAAATCGTCTTCCGAAATAATCTTAACTCCAAGTTTTATTGCTTTGTCAAGTTTTGATGGTCCCATATTTTCACCTGCAATTAGAAGGTTTGTAGCAGAAGAAACACTACTTAAAACTCTGCCTCCATGTTTCATAATCAGTTCCTTCAGTTCGTCGCGCGATATCCGAGTAAAAGTTCCTGAAATAACAACAGAGTAACCCTTAAACTTTCCATTCTCATCAGATTGTTTAAAGCTATCAGTTTCCATTCTTAAGCCAGCCCTTTCAAGCCGATCAATCAAGGTAATGTTTTTATTGTCAGCAAAAAACGAAAGTATACTATGAGCTATTATTTCGCCTACCTCATCCACCTCCATTAGCTCTTCAAAGGTAGCATTTTTTAATCTACTTAACAAGCCAAAATGAAGGCTAAGCTTGCGTGCAGTGGTTTCGCCCACATAACGTATTCCAAGTCCAAAGATTACTTTGTGAAATGGCATTTCCTTTGATTTTGCTATGCTGTTAACCGCATTTGTTGCCGATTTATCAGCAAATCGATCCAACTTAAGGAGTTGATCATAGGTCAAATCATAAAGGTCTGCTATATCCTTAATCAATCCCTCATTAAAGAGTAGTTCAACGGTTTCTTCTCCCAAGCCATCTATATTCATGGCCTTACGACTAATAAAGTGGATAACTCTTCCCTTTAGCTGCGGAGGGCATCCTGTTTGATTAGGGCAGTAATGTTTGGCTTCACCCTCAAATCGAACTAATTTGGTTCCACATTCAGGACAATTGGATATATATTGTATGGGTAATGATTTGTTAGAGCGACTATTAAGATCAACCCCCACAATTTTAGGTATAATTTCTCCACCCTTCTCTACAAAAACGATATCACCAATTCTTAGATCAAGCAAAGCTATTTGATCTGCATTATGCAAGGACGCTCTTTTTACAACAGTTCCAGCAAGTTGAATTGGTTCAAGGTTAGCCACAGGTGTTATTGCACCCGTTCTGCCAACCTGATAATCAACAGAGAGAAGTTTAGTGCTAACTTGTTCGGCTTTATATTTATATGCTATGGCCCAGCGAGGTGTTTTAGCAGTATATCCCAAGTAATTCTGCTGCTGATAGTTATTTACCTTAATAACAACACCATCAATATCAAAAGGTAAATTATAACGTGCTTTGTCCCAATGATCGATGAAACCTTTGACTTCTTCAATGCTTCTACAAAGTTTAATGTACTGTGGTATTTTGAATCCCCACTCCTTAGCCTTTTGTAAATTTTGGAAGTGATTATTGAAAGGTAGTTTTTCACCAAGCAAAAAGTAGAGTAAACAATCAAGTTTACGTTCAGCTACAATTTTTGAGTTTAAGAGTTTTAGTGTTCCAGCAGCTGCATTTCTAGGGTTTGCAAATGGCGTTTCACCCTGTTCAACTCTTTGTTTGTTTAACTCTTCAAAAACTGCATGTGGTAACAAGATTTCACCCCTAATTTCAAATTCATAGGGATAATCGTTCCCCTGAAGAATTAATGGAATTGATCGTATAGTTTTTACATTAGCAGTAACATCATCCCCCTGGGTTCCATCTCCTCGGGTTATAGCCTGCATTAGTTTACCATCTCGATAAGTTAGTCCTATGGCAGTACCATCATATTTCAATTCACATACATATTCCCAATCACTAGTAAGGGATTTTGCAATTCTGTTATTAAAATCGTCAAGCTCTTCAAAAGAATATGTATTTGCCAATGAAAGCATGGGATACCGATGCCTTACCTGTTTAAACCCTTCAGCTAGATCACTGCCAATTCTTTGGGTGGGAGAATTTTCGTCTACCAATTCAGGATATTTCTTTTCAAGTGCTTCAAGATCTTTGAGCATAGCATCATACTCAAAATCCGATATTTCAGGTTTTGCTAATACGTAGTAAAGGTAATTATGACGATTAAGTTCATTGCGCAAATATCTTACCCTCTTGATAATATCCTTTGGAAACATTTAATTTTTTTTTCATAAAGATAACAAGATTTAGAAAAAAGAAAGGCATGCTTTAATTAAGAAAAGTTTGTCGTGCTTTAAGGAAATATAATTATGATATCCTGAGTTGTTACTCAAGAAGAAAGATTTTAAATTTGTCGTAAATATGCTGTTGTATGGATATTGAAGAGCGATTAATAATTAACCGATACAGAGGGTTACTAAGGTCATGTAGGAATAGCCTTAGTTCAGATGATATTGTCCTGATAAGAAAAGCCTTCAAAGAAATTGTTGGGCTTTATAAAAATAGGGGAGATTATGGGGGAGAACCATATTTATTCCATTTAATTAATGTTGCTAAAATTTGTGCAGAGGAAATTGGCTTAGGGGGGAGTTCTATTGCTGCTGCACTTTTACATGATACAATCAATGATAAATTGCTCAATTATATCGATATTGAAAAGAGATATAGCTTAGCAATAGCAAGAATAGTAGATAGCCTTTCTAAAATATCGAAGCTTGATCCTAAAAACCCAACAGAACAAGCCGAAAATTTCAGGGAGTTAATCCTTACCCTTTCAGCCGATGCTCGTGTAATCCTAATAAAATTAGCTGAAAGACTTGGTATTATGCGTTCGTTAGGCTTTTTACCCAAAGAACAACAGCTTAAATTATCATGGGAAACATTTCACCTATATGCCCCTCTAGCCCATAGGCTAGGATTGTATCGACTGAAATCGGAAATGGAGGATTTGGCCATGAAGTACACCAACACTCAGGAGTACAATTTAATTCTAAAAAAATTGAGGAATACAACAACCCGTCGAAATAAATTTATAAAGGAATTCATTGCGCCAATAGAGGAGGAGTTAAAAAAAAGAAAATTTGATTTTGAGATAAAAGGTCGCCCTAAAACTGTTTATTCAATTTGGAAAAAAATGCAGAAACAAGGCGTAACATTCGATAAGATTTACGATGTTTTTGCAATAAGAGTAATTCTTAACAGTCCCTTTGAAAGAGAAAAATCTGATTGTTGGCAAGTATTCTCAATAATTACAGACTCATGGACGCCAAACCCAGAACGTTTACGAGACTGGATTTCAGTTCCTAAAAGCAACGGTTACGAATCGTTACATACAACTGTTGTAGGACCAGAGGGTAAATGGGTTGAGGTGCAGATTCGTACACAGAGAATGAACGAAGTAGCAGAGAAAGGACTTGCTGCACATTGGAAGTATAAGGGTATAAAACAGGATAAAGGACTTGATCAATGGGTGTCGAAGGTACGGGAAATATTGGAAACACCTGTATCAACCCCTGAAGAGTTGGTTGATCAGTTTCATCTTAACCTTTATCAGAAAGAGATATTTGCCTTTACACCCAATGGCGACTTGAGGAAGTTTCCACTTGGTGCATCAGTTTTGGATTTTGCCTTTGATATTCATTCTGATATTGGATCTAATTGTATTGGTGCCAAAGTGAATGGTCGCAATGTGCCTATTAAACAAACCTTAAACAATGGTGATGTAGTTGAAATAATTACTTCAAAGAACCAAAAACCCAAAACGGATTGGTTAAAAATGGTGGTGACAGGGAAAGCTAAGGGTAAAATAAAGCAAAGTTTGAGGGAAGAAAGAAATAAACAGCTAACTGTAGGGAAAGAGATGCTTTTCAGGAGATTTAAGAACTGGAAAGTTACTGATACCGATAAGGCCATAAAACAACTCCAAAAACATTTGAGATTAAAAAACAGCGCTGAACTTTTCGAGGTAATTTCGACTGGGAAGATAAATCTTAGTGATTTAAAATCTGTACTTGTCCTTAACCAAAAGATTGAGCAAACACCTGATATAGCGGAACCTTCAAAACCAAAACCTAAAGATGTTGATGAAGAACAATCTACAGATTACCTGATTATTGATGAAAAACTTGTTAACATAGATTACAAATTGGCCAAATGCTGTAAGCCCATCTTTGGAGATGACATATTTGGATTTGTTACAATTAAGGAAGGCATTAAAATTCACCGGGTAAATTGCCCAAATGCCTCACAGCTTCATCAACGGTATGGCTATAGGATTGTAAGGGCCAAATGGAAGGAGACAAAGGCGCTAACATCATTTCAAACTACGGTTAAGGTCACCGGTTTTGATGAGTTGGGAATGATAAATAAAATATCAGAAGTTATTAGTAAGGATCTTAAAGTAAATATGCGTGCTTTTACTATTACTTCTGAAAATGGAATGTTCGAAGGTAAAATACAACTTTTTGTATCCGATACTAAAAACCTGGATATGTTGCTTTACAAACTTACCAAAATAAAGGGTGTACAAAGAGCCGTGAGAATTAGTGGTAGTTGAAAAAAAATAGAATAAGTGCTCTAATCATTTTGCACAAAATCCCTTCAATTAATAAACCACATTTAATCTTCTTCTGTAAGCTTCTGTATGGCTTGATCCAGTTGGAGAGATTTGAGCCTTAGAAAATGGTTAAGCGCCTTGTTTACAAGATCATCAACAGACTCACCCAAAAAGGGAGCGAGTATTTTAAATTTTTTAAGTGTAATTTGATCGATGTTTACTTGATTATTAACAATTGCTTTAGGCTCTTCTTTTTCTTCAATTGGTTTTTTAATCCGATCAGATTCCTTAATATATTTTGTATTTGCAAGGAGAGCCTTCTGAATATCATTTATCGAAAGTTTACTTTTGGCCATATCGTTTCAGTATTTCTTTTGCTAAATCCATATAATCTTGCGAACCCCTGCTTCTTGGAGAATATTCGAAAATATTTTGTTTAAAAGCACCTGACTCCATCAATGCAATATCTTGACGGATGTATGTATTGAAAAGTTTATCCTCAAAATTATTATTATTAGATAAGTTTGATATTACAGCTTGGCTAAACTTGGTTCTGGGTGTTAATTTAACGAAAAGAATTCCTCCAAGTTCAAGATTAGGGTTCATCCGTTTTTTTACCTTCTCTGTGATAAGCATTATCCTATCAAGTCCAATAAATGCAAAGTTTTCAGCTTGCATCGGTACAATAAAACTGTTGGCAGCAACCAAAGAATTTACGCTAAGGGTACCAAGGCTCGGGGGACAATCTATGAGTATAAAGTCAAAATCATCCGATATTTTTTCAAGTTGCTCCTTAAGCATATATTCCCTACCAGGTTCGTTATTTAGCTGGAATTCAAAATCCAATAACTTTTCGGTAGATGGTAATATGCTTATATAAGAGTTTGATTTAATAATATCATTAATGGTACAACTTCCAACCAATAATTCACCTATTCCCTGCTCACTTACAGCAGAATCGAATGTTGAGGTTAGGTTTCCCTGACTATCAAGATCAACTAAGAGAACACGTTTTTTCTTCTTTGCCAAAGCTGCACCCAAGTTTAAAACCGTTGTGGTCTTACCTGTTCCACCTTTATTATTTATTATGCTGATAATGTTTGCCATATAATCAATTTTTCAACTATTTCCATATAAAAAAACACTAAATAGCCCCACTAAGATACAAATAATCGTGGGAAGAATTATATTTTTAAGTTCGTAAAAAGTTTAATTCAAATTGCACAAATATTTTAATATTATTTTTCGATTACACTTATTTTTTAATTATAATATTTGATTCATTGGTTGTTCTTTGCACCTTAATAAATAATTAATTTGATAAAAATAATAATCAATTCATTATCCTATACGTTTTACTATACTTGTAAAAAAACGATTATTTTTAAGCCCTTAAATAGGATATTAACAAAAATGAATTAGAACTTAAGCAATGGATCAAGTTATTGTATTTATAACTCTAGTAATTACTTTGGTTCTCTTTGCATGGGGTCGATTAAGACACGATTTAGTTGCTTTAATTTCATTGTTTATTTTAGTTATAGCTGGTATCATTTCGCCAACAGATGCATTTATAGGTTTTGGTCATCCTGCAGTAATTACTGTTGCTGCAGTATTAGTTATAGGTAAAGCCCTTGAATTTTCAGGTTTAATAGATTTGCTAGGAAATTGGGTGTCAAAAGTTGGTACAAATTTAACGATTCAAATTTTTGTGCTATCCATTCTCGTGGCAATGGCCTCTGCCTTTATGAATAATGTAGGGGCTTTGGCAATATTAATGCCTGTTGCCATTGGTATGGCAAAAAAGGGCGGTAATCCTCCTTCGTATTTTCTAATGCCAATTGCATTTGCATCTCTTCTTGGTGGTATGATTACGTTAATAGGAACTCCACCCAATATTATAATTGCAACTTTAAGAGCTGAGGAATTGGGAGTTCCTTTCAAAATGTTTGACTTTGCCCCAGTGGGTGTGGGTTTAGCAATAGTAGGAATTATAATCATTTCATTATTCGGATGGAGATTGTTGCCAAAAAGAGCTGCCAGAAAATCAGAGCAGGAAACTTTTCGTATTGAAGATTATATAACAGAAGTTAAAGTTACCAAAAACTCGAAAGCACTGAATATAAGCATTGGCGATTTGATGAGGATTTCCAAAGCCGATGTTCAAATATTGGGGTTTGTCAGAAAAAATAAACGAATTCATGCTCCCGACGAAGAAGAAGAGCTGTTAATCAATGATATAATCATTATCGAAACGGACACTTTTGCTTTAAAATCATTTATTAATGATACTGGGCTCGAATTAGTAGGTGGAAAAAAATTTAGAAAGGATGCCATTGGATCAAGCAATATATCTATAAATGAGGCCATTGTTATGGCTGATTCTCCATTGATTGGACAAACAACTTCAGGATTGAGAATGCGTTCGCGCTTTGGAATTAACCTTTTGGCTGTTGCCAGAAGAAGTGAAAAAATTCATCGCCGATTAGATCATATTATCTTTCGTACAGGCGATGTGATTATGCTTCAGGGTAGAGATCATATGATTAACGAAGCAATAATTTCTATGGGTTGCTTACCCCTCGTCAGAAGAGGATTAAGAATCGGTTTTAAAAAGAACATTGCCCTTAGCTTATCAATATTTATCGCTTCAATTGTTCTCATCATGTTGGGTATACTCCCTGTTCATGTTGCTTTTCCTATGGCAGCTTTAGGAATGATTTTTTCAGGGGTCTTACCATTAAAGCATATGTATTCAAGTATTGATTGGCCTGTAATTATTTTACTAGGTGCCATGCTACCTGTTGGGGAGGCACTGAAAACATCCGGTGGGGCAGAACTAATTGCTAATCAAATATTAATTTTGGCTGAGTTAGTCCCTGTTTGGGCTACGTTAAGTATTCTGTTAATCATAACCATGCTATTGTCTGGAGTAATTAATAATGCTGCTACTGTTGTTCTAATGGCACCTATTGCAATTGGAATAGCGAGGGGTATGGATCTATCAATAGATCCTTTCTTAATGGTAATAGCCGTAGGGGCGTCCGCAGCATTTCTTACACCCATCGGTCATCAATCAAATACTTTGGTAATGGGCCCCGGAGGGTATAGGTTTACTGATTACATCTGGATGGGTTTGCCAATTTCAATTATTGTTATTGCAGTAGCTGTCCCATTAATTATGTATTTTTGGACTTTATAATGTAGAAATATATATAGAAACTGTTTGTTTAAAATTAATTATCTAATAGACTGATTTATACTTATGCCTAAACGTATCTCTTTTTTTAATCATATCTTCGATTCAAGAGAAGATATAATCTTAAGAGATTATTTAGCTCTTGAAAGGACAAAGTTGGCCAATGAGAGAACTTTGCTTTCCTACTCAAGAACATCGCTATACATGTTGCTTGGGGGTATTGCATTTTTGCAGCTACAGGGTTTTATTGAAATTAGATGGTTAGGTTATTTTGCCATAACACTAAGTTTTCTTTTGGCCATATTTGGTATAATCCGATATCTTCAAATAAGAAATCGGCTAATTAGATACTACAGAAGAGCTAAATCTGATAAAATGATTCAGGATCCTTGAAAATTATATTAAACTAAACTAATATTCAAACCATGAAACGATTCCCATCGGGGGTACTTACCGGAAAGCAAGTACAAGAGGTTTTTGCAACAGCTAAAACCGAGGGTTGGGCTATCCCAGCCGTTAACGTAACAGGCACAAATACCATTAATTCTGTATTAGAAACTGCCCGCGAAGTGGGTTCTCCCGTTATCATTCAATTTTCAAACGGTGGCGCATCTTATTTTGCAGGTAAAGGATTAACAAACGATAATCAGATTGCCGCAATTCTGGGTGCCATTTCAGGGGCTAAGCATGTTCATCTTATTGCCGAGACATATGGTGTTCCTGTTATAATGCACACTGATCATGCTGCTAAAAAATTGCTTCCTTGGATAGACGGATTGCTCGATGCTGGTGAAAAGCATTTTAATGAAACAGGGAAACCGCTTTACAGCTCCCACATGCTCGATCTTTCTGAAGAAAGTTTGGAGGAGAACATTAAAATATCAGCGATGTACCTAGCACGAATGGCAAAAATAGGAATGACACTTGAAATTGAGCTTGGCGTAACTGGTGGGGAAGAGGATGGTGTCGATAATACAGGAGTAGATAGTTCAAGACTATACACTCAGCCCGAAGAAGTTGCCTATGCTTATGAGCATTTAATTAAAATTAGCCCCAATTTTACCATTGCAGCATCATTTGGAAACGTACATGGGGTATATAAGCCAGGCAATGTTGTTCTTAGCCCCGGAATACTTAGGGATTCGCAAGAGTTTATTCAAAAAAAATTTGCTACTGCTCCAAAACCTGTAAACTTTGTTTTCCATGGTGGCAGTGGTTCGGAAAAAGAAAAAATTCAGGAAGCCATTAACTATGGTGTTATTAAAATGAACCTTGATACCGACCTTCAATGGGCATTTTGGGATGGAATTCGTAAGTACTACGTTGATAAAGAAGGATATTTGCAGGGTCAAATTGGTAACCCCGAGGGAGATGATAAGCCTAACAAGAAATACTATGATCCAAGAGTTTGGCTCCGTAAAGGAGAAGAAAGCATTATTAAAAGGCTTAAAGAATCGTTTGAGGATTTAAATTGTATTGGTAGAGGGTAGTTTTATCTGTTTTTTTATGAGTAAATTACGTATAGCATTACTGCTACTGACTTGTCATTCCTTTTTTTTATCTCATGCTCAAAAACCAATAAGGGTTGAACCTCCAAATTGGTGGGCTGGGATGAGAAATACGGAACTTCAGCTAATGGTCTATGGCGATAACATTGCAAAAAGCAATGTTGATGTTTCATACCCAGGTGTTGAGGTTATTAGTATTGTCAGCGTTGAGAACCCAAACTATCTTTTCATTAATTTGAATGTAGGCAATGCCAACCCTGGCATTTTCGAAATTGTTTTCTATAAAAACGATGAGAAGATAGCTGTGTACAACTACCATCTTCTTGAACGCATTAATGGCTCTTCCGAACGAAATGGGTTTGATGCCTCCGATGTGATTTATCTTCTTTATCCCGATCGATTTGCCAACGGAAATCCAAACAACGATGAGGTGTCGGAAATGATTGAAGGGGCTAATCGTACCGATATGCATGGCCGTCATGGGGGCGATTTGCAGGGAATATTAAATCATCTTGACTACTTCAACGATTTGGGTGTAACAACTTTATGGTTAAATCCAGTTTTAGAGAATAATCAACCCTCTTGGTCGTACCACGGCTATGCAATCACTGATTTTTACAGGGTTGACCCCCGTTTTGGCGATAACGAGTTGTACAGAATTTTTGTGGAAAAGGCGCACTTAAAGGGCTTAAAGGTTATCAAGGATTTGGTGTTTAACCACTCGGGCAGAGGCCATTGGTGGATTGATGACCTACCAATGAACGATTGGCTTAACCAGTGGGATAACTATACACAGTCAAATTACAGACAGCTTATATCCTTCGATCCACATGCCTCGCAAAGGGATATAAATCTTATGACTAAGGGATGGTTTGACTGGCAAATGCCCGATCTGAACCAGAAAAACCCTTTTGTGGCAAAGTACCTTATTCAAAATAGTATTTGGTGGGCGGAGTATGCCAACCTTAACGGTTTTAGGATGGATACGCATCCGTACTGCGATAAGCACTTTATGGCTCAATGGTGCAATGCTATAATGCAAGAGTATCCTCATTTTAGCATTGTAGGCGAAACGTGGTTCAACCATCCGCTGTGGGTATCGTACTGGCAAATGGATGCAATTAACCCCGATGGCTATAACTCCAATTTGCCCATTGTTATGGACTTCCCTCTGATGAATGCTATTCAGAAGGCTTTTGACGAAGAGGATGGATGGGAAACGGGTTTAGCTCGTTTGTATGAGGTGCTAGCCCATGATTTTACTTACCCAAACTGGAATAACCTTCTTGTATTCATCGATAACCACGACAAGGGGAGATTTCATAGGGATTCTTCACTGGAAATTTCAAGAATGAAATTGGCTCTTACCTTTCTGCTCACAACTCGAGGAATTCCTCAAATATACTATGGTACTGAATTCCTTTTGCCAGGAGATGATGCTAATGGGCATGGAGATATAAGAAGAGATTTTCCGGGTGGCTGGGCCGATGATCAAAAATCAGCATTTACATCTCAAGGAAGAACCGATAGGGAAAATGAAATATGGAATTATACTTCAAAACTTCTTCATTGGCGTAAGAACGCTTCAGCTGTTCACATTGGTGGATTAACTCATTTTAACCCCGAGAACGGAGTTTATGTATACTTTCGCTATGATAATCAGCAAACAGTGATGGTATTAATTAATAATAGCCATGAAACTAGAGAGATATTAGGGTCTGGGTATAATGAGTTTCTTGCCAAATTTAGCCGAGGAGTTGATGTTATTACAGGAAATAGAATCGATATTCTCAATAAATTTCATATTTTACCTCGCTCAGCAATGGTTATAGAGCTATTCTGATTAGATTTACTAATTTATAATTTTAAAATAATCAATTTGTTAATATAAAAAAACACGGTATGAAAAGGCTAGTATTATTTACCTTTGCAATTATTCTTTCTTTTATGACCACAGCGCAATCGTTAAACCGAATTGAGCCTCCCAATTGGTGGGCGGGAATGAGAAATCAAGACCTACAGGTTTTAGTGTATGGAAATGATATCTCTAAGGCTGAGGTTGACCTTTCATACCCAGGAGTTAGTGTGGTAAGTATCGATAAGGTTGAAAATCCCAACTATCTCTTTATTAACTTAAGGATTGATGGCAACACTGAACCCGGAAGCTTTGAAATCAAATTCAAATTCTCTGGGGATAAGGTGCTCAACTATACTTACCAGTTGAAGCAAAGGCGTGCCGGATCAGCCAACCGAAAAGGTTTTGATGCCTCAGATGTAGTTTACCTTCTATTTCCCGATCGTTTTGCCAATGGCGATCCAACAAATGATGTTGTTGAAGGAATGTTCGATAAATTCGACAGAAAGGACCTGTATTCCCGTCACGGTGGTGATATTCAAGGAATTATTGACCAACTAGATTACATAAAGGAGTTGGGCATGACAGCAATATGGGTTAATCCTCTTCTGGAGAGCAACCAACCCTGGCAATCGTACCACGGTTACGCCATAACCGATTTTTACAACATTGACCCAAGACATGGAACGAATGAATTGTATAAAGGATTTTTAGAGAAATCTCACGAAAAGGGTGTAAAGGTTATCAAGGATATGATATTCAACCATTGCGGTAGCAAGCATTGGTGGATGGACGATCTGCCGATGAAGGACTGGCTAAACCAATGGCCAGAGTTTACCCGAACAAACTATCGAAGTCCAACCAATTTCGACCCTTACGCCTCTGATTTTGATCGTACTCTTATGAGTGATGGATGGTTTGATACTCATATGCCCGATATGAACCAACGCAATCCCTATCTTGCTAAATATCTAATTCAAAATAGCATATGGTGGGTTGAGTATGCTGATTTGGATGGGATTAGAATGGACACTCATCCATACCCTGATAAAGATTTTATGGCTAATTGGACCAAGGAGGTAATGGCTGAGTATCCCAATTTCAACATTGTAGCAGAAGTTTGGCTCAACTACCCTTCATGGTGCGCATATTGGCAAACGGGAGCACTAAATCGCGATGGATTCGATTCTGGCGTTAAATCAGTAATGGACTTTCCTTTGATGTATGCCATGCATAAAGCATTTGATGAAAAGGAGGGGTGGGACATAGGTTTACATCGATTGTACGAAATTCTAGCCCACGATTTTTTGTATCCTGATCCCATGAACATAATGGTTTTTGCTGATAATCATGATGTTTCTAGGTTCATGAAGTCTAAGAGCATGGCTATAGGTCGATACAAGTTGGGTATAGCGTTTCTTCTCACAACTAGAGGCATTCCGCAAATATACTATGGAACAGAAATCCTAATGGATGGTGATGATAAACAAGGGCATGGGGTATTACGTCAGGAATTTCCTGGTGGTTGGAATGACCATAAGCGATCTGCTTTTACGGCCGAAGGAAGAACCAAAAAGGAAAACGAAGCATGGAATTACATGAGCACATTGTTAAATTGGCGTAAAACCGCATCAGCAATCCATAATGGGAAACTTATACATTTCATTCCTGAAAATGAGGTTTATGTATATTTCCGTCAAAATAACAAGCAAACCATAATGGTGATACTTCACAACGGATATCAACCAAAATTGCTAAAAACCAATAGGTATAATGAAATTCTAAAATATTTTAAGGAAGGTAAAGATGTAATAACAGGGAAGGCGGTAATCAACCTTGAGCAGATTCAGCTTTCACCACGATCTGCAATGATTATTGAACTTGAATAAACACTTTTTTATACCCGATATTTATATTTTAACAGGTTATTATCCTACTAAAAAGTACAACTATGAAACGGTTCCTATTCATTGCTGTGGCATTTCTGCTTGCATCTTGCGGTGCAAGAGAAATAATTCCACATTACGATAAAAAATCGGAGATACAAGGACTAGCCACACCTATTCAATTATCAGGTGAAGAAACGCTGGTAATCCTAGAGGATTACTTCATGAATATTAGCCGAATAGACTCGGTTATTGCACCTCAATGTTTTGAGGTAATACTGTCTCCCGATAATGAAACAGTTAAAATATCGGCGGCAAACGATGAAATACCTCGCTTATCGGAGCTGAAGGTTTGGATTGAGGAAACTGGATATTCTTTGCTTACGCGAAAAAGCCGAAAGTTGTCAGTTGATTTTAATTACAAAACAACAGGCAAACAACCTCAAACTGTACAATTAGCGGGTCAAATTAACGACTGGAATCCAAGCAAGAATAGCCTAAAAATGGAAGAAGGTATTTGGAGAACAACATTATGGCTCAACCCTGGTAAGTATCACTATCAGCTTGTGGTTGATGGCAAATGGATGCTCGATCCAGCAAATCCAAATGTGGAGGATAACAATATTGGGGGTACAAACTCTGTTTTGAGGGTGGGAGAGGTTGATGTTGAAAAATTACCACGTATTTACCCTGAATCGACTAATGGGAAAGAGATTAGAATTGGATTTAGGAATAGCGTAGAGAGTCTCTTTGTTTTTTGGGAAAACTACCGCTTAAGCAATAATTTTGTTAAAATTGATGATACTGGAGCAACCATAATCATCCCTGCAAATGCCAACGGGTTAAAACGATCACATATTCGGGTATGGGCATACAACAATGAGGGCGAGTCGAACGACCTGCTAATACCTCTAGAGGGCAGGAGGGTTGTTTCCTGCACATCACAGCTCAATCGTTCCGATTTGCATACGCAAATCATGTATTCGCTCATGATCGATCGTTTCAATAATGCTAACCCCAATAACGATTTACCCGTAGATGATCCTGAAATTCATCCAAAAGCAAATTATTATGGAGGTGATATTAAGGGTGTTACAGAGAAAATTAGGGATGGTTATTTTGAAAAACTGGGCATTAATACGATTTGGGTTTCACCCATTACCCAGAACCCTTTGGGAGCCTATGGCATGTACCCCGATCCTAAAACTAAGTTCTCGGGATATCATGGTTACTGGCCCATCTCATCGTCACAGATTGATTTCCGTTTTGGCACATCCGACGATGTTCACGAGATGCTTGAAGAGTCTCATCTGCGCGATATAAACGTAATCCTCGATTACGTAGCTAACCATGTTCATCAGGAACACCCTCTTTACCAGAATAACCCCGATTGGGCTACTCCGCTTTACCTACCCGATGGTACCATGAACACCGAAAAATGGGATGAGCACCGCCTTACAACTTGGTTCGATACCTTTATGCCAACCCTTGATCTGGAACGCCCAGAGGTATATGAACCCATGACTGATTCAGCCTTATTTTGGGTTACAGAGTATAAATTCGATGGTTTCCGCCACGATGCCACCAAACATATCCCCGAAGTATTCTGGCGTACACTTACCAACAAAGTAAAGGAAAATGTACCTCGGAGCAGAACCATATTTCAGATTGGCGAAACATATGGAAGTCATGAACTTATTTCAAGCTATATCAGTACAGGGATGCTCAATTCGCAGTTCGATTTTAATGTGTACGATGCCGCCATGGCCACCTTTGCCCGCAAGGATGTTTCGTTCAAAAATCTTAACAACAAGTTGGTTGAGGGGTTTAGCTATTACGGATGGAATAATTTAATGGGCATTATTACTGGAAACCACGATAAAGGTAGGTTTATCTCCTATGCAGGAGGAGCGCTCTCCTTCGACGAGGATGCCAAACGTGCGGGCTGGACAAGAGAAATCGGTGTAGGTGATCCCATTGGTTACAAGAAACTTCAGATGTTCAACGCTTTCATTTTAACCATTCCCGGAGTTCCCACATTATATCAGGGCGATGAGTTTGGGCAACCCGGTGGTAACGACCCCGATAATCGAAGGATGATGCAATTCAGTGATTTGTTGCCAGAGGAGCAGGGAACCATCGAGTTCACCCAAAAATTGGCAAACCTTCGTCGTGGAAATTTGGCATTGAACTACGGAACTTTTGAACCGTTACTTGTCAACGATCAAGTATATGCTTATGCACGTAAATACTTCAATGAATTTGTTTTTGTAGTATTTAATAATTCGGCGAATGACGAAATACTGAATATTCCATTACCAGACTATTCTTATGGTTCTATAATAACTAGCAATTTTGGACAGAAACATGAGATTGGGGAAAAGCATATTAAAGTACAATTACCCCCTTATTCCTTCGAAGTTTTCAATGGAAAGTAGAAAAGAGTTTTCAAATATATTATTTGTTCATTATTAGCCAAGGATAATCTAATTCATAATCTAATGGTTAGAAAAGTAAGAATTTTAAAATCTTAAAAAAAACTACAATAATATGTGATTTTTTGCACTAAATTATTATTTTTTTAATTTTGTAATTAATTAACCTAATGTTTTTATTAAAACTAATTCCTATGAAAACAAAACACTTTCTTTCTTTCTTTCTTTCTTTCTTTCTTATAATCCTTAACACCTCTTGTGAAAAGCAAGAATTCAAGGAAAAAGAACAGATTATACCAGTTAATTCTCTGGTTAATTCCCACCACATTCTCAGCGAATCCATTAAGATTAAGAATGGTACCCTTCAGTTTGATGAGAATATTTTCGATGTACTTAAGATTATTTCCTCAATGAATGAGGATGAACTTGATACCTGGGAGCAAAGCATAGGTTTCGTATCCCTACGCACCGTGATTAATAACATCTGTAAGGAAAAGATGCTCTACGAAGATTTTAATGAGATGGAGTTAGTAGACGAATACCCTGAAATTTTTACAATTAATAATGGTAATGTAGAACCTATCATTTTTTCTTCAATTGATCAAGCAGTAAGAAATCCAAAGGGTGAATACTTTTTTCAGAACGTTCTTAATGTAAAAATTAATAGAGGTACTTTGCATATTTTAAACCCTGATGAACAGAACATTGACAAATTGATTAAAACAAGAACTTTCAGCGAGAAGAACAGTATATTATTCTTAGAGGATGAATACGAAATTATTGAGGTCAATGATAAAAGTTGTGTGCAAACAAATGATGAAGGGAATGAATACCATTACATCGAATATAAAAAGGGTGAAAATAATGATGGAGATAGGAGGGGTATACATGTTTTTTTATGCTGAACAAAGAAGAGAATACTTAAATGGTGGTGGTGGTAATTATACTTATCTTCAGCATTACTATGTTGAATGGAAGGTTTTTGGAAAAAAATATTCGTTTTTTCAATGGAGAGATTATGCAACCAATCTTCATGTTAATAATGCAAAGTTTAGCTTGTATGTTCCTCAAGTTGTAGGAGGAATTTCAGATCCATGGAATGATGTCTGGATTTGGACTCATTTCACCTCAGAAACTGTAAATGTTTCGAATAATGATGTATATTCTATTGTAAGAAAATATTGGCCTGGACATACTATAAAATATCAGAATATAATTGGCCCACCAAGATTTACAAGGACTAATGGTGAAGCGTGGTCAAGGGGGGTTCCTTATGATAATCGTATTAATTGTAGTACAGGAAATTGGTAATACTTTTTTGCAATAAATAATGGTCAGGTCCATACTAAGGTTATTGACTTGGCCATTTTAAAAAGTAACCTTGTATAATAAAAACTTAATTAAAATTTATGTTTTATTTCAAGCACTTTGTTTTCATTTTTGTTTTATATTTTACCTGTATATGTAAAGTTTTTCCCCAAGAAGTTGATACTTCTGCAACTGAATGGAAATTTTTTGTTTTTAAACCAAGCATTGGCATTTCAATGGGGGTGGGGCAAAATATCTTTAATCTAAAGCAAGATAATGGTTTATTTCCAAAAATGACATCTATAATTGACTATAAAGCTGGTGTTTTTTTTACCAACCCGGTTTTTGGTGAAGATTTTACCCTAAAAATTGGGGTAAACTACAGCGAGAAATTAAACAGGTACGAATACGAAGAATTTCATTCGCCAAGCGTTGATAGTCATTACTATGTAGAAATTCCACTTGAGCTTAGCATGGAGGTATATAGTAAAATATTCTTAACTGGAGGAATGGTTTGGGTATATACCCTTGAAAAACTTTCTAAGGAGAATATGTCAAATGGAATCACCAGTTACGATTTCATAAACCCCTATACCTGTTTTACTTTTGGTGGAACCTACAATGCAACAAGCAGATTGGATATTTCCTTTAGCTATAGCATCGGGCTTAGACCCTTTAAAAGGGATTATCGGTTTTCTGAAGGAGGAAAGCTTTTTGTTAATGGTTGGCAAATCACTTTATCAACAAGGTTGTTTTAATTTCTTGAACTCCCCTTGCAGAACAAAAATATTTGGAATCACTAAGCATAATTGCCTATTATGAATACTATATTTAAAACACTCTTACCCCGATTTCGCAATAGCATATTTATAATTGTCTGCTCCACGTTTTATTTAAGTGCCCAGAACACCCCAAACGAAGACAACTTTTTATCATTAAAAGATTCAAAATACACCTACGGAATTGTTATTGGTGGTGCTATTGACTCCTATGCACTTATTAATCAACCCATGGGTTCAACCCCTAATGGTTTTAAGTCAACAATCCCCTTTAGACTGGGCGGATACATTACTTTTCCAATGGTTCTTGATGAAATATATCTTTCTATTTCAATTTCGGGCAGCAAAAAGGGGTATGGCTATACCAACCCAAAATACAAACATCATTACCTGTTCTTTGAATTTCCCGTTGAGCTTAACGTTAAGGTTGTTGATAAACTGTATGTAATCACAGGTTTTTCAACTTACTTTAAACTGTGGGAAACAAAGCCAACCGAAGAAACATACGACTATTTTCATTATACTAGGAGAAACCAGTATTTTGGGTTAACCTTTGGTGCCAGATATTCCCTTTCAAGAAAAGTTGGTTTATCCATTATGTATAGCAGAGCTATTTCCGATTTAAGTCTATATCATATTAAAGATATTGTTCCTGAGTTTTTTCCTGCTTTACAATACTTTTCTCCCTCAATGAGAATTAATAGTTTGAATATCAATATTTCATACAGATTGTTTTAATTTTTTTTTATCTGATATACTTGACATGTATTTATATAAAAAGTTTTTTTTATTCTGCTTAATTTTCATTGGCTCAATATCCATTTCTTCGCCACAAAAAGTAGTGATTTACGGATACATTCGCGATGTAAACTCTGGTGAACCTTTACCCTATTCAACATGCTTAATTAGGGGTACAGGTCATGGTGTTGCAGCAAATGATGCTGGGTATTATAACATAAAAGCAAATAAGGGGACCCTTTTGTTGGAAGCTTCATACGTTGGGTATCGTACGTTGGTCGTTGAACTTTATGCACATAGAGATACAACCTTAAATTTCCTCTTAGAACCAATGGAACTGGCAGAGGTGCAGGTATCGGCGCAAAGGCAATCGCTATTGATACAATCACTCTCGGGTAAGGTAACTGTTCCTTTGCAGAACATTCAGGCCGTTCCTGCATTTGGGGGTGAGGCCGATATTCTAAAATCATTAACCTATCTACCTGGAGTAACTGGTGGTCGCGATGGCTATTCAACGCTACTGGTTCGTGGGGGTAATCCCGATCAGAACCTCATGTTACTTGATGGTTGTCCTGTATTTAACGTAAGTCATCTAGGGGGGTTCGTCTCTCTTTTTAACCCCATTGCTGTGAAACATGTCGATCTTTATAAGAATAGCTATCCCTCGCAGTATGGGGGTAGGGCATCTAGCGTTCTGGATGTAAAGTTGAGGGATGGCAGCAAAGAAAAGGTTAAAGGGGAACTATTTCTTGGCATACTTTCAAGCGGTTTTCTTGTCGAGGGTCCATTAATTAAAGGCAAATCATCATTTTTAATATCTGCTCGTACCTCTAACTTTTATTTCTTAAATGCAAACAATCGGCGCGAATTGAAAGAAACAGGTCAAGGGAATTCTCTTGATTATATTTTTTACGACATTAATGCAAGGTTTAATAGTGAGTTGGATAAAAAAACTAAAATTTACTTTAGCATCTACTCAGGTGGCGATTATATTGATCATCAACTAATTGAAACAGGTCAAAAGATTAACAATCAAATAATCTGGAAAGAAGAAGCATTGACCAAAAGTTCAATAAGCAACCAAGCGCTTACTTTAGGAGTTAATAGAGTGATTGGAACCAACCTGTATGGAAATTTCTATTCCTATCTTTCTTTGTACAATCAAAACGATATAATTGAAAAAAATGACATTGATATACCCATTATAATTGAAAATAAAACGGATAAAAGAAACGGTATTGCAAAATATGGTATAGCCAGCAGGTTCGATTACCAAACCCCTTTATCCAACCTGAAGCTTACTTTTGGGTTCGATTTGGGTAGTTATAGCATAATCCCCGATAATTATAGGGTATACCGTTCAATCGTTATTGACGAATATTCAAATATAATTGATACAACTTTTGGTGGTAATCTTAAATCATCCCCTCTCGATTTTTCAATTTTTGTTGATAATACTTACAATGTTACAAAAAAACTGTTGGTGAAGGGAGGCATTAGGTTTAACTACTTTGTAAACAACCATTTCAGATTTACTGATCTTGAACCACGCCTCTCCATTCGCTACCTACCCACTACAAACCATGCATTTGGAATAAGTTATTCCATTGTTAATCAGTATATTCACGGAATAACCACAAGGGATGATTTTATTGAAAAAATGCTCTGGTTTTCTGCTTCGGACGAATTTGCACCACAGAAGGCTAACCAGTACTCGGCTAGTTTAAATGGAGTTTCTAATTGGCAAAACTTCGACTATGGAGTAGAGATTTTTTACAAAAAGATGAATAATTTACCGGATATTTACGGTGTTAGTTATAGAAATCTTTCTGTTTTTGCAGAGAACAGGGTAATAAGTGGAGGTATTGGCGATGCTTACGGATTAGAAATACATATTCAGAAACAAACACCAATCTTTTTAACGGCTTTTGCTTATACACTCTCTCAGAGTAAAAGGCAGATTAAAGAGATAAACTCAGGTGAAGTTTATCCTTCAGATTTCGATCGACTCCACGATTTCTCTTGGCTTATGCAGTTTCACTATTCTGAAAAAATTAGCTATGGTTTTATGTTTATTGCACACTCTGGTACTCCTTTTAGTTTACCTGTTGGTCGGGTAAGAGATAATCCTTTTACGTACTCTTACAATGTTTTCGATGGTGTTAACTCTCACCGAATGCCCATTTATCATAGACTCGATGTTAGTGTTAAGCGAAATTGGGATACTAGGTTTGGCCGTAAGAAATACATTGCAGTAAGCATTTTTAATACATATGCTAAAATTAATCCTACAAGTGTAGTAATTGAAAATGGAAAGTTTAAAAAGAAATCGTATTTAACTATAGTTCCATCTGTCAGTTTTCATTATGAGTTCTAGAAAAAATTAAATATCACCTATGAAAAAGGTTATTGTCTTTTTTTCAATCCTATTTTTTTTCACAATGCATAGTTGTGAGTTTTCCGGCGATTACGATTACGTTTACAAGTATCCTGGCGACAAGTTAGTTATGCACGCTTTCCTTTCACTAGATACTGGCGTTTTGGCAATAATCACAAAAACTGTTTCGCCCATCGATAGCATAAGTAGTGAAATAGTTACCGATGCTACAGTAGAACTATTCGAGAACAATAACTTTCTTTTCTCTCTTGAACGTATTGATAGCATGCTTTTTGCTAGCCCAACAGATTTTGTTCCTGATCATAATGCTAATTACTTCATTAAGGTAAGTGCAAATGAATTGGATGATATTACTTCTGGTTTTCAGCAGATCCCGTATCAGGTTAGTATTGATACAATCCTTTTTTCTGGAATTACATCAAGCACAGATATTACTATTTCGTTTCAAGATCCACCTAATATTCAAAACTATTACAGCTTAAGCATAAAAGGGTTTATTGAAAACGAAGAAAATTATGAGGAAGAAAATAGTTACTTTGTTTTACCTTCATTCCTGATTGATGTTTTCAGTGATATTGAGTTTAATGGCAATTACCGCTCAATAACAAAAACACTTTCAACCGACTTTAGTGCTTATGATTTTCTGATAGTAACCCTCTTTTCATTAAGCGAAGAACTTTATCTGTTTGCAAAAACATTGAACGATTACGAAGGAACACATGGTGACCCTTTGATTCATAGACCCGAACCAGTTTACACAAATATTATTAATGGTTATGGCATATTTGGATCGTACTCATCATATTCAGTACGAATAAACCTCTAAAATAAGTTTTCATTTGTATTTGGATTTCTCTTTTTACTGTTTTTTAAACAAACAGTAGTAGAATACCATTACAACAATTGCCATATATTTGTAGTTTTAAAAATGAAACTAGCAGTATAATGACATTAGGAAAACATACAAAAAAAACAGAGTTTATTGCAAAAAAATCTCTAACCAAAAGATTTACCGTTAGTTCATTCCACAGCGATTTTAAGGGTTTCTTGTCCTTACCTTCGCTCTTTTACCTTTTTCAGGAGGTTGCCTGGGAGCATGCTGCTGTTAACCATTTTGGCTATGAAAATCTTAAGGAACATGGATTTTTCTGGGTATTGTCGAGGGTTAGGGTTGAAATAGCCAAATTACCCCGATGGACAGAAGAATTTAGCATAAAAACATGGCCCAGTGGAATAGAAGGAGCATTTGCCCTACGCGATTATCTGGTAACCGATGGGAATGGTAATAAGTTGGTTGGCGCAACAAGCAGCTGGCTTATCGTAGATATTAAAAGTCGTCGCCCACAACGCCCCGATACTTTTTTTAATCGTATGCCAATTCAAGAAAAAAATCGTGCTACAACCATTAATGCTCCACGGTTATCCATTCCTCTAGATGAAACCATACTAACCAACGATGTCGTCTCAAAAATATCAGATATTGATGTTAATCAACATGTTAACAATACCCGTTACATTGAGTGGGCTATCAACACTTTTGCACTTGAAGAATATAAAAATTTGAATTTTAAGGAGATCGATATTAATTACCTTTCTGAGAGTTTCTGTGATGAGTTTTCAACAGTTAAACGTTTTAATAAGAATGGAAATGAGTATAACATAGTGATCACTCGTCAAGTTGATATGAAAAATTTGGCAGTATTAAAGTTTCTTGTATAATAAAATTTTAAAAATTACTACCATGAATCTCAATAAACGCGGATTTGCCAGCGATAACAACTCAGGAGTTCATCCAAACATTTTTCAAGCAATGATTGAGGTAAACCCTGGACATACCATTGCATATGGCGATGATCCTTATACGGTAAAAGCAGTAGATTTATTTCGAAAGGAATTTGGTAGCCAAATTGAGATATTCTTCGTTTTTATCGGATCGGCAGCAAATGTTTTGGGAATGAAAGCTGCCACACAGCCATATCATTCCATCATTTGTGCCGAAACGGCACACATCAATCAGGATGAGTGCGGAGCACCCGAGCGGTTCACTGGATGCAAGGTGTTGACCTGTGAAACCCCCGATGGAAAGCTTACCGTTGAAATGATCAAGAAACACATGCATGGCATTGGCTTTGAACATCATTCTCAACCAAAAGTAATATCAATAACACAGCCCACCGAACTGGGAACCGTATACAAGCCAGAGGAAATAGAAATGATTGCAAATTTTGCACACGCAAATAGCATGTATCTTCATATGGACGGAGCAAGGATTGCCAACGCAGCAGTTTCACTAAATACTGATTTTAAATCATTCACTTCTGATGTAGGGGTGGACATCCTTTCATTTGGTGGCACTAAGAATGGCATGATGTATGGAGAAGCTATAGTTTTTTTTGCACCTGAACTCAAGGAAGGATTTAAATATACCCGCAAGCAGGGGTTACAGCTTGCCTCCAAGATGCGCTATATCTCAGCTCAGTTCATTGCCTACCTTAGCAACCAACAGTGGAAAAAAACAGCCGAACACGCTAACAAAATGGCAAAAATACTTGAAGAAGAATTACTAAAAATTCCTCAGGTAAGAATAACCCAAAGGGTTGAGGTAAACGGAATATTTGCCATTGTACCTTCTCATGTTATCCCAAAATTACAGAAAGAATACTTTTTTTACGAGTGGGACGAGCACCGCTCAGAGGTTCGTTGGATGACCTCCTGGGATACCACCGAGGAGGATATTTCTGGCTTCATAAAATCTCTAAAAAATTTACTGGCAAGAGGTTAGTATTTATTGTGTTAAATTGCGAATGGGATTTTCTTATAGAAAATTAGTATTTAATCGCATATGAGTTTTGTTTTTACACTATTTGTTCTTAGCTTTGTCGTGCTTGTATCAAAAATAAGGATTACCTTGATGAACAAACTAGTTGTTTTTTCAATAAAAATAATTCCTTTTATAATAATTTTTCCTTTTGTCTATTTCTTCGACTTAGCTTTCAGAAATCCGGTAAAATCTGAACAAATCCCTGCTACATTGGCGATATCTTCATTTGATACTCCTATCATTACAAATAATAATTCCAACCTCGATTTATACACATCTTTTGATGCAACCATTGAGCGATTTGTTCGAAAGTGGGACTTGGCAGGCACTTCCATAGCTATTGCACGAAATGGCAAACTTGTATATGCCAAGGGGTTTGGCTATGCCAATAAGGAAACTGAAGAAAAGATGCAGCCATACCATATGCTTAGAATTGCTAGCGTATCAAAGCTTATTACGGCGGTTGCAATAATGAAACTTGTGGAAAATGGGCAAATCAACCTCAATCAAAAGGTTTTTGGCAAAAAAGGTATTCTCAATGAACCAATTTACCTTGAATACTTAGACCCAAGGATTGAAGACATTACAGTAAAGCATCTGCTAAACCATTCGGCAGGATGGACAACACGATGGGGTGATCATCTATTCATGCATCAGTCAATTGCTCGACAAACTGAAAAGGAGCTGCCAATTTCAAATGATGATATTATCTGTTTTGCCCTTTCAAAACGTCTGCACTTTAATCCAGGATCACGCAGCTCATATAATAACTTAGGGTTTACAATCCTTGAAAAAATTATTGAACGTAAAACATGTAGATCCTATGAGAATTATGTGCAGGAAAATATTTTTAAACCTCTTGGAATTAATGATGCTTTTATAGCTAATAACTTCGATACTCTTAGATATCCTCAGGAAGTTCGCTATTATGAAGTTCCTGAAGCAGAACTCGTTCCTGCTTATAATGGGCAGCAAGTAATGTTATTAAAAAGTAGAGGAGGGAATGATATTCGTTACTTAGGTGCCGCCGGAGGGTGGGTCATATCATCAGTCAGTCTTATTAAATTCTTATTGGATATTGATAGTGATAATCCCAACGGAATCACTCTGTTACAAAGATATTCTAAAGTTTTAGAACAAGTTGAACCCGGTAAGCATCCTCTAGGTTGGAGGTGGATTTCGTCAAATGGAGACAAATGGAGAACAGGTTCCTTTGCAGGGACATCTGCTTTGGCAATTAATCGTAAGGATGGTTTTACATATGTTTTCTTAACCAATTGTAGTCCATGGGTTGGATCTAAGTTTCCCTATGAAGTTAATAAAATGATGACAATTGCCATTCAAAGGGTTGATCAATGGCCTGATTTTGATCTTCTTGATCCATCATCGGTATATAAAAGAATAAACTTACCTTTTATGGCCAATTTTTTTAGTCCGCCCAAAAAGAATAAAGAATTATTGACAGTTAAAGAATCGCTAACTTCATACTGCAAAGGGGAAAATAGAGAAGTTTATTACTTTTAACAACCTAAACATTAATTAAGCTGAAAATTATTTTCCAGCTTTTTTTCCTGATTTTTTATTAGCTCAACAAACCGTAATCGATTGATTATAAATTGCTCTCTGGCCTTTTTATCATTAATTGTTAATACTTTGTATTTCTCTTCCGATTTAAGCATAAGAGAACGCGCTACATCTAACATATTAATCTCGTTGGAAATTATTAATGTTCCAAGATCAGGACTAAGATTTAACTTGAGAGTTTTAACCATTTTTGCTAGTTCAGGGTTAGTAGTTCCAAAATCGTTTAGCATCGCCTCTGCTACAATTCCACCATACATCTTATTAGGAAGTTCTGGAAAAAAATCTTTAGTTTTAAAAATTGACTTTCCTTTGATCATTATTACCATATCATCAATGTCGTTGCGTCCAATTATGTTTACAACCTCAACTTCACTTCCAATCTCTGTCATTATACCTTTACTCATATAGGGAATACCAAATGGTAGAGAATATTCCATACATTCGTTAATAAGCTGCTTATATCTAGGTTCAAATATCCTAAGAGGAACCTCTTCACCTGGTAATACAACAATATTTAAGGGAAAAGCGGCAATTCTATATAATTGGGGTTTCATTTTATTCTTTATCATTCTTTGGATCAAATTTTAAGGATGCTGAGTTAATGCAATATCTTATTCCAGTTGGTTCTGGTCCATCGTTGAAAACATGCCCTAGATGAGCATTGCATGCTTTACATAAAACTTCTGTTCTAATCATACCATGGCTATAATCAGGGACTTCCTTTATATTTTCCTTGAATGTTGTACCAAAAAAACTTGGCCAACCACAGCTAGAGCTATACTTTGTGTCCGACTCAAATAACTTTGTTTCACAGCAAATACAATGATAAGTGCCTTTGCCAAAGAAGTCCCAGTATTCGCCTGTAAAAGGCCGTTCAGTTCCTTTTTGTTGTGTTACATAAAACTGCATGGGAGTGAGAATATTTCTTAAATCCTTACCATTCATGACATTATTATCTTGTGCCTTTACTAGGTTTTGATAAAACACCAGCAATAAAAACAATCGGAAATACAACATTTAATTTCATTTATAATGTTTTAATGACTAGTTAACATGTTAAAAACAGAAATGTTCAGTATTTTCAACTCTTATCAATTTATAAATCCATCGTTTAATTATTTTTAGCTGAATTTCACAACAAAACATTTTAATTTTGTACAATATTTGAAAAGCTTTGCGTTTATCAACTATTAATAAAAATTTTTGACAATGAAAGCATTAACCATTTTTTTATTGATAATTTTTTCCGCTTTGCTAGAGGTTTCGGCACAGAAAGCTCAGGAAAGAGAACTGTCACCCTTTGACAAGCTGAAAATTACCAACGAAATTAGGGTATACCTAACTCAGGGTGAAACCGAAAGTGCAAGGATCGAGGTATCAGGCATCGAACTTGATGATGTTATAACAACAGTAACCGCAAAAACTCTGGAAATTAGTCTTAGAAGAGGAGTTTATAAGGATATCTCCGTAGAAGTATATCTTACTTATCGTGAATTACGCGATATTTTTGTCAGCTCTTCTGGTAGGGCCAGCGTCCAAAGCATTTTAAGTGGTGATAAAATTGTGATTAATGCACATACAGGAGCACAAATCGATGCACAACTTAACATGAAAACGATGGATTTAATCGCAACCAAAGGAGCTTCTGTAAGGCTTAAAGGGAAATTGAGTTCCTACGAAGCAACTATATCCTCTGGAGCAAACCTTTCGGCATTAGAATTAGTTGCTGATAGTGCTTTTGTTATAACAAATACTAAAAGCATCGCTAAGGTTGCAGCAAATAAATTGCTTGATGCAAAAGTACGATCTGGTAGCACGCTCACCATTGAAGGCACTCCTGCAAAAAAGAATATTAAGACCGGAATAGGTGCTACAATTCTTGAACAATAGTTAATTACTTGATATTAAAAAAAATGCTCCAACCAAAGTTTGTTATGGTTGGAGCATTTTGCTTTAATTAACGGATGTTTTTTAACCCACAATTTCCCTTAAGGCACCAATGGCAGCCTCATAGTTTGGCTCTGTCCCAATTTCTGGAACTAATTCCTTATACTTAACGATATCATTGGCATCGATAATAAGAACACCTCTAGCTAACAAGCGCAACTCCTCAATTTGGAATCCATATTTGCTACCAAATTCCATCTCTTTATGATCTGATAGTGGAATGAGATTGTTAATTCCTTCTGCACCGCAGAATCGCTTTAAGGCAAAGGGTAAATCAGCAGAAAGAGCAATAAAAATAACATTCTCACCAAACTTAGTAGCTTCAATATTGAACTTACGGGTTTGCATTGAACAAACTCCCGTATCAATGGATGGAAATATGGAGAGAAGTTTAACTTTTCCTTTGTAATCAGAAAGGCTAACAGCTTTCAATCCTCCATCAAGAGCTGTAAAATTGGGTGCTTTATCGCCAATTTTTATTTCGCGCCCAATTAGAGTAACTGGATTTCCTCCGGATGTAACTTTATGATGACTCATAGTTTTAGGATTTTTTGTTTTATTATTTTATTTAATTTGGTAAAGTTAACGTTTAACTTGCCGTTTTGTTTAAAGTCTAATGTAATCATTTTATTAACTTTGCCAGTATTTTAAACAAAAGGGTAATATGGGGAATAATGCTATTAACCCTCAGATTGAGGATAGTTGGAAAAATGTTTTAATGGATGAGTTCAATAAACCTTACTTTTCCGATCTAAAATCATTTCTAGTTGAAGAGAAAAAACTGCACCGCATTTTTCCTCCAGGAGGATTGATATTCAATGCATATAATAGCACTCCATTTGAAAGGGTAAAAGTTGTGCTACTTGGGCAAGATCCATATCATGGACCAGGACAGGCCCATGGATTATGTTTTTCTGTTCCCCAAGGCATCCCACAACCACCATCCCTGGTAAATATTTTTAAAGAAATAAATGCTGATCTAGGGATTCTCATTCCAAATCATGGAAATTTAGAGAAATGGGCAAAGCAAGGCGTACTATTACTAAATGCCACTTTAACGGTAAGGGCACATCAGGCCGGATCGCATCAAAAAAAGGGCTGGGAGCAGTTTACAGATGCCACCATACAGGCATTATCAAATCATCGTAAAGGTTTGGTTTTCTTGCTTTGGGGAGCATATGCTCAGGCAAAGGTCCAGATTATCGATAGGAGTAAGCACCACATATTAACAGCACCTCATCCATCACCCCTTTCGGTGCATAGGGGATTTTTTGGATGTAAGCACTTTTCAAAAACTAATGAAATACTTAAGGATATGGGGTTAAGCCAAATAGATTGGAGTATATAACAGTTTATCTATCATTTATCAACTTTTACAACATCTTTAAAAAATCATTCAATCCCCCGAAGTGTCGGGGCAATCATTCAATCATTCAATCCCTCGTCCCCGTCCCGAAGCATCGGGGCTTCGGGGGTTGGGGCAATCAATCTGTTCATTACCCTCCTTGATGTTGTTCTCTAAGCAGATCATTAACAGTTTTAACTGGATTGAAGGTTATAAGTGGCACCTCAACAAAGATCGTTATCCAATCGGACATAGCACCATTCCATAATCCTGGTAACTCCTGTGCCTTTAAATCTTTTCCATCCTTGCTTTTCAAGGATATAAATCCTGTTTGAAGATCACGATATTTCAACAAATCATACTTTGCACCATCGGCATCAGTAATGCCACAAATTAAATCGACAGGATTAAAATGACTTGCTGAGTCTAAAAGACTCTTTTTCTCAGAATCTTTTAGATCAATCTGGGATGTTTCAACAATTTGTAGAGAAATGGTTCCGTCGGAATTTTTTGCCCAGTATGGTCCTCCTCCAGGTTCTCCCTCATTTTTAACCATTCCGCAAACCCTAATGGGTCTGTTCAACCTACCTATTAGATAGGGCAGAAGTGCTTGTGGGTTATCCTTGTTCAAGTTTTCAGGAGGTAAAATACATAGCTCATTAATGGTAAAGTCGAGTACTTCGTAAAGAAATTCCATTGTAAGGTTTTCACTCTCCTCGAGCTGGTTTAAATAATCAAAAATTAAACTTTGATAGCTTACTAACAATCCTGCCAATGCTTTTTTATACTTAACAGTTTGTGGTTTAAGCTTATCTGGAACAATATTATCTATATTTTTTATAAAAACTATATCTGAATTTATATCATTTAGGTTTTCAATTAGAGCTCCATGACCACCTGGTCGGAAAACAAGAGAATCATCGCTATTCCTAAAGGGCTCGTTGTTGATGTCAACAGCGATTGTATCTGTTGATCTTTTTTGCTCTGAGTATTCAATGGAAAAAGTAACACCGTGTGCCTCTTCGAAACTATCCTTCACGTCTTTCGCTAGCTTAATAAAACCTGATTTGTGTTCAGGTGATACCGTAAGATGTATAAACACTTCATTGTTAGGCATTCGCGCATACTGTGCACCTTCTACCAAATGCTCTTCGAATGCTGTTCTTGAACCGTCGGGATAGGAGTGGAATTTTATTAAACCTTTAGGCAAATTACCATAATTCATGGCATAAGGTTGAAGTAACGCTTTAAGAATTGTGTTGTAGTTTTTTTCCTCTATTAACTCATCAATATTGTAACGATTATTCAAGAGTTCTTTTTGTAAATCCTCATAAAAAGCAAATTTCTTAATGTTATCAAAAAAATAATAAATTGAGTTGAATCCTTTATCCCTGAAGCATTCGTCCATTTTTTTTGGGTATTCTTCAATGAATTCAAAAAGATGCTTAAACATCCTTGTGGCAGCACCCGATGCAGGAACAAATTTAATGCGCTTTCCCTCATAGCCTTTGAAAACCTCAATGAGATCATCTACTTCATCGTTTTCCAAACGAATTATTCCATCACCAACCGTAGCAGGTTTTTTTATATCGAGATAGGGAAAACCTTTTTTAAAATTACTTATTTGCTCCATTACTGATTCGCTAGTAATTCCAATCTCTGCAAGTTGTTCATGATCTTTTTTAGAAAACATTGGTTTGATTTTAAGGGTTTTAACAAATATCAACTAAGGCATTTCAATAAAACATCTAAGATACTGAATGGGACTTTGTTAGTAAATAAGTTAATGTGTTATTTTAAAGAAACATTTTTTAATAATTAATGTATTGATCTGCAAATTAATGAATAAAGATATGATAAACTTAACTAATTATATTCTTATGTTTTTTAAGTTCATCGCCAAGTTTTTTATCAGTCTGCTGAATATGATTAATTAACCAATCTCTTAAAAATGATATCACCTCAAGGGTTATATTTGCTATACCAGCATCAAGTTTTTCAACAAAATCATCAACTTTTTTTGAGAAAACTTTATGTTCCGATTCATGCTTAAATTGTTCTGAGTAATTAATCATTTGCATGTAATACTCCTCACGCTTAAAATGAATTTTAGCATAATCAACGAGCTGAGAAACTGTTTTATGAACAATAATTTGAGCATCACCCTTTGATAACGCAACGTAAATATCGTCAATTAAACCAACTAGTACTTTATGGTCGTTATCAATGCTTTCAATGCCAAGTTCATACTTTTCATTCCATTCAAAGAATACCATAGGTTTATTGTTTAAGTAGGTTAATGATTAAGAGTATTATTTATTATGATTTAAAACGATATTAATCATATGTATTAAATATACAAATATATCCCATTTCAGAGTTTCTGTAATAAATAAAGTGAATATAAATTGTTTTGCTATTATGCAATAACACTTCACCACCAAATTTCAGATTATACAAATAATATCAACTTTTCCAATTTCTTTTATTCCAGAAAAACTGTTCCTTCTGCCTCAATTTTGCTTCTTTAGTTCTTGCTACATAAACTTTTTTATTGGTATATGGATCAACTCCAGTATAGAAAATAGTTGAGGATAAGGTCATTGGAGTAGGGGTGAAGTCCTGTACCTGCTCTGGTTTTAAATTCATTTGTCTTATTTGGTTTGCGAGATTCTTCATGTGAGTATCGGTACAGACAGGATGACTTGAAATAAAGTAAGGAATAAGTTGTTGTTTTAATGAAAAATTACGATTTATTGCATCAAAATATGTTTTAAACAATTGAAAATATTTAAAGGATGGTTTTCGCATTGCTTTAAGTACCTCTTCTTCTGTATGCTCAGGTGCAACTTTCAGTCGACCCGAAACATGGAACTGCATTAAATCTTCAAAATATTTTCTGTTAGTTTCTTCGCTTTGATTGATAAATAAGTCGTAACGAATACCGCTTCCGATGGTCACTTTCTTAATACCCTTTATTTTTCTTACTTTTTTATATAGTTGAATTAGTGGTTTGTGACTGTAATTTAAGTTATTGCATATTTTTGGGTAAATACATGAAGGTCTTTTACATTTTTGGCAAATTTTGATGTCTTTGCCTTCCATTCGATACATATTTGCTGATGGCCCACCCAAATCGGTTAGATAACCTTTAAAGTCTGGCATGGTTATTATTTTTTCAGCCTCTTTTAAAATCGATTCTTCTGAACGACTCGATATAAATTTACCCTGATGGGCAGAAATGGTACAGAAGCTACATCCTCCAAAGCATCCTCGGTGTATATTGATTGAAAATTTTATCATTTCCCATGCTGGAATGTTTTTACCAATGTAACGCGGATGGGGTGCTCTCATATAGGGTAAATCCCACCATGAGTCCATTTCATTAATACTAGCAGGAGGATAAGGTGGATTAATAACAATCAGCTTGTCTCCATAGGCTTCGATTAGCCTATTACCTTTTATTTTATTGGATTCTTCTTCTATATGCTTGAAGTTCTCTCCAAACATATGTGAATACTTCAAGCATTCATCGAAACTATTAAGTATAATAGTTTCTTTATCATGAATATAAGTATCTTTGACAATCAAAAAACCGGTTTGTTCGATATCATTTATTTCAGCAATAGAAATACCTGCTTCAAGTCTTTTAGCAATCTCTAAAATAGGTTTTTCTCCCATTCCATAAACCAACATATCAGCACCACTATCAACTAGAATGCTGGGAAAAAGTTTATCAGCCCAGTAATCGTAATGTGTTAATCGCCTTAGTGATGCTTCAACACCACCAATAATCAGTGGTGTTTTAGGAAATAGTTTTTTTACTATTTGTGAGTATACTTTAACAGCATAGTCGGGTCGATAACCTGCCTTTCCCTCTGGAGTATATGCATCATCGCTTCGAAGACGCTTGTTGGCAGTATAGTGATTAACCATTGAGTCCATGCTACCCGATGTAACAGCAAAAAAAAGACGAGGTTCCCCCAATTTCTTGAAATCTCTTAGGTCATCTCTCCAGTTTGGTTGAGGTACAATGGCTACTCTGTAACCAGCACGTTCAAGCACCCTCCCAATGATAGCTGCCCCAAATGAAGGGTGATCAATATAGGCATCACCAGAAAATAGAATAATATCAGCTTGTATCCAACCCAGAGCTTCCATCTCCTTTTTGGAGGTGGGAAGAAAAAAAGTTTTGTATTTACTTTTATTTATCAAACTGTAGTTTAATCTATAACAAATGTATTAAACTTTTGTGGTATAGCAGGATAAAAATAATAGTCAAGCCAGAGAATCATTTTTATATAAAATCGAACTATCTCCATAGCTTAAAAACCTAAAATCGTTCTCAAGAGCATAATCATAAACCCGTTTCCAATCTTTTCCAATAAAGGCTGCCACCAATAGGAGTAGGGTGCTTCTGGGCTGATGATAGTTGGTAATTAATGTATCCACAACCTTAAAATGATATCCCGGAACAATACACAGCTGTGTTGTTGCCTCTATATGGGCAATTTTTTGGCTTTTCAGCCATTTTTGCAGAGAATCAAGGGATTGGGTTAATGAAATGCTTTTTGTTAGCTGATACGCTTCCCATTGCCCTACAAAAGGGTTATTTACATCAAGTAATCCCAAATGAAGTTTAACACCAAGCCAATAGAGGCTCTCAAGGGTTCTTAGGGTTGTTGTCCCCACAGAAACAATTTTCCCTTGGAATTTTATTATTTTGCTTATCAGATTAGTATTTACAAAAAAATGCTCTGTGTGCATTTCATGATCAAAAATGGTATTGGACTTTACTGGTTTAAAAGTACCAGCTCCAACATGTAATGTAACTTGGTCTGATTCGATTCCTTGATTACCAATCTTACTTAGTACTTCCCGGGTAAAGTGCAATCCTGCTGTGGGTGCAGCAACGGATCCTTCAGGTTTCGCATAAACTGTTTGATAGTTATGCCTATCACTTTCTTCGGAACTTCGATTCAAGTATGGAGGAATTGGCACCTTTCCGCATAGCTCAATTACTTCAGCAAAGTTCATCCCACTATTATCCCAGCTAAATTCAACAACTACCCCTTCCAATAGATCTCTTACTCTTTTTGCTTTTAGCATAGATTTTGTTGATCCAATGCTCATTTCAAGTATTTCTCCTTTCCATCGTTTAAGGTTGCCCACAATACATTTCCAGACACATCCACGGGTTGATGAAAAGGATTGCGTATAGTCAGTAGGATTAATAGGCTCTAGAATAAATATCTCTATATTAGCCCCACTTGCTTTAGTAAAGTTCATTCGAGCCTGTACTACTTTGGTGTTGTTTAAAATCATTAGGCTATCAGGACTTAGTAAAACAGGTAACTCTGCGAATAACCCATGACTTATTATGCCATTTTTATAAACAAGCAGCTTTGATTGATCCCTTTTTGGTAATGGAAACTTTGCTATTCTACTTTGATCAAGAATATAATCGTAATCTGCAATATTTACTAAAGGTATTTCTCTCACGAATCAAATTTTAGATTTGGTTTGCAAAAATAGTTAATTTTGCAGCACTAGAAACTGCTAACTCATAAGTATTTCAATTGTTGAATTATACATTAAGATAATCATTTTAATAATCAGTAAATAAATAACATATAATGAAATTAAGGGTTGGAGATAGGGTACGTTTTTTGAATGATGTTGGAGGGGGAAAAGTAACTCGTATCATTGATAAAAGTATGGTTTCGGTGATGAACGAGGATGGTTTTGAATTACCCGTTCTTGAGACAGAGTTAATTCTGATCAATCCTAATGGTGACAATTCGATAATTAAAAAAATATCCGATGAGGTTGAAAAAACCGGAATTGACAATAGTTCAACTAACTTAAAAGATAAATTTGATAAAATAAATGTAAGTCAAGATGTTATAATTCATGATACAGCTTATGATTTACAAATAGAAGATTGTGATTTTACAAAATTTGAAAATGACATTTCTGATCCCGAAGGTGAATTTATAGGAGTTTTTCTTGCCTTTTTACCTGTTGAACAGCAAAAAGTCATTGAATCTGACCAAGAACTTTATATTGTAAATGACAGCCCGTATAGGGCTTTTTATACTATTTCCATTTGGCAAACTAATTTTGTTAAACCTTTAAGGGCAGGTTTTTTACATGCAGACACAAAAGAACTTATAATTCTTTTCAAGCGTGAAGAGTTAAATAAAGAAATAAAGTTTAATATTCAAATTCTGTTTTTTAAGAATAATGATTACGTTCCGCAAAAGCCCGTTTTTTCAGATATAATTATTAATCCCAGTAAATTTCATCGGCAGGGTAGTTTTTCTGAAAATGATTTCTTTGAAGATAATGCATTAATTATTGCAATAGTAAATACAAAAAAGGAGGAAATGCTTAAATCTTTAACGGATAAAGCTATTGCAGAAGCCATTGCAGAAAAGGACATCGCTAAAAAGGTTGAACCAAAAATAATTGAACCCGAACTGGTTGAAGTTGATTTACATATTCAAGAATTGGTTGATAATTACGCTGGTATGCAACCTGGTGAAATACTTGAAATACAACTCGCTAGATTTTCAATAGCATTAGAAACCGGACTAAAAAGTAAAACTACTCGAAAAATGGTATTTATCCATGGATTGGGCAATGGAAAACTTAAAAATGAGGTCATAAAAAAACTCAACAAAGACTATTCAAAACTAAGATTTCAAGATGCATCTTTTAAAGAATATGGTTTTGGCGCAACTTTAGTATTTTTAAAATAAATTTACTACTCTATAAATAAATATTTTATACCACAAATGGAATAAACATAAGTATTTGGATTAAATATATTAGTATACAAAGTTCTTTTATTAATCAGCAGGTCGTTCTATCGCTGCACCTAATTGGTGGAGAGGAAAGTCCGGGCATCGCAGAGCGCCATGCTTCCTAACGGGAAGATATCCGTAAGGGTATAGCAGTGTAACAGAAAACAACCGCCTTTGCCTTCGGGTAGGGGTAAGGGTGAAAAGGTGGGGTAAGAGCCCACCGGTTTCTATGGTAACATAGGAAGCCGTACACCTGATGGGATGCAAGACCATGTACATCGCAATTACCTAAACTTCGGTTGAGGTTACAGGGTGGCTCGCCCTGATTTTATTTCGATAAAAGTTGCGAGGGGTAGGTCGCTTGAGCATATTGGTAACAATATGCCTAGATAAATGATAGAAATTTTGGTTCGCCAAAATACAGAACCCGGCTTATAGACCTGCTGATTGTTTTATATAATAAATTACTCCAGTAAAATCACCATAGCATAATACACATGTAAACACAAAACACACTAGTACACATGCGTAAACTCCATAATCTTTAATTTGCGTACACATAAGTAAACTTATTGCGCTTCCGTTACAAACATATAAGCCTGCGCTGATTATTGCTTGTTTGATATATCAAGTATTTAATCGTAATACTTATATGATTCTTTATATCATATAATTACATATTTTATTTGAATATATGAAATAATAAATATATAATATTCTTTATTTTTTTAGTAAAATATCATTAAATTATCTGCTTAAATTGTTTATATCCAGTAAATTACTTTAATTAAATGTAGTAAAAATTCATACTGTAATTAAAAACAGATTTTGAAAGCAAAAAATCCCTGATTTGTTATAGCTTAAATAAAACTTATGCGATAAAGACAATTAATCGCAAGGTTTATTAATAACTGGAATGAATGATCTAGTTATTATAGCAATATCTTTATAAAATAGTACCATTTAGTTATTTAAATTACCTAGCCGTATGAGCTATAGTCGGTATATTTTTAAATCTTAACGTCAAACTATTATCACACATCAGTATCACTAATAAACAATATCAAACGAATATGGCTACAAACGTAAACATAATTAGAGTAATTGCAATAATATTGGACTGTTGTTATTTGTAAACGTCATATGTTTACATGTTGATTAAATTATTTTTGCTTCTGTAACCCTTTTTATTTACATTTGTATAAATTTTCTTATATGAAAGATAGGTTGCAAAAATTTTTAGTTAATGAAAAGCTTAGTCCTACTAGGTTTGCTGAAATAATTGGAGTGCAAAGAAGTTCAATTTCTCATATTCTTTCCGGAAGAAATAAGCCTTCATTTGATGTTATTCAAAGTATTCTGGAGAAATTTCCAAAATTAAACCCTGATTGGCTTATAGTAGGTAATGGAGAAATTTATAGAAAACCCATTCAAACAAGTATTTTTGACTATACTGAACATCAAAAAAAAGAAATAGAAAAAGATGAAGATGAATATTTAAATATTAAAGTCCCTTACAATGAAAAAATAGATGATGTTATCCTATCAAAAAAAGAAATTCATCAATCCAAAGTTACTGAGAATGCGATAAATGAAAAAAAAATTGAACGTGTTGTTGTATTTTACAAGGATAAGACCTTTACAGAATATCGTCCAGAAAAATAAGCTTTTCAATTTCCTTTTATAATTTTGTGCTATCATATTTTTTACTCATGTATAAGCTTATAATTCGTCCCTTTTTATTCCTTTTACCACCTGAAACAGTTCACCGTTTTGTTATTAATGCTATTAAGATTGGTTTTAAGGTACCTGGGGTTCGATTTCTCGTCAATTCAGTTTTTACCTATACCAATAAAAAGCTTGAACGAAAAGTGTTTGGAATTAGATTTAAAAACCCGGTTGGCTTAGCGGCAGGTTTTGATAAAAATGCTGAAAGTTTTGAAGATCTTAGGGTTTTTGGCTTTTCATTTATAGAAGTTGGTACAGTAACACCAGAACCTCAACCGGGTAATCCTAAACCGCGTTCATTTAGGCTTATATCCGACTTTGCATTAATAAACCGCATGGGATTTAACAATAAAGGCGTTATTGCAGCAAAAAAAGCACTAGAAAAAAAAGGGAAAAAAGTGATTATTGGAGGGAATATTGGAAAAAATACCGCTACTCCAAATCACCTAGCAGTAGAGGATTACGTTAAATGTTTTACAGAGCTTTATCACCACGTTGATTATTTTGTTGTAAATATTAGCTGCCCTAATATTACTAGCTTAAGGGAACTACAAGATAAGGATAATCTAAAGGAAATTCTTGTGGCTTTAACCAAGTTAAGGTTCAAACAATCCATTTACAAACCCATTTTACTTAAAGTATCTCCCGATTTAAACGAAAAGCAATTGAATGATACTATTGATATTGCCCAAGAAGTAGGTTTGGATGGATTTGTTGCCACTAATACTACCACCTCAAGAGAAGGGCTTAAGACCTCTAAAGAAAGGATTAATCACATAGGTAACGGTGGTTTAAGTGGAGCTCCTTTAAGAAGTCGATCAACAGAGGTTATTCGCTTTATTTCACAAAAGACAAATGGCACTATGCCAATTATAGGTAGTGGGGGCATAATAACTCTAGAAGATGCAATTGAAAAAATAAAGGCTGGTGCTAGCCTAATCCAGTTATATACAGGCTTTATATACCAAGGACCTGGGTTGGCAAAAAGGATCTGTAAAGAGATTGCAAAATTAGAAGGGTAGGGGAATAATGAAATTATCGGAAGGTGAAATTCATAATTTTCAAGTAGTTAAACTAGTCGACATACCTGAAGAGGGTGAATTCTTTGTTCTTCGGCACGAATCGGGCAGGAGAGTACTTCTTTCTTCGCAAACTTATAGGCATTATAACATAAAACCGGGGAAATCGATTGCCTGCAAAATTGACAAGGTTAATTGCTCAGGAAAGGTTTACCTCGAACCAAAACATCCAATCTATAAGGAGAACGAGGAGTATGAATTTGAGGTATTGTCTTGTAATAAGGAGAAGGATGATCACGAATACTTAACTCTTATTGTAGCTGATTCTTTTAATAATCAGATCAAAGTTTTAGTATCTGAATCATTTGAATTAAATGAGCAAAAAAAAATTCAATTAAAGGTTACGCGCATAAAGAAAGGGGTTCCAATTCTTATTCATCCCACTTTATCCTACAATTCAGATCATTTTTCACGAATAATTGGGGGAAAAATGCTGTTTTTTGTAAAAGGTATGAATAAGAATGATAATAATGAGGATGTATATATATTAACTAACAATTTAGGTTACAGTTCCGAACTAAAAGTAAAGCATTATCAATCTTATGGTTTCAAACCTGGGGACGAAATTGAATGTACAGTATACAGTCATAAAAATCAAAAATTTTTAAAGGTTGAACCCATTAATCCATTTTATGAATTAGGTAAAGAGTATAATTTTAAAGTTGTAAAGGATAATTTGGAATATTCTGATAATGATGAGGATGATTTATTTTTAATTGTTGAGGATATTACAGGAAAAAAGTGTGGGGTTCAGGTCATTCGGAGTCAATATAAATTTTTAAAGCAAAAACCCAGCATAAAATGCCGGGTTATAGGTTATAGAAAAGGTAGACCTAAACTTGAAAGGTTAAATTATAATTCTGGTCAATCTTCATAATCATCTGCTTGTTCTTCTTCTTCCTCAGGAAATGTATCCTCATCTGTTCCAATATCATCAGAATCACTAAAAAAACCTTTTTCTTCATCTTCATCCTTCGGTTTTGTATCAATTTTAACATTAACCTTAACCAAATAGCTTGCATCCTCAGTATCGAGTGTTATAGCATGAAAGAAATCGTTATTGGGTTTGGTAACTTTAATTACATGATTATGGTAACCGTATGGATACTTTTGTTTTAATAATGCCAATAACTCCGGCGTAAGATTCTTATAACTTATAACTAGTTTTCTCTTTTCCATAGATCTTTAAAAAATTATGTGCAATTATACATTAAAAACATTAATTGAATACAAGAAAAAATTATTTTTTTCTAAGAAAAATTAATTTAAACTAATATACACTTAAAATTAAACTTTTTGATTTAAATTAAAAACTATAGATGCTAATAATATATAATTATAAATATAATGTTAAAATGTTATATAATTAATATTATGTTAAATAAAATAAATAATATCTCCTATTTATTAAAATTGAAAGGGTCAGCTAATGCTGACCCTTATTATTATAAGAAATTAAAAAAAGACTTTCTTACTGTAATTCTAACCATAATTCGTTTATATCTTCATATTTCTTTTGCATTTCTTCGCTTTCAGTTCTGAATCTGAAATAAAGATTTTTTAATGTTTCAACAGTTGCTTTATTATTAGGATTAATTTCTAAAGCTCTTTCCATTATTGGAATACTTCTTTTGAATTCAATATCAGCAAGTTTCATTTTAGCCTCATACTTTGCACCATCCCTATCCTCCCTTGGTGGTATTTTTGTAGCTTCCTCGGCAAGCTTAACTCCTCCATTAAAGTAAAGAGCGCCAAGATTAAAAACCGCATCAAAATAATCAGGATTTAACTCTATAGCTTTTAAGTAAGCTTTTTCAGCTGATTCGGGGTTCTCAAGCCTATCATGAAGAGTTCCTTCGGCAAAATAAAGTGAATAGTTCTCAGGATCAGACTCTTTTGCTTTATCCAAATACTCTAATACAGCAATTGGATCATCATCTTTTACAATGTAATAGTTGATTAAAGAATATAAAACATTTTGATTTTTAGGTACTTTCAAGAATCCCTCTTGAAGATATTTAAGACCTTCATCTTCCTTGCCAAGAGATGAATATGCTTCATAAATGTTATAAAATGTGTTTCCATCGGAATAGAAATTGTAATCAATTGCCTTTTGATAGTATTCTATAGCTACTTCATTCATATTACCTAGTTGAGCTGATAGCCCAGAATAGTAGAATAATACTGTATCAACAGAATTAACTATAGGATGCAAACCTATTTCAACTGTTTTAGAAAAGAAATTAAAAGAACAAGCATAATCTTTTTGGCTATAACAATTTGACCCCTCAGCAATTAATGCATATTTAAGTCTTGTAAGATTTTCAACTATTTTTTCTCTTCCTCTTCCCTTATCATCTAGTTCATTTGCCTTAAGTAAACTTTTATAAGCATCAAATAAAGGATTTTCAACAAGAGGATTTGTAAACGTCCATGATTCTAGAACTCCTTCAACAAAGGTAAAAGTAACCCTGTCCATAACCATTTTTGTGATAGGAATACCATCAATTTCCTCCTCGAGTTGTTGGTTTGGTCTGCCAATAATAAGCATAAAGTCGTTAATGGTTAAGCCTGCGCTAGCGCTTAATGTCATTGCATCATATACTTCAAGCATAAGTTCTCCCCTGGAAAGCCAAGTTTGATATTTGAGATTTGACTTGGGGTTCTCAATGCTCTGGTCGCTTTTTGCAATCTTTTTTTCAAGACTACTAAAATTAATTTGGGTTGATGTTTGTGCAATTGCCGTTATTGATGTTATAACAGCGATTAGTATTAAAAGAATCCTTTTCATTGTTTAAGATATTTGTTCAACAATTGGTTTATTTAATATTTCTGGTTTTTTAATTATTCTGTAATTTCTTTACTTAGTAAGTTCTCAACATCTTGAATCTCTTCTATATCATCTGTAAATTCAACTTTAGCAACTGAAGCGATTGTATCACCATTCCTAAGGTTTATTAGCCTTACACCTTGAGTTGCTCTACCTGCAAGTCTAACCTGGGAAACTGAAAGTCTAATTGTTATCCCGCTACGATTAATGATCATCAAATCATCATTATCATTAACTCCCTTTATGGCTATAAGTTTACCTGTTTTTTCTGTAATATTTATTGTTTTTACCCCTTTTCCTCCCCTATTGGTTATACGATAGTCATCAAAGCTAGAACGTTTTCCGTAACCTTTCTCTGAAACAACAAGAATTTCAGTTTCTTCATTTGGATTTACACAAACCATGCCAATAACCTCATCACCTTTTCCTATAGATATTCCCCTCACTCCACTTCCGGTTCTTCCTATTGGACGGACAAGCTTTTCGGGAAAGCGAATAGCTTTTCCTTCTTTAGCAGCTAATAATAAATCGCAGTGCCCATCGGTTAAACAAGCCTCAAGAAGTTGATCTCCCTCCTTTACTGTAATTGCAATAACACCATTTTGACGAGGACGACTATATGCTTCAAGGGATGTTTTTTTAATTACACCCTTTTTAGTACACAGTATGATGAAATTATTACTCACATAATCGGGGTCATTGAGCTTCTTAACATTAATATAAGCTTTAACCTTATCTTCAGGTTCTATGTTTATGAGATTTTGAATGGCTCTACCCTTCGAACTTTTTGTTCCTTCAGGAATTTCATAAACTTTAAGCCAAAAGCACTTCCCATTCTCTGTAAAGAAAAGCATGGTATTGTGCATTGATGCAATATAAAGGTGTTCAATAAAATCCTCATCTCGAGTTGTGCTACCTTTGGTTCCTACACCTCCTCTTGCCTGAAGTCTATACTCTGTCAAGGGTGTTCTTTTGATATAACCCATATGCGATATGGTGATTACAACATCATCATCGGCATAAAAATCCTCTGGGTTAAACTCTTCTGCATTCGGTACTATTTCTGTTCTACGTGAATCACCGTATTTGCCCTTGACCTCAATCAGTTCTTCTTTAATGATATTCATTTGAAGCGATTCATCCTGAAGAACCTGATTGCAGTGATCAATAAATTTTAAAAGATCTGCATGTTCTTGTTTGACTTTATCCCTTTCCAAACCGGTAAGGCTTCTTAAACGCATATCAATTATTGCTCTGGATTGGATATCACTAAGCTGAAACCTTTCCATGAGTTTATCTTTGGCCTCATCAGGAGTTTGGGCATTACGAATAATTGCTATAACTTCGTCAATATTATCAATGGCAATCAGAAGACCTTCAAGAATATGTGCTCTTTTTTCTGCCTGATCTAGCTCAAATTGTGTTCTTCTTATCACAACATTATGACGATGTTTCACGAACAAACGAATCATATCCTTTAGATTCAACAACCTAGGACGACCATCAACAAGAGCAATATTATTTATTGTAAATGTCGATTGTAAAGAACTTTGCTTAAACAAATTATTTAAAACAACATTAGCAACTGCTTCCTTTTTAAGGATAATTACAACACGAGTACCTTGCCTATCGGATTCGTCATTTATATAACTTATACCTTCTATCTTTTTTTCATTTATTAAGTCAGCAATTCTTCGAATCATCTCTGCTTTGTTCACCATGTAAGGGGTTTCAGAAACAATAATCTTCCCCCTACCCGATTCGGTTTGCTCAATTTCGGTGCGAGAGCGAATTACAACCCTTCCTCTTCCTGTTCTATAAGCTTCCTTAATGCCTTGAGTACCGTATATAATGCCTCCAGTAGGGAAATCTGGTCCAGAAATAAGATTTATAATTTCATCCTCTTCAATCTCGGGATTATCTATATAAGCACATGTGGCATCAATCACCTCGGTCAAGTTATGTGGTGGAATATTTGTAGCCATGCCTACGGCAATACCTGAAGCCCCGTTGATTAAAAGAAGAGGGATTCGAGTAGGTAAGACTGTAGGCTCCTCAAGAGAATCATCAAAATTAAGTCTAAAGTCAACGGTGTTTTTCTCAAGATCGGCTAAAACATCTTCTGAAATTCTCATTAGACGTGCTTCGGTATAACGCATGGCTGCTGGACTATCACCATCGATTGAGCCGAAATTTCCTTGTCCTTCAACAAGAGGATAACGTAATGACCAATTTTGAGCCATCCTAACCATTGCGTCGTAAACCGAGGTATCACCATGGGGATGATACTTTCCCAACACCTCACCAACGATACGGGCTGATTTTTTGTATGGTTTTCCTGGAAGTAGCCCCAATCCAGACATTCCAAAAAGTACCCTTCTGTGAACTGGTTTAAGCCCATCACGCACATCTGGTAAAGCTCGCGAGACAATAACAGACATTGAGTAGTCAATGTATGCTGTTTTCATCTGCTCTTCAATTTGAACCTGTGTAATCCTTTCTAATTCTGACATTTATTAAAATATTCTGTTTTGTGAAAAAGATAAAATGAGTTTTTGAAAATACTTATTTAAAAAGCAAGCAAAAATACCAATTTATTACCAAAATATTAACATTAAACAACTAGTATTTATTAACAAATATCGGAAAATTTAAATGTTGATAATACAGTAAAAAAGAATTTCTAATTCTCTTATAGCATGTCATCAATATTATGTACTAACAAGTAAAAAAATGTTGAAACAAAAAGCAACAATAGGTTTGGATTTCTGTTATTCTGTAGTAATTTAGTGTCGAAATTTTGTTTATTATAAATACATGGACTCAAATTATTCAAAAAAAATAAAAGATATACTCACATACAGTCGAGAAGAAGCTATTCGTCTTGGCAATACAGCTATTAAATCTGAACATATTTTTTTAGGTATTCTTCGCGATGGAGAGGGATTAGCCATTAATATTTTACTTGAATTAGGTCTAAACATAGCCGAAACAAAGGCAGAGATTGAGAATAAAATTCGTAATCCAAATATTGAATCCATTAATATTGATATGGAAAATATTCCCTTATATAAATCAGCAGTTAGAGTTTTAAAACTTGTTAATTTGGTTGCTCGTGAATTGAAAAGCGAGACTGTCAATACAGCTCATCTGCTTTTAGCAATACTTAAAGATGAAAGTAGTATTGTAACTCAAGTATTGGAAGAAAAAGACATTGATTATTTAGTTGTTAGAGCTGAATTAAAACCAGAAATAATTGAAGCCAAAGCTGAGTTTTCCGATGAAGATGAAGAGCGCTCTTTTGGCTCTCAAAGGGGGCCGCAACAAACTCCCGGAAAACCCACTAGCGATACACCAGTTTTAGATAATTTCGGGGTAGATCTAACCAAAGCTGCTGAGGAAAATAGGTTAGATCCCATTGTTGGCAGGGACAGAGAGATTGAGAGAATAGCACAGATTCTGAGTAGAAGGAAAAAGAATAATCCTATTCTCATTGGAGAACCAGGGGTTGGTAAATCGGCTATTGCTGAAGGATTAGCATTGAGAATTGCCAAGCGCAAAGTTTCAAGGGTGCTTTTCAACAAAAGAGTTGTTACCCTTGATTTAGCTTCAATTGTTGCTGGAACAAAGTACCGAGGACAATTTGAAGAGCGTATGAAGGCCATTCTGAATGAACTCTCAAAAACAAATGATATTATTCTTTTTATTGACGAAATTCATACAATTGTAGGTGCTGGTGGAGCAACAGGTTCTCTGGATGCTGCAAATATGCTAAAGCCTGCTCTTGCTCGAGGTGAACTTCAATGTATAGGAGCAACTACCTTAGATGAATACAGAGAACACATTGAAAAGGATGGTGCTCTAGAAAGACGTTTTCAAAAAGTTATGGTTGACCCCACATCTCCTGAAGAAACCATTGAAATTCTTAATAAGATTAAGGAAAGATACGAAGATCATCACAACGTTACCTATACCCCTGAAGCGATAGACTCATGCGTAAAACTAACAATGCGGTATATCTCTGACCGTCATCTTCCTGATAAAGCCATTGATGCTCTAGATGAGTCTGGTTCAAGAGTACACATCTCCAATATTAAAGTACCTGAAAAGATCTTACTTTTAGAAAAGCAAATTGAGGAGGCTAAAGCTGAGAAATTAAAGGCTGTAAAAAATCAGGACTTTGAGTCTGCTGCAAGTTTTCGCGATCGTGAAAAGCAGTTCATTGAGCAACTTGAGAATGAACAGCAAAGATGGGAGCGAGAATTAGTTAAGCATCGTGAAATCGTTGATGAGGAAAAAGTTGCAGAAGTGGTTGCCATGATGACTGGTGTACCTGTTCAACGTATTGCTCAAACTGAAGGTACACGGCTTTTAAAAATGGCCGATGAACTTAAAGGTACAGTTGTTGGACAGGATGAAGCCATTGAGAAAATTGTTAAATCGATTCAAAGAAATAGAGCAGGACTTAAGGACCCGAACAAACCCATTGGAACATTTGTATTTCTCGGACCCACAGGAGTTGGTAAAACACAATTGGCAAAGGTATTAGCAAAATATCTTTTTGATACAACAGATAACCTTATTCGTATTGACATGAGCGAATACATGGAAAAGTTTTCTGTTTCTAGGTTGGTTGGAGCACCTCCTGGTTATATTGGCTACGAAGAAGGAGGACAACTTACTGAAAAAGTAAGAAGAAAACCCTATTCAGTCGTTCTCCTTGATGAAGTTGAAAAGGCCCACCCCGATGTATTCCACATTCTGCTTCAGGTTCTTGATGAAGGAATTCTAACCGATAGCCTTGGTAGAAAAGTTGATTTTAAGAATACTATTGTTATTATGACTTCTAACATAGGCTCTAGAGAGCTAAAAGATTTTGGAAGGGGTGTTGGTTTTAAATCTGAGACAAGCGATACAGCATCTAATGATTATTCCAAAAGTATTATTCATAAAGCTTTAAAAAAGGCTTTTGCCCCTGAATTTTTAAATAGAATTGATGATGTAATAATGTTTAACACCTTAACAAGGGAGCACATACATAAAATCATTGACATTGAACTTAAAGGACTGTATGAGAGAGTTGTGAACCTTGGATATAACATTGAACTTACAGATGATGCAAAAGATTTTGTTGCAGAAAAAGGTTTCGATGTCCAATATGGTGCCCGTCCACTTAAACGAGCCATTCAGAAATATCTAGAAGATGAAATGGCTGAAGTAATAATAAAAAGTGAAATACAAGTTGGAGATACCATTCTTGTTGGCTTAGATAAAGAAAAGGATGAGATTAATATTGAGATTGTTAAGAAGTCTGTTAAATCTACAAAAAAGAAAGGAAGCAAAGAGTAAAATACTGATTAACAATAGAATATAATAAATCTTTTAGAATTATTGTATGCATACTCATCCAAGGTTTTTATATTTTTAAACCAATAATTGTAATATCATCAAGTTGATCTTTGTCAGATATCCAACGGAAGAAAGTGTCTTCAATAACGTTTTTTTGATGCTCCATTTCTCTATGTGTATTTTCCAGTATTAACTTTTTAAAATTCTCTTTTCCATATTTTTGTGCAAATCCTTGCCCGCCCAATTGATGACGGAAACCATCGGTAAATAGGAAAATTTGATCATTTGTTTGCACATTAACTTTTTGGGTGGTAAACGGTCTCATTTTGGGATGAAATGATACTGGCATTTTTTCACCTTTAAGTTCATTCAGCTCATATCTACCAAGTTCAAAATTTTCTCTAACCAATAAAAGTTGTTGGTTTGCTCCAGCAAATTCAATATAGTCATTTCCCTTTGTATAGCTAATTATTGAAATATCCATTCCATCTTGCTGGTCTCCTATCTTACCTGTTTGCTTAAAAGAATCAATAATTATCAATCTAAGATTATTGATTATAGCAGAAGGTTCGGTTATTTCTTTACTTATTAGATCATTAAGCGCTGAGATGCCTAACATACTCATAAAACCTCCTGGTACTCCGTGCCCAGTACAGTCGGCAACAGCAATAATTATATTGTTTTCTTTAGGATAAGCCCAATAAAAATCACCACTAACTACATCTTTGGGGTAAAAAATTATAAAATGCTCTTGAAAGAAATTTGAGAAAACAGTTTCTGATGGAAGCAAAGCGGATTGAATGTTCGAAGCATAATCAATGCTATCAATTAGCAACCAATTAAAACGTTCAAGTTGCTCGCTTTTTTCCTTTAGTAACTCCTTTTGGCGTTCCATTTCATTACGTTGCAATTCTATTTCTTCTTTTTGGGCAGTTATTTCCTCATTTTTTTGTTGAATCTCAGTGTTTTGCTGCTTTAGGGATTTATTCGTTGTGCGCTTTATTCTGAATTGATGATAAAGCAGGAAAAGTATTACAATTAGAAGAACCATTACACCTAGGGAAAAATAGGATTGTATCCGTTGCCAGTAAATTGTATTTTCTGCCTCTTTCAGTTCAAACTCCCTAATTGCTTTCTCTTTTTCAAGGGATGCGATCGCTTTTTCTTTCTGCTCTAATTGATAAAGGGTTTCCAATTCAGCGAATTTATGTGAACGATCTCGTGATAGAATGCTATCGTATAGGCTGAAAAAGTTTTTATAATAATATAATGCTAATTGATGATTACCCATTCTTTCATAAATAGCAACCATCGTTTCATAAATATCCTTTTGTGTAGTAATTAATCCCAACTTCGTTGACTCTTTAAGGGCATCATCAGCCCATTTAAGAGCTTGAACTGTATCTCCTCTAATATAATGAACCTTAGCAATAAAATTTTTAGTATTTGCAGTGCTTATTCCTATTTCCTCTGCAATGGTAAGGGCAATGGTAAAGTTTTTTAAAGCGGATGAATATTTTTTCTCAAAAAAGTTAACCTCTCCAAGAACTTGGTAATTATTAGTTAAACCTATTTTGTTGTCTATTAATTCATTAACCTTCTTCGATTCAAAAAGGTAATAATATGATGTGTCAATGTTATTCAGATCTTTATAGCAATTTCCAAGGCTTTGGTAGCCATCTGCAATACCCTTTTTATCATCAAGATATTTATAAATCTCTAAAGCTTGTTTAAAATAATTTATGCTTTCATAAGTATTTTTTGAGCTTACAAGAACATTCCCAATATTTACTAATGTTGAAGCAAGGTTTTTTTTCTGATTACTTGTTTTAAAAATATCAAGTGCTTTTAGATAATTCTCCAATGATTTATCAAAGGCTCCAATGTCCTCACTAACTGATCCAATATTAACAAGTACCCCTGCTACATTTGTACTATCATTGAAGCTATCAAATACATCATATGCTTTTTGGAAGTAAAAAAGTGATTTTGCATAGTTTGACTGAAGCCTATGCATTACACCTAGGTTATTGTACATCATAGCAGAACCACTTCTATCGTTTAGCCTTTCTAAAATAATAAGTGTTTGAGTAAAGTAATCTGTTGCCTTTTTTATATCTCCCCTGCTATAAGCAATTCTACCCTGCATGCCATAACTCACAGATAAACCCTTGTGAAGCTTTCTTTCAAGCCATTTTCCTGGTGATTCCTCAATCAATCGATTGAAAACTGCAACTCCTGAATCTAGTAGAATTTTTGCATTATCTAAATCTTTGCTGAGAATTGCATTCAGCCTTCCAATAGAAGTAAGGATTACCGCATGGTAATAGCAAAGAGTAGAATCAATAGATGCTTTAGTGCATTTTTGAGATATTGAAAGACCTTTATTTAACCAGAAAAATGCAGAATCAGGAATTGTAGATTCATATTCCGTAGAAAGCAAATAGCATATTTTTACTCTTGTTGTATCGTTCTTTGCCTGTTCTAACTCTATATAAAGGGAATCCTTTTTACCTGCAAATAAAATATTTGTAGTAAAGAGTAAAAGGATTATTTTACACACTAATGCTTTTGGAATATTCATTTAATGAATTAATATTTTTAAATATAGGCATTTCTTTAGAAAGATTTATTAAGCTTTATATATTTAACATCATTTAAGTTAACATCTTAATATGATTAACCATGTTTTACCTTATGCTCATTCATAATCTGCAATCTAAGCATATTCAATGCTGTAATTGAACCTCGTAAAATGTTTCTTTCTCTATCCATCCCTAAAGAAAACTTTTTACAGATAGTTTTTTGGGGTGATGATACAGCTATCCATATTGTTCCGATAGGTTTTTTTGTTGTTCCTCCTTCGGGTCCGGCTATTCCCGATGTTGCAATGGAGTAATCAGTTCCCATTATTTTTCTTACTCCTTGAGCCATCGCCTTAACAACCTGCTGACTAACAGCACCATGTTTAACCAATGAATTCTCTTCTACTCCTAAAACATTTTGTTTAATGGTATTGGAATAGGCTATTATACTTCCTGTGAAGTAGTCTGATGCTCCTGGTACCTCAGAAATTAGGTTCGATATCTTTCCTCCGGTGCAGCTTTCGGCCACAGAAAGTGTAGATTTGTTTTGCCTGAGTAAATGGCCAATAACTGATGCCATGGTATCATCATTATAACCAAATAAATACTCAGGAATTATGGCCTTTAATTTTTCAATTTGATCTTGAACTAACGTTTCAATAATACTCTTATTATTTCCTGTAGATGATAGTCTTATACGAATTGATATGGGGCTTGGAAGGTATGCAACCTGTATACTTGAAGGCAACTCTTGCTCCCATCGGCTTAGTTTTTCTGCTAAAAAAGATTCAGGAAGTCCAAAGGTATGGATAGTTCTATGAACAATATAATGTTTTTTATTAGTTTGTAATATCCTAGGAAGTACATGTTCCTGCATAATTGCCATCATCTCAAACGGAACGCCTGGCAAAGAAATAATATTACAATTATTTACTTTAAACCACATTCCTGGAGCGGTTCCTAATCCATTTAGAAGCGGCTCACAAGATTCTGGTACCTCGGCTTGCTTTAGATTTAGTTCTGTAACGGGTAAACCCCTTGAAGAGAATATTTGCTCAATTTTTTGTAAAGTTTGTTTATGGACAACTAATTTACATCCAAAAAACTTGCAAAGCGAAAGTTTTGTAATATCATCACTAGTAGGACCGAGTCCACCTGTTGTAATTATAATATCATATTCTTTAATTGATTGGTTTAAAGTATTTATAATATCATCTTCTGAATCAGAAATTGAGATAATACGCTGAACGTTAATACCTATGCTATTTAGTTGACTCGCAATCCAGAAAGAATTTGTATCAACTATTTGACCTATAAGTATTTCTTGCCCAATTATTATTATTGCAGCATTCATGATAAATCATTTAAAGAAAGACAATGCAATGGTTTACAAAAATATAAGTAAAAAACTTTGACGGTAGGATTTTTTTATTAAAGATAAAACTAAATTGAGCCTCTCATGGGACTCGAACCCACGACCTGCTCATTACGAATGAGCTGCTCTACCAGCTGAGCTAAAGAGGCGTTTTCTGGCTTGCAAATTTATTATTTTTCTTGCATATAACTTTTCTTTAGTTAAGTCAATTCTTATTCAGAGTTAAGATTTTTTGTATGCGTTGTAAAAGGGTAGGATGCGAATAATTAACAAAGACGTAAGTTGGATGTGGTGTCAGATTGGATAGGTTTTCGGCAGATATTTTTTTCAGACCATTTATGAGATCATTACCCAATCCATGAATAGTAGCAAATGCATCGGCCTGATATTCCATTCTTCGGCTTAACCAATGTGTAAATAGTCCGATAATACTTTCAATTGGGCTGTATAGTATGGCAAAACCAATTATTGCTAAATGGAATATTGGCTCTGATGCATCATTATAACCCAAAGCACCTGAAACCTCTGTATTTGTTGATAATCGGCTAAAAAGATACATAAAGATAGCCGCTTGAACAACTCCAATGGTCATGTTTATCCAAATGTGTCTCCTTCGATAATGACCTATTTCATGGGCAAGAACAGCTAAAACCTCTTTCTGATCCAACTTTTCAATAAGTGTATCGAACAGAACTACCCTACGGCTTTTTCCAAATCCTGTGAAATATGCATTTGCCTTTGTAGATCTTTTGGATCCGTCAATGACAAATACCTTGTTTAGGGGAAAACCAACCTTTTTACCAAATTCTTTTATGGACTCAAGTAGGTTTCCCTCTTCTAAAGGCTCTTGCTTATTGAATAACGGAACGATTACCTTAGAGTAAAGAACATTTGCAATAAAAGAGAATACTACCATTACACATAGCCCAAGAATCCAAAACCAATCTCCTGTTCGATAAAACAACCAAGTAACCAGAACCAGTAACCCTCCTCCAACTATTATTGTGAGAAGTAGCGATTTAATAAAATCAAAAATGAACAACTTGGCTGATGTTTTATTAAAACCATACCTCTCCTCTATCACAAATGTATCCCATACTGAAAATGGAAGCGAAATAATGCTAGAAATAGCCCCAATAATGGTAAAAAAAAGTACAGTTGTAACTATTGAATTAAAATTGAATTGCATTATCCAACCGTGAAGCCATCCAAAACCCCCAGTGATAATAACACCAAGAATTAGCAATATTCCTAATGATTTCTGAATAAGGTTAAACTTTGTATTCTCAACATCGTAATTCTGTTGAATTTTGTAACGCTCGGGTGGATAAACATCTTTTAGTAAATCTGGAATTGGTCTACTTCTATGTCTAACATTAAGAAAATCAAGAAATATTTCAACAATAAAGCTGAATAATATTAGAAATATAAAAAGATAATAAAGGAAGTGCATATGTTTTTTATGTTACAGAGTAAATAGAGCATTTGATAGTTTGTTGATTGTCATTGAAGATAACATTTAAAGTTTTTCCATTACCTGTATCCTTAACTCTAAAATCCTTTTATACCATGTTACTTCAGGAATATTGGTAAATTCTTGTGATTTAATCAACCATTCCATGGCAATATCAAAATTCCCTTTCATTTCATTGGCTAAAGCCATATTGAATGCTGCTTTGGCTGCGATTTCTGGTTTTGTCTTGGGATCTTGAATCACTTTCTGCCATTGTGATGCAGCATCTAACCATTGATTGTACTGAACAAATTCGACTGCTTTTCTCATATGCTTTGAACCTTTTGTATAGTATAATCTTTGCTCATCCATCCACGAAGGAGCAATTTGTTTGGCAAACTCACTTCCAGTAATGTATCCACAGTATTTAGCAGCAGAAAAAAAGCCAGGTAGCTGCTCGCCAATTCTGACTCTTGTATAATCAGATTGATCCCAGATCAGAGTATCTTTGTACAAGTAGTCGGCAACAACTTTTCGCTTTTTTAGATCGTACACTCTCCAGAATCCATAAATACCCATGGTTAAAGAGCCGTAATATTTGTTCATATAACCATCCCAGTATGAATAACTTTGAGTTGTTGGTTTAATTTTGATATATTCCAATGAGATGACTAAATCGGCATTGTCTTCTGCTGCAAGTCCTTCAACTGTTTTCCAGGGGAATGGAAGTATGAATTGTGAAGCATCGTCACGAAAGAAAATCCTTGTGGGTATTTCTAATCCTTGGTACCAAGGTGTATCAAACAGGTTTTCGGAAAGAACAAAAGCTGCCTCTACAGCCGCTGTACTATCAATGGCCGCTTGCGCCATGCTTTCTTCTACACCTTCGATCCCTTTATATATGCTGGCAACAATAATTGGATGGGAAAAGTCGCTGGATATCGCCAGTTCTGATGGCTTAAGTGTTTGAATACTAATAATTTTATATTCAATACATGATGTAAAGGTTAATATTCCAATTAAAAAGCTTACAATGGGTATTGTTTTATTATTTAAAGAAAACATAAGATTAACGCTTTATATATTTTGAAAAATTATGTGAATAAATTAAGTATAGCAATTACAATTTAAAAGGTTTAAAATTAATTAGTTAGTCGTCGAAGTTTTACCTCTAATTGTCTTATTGTAGCAGGTCGTGAAATTATAGTTAAATCGTTTGATAATAGATACATCTTAGGGGTTTCTTCTACGTTATACATCATAAGCATTTTACTGTCTGAAGTATATGGTTCACAAATATTTATCCAATTGAGGTTAAGTTTTTTTACGTATTCCTGCCAAAGATTTTTGTCATCATCGATTGAAATAGCAATAACCTCAAAATCTTCATTTGAATACTTTTCGTAAATCTTGGCAATTTTGGGCAACGCCTCAATGCAATGAGGACACCACGTAGACCAAAAAACTAATAGTTTATACTTAGACTTTAATTTAGAAAGTTTAACTCTTTTAATATCAGTATTATAAATAAAAAAATCGTATGCCTTGTCTCCTACCTTTATCCGTGGCGACTTTTCATGGTAATTACCAATGCCTGCTTCCCTAATAGGCTTTAATCCATTAAAATCATCCGTTTCAAGAAAATCAACAACAACCTGATAATCAGATTTGGCAAACCCATCAATTAGAACAGCTCTGAAATAATTCTTAATTTCAACATGCATGTCCATTTGCATAAGCTCAGAAATAGCATTAATAAAAGATTCTTCCTGCTCTTCCATATCAAAATCATCACTAAATATCAGCTCAATGTATCTCCATAAACGATTCGCTAAAAAGGGTGAGTTAAGCAAACGGGTATCGAGTAAGTCGATATTCTGCCACCATATCTCCTTAATAAGTTTAACATTTTCATAATCATAAAGGTAGCTTTGACTAAAAGGGGGTTGTTCGGTTAGTATTAATTTAGCTGAAAATAAGTTGGGGTTTCGTTGGTAAGTAGTTTTTGCCAATTCATAAAGTTCTCTATTATGATTTTCCGTCTCTTTAACGAGCAGGTGATGGAACATTATTGAATCGGGATAAAAATCAATAAGAGAATTTAACAACCAATTAATTTGTGAACTTCTTTTCTTTTCTTTCTGATATTTCCAGTAAATATTATTCTCTTGAGAATATTTCGATTTAAGGCTATCTTCAGGAGCAAAAACAACAGTTGAAATATCAATCAATGGCTCATCGGACACTACAAAGTCAATGGAAATTCCTTTACCAATACTTATGCGGTATAAACCTTGTTTATAGCCTGATGGTAGAGAAAAAGCATAAACGCCTGGCTTTATCTGACTTGTTGAATCAACCAGATTCAAATCTGTACCATTGAATATATATAGTTTAGCCTGGGGAGAGAAACCCTGTAAAACATTTACCAAAATATCAACTGACTGAGATTTTAATAGAAATGGAAGCAATAAAAGAAAAAGTATATGTAATAAAGCCTTTATCATTATATTTCAATTATTTAATATTTGATATCCATTTACAATGAATATTTCCTGTTAATTATTATAGAAACGATTATTCAGGTCGATTAGTTTACTGCGCTTCGAGTAACAATGCAATTTTTTTCTTCAATTCTTGTGGGTTAAAGGGTTTTAAAATAAAACCATTCATGCCAATGTTAAAGATTCTTGTTTGAATATCAAGCATTGCAGATGCAGTAAGGGCAATTATGGGTATTCTGTTTTTTCTTGGATCAGTAAGTTTTCGTATTTGCACTGCAGCTTCATAACCGCTCATTACGGGCATTTCTAAGTCCATTAGAATAAGATCAAAATCTTCTTTTTTAACCTTTTCAATTGCTTCCATGCCATCCTCTGCGAGCTCTGCTAAAAATCCCCAATTTTTCAGGAATTTTAGTGCAATCATTGAATTAATTTCATTATCCTCAACAACAAGTATCTTAAAAGGTTTTCCTTCCCTTTCGGGGAATGTAACAACCTCCTTATCCAATTGTTTATCTTTAACTGAGGCTTTGGATTTATTGAAGCACAGTGTAAAAAAGAATTCTGAACCCTTACCATATTGGCTCTTAACCTCTATTTTTCCTTTCAGCAGCATAACAAGCTGTTTTGATATGGCTAATCCTAATCCTGAACCACCGTATTTACGTGTTGTTTCAAGATTAGCCTGAGTAAATTCCTGAAAAATTATCTGTTGTTTTTCCGGAGGGATTCCAATTCCTGAATCAGAAACGGAAAAGAACACCGAAACAGATCTTTTGGTTTCTTTAATAAGCTGAACCTTAACAACTACTTCTCCTTTTTCTGTAAACTTTATGGCATTGCTAACAAGGTTGGTGAGAATTTGGTTGATCCTAACAGAATCACCTATTAAATTTTCAGGGATATTATAATCAAATTCAAGTTTTAGCTCAATGCCCTTTTTTATGGCAACATGCTTAAAGCTGCTATGTAAACCCTTAAGCAATGATTGTAGACTAAAGGAAGAACGAAAAAACTTTAGCTTACCTGCTTCGATTTTGTTAAAATCAAGAATATCATTTAGTAAGGACATGAGGTTTTCAGCAGAATACCGCAAGGTTTTTAAATTTTCCAGCTGATAATCCATGGGGTCTTCTTGAAGCAAAATATTTGCCATGCCAATAACTGCATTCATAGGAGTACGAATTTCGTGGCTCATAATGGACAGAAACTGTTCCTTTGCCTTTGATGCTTCCTCTGCAAGTTCTTTTGCTTTAATAAGTTCTTGTTCCTGATGCTTTTGGTTAGTAATATCAACCATTATACCCATAAAACGATTTACTTTCCCTTTTTCAACAATAGCAGTAATATGGGTTAACACAGGAACTTGTTGTTTTTTATTCTTAATGGCAACTAACTCAACTGAAGGCAGATGGGGTTCCAAATGACTTTGTTTAATGTAGCTGTTAATTATTTTTTGGCTTTTTTTCTCAAAAAATGTACTTATTTCAATCCTTCTGTTAATACTATCGGGTGTTAATCCAAAAAATGAGAGAAGGTAATTATTTGCAAAGGTTATATAACCCTTAGCATCAACTTCAAAAACCATTTCAGGGAGTAACTCACCAAGTTGGCGAAAGCGCAGTTCGCTTTGTTGAATTTTTTCCTGCGCCAACTTTCGCTGAGTTATATCACTCATTACCATTAAAATACACTGGGTATCTTGAATGTCGATCATTTCTGCCGAAAAAAGACATATTAACGTTTCGCCATTCTTATTAAGAATAGTTGTTTCTATGTTCTGAGCCTTACCGTCTTTGACAATTAATTGCTTTAGTTCTTCCCTTCGATCAATATCTGGAAATATATTCAATTCACTAGATTGTTTTCCAATCACGTCATGCCTCCCAAGCCCAACTGTGTTAAGAAAAGTTTCATTCACATCAAGATACACACCCTCATCAAGGGTAGTTATTGTCATCATTACAGCATTATTGTCAAAGGCTTTGCTAAACTTTTCCTCCGAAAGTTTGACAATACGTTCAGCTTCAAGGCGTACTGAAATATCCTGGCAAATGGCAAAAACCACCTCTTTTTGGCTCCAATTTCCATTGAATAGACGAGTTTCAACGGGTATAAACTTACCCCCTTCGGTTTCAAGATTACCAGAAATAAGAATTCTACTACCAGAAAAAGCTTGTACTACAGCTTTTCGAACCTCTTCCCTCTCAGAAATTGGAAATAAGGTAGAGAAGTTTTTTAGTAGAAGTTGATGTTCTTCAAGCTTAAGATAATTGAATACACTTTTATTTGCTTGTATTATTGCAGAACGTTTACTGATGATAAAAACCATATCTTCAAAGGCATTAACAAGCAGTCGGAAGTTCTGCTCTTCCTCCATAAGCTTTTGCTCAATATCCCTTTGATGAGTTATATCGAAACAGCTATCCAGAAGGGCTGGTAGTCCGTTCCAATCTATTATGGATACATTTGATTTAAACCACCTTAATTCTCCGTTTCTATGGCTAATCCTAAAAGTATAGGAACGGGATTGCTTAAGATTAATCTCCCTAAAATCATTGCTAAAAATCAACCTAATGAGCTTTTTATCCTTTGGGTGAACAAGATCAATAAAATCCATCTCCATCAGTGCTCTTGATGAATAACCTGTAAGTTTTGAGAAATGGTGATTGTGAAAAACAATTTTTCCACCCTGAACAATATAAATACCGCTCCCAGCATTATCAAGGATTCTTTTTAGCCTTTCTTCACCATCTCCGAACTTCAAACCTTTCGATTTCCGATGGTTTTGTTTTACTCTATCATCTTGGTTTTCTTTGGCCATCGCTTGTAATATGAACCCAATTCAATAACCTACTAAAATAGTAAAAAAAGTTATGTGTATTCTTTTATAATAAAATATTGTAAATAATACTTAGAACAAAACCTACGAGTTCTTGTTAAAGAAAAATTAAATACTATAATTTAGCCAATCTTTAAAAAAACATAATAGTTATCAATGATAATGAAAAACCGAATGGCAATGGTGCTCTTCTTTACCATAGTTACAGTAGTACTCACATTGGTTAATGTTTATATTTATAAGCACACTAAACCTGTTTTCGATATTGAAGGATGGATTGGTAATTTCAACAAAATTCTATTTATTTTTTTTGCAATATCTTACCCATTGGGTCGATTTCTTGAGCGAGTATTGCCTTCTACAGGGTCAGATCTTATTGTAAAAGTTGGATCTTTTTGGCTTGGAGCAATGGTATATTTAATTCTAATGTTCATTTTTACTGATATTATCAGGTTGATTTATCCATTATTTGGCTTCAATTATAGTTTTGATCCAAAAGTAAACCCTGAACTTTTTAAGAAAATTACCATAGGTATATATACAGCAACAGCATTTATATTGCTTGGGGGATATATTAATGCACTCTATCCAAGGGTTAATCAAATATCTATTGCTACAAAAAAGAGCATTGAGGGATATTCTAAACTTCGAATTGGAGCAGCTTCAGATATACACCTAGGAACCTTAATTTCAAATGGACGTCTCAAAAGATTTGTGAATTTAATGAACGCACAAAACCCTGATATTATTCTACTTCCAGGTGATATATTCGATGAAGACCTAGGACCTGTGATAAAGAACGATATGGGCAAGTTCTTGAGCCAACTATCTGCTCCTCTTGGTGTTTATGCTGTAACTGGAAATCATGAGTATATTGGTGGGGTTGATCCTGCTGTTACCTACCTAGAAAATCATGGTGTTCAGGTTCTTCGTGATACATCTATTTCTGTTAATGGGATTATGAATATTGTGGGTAGGGAGGATCGTCAAGCAAAAATAATGGGTGGAATCATTCGAAAACCCTTAAAAAAAATAACAGAAAACATTGATAATAATCATTACACAATTCTTTTAGATCATCAACCATACGATTTGAACGAAGCTGTTGAAAATGGAATTGACCTCCAGATATCTGGACATACTCACCATGGGCAGCTATTTCCATTCAATTATATTACAAGAGCAATCTTTGAGGTCAGCAGAGGTCTTAAACAGATTGAAAACACCTTTATTTATGTATCCAATGGTTTTGGAACCTGGGGCCCACCCGTAAGGGTTGGCAACAGACCTGAGATTGTGGTAATTGAGGTTGTTAGAGAAGATTGATTAGGGTTTTGGAGTAGGTTTTCCTTAAGCTCTTTTCGGTAGGGAAAGGTTGCGAGTTGCAAGCACTTACACGTAACACCTAAGTAGTTTGTTTCCTTTATATATAGTCGGGTGTAAAGTGGTTTTACGTACGATGTTCAACTAAAGTGGCCATAAAAACTCTTTTGGTCTTATCAGTTACTCTACAACGATTATCAATCCTATAACCCACTACCCAAATAATTTCGGCACTGGACTCCATTACGTAAACTTTTTCTTTGCAGTGTAAGGGCACCTTCTGATCAATTAGGAAATCACTGACTTTCTTTCTTCCTTTCATGCCTAGCGGAATAAACCTATCGCCTTCCTTCCAAAGACGAAGTGTAATGGGAAAAGTAATCTTTTCCATGTCGAATACGCCAATACTATTTGACTTGGGAAATTCAAAATCTTTACCAATAGTTCTTCCCTCAAATGTCATATTTAATGGATATTCAATACTTTGAGTATCGGCAGTAACATCAATAGCTGCAATTTCTATAGGTAATATTGGGGAAACAATCAGATATTCTCTATCTCTTATTAATCTATAATTATTTGAAAGGAAAACCTTACCCGATTGAGAGAACAGTGACTTTTCTATTTCAATGACCTGTGCTGTAGAGAACCCATAATTAACTAACTCCTCAACTAAAAAAATCTGTCGTAATGGTTCTTTAGTAAGCTTATGAATAGAGTAGTAAATTTCGTCATCATTGTATTTACAAATATCCTCCTTTAGTTTTATCAGCCTCTCTCCTATTGCTTCCCACGCTTGACCCAGCAAAATGGAAGTTGAATATAGGTTCTCAACCACTCCTGCGTTGATCTTTTCAAGTTCGGGAATCACCTTATGTCTAATACGATTTCTTGCATATTTTACATTAGTATTGGATGAGTCATCTCTAAATTCAACTCTCTTCTTTTTTGCATATTTCATGATATCATCACGACTGGCAAAGAGCAATGGTCTAATTATAACATCGAACCTTGGTTTTATGCCCGTTAACCCTTTTAGTCCAGTACCACGACATAGGTTTATTAGCATTGTTTCGGCGATGTCGTTGCGGTTGTGAGCCACAGCTACCAATGCAAATCCCTTATCTTTACAAATCTCACTAAACCAACCATACCTTAACTCCCTTGCTGCAACCTGAATCGAAATGTTTTTCCGTTGAGCATACTCAGCTGTATCAAATCGTTTAACAAACAATTCCAATTGCAAATCTTTACATGTTTTTCTAACAAGTTTCTCATCTTCTTCCGATTCCTGTCCGCGAAGCAAAAAGTTACAATGAAGCACAGAAAAACTGTAACCACATTCATGGAATAGGTTTAGCATCACCATAGAATCCACCCCTCCACTTACTGCAAGAGAAAATTTTTCACCAAAACCAACAAGTTGATGCTTTTCGATAAAACTTCGAAATTTTATTCTCATTCCTGATGAAGTATTATACAATCTGAAAAAAATGCAAGTTACCTAAAAATTAGCAATACCAAGTACCTTGGCTATTGCGCTTGCTTTTAGCAAGCACTCTTCATATTCCTTTTCGGGAATTGAGTTGGCCGTTATAGCTCCACCAACAGTGAAAGAAAAATATTTTAAAGTGGCATTGTACAGCAATGTTCGTATCACCACGTTGAAATCGAAATCGCCCTTAGGTGAAAAGTATCCCACAGCACCTGAGAAAAGCCCACGCCTGCTTCGCTCGTACTGCTCGATAAGCTGCATTGCCCTAACCTTTGGAGCACCTGTCATTGACCCCATGGGAAAAGTGGCCATTATAGCATCCACTGGATGCTTCTCTTCCTTTAGCTTGCACGATACGGTGGATATCATCTGGCTAACTTGCTGGAAAGGATATATGCCGCACAGCTCATCAACCTTAACGGTAGATCGTTGTGCTACCCGAGAAAGGTCATTTCGAACTAAATCCACTATCATTATATTCTCAGCACGTTCTTTCTCATCAGTTCTTAGCTGTTGCATTAAAAGAGTATTCTCAGCATGTGTGTTGCCCTTTCGAATTGTACCTTTAATTGGCTGACTAACAATTTTATCTCCAATCTTCCTTAGGTAACGTTCTGGACTAGCACAAAGTAAAAACTTATCATCGAATCGTCCGAAAGCAGAAAATGGGGTTGGAGATATGGCATTCAAATGTATAAAAGTTTCGTAAGGATTTATTATGTAAGGTGATGCATAGAATTCCTGACATAAATTCATCTCGTAAATATCACCACGTTGAATGTGTTGCAATACTTTTTGAATTGTATCTATGTATTCATGTTTTTTGTAACGTACATTAATTTTGATATTCTTATCGTTTTGACCATCGACCTGCGGTGAAGCCAATACTTCATGAAATAAATCCCTGACAGATTTATGGTTATAAAAATCGGAATGATAGTGCAAGGTTAGAGCATCATTGGTTAAAGCAAAAACTACTTGGGGTACATAGAAAAACATATCCTGGAAACCTAACATGTCTGGTTTTTCAGATTTAAGCTTTTCGATGCTATTCTTCAGATCATAGCCAAGATACCCAAAGAGCCAATTTCTCTTATCGACTTCATTTTTAAGAATCTGAAAATAATCTGAAGTTGGAGATATTATTTTCACCACTCCCAAACCTGCTAGCAGTTGGTATTGTTGTAATCGCTTCTGTAAAGGATTTCGATACTGATAGTTATTGCTCAGAAGTACCAAACCATATTTCTGAGATTTCATCCATCGACAAAGCTTGTCGCCTAAAGGAATTGAATTGTTTATGGGCAATTTAAACTCTTTCCACATTTTACAAAGGTAGAGTTTTGATTAATCTGAGAAAGAATAAAAAAGAGATTTCCACCAAAGCAGAAATCTCAAGGATTTATATAAAAAATAGTATTTACCTATCAATATTAACCTTAGAATTAGATCCTAAACTATATTGTGAATCAAATACCACCAGCGACAGCGAAGGACCTTCTTCATTTGTAATAGAAATATTCTTACTTGTAACATCTACTTTCAGCACATTATCGCGGAAACATACCTTGAAGCTATACGATTTCCATTGTGCAGGTATTAATGGATTAAAATTCAGCATATCATTCTTTAATCTCATACCTCCAAAGCCTTCAACAATTGAAATCCATGTACCAGCCATGCTGGTGATATGCAATCCTTCTTTCACCTCGTGATTGTAATCGTCTAGATCAAGACGAGCAGTGCGAAGGTAAAGTTCATAAGCTTTATCAATATTCCCAATTTTTGCTGCAAGAACGGAATGAACACATGGTGAAAGAGATGATTCGTGGACCGTACGAGCCTCGTAGAACTCAAAGTTCTTACGAATAGTTTCCAAATCAAATTTTTCCTCGAAGAAGTACATTCCCTGAAGCACATCAGCCTGCTTAATAAAGCAAGAACGGAGGATTCTATCCCAACTCCATTTCTGGTTAATCGGACGATTTTTGGGATCGAGATCCTTCACAAGAATCTGTTCCTTGTCCATGTAACCCTCCTGTTGTAGAATGACACCCAACTTTTGATCAACAGGGAAGAACATGTTTTCGCGAATTTCCTTCCACTTGGTTAATTCCTTTGACTCGTTGAATGAAATTTTTGTAGCTAAGGCTTTGTACTTTTCAGCATCTGTTTCCTTTACATATTCAACACCCTCGGCAGCATACTCCATGCACCAGCATGCAATATAGTTGGTGTACCAGTTATTGTTGACGTTGTTCTCATACTCGTTAGGACCAGTCACTCCTAGCATTACGTATTTGCCTTTCTCCTGCGAGAAATTAATCCTTTGCGCCCAGAATCGGGCAATGCCAATAAGCAATTCCAAACCAAAGTTGGCAAGGTAGTTCTTATCACCTGTATAGCGAACGTAGTTATAAACAGCAAAGGCAATAGCACCGTTGCGATGAATCTCCTCAAAGGTAATTTCCCACTCGTTGTGACATTCTTCACCATTCATGGTAACCATTGGAAAAAGCGCAGCACCATCAGTAAAGCCTAGCTTTTGGGCATTTTCAATGGCTTTGCCCAGCTGTTTATATCTATACAGCAAGAGTTGGCGTGCAACCTTTTGACCATGAGTGATCATGTAAAAGGGTAAACAATATGCCTCAGTATCCCAATACGTTGAACCACCATACTTCTCGCCTGTAAAACCTTTTGGACCAATGTTAAGCCTTTCGTCTTTTCCGGTGTAGGTTTGGCTAAGCTGGAAAATGTTAAAGCGAATGGCTTGCTGTGCAGCCACATCGCCTTCAATTGTAATATCACTGTGCATCCATATCTCTTCCCAAGCCTCAATATGCTCTTTAAGTAACTGTGTATATCCCTTTGATGTTGCCAAGTCGAGAAGTTGAGTAATAATCCGGGAAAACATTCCCTTTTCGTGATTAAGACTCGAAATAACCGCTGCATATTTGTAAAACTCAACCTCATCCCCAGCATTAAGCCTGATCGATAACCGACAACCCACGTACATTGGATTATCAATAACCTGTGGATCAATCGATAATCGCTCTCCATTTAGATAAAATGAATAACGCATACCATGACCTACATGAAAGTCGAGTTTACGAGTTTTCGATACAATAAACCCTTGCTTGGCTTCCACTTTTCGTTCCACTTCATCCCAGAATTTCTCCCCATAGTTGGAGTCTTCGTTATGAACATCACCATCAAGGTAAGGAGTAATAGAAAAATCGATATCCGCGTTAAGTACTTTTACATTGTATCGTATTGCTCCAATCTCGGAATTTGCCATGCTTAAGAAGCGCTTTGAATTCACAGCAAGTTTAATACCCGCAGAATTTTCACAGATAAAGGACCTTTCAAGGTATCCCTCCTTCATATTGAGTACCCTTCGAAATTCTTCAATACTACAGTTTGCCAGGTCAAGAGGTTCTCCGTTGATTTCAATATCAATTCCAATCCAATTGGTTGAGTTGATTACCTTGGCAAAGTACTCAGGGTAACCATTTTTCCACCAACCTACGCGGGTTTTATCGGGGTAATATACACCAGCCACATAGCTACCCTGCAGGGTTGATCCACTGTATTTCTCCTCGAAGTTAGCTCTTTGACCCATGGCACCGTTTCCAATGCTAAAGATGCTTTCTGATGCCCGAGTGTTCTCAGAATTAAACCCTTCTTCAATTATGCACCATTCATCGTGTTTTAGGTATGGGTTCATTATAATATTATTTTAAGTTGTTTTTCAAATATTTATTGTTGATGTTGCAGACGTTTCTTAAAATTATTATTCATATGAAAATTTATTTATGTATGCGCAACCACATCGTCCCTATCGGTTACAAAAAGGACCATAAACGCAGCTATGAACATAGAAGCACCACCAAGAATAAGTGAGTATATTGCTTGCCCACCAAAAACAGTCCCCACAAAGAAACCAAGGATACTAGCAGCAAGAATCTGAGGGATTACAATAAAGAAATTAAATATTCCCATATAGGTACCCATTTTATTAGAGGGAAGTGCACCCGCAAGTATAGCATATGGCATTGATAAGATGCTAGCCCAAGCTAAACCAACTCCAAGCATTGAAACCAAGATCATGTTTGGATTTGATACAAAAAATATTGAAATAAGACCTACTCCACCTGCTACAAGTGATATTGCATGAGTTATTTTGCGACTAGTATATTTTGCAAGAATTACTAACAAAAATGCTACAACTGCAGCAAAACCATTGTAAGTTGCAAAGCAAATACCTACCCAATTGGCTCCAGTATTGTATTCTTTAAGTATTACTATAAATCTTTCGAACAACCCTTCGTCAATTTGGTAAACGTTATCATATAAACCACCCTTGTTTTCCTCGTTACTTTGGCTTTCTTTTAGAAAAAGATTAAGCATACGAACAGGAACTGCTACTTCTGATTTACCTTTATCAAAATGTGATTGTATTTTTTGTAGCTCACTATCGAAAACTTCAAATCGGAAATCAGTTTCAACGCTATCTTTTTGCGTAAGTAGTCGCTGCTGTTCTATTTTAAGCTGATTAAATTCTCCCTGAGAGATTTTCATATCATAGATATGGCTAGTAACACCAGCAGTAGTATATATCCACATGGCAAAAAGGGCAAACCAGCTGAAAAATTGAACCACAGCAAGTTGTCCCATTGTCTTGGGCATATTGAACAGGTCGTTGATCACCACAGCCAATCCCCCTTGATGCTTATTAGCTTTTTTCAGTAAGCCAACTATAAGCTGAATTATCCCAAAGGCAACTATTCCAACGGTAACGATAAAAAGCTTAGGATCGAGTTTAAAGAACTTTACACCAAGCGAAAGAATAATACCAAACAAAAGCCAAATAAAGCTGTGTTTTAAGAAGTAAGAGCCAGGATGTTCAAAATGCTGAACAATAGCTTCGGAGCCAGTTTTTTCTTTTACTTCTGCTTGTTCGGCTTCTTCAAAAGCCTTTAGCTCTTGTGGCGAATATTCCTTTGTCCTAATTATGGTCCATATAACAGCACCAAAAAAGGCTATTGCACCCAAATAAAAAGACCATTTAACAGATGGTGGGATGTGTCCCTCAGGGGCTGTGTTGGCCACGCCAACCCATTCGGTAAGAATGTATGGTAAAGCTGAAGCCACAACAGCACCTATTCCTATAAAGAAACTTTGCATGGCAAAACCCTTGGTGCGCTGTTCGCTGGGAAGCATATCTCCCACAAAAGCCCTAAAGGGCTCCATGGAAACGTTTATGGAAGCATCTAGTATCCAAAGCATTCCAGCAGCCACCCAAAGCAATGGGGAGTTTGGCATTATTATGAGCGCAATTGATGCAAGAATTGCTCCAACTAAAAAGAAAGGACGCCTACGACCCAACCGTCCCCAGGTGTTATCACTCATGTGTCCAATAATTGGTTGAACGATAAGCCCAGTAACAGGGGCAGCAATCCAAAGAATGGGAATGGCGTCAATATTTGCGCCAAGGGTTTCAAATATACGACTTACATTGGCATTCTGAAGGGCATACCCAAACTGGATGCCCAGGAACCCGAAGCTCATGTTCCATATCTGCCAAAATGATAAACGAGGACGTTTGGTCATGACAGTTTTTTTATGTTAAAAATAAATAATAGTAATCTTATCCCAGGTTTGGAACAAGTTTAAAAAAGGGAAGAAGTAGCTGGTCAAATATATAATGATTATTTAGAAAATGCAACTTATTCGCTTTCAAAATACTTTGAGATTTAAGCAATTTTGTATAAAAATGCCATTTCAATCGTTTACGAAAAGTATATTCTTAAAATAAAAAAAAGATAAATATTTTAATATCTGGTTTTAGAAGAATTCCTAATAACTAATTGCGTTTGGAGAACTTCTTTCTTATAATCTAGTGGGGTAATTTGGTTTATACGATTGATTAGCATTTGCATAGCCTTTTCTCCCATAGCAAAACCTGGTTGCAAAACTGTTGTAAGAGTTGGTTCAACCATTTCGGCAATGTAATCATTACCAAATCCAACAACAGAAACTTCCTTGGGAATGTTTACATTATTGCTTCTGAGTGTTTTAATCACACCCGCAGCGGTAAAATCATTTACAGTAAAAATTGCATCAAACCTAACTTTATTGTCAATAAGCTGTTGAGTAATTTCAATGGCTTTTTGAAATTCATCACACTGAATTATAAGAGATTCATCTATTACAACCCCGTTATTTTTATGTGCATCAATATATCCTTTAAGGCGATTCTTACTTATAAGGCGATTAGGCGGTCCTGCAAAATGAATGATTTTTCTCCTACCCTCAACAATTAAATGCTCTGTTGCCTGATAAGCACCCTTATAATCATCTATTACCACACAATCCGATTCGAAACCCTCGATGATTCTATCGAAAAAAACAATTGGAATGCCTTCTTCGTCAAGTATTTTGAGATGTTCGTATTCTTCCGTTTCTTTTGAAACGGATATTAATAGGCCATCGATAATGCTATGAAGAAAAGTTTGGCATACCTCCACCTCTTTTTCATACTTTTCACTTGACTGACTAACCATAACACTATATCCATGTTCATTTGCAACCTTTTCGATCCCACTGATAACCGATGAAAAGAAATAATGAACAATTTCAGGGATAACTACACCAATTACATTACTTCTTCTATTGCGAAGACTAAGAGCAATGGGATTCGGACGATAATTCATTTCAGCAGCCAATTTATTAACCAGTTCTTTGGTAGACTTACTGATATCAGGGTGATCTTTAAGAGCTCGCGAAACAGTCGAAGGACTTATTCCCAGTTCCCTTGCAATATCTTTTATGGTTACATTAGGCGATTTCATATAATAGCCATTTAAATAAGCATTTTAACTCTACCAAAGATAGCTATTTACTGTTTATTGAACAAGCATTTTAGTTTTCTTAGTAAAACATAGATTAACTTAATAAAGAAATTCAAAAATGTGCTTTTTTTCAATCGATTGTGGAATCGTTTGCATAGATTAAATTGCTTTTTATGTTAACATTACATTGATTTAAGGTTATATTTTTCGTAAATTGTGGGCAAGTTTTTTAAAGGAAAAAAGTAGCTGAATTCTTTATTCTAAAACCAAACATTATTAAAACATGAAGCAGAAAACAACTTTACTAAGAAGAATTTCGTATTTTCTTCTGCTCATGCTATTCACTTCAACAGCATGGGCACAGGAAATAACAGTAACGGGAAAAGTAACCTCTGCCACAGAGGGTGTTCCTTTAATTGGAGTTACAATAATGGTCAAGGGTACTACAACTGGTACTAGCAGCGATGTTAATGGTAGCTACTCAATTAAGGCCTTTTCCAACTCTACATTGGTGTTCTCATACATAGGATATGAAACCCAAGAGGTGAATGTTGATGGTAGAAGTGCAATCAATATTGCTCTTCTTGAAGCTTTTGAGACCCTTGAAGAAATCGTTGTGATAGGTTATGGTCAGGTAAAACGCGAAGATATAACCGGTTCAGTATCAACTGTTAGTGCAAAGGATTTCAATAAGGGTAACATTTCAACTCCCATGGAACTCTTAATGGGTCGTACTTCAGGCGTTCAGATAACCACCAATAGTGGTGCACCTGGAGATGGTACTACAATTAGAATTAGAGGTGGATCTTCTCTTATCGCAAGTAACTCACCCCTAATTGTATTAGATGGAGTGCCTATGGATAATGAGGGAATAAATGGTGTAAGAAACCCCCTAAGTACAATAAATCCAAATGATATTGAATCGTTTACGATTTTAAAAGATGCTTCCGCTACAGCAATTTATGGTTCAAGGGCATCCAATGGGGTTATTATTATTACCACAAAGAAAGGACGTAAAGGTGCTCCCCTTTCGTTGAACTACACAACTAATCTAACCCTGAATACCATTGCAAAAAAACCCAGTGTTTTTTCTGCAGAAGAATTTAGGGAACTTGTTCAAACCAGAGTAGAAGAAGGGCTTCTTTCACCTGCAGCGCAAACAGCTTTAGGCGATGCTTCGACCAATTGGATTGATGAAGTATTTGAAAAGGCAATGAGTCACGAGCATAACTTAACTGTATCAGGTTCTTATAAAATACTTCCCTATCGAGCTACAGTAAATTATACAGACCAAAATGGTATCCTGAAAACAGATAATATGAATAGGATTGCTGGTTCATTGGCTCTCAATCCAAGTTTTTTGAAGGATGACCTTAAGCTGAATATCAATGTGAATGGTGCTAAAATGAGTAATCATTTTGCCGATAGGGGTGCCATTGGCAATGCTGTTTCATTCGATCCCACAAAACCTGTTATGAATCCTGATTCTGTTACTGCTGCAAATTATGGGGGTTATTACACATGGCTTGAACCTAGTGGAAATCCCAATGGGCTTGCCCCACGAAATCCTGTTGCATTGCTTGATTTAAGATCTGACGAATCCGATGCTCAAAGATTAACAGGTAACATTCAGGCTGATTATCGATTTCCTTTCCTCCCTGAGTTAAGTGCCAACCTTAACCTTGGCTACGACCACTCCAAAAGCGAGGGGACTGTATTTGTACCCAGATATGCATCGTGGGCATACGAAACTATTCCTGGGCGCGATGGAGGTGAGAGGGTAGCTTACGATCAGGAGAAAAAGAATCAGCTGCTCGATTTTTACCTTAACTATGTTAAGGAGTTAACTAATATTTCCAGCAAATTTGATGTAATGGCTGGATATTCATGGCAGAACTTCTATAAAAGAGATTACTCATATAATACCAACGATTACCAAACTGAGGCTACCAAATTGGTTAATTATGATAAAGCAACCCCTACCGAATTACAATTGATTTCCTTTTTTGGTCGTGTGAACTATACCCTAAAGAACCGATATCTGTTTACTTTTACGCTTAGAAACGATGGTACTTCGCGATTTGCACCTGAAAACCGCTGGGGTCTTTTCCCATCTTATGCTTTAGCCTGGAAAATAAGTGAAGAATCATTCCTGAAAGACATCAATGTAATCTCAGAATTAAAGCTTAGACTGGGATATGGAGTAACCGGTCAACAGGACGTGGGGGGACATTATCTATACCTTCCAACTTATGTTTACAGTCAACCCGACGCCCAATATATACTTGGTGGTTTGCCTATTACTACAGCACGTCCAGGTGGCTATGATCGAAATATTAAATGGGAAGAGACAACAACTCAAAATATTGGGATGGATTTCGGTTTTGCAAATAATAGAATTACCGGATCAGTTGAATACTACTTAAGGGAAACCAAAGATTTATTGAATAGGATACCTGTCCCTGCGGGAACAAATTTTACTAATTACCTTTATACAAATATTGGTAACTTGGAAAACAAAGGGGTTGAATTTAGTATTATTGGTCGACCCATTGTAAGCAAAGATATGTTTTGGGAAATTAATTTCAACATCACCCATAATAGGAATGAGATTACAAAACTTACGGCTGTTGACGATCCAACTTTTCTTGGTGTTGAAACAGGAGGTATTTCTGGTGGTGTTGGTAGCAATATCCAAATGCACAGCATTGGATATCCTGCAAGCACTTTCTTTGTATATGAACAGATATACGATGAGAATGGATTGCCCATCGAAGGATTATATGTTGATAGGGATGGTGATGGCGCCATAACAGAAGCAGATCGTTACTGGTTTAATGATCCTGCTCCCACTGTTTATATGGGCTTTGGTTCTCGTTTTGAGTATAAAAAGTTTGATATTTCCTTTGCAGCGAGGATAAATTTAGGTAATTACATGTACAATAATGTTAGTTCAAGTTCCGGAGTTATAGACCTTTGGCATCCAACTGGATACCTTAGAAATTTGAATAACTCATATGACTTCAACTTTAACACTTACCAGTATTTTTCCAATTACTATATTGAGAATGCATCATTTATGAAAATGGATAATATTTCAATGGGTTATAATTTTGATAATGTTGGTATTGAGAAGCTAAATATTCGTATCTCTGCAACAATTCAGAATGCATTTGTAATTACACGTTACAGGGGTCTTGATCCTGAAATCCAGGGAGGTATTGATAACAACTTCTATCCACGTCCAAGAGTTTTTATTTTTGGAGTAAACATTAACTTTTAATACTAACTGGCTAATTATAAAATAGAAAAGATATGAAACAGCTAAAAAACATTTTGATAATTGGACTGGTAGGAATGTTAGCGCTAACATCCTGCCTAAAGGATCTGGATACAGTACCCCTAGATAAGGATGTTGTTAGTCCCGATGTTATTTATAGCACTCAGCAGGGTTACTTACAGGTTCTTGCTAAAATATATGCAGGTTTTGCAGTTACAGGTCAGGATGGACCTGCCGGAGATCCTGATATTGCGGGTATTGATGAAGGTTTTTCATCATACCTACGTCAATACTGGAATCTTCAGGAACTACCAACAGATGAGGCCATCAACGGATGGAATGATGATGGAATTCCTAGTCTGAATTTTATGACATGGAGTTCAACAAACCCATTTGTCAGGGCATTATACTATAGAATATACTATCAGATAACCTTGGCCAATGAGTTTATCCGTGAGTCAAGCGACAGCAAATTAGATAGTAGGGGCTTCTCTAATGAACAAAAAGCAATAATCCGTGAATATAGGGCAGAAGCACGCTTTTTGAGAGCAATTAGCTATTGGCATGCATTGGATCTTTTCACCGATTCACCTTTTATTACTGAAGATGACCCTATTGGTGCTTTTTTACCTCAACCAATAACCCGTGAGAACCTATTTACCTACATCGAGGGAGAACTTCTTGAGATAGAGGATTTGATTAAGCCAGCCCGAACCAATGAGTATGGTAGAGCCGATCAGGCTGCAGTTTGGGCACTTCTTGCCAAATTGTACCTCAATGCCGAGGTTTATACAGGTGTAACTTATAATACCGAGTGCATTACCTACTGCAAAAATATATTTGAAGCAGGTTATTCATTAACACCTGACTATGGCCATCTATTTCTAGCTGACAATGATCGTACAGCCGTTTCCAATGAGGCTATTTTTTCCATAATATTCGATGGTTTGTTCACTCAAACATACGGAGGAACAACATTTCTTGTTCATGCCGCAGTTGGTGGAAATATGAGCGTTGTTGATTATGGGATAGACTTTGGTTGGGGAGGAAACCGTGTCACTAAAAATTTGGTTAATCTTTTTGATGACATTACAGGAGATACCGATTCACGAGCCATGTTCCATACCGATGGACAAACAATTGAAATTACTGATATTGCTGATTTTACATACGGATACGCTGTTACAAAGTTTAAGAATATTACTTCCGATGGAGACCCAGGTTCACACCAAGAATTTGTTGACAACGATTTTCATATGTTTAGACTTCCTGATTTTTACCTAATGTATGCTGAGGCAGTTCTTCGTGGAGGCACAGGTGGCGATCAGGCTACAGCTCTTGGTTATATTAACGAGATGAGGCAAAGGGCATACGGCGATAACTCTGGAAATGTATCTATTGCTCAAATGGATCTCGATTTTATCCTTGATGAAAGAGCGCGTGAACTCTACTGGGAGTGCCATAGAAGAACTGATTTGATTAGGTTTAACAAGTTTACCAGCGAAACCTATGTATGGCCATGGAAAGGTGGCGTATCCAATGGAATTGGCGTTCATGATAAGTTTAATGTATTTCCATTACCTGCTTCGGATGTGGTTGCCAATCCAAACCTTGATCCAACACCTGGTTACTAGCTAATAATAACTTAAAAATGATATACAATGAAAAGAATACTAATCATCTTAATTTCAATACTTAGCCTTGCGCTGATGTATTCGTGCGAGGAGGATCAGGTGGGACCTACACTTAACCTGACAAATGCTGTTGCACCAACAATAACTACTCCTGCAGATGGAATTTCACTGGTATTAACCTTACCCGAAGCTGAAACGCAATTAGTTATTGAGTGGACCGCTGCTGACTACAAAATGGAGGATATTCCTAAAGTTAAATATAATGTTACTTTGGCATATCCTAGTGAAGGCTTAGAAATAACACTTGCAACAACCGATACTCTTGTTACAAAAATTACTTATCAAAACCTTAACTTCAAACTGTTTGATAATTTTGGCCTGGAGCCAGAAGATGTGGGTGATTTTGTAATTAAGATTACTGCTTCGATAAGCGATAATTCTACTTCAGATAATTTGGCCTCATCACCTGTAAACATTTCAATTACCACTTATGATGATGAACCTCCTCCTGCAAAACCAATATATCTTTTGGGTAATGCAACTGCTGCTGGTTGGAGTAATACCGCTGCTTTGGAGATGACGCATATTGAAGCAGGCCTTTATGAAATAACTGCTACACTGGATGGTGAATTTATTAAATTTATTTCATTTTTAGGGCAATGGGCTCCTCAGTGGGGAACTGATGCCACTGGAACATGGGAAACCGGACCACTGGTATACAGACCCACTGAATCAGTCCCTGATCCTCCAGCCATTCCTGCTCCACCTGATGCAGGGGACTATTTAATACATGCAGATACTGCAAACCTCGTTTATACTGTTACACCTGCAACCAATAAGTTATTCCTATATGGCAGTGCAACAGAAGCCGGATTGAATCATTCAAAGGCATTACCAATGGTAAAAACAGCTCCATTGAGGTTTGAAATAAGTACATACCTCAAGGGTGGTGATAATTATTCATTTGGTTTCCTTATGAATCCAAGTTCTACCTCTGCTCAATATGTAATGACAGAGAATGGTAAACTAACATATGATCATACAAATTCTGCTGAGAATTTTATTGTCGCTCCCGATGAGGATGGGCAATATTTAATAACGGTTGATCTCATTAAACGTAGTTACTTTTTGATTAAAGAATAGTATCAAGTTTTTCAAGCATATTAATTTACCCAGAGTTATAAAACTCTGGGTAAATTTTATCATTCAGTAAATATCTTTTGGTTTTGTTTTTATTTTTTTGTTATTTACTACTCTATATAAAATATGGCTATTCTAAAGTAATAAATTATTCATTTAAAATTATTTACTGTGAAAAATCACATAATTAAACCATTTTTGATATTCTTGTTTATTTTTTCGTTCAAGGGACTTTTTTCTCAGGTTATTGTAGCCACCCCTGCCCTACCCACAGCTTCAGATGAGGTTTTAATCACATTTAATGCAACCTTAGGTGGTGGAGGAATGGCGGGTTATACTGGCGATGTGTATGCACATACAGGCGTAACCATTGATGATAATCAGTGGCAATACGTTATTGGCCAATGGGGCAATAACAGTACGCAACCACAGCTTACTAGAATTGGAGATGATCTTTACGAATTGCTAATCACACCAAGTATAAGAGAATTCTACAATGTGCCTGATGACAAGAATATTACTCAAATGTGTTTTGTTTTTAGGTCCAGCGCCAGCGATGGTCAACCTCAAACAGAAAATCTATTTGTTGATGTTGTTGAGGAAGGTCTCACCATTAAGCTAATTTCTCCTGAATGGGAGTATCCATTCTACAACTATGGTTCCACGATAAACGTTGAGGCAGAAGCGAATAATTCCGAAACCATCACATTGTTTATCAATAATCAGGAGGTAACAAACACAACTGAAGCAAATATTTCTTACGAACATGAGGTTGATGAGTACGGCAAACAATGGGTAAAGGCGATAGCCACCTCAGGCGACGCTGTTGCTATGGATTCAGTTTACTTTTACGTTAGGGGCGAATCTCCGGTAGCTGAACTACCCGAAGGGTTATTACCCGGTATAAATATTACAGGAGAAGAAGAAGTAACCCTAGTACTTCATGATCCACCTGCATTGAAGGAATTTGTTTTCGTCATAGGCGATTTCAATGAATGGGAATTAGATGATGCCTATTACATGAATCGCACACCAAGCGGAACCCACTACTGGATTACAATATCCAACCTTGATCCCGACATGGAGTACATCTACCAGTACTGGATTGATGGAGAGATTAAGCTAGCAGATCCTTACTGTGACAAGATAAGTGATCCTTGGGATGATAAATGGATTAGCGATACAAATTACCCAAACCTCATCCTATATCCCGAAGGAAAAACCAGTGGTGTTGCCTCTGTTTTTCAAATCAATCAGGAGTCATATGAATGGGAAGTGGAAGAGTTTATGTCACCTGCGAAGGAAGATTTAGTAATCTACGAAATGCACATTCGCGATTTTGTTGAGGGTGATTATATCATTTCAGCTCTTGAAAAATTGGATTACCTAGAAAGATTAGGTGTAAACGCCATTGAGTTAATGCCAATAAACGAGTTTGAGGGTAACGACAGTTGGGGTTACAACCCCAGTTTCTATTTTGCCCCTGATAAAGCTTATGGAACCAAAAATGATTACAAATTTTTCATTGACGAATGCCATAAACGGGGTATTGCAGTTATCATTGATATGGTGCTAAACCACTCTTATGGCCAATCTCCATTGGTTCAGATGTATTCAAAGAGTAATTATTGGGAGCCGGCACCTGAAAACCCTTGGTATAATGAATATTGCCCTCATGAACCTTGGTGCTGGGGTGCCGATTTCAACCACTTAAGCTCTTACACCCAGGAATTCGTTGACCGCGTTAATCAGTATTGGCTTACTGAGTTTAAGGTTGATGGTTTCCGCTTCGATTTTACTAAGGGCTTTACCAATGTACAAACTGGCGGACAAGGCTGGAATTACGATGCCGTAAGGGTTGGCCTGCTCAAACGCATGGCAGACCAAATATGGAGCGTAAACCCAAATGCATATGTAATACTTGAACATTTTACAGCCAATGATGAGGAAAAGGAACTGGCAGAGTACAGAAGTGATGAGGGAATGGGAATGCTTATATGGGGAAATATTAATCATACATACAACGAGTCAAGTATGGGATGGTTAAATGATTCGAACTTCGATTGGATTTCATACAAGAAAAGAGGTTGGAATGCTCCTCATTTAATAGGTTACATGGAAAGTCACGACGAGGAAAGGTTAATGTATAAAAATTTAACCTATGGAAATAATTCTAATCCTGAACATAACGTAAGAAATCTTGACATTGCATTGGCACGTCAAAAACTTGTTGGCTCTTTCTTTTTTACCATTCCAGGTCCTAAAATGATATGGCAATTTGGGGAACTTGGATATGATGTATCCATTGAATACAATGGGCGGACAGGGCGAAAACCTATTCGTTGGAACTACTATGGGATATACAATAGGCGAAGTTTATATAATACGTGGGCTGAGCTGATTGCTCTCAGAAAAGGCTTACCTGTTTTTTCCACTGATAATATTTCACTCTCACTATCAGGCGCCGGAAAAAGTATAAGTTTATCGCATAGTGATATGAGTGTACTTATTGTGGGTAATTTTGATGTTACCCAACAAGATATTTCCATTACTTTCCCTCACACAGGAAAATGGTATGAGTACTTTTCACAAACCGATATTACTGTAGAGTCATCCACCCAAACATTCACAATGACTCCAGGCGAATACAGAATGTACTCAACTGAATTTATTAATCGTGAAGACTATATTCTTGATGTGAGCCAGAGCACAACTCTTTCAGCAAGTTTTGATATTCACGTATGGCCTAATCCATTCGAAAAAGTGTTGTCAATATCAATAGAATCTACTATTAGAGAGCCTTTTAGTATTAATCTCATGGATCTTAATGGCAGAGTTTTGACAAATATCAGCAATGGAATGTTATTGCCGGGAGAGAATCTCGTTCGTTGGAATAAAAGTATGGATTTACCAAAGGGAATTTATATTCTCATGGTTCAAACAACTTCACAACGAAAAGCAGTTAAAGTTTTTGTAAATTAGTTTTGTTTATAAGTTACTAAACCGGTTAGTCAATTTGCTAACCGGTTTTTTTTATTTTTCACTACAATTCTCACTATATTCGAACTTTCATTTTTTATCCTCCTATGAATTGGCTTAAATCATTAGTTTTTGTTGTTCTAGCAATTACTCCTCAATACTGCTTTAGCAATAATTCTATGATTTTCCGCGTAGATTCAACCACCAAAGGTTCAATGATTAGTGCTAATCTTATATCAGGGGTTTTAATGTATCATCATAAGGAAATGGAAATACTTAGAGAAAAGCCTGTTGGTGCAATTGAACTCTCTTGGATATTTCATGGCAATGGTAATAAACTATGGCATCAGTTCTACCATTATCCTGAGTATGGGTTATCCTACGTATTTATGGATCTAGGAAGTCCAACCATTCTTGGATACTCTCACGGATTGCTACCATTCGTAAATTTTCCAGTCACACCATTCAACCATAAATTATCTGCTGGTTTTCGTGTCGGTGGAGGCATAAGCTACATTACTAAAAAGTATCATCGTACCGAAAATTTTAAGAACTCTGCCATTTCAACTCACATCAATGCGTTAGTTTCATTTAATCTTGAGGGAAGATATAACATAACGAATGATCTATCAGCTCGACTAGGGTTTCATCTCACCCATTTATCCAACGGAACAATTAAAAAGCCCAATGCTGGGCTTAATTATCCAATGATTTCGTTAGGGTTGGCATACTGCTATAAAAATCAAAAAATCAGCAATGAGAATAGATTAAAATTTGTTGACAGGCAAAATCGATTTCAATTTTTTGGCTACGGATCCTATAAGGAGGCAAAGGGTGCAGGTGGTCCAAAATATGGAGTTGGAGCGATCTCGATGGAGTATAGTCGCCCTATTAAAACTCTATGGCGATATGGAATAGCGCTGGATTTGATGTATGATGAATCGTCAGCTTTTATAATGGAATATAAGGAAATACCCTACGACACTAAATGGCAAACAGTGAGTTCGGGGGTTACAATTAACACAGAGATAATGCTCGATAGGCTATCGGCAGTAGTTCATTTTGGAAAGTATATTCAGAATCCTAGTCGTGAAGGAGGAGCTCTGTACCAAAGAATAGGATTAAGATATAGATTTGTTAATAGATTCTGGATGCATTTAGCGCTCAAAACACACTGGGGATCTGCTGATTACATCGAATTTGGGTTAGGCTATAAAATTTACTAGTTATGAACAGATTAATACTATTTATCCCACTTCTACTCATTGTGCTTCCTTCATGCGATAGTGAAGATGCCTGGGACATTTTTAAGACCGCAGGTAAAATAGTAACGGTTGAAAGAGAGGTTGAATCGTTTGTTAAGATAGAAATGCTTGATAGAGTTAACTTGGAAATCTATCAAGATACTGTAGAAAAACTATACATTAAAGGGCCACAAAACCTTTTATCCAAGGTAAGCACAACTGTAAAAGATAGTATTCTGTACATTGTCGATAACAACACTTTTAACTGGGTGCGAGATTATGATCATAAGATTACAGCAAAAGTTCATGTTAAACACCTAAAAAGGATTTACTATGAGGGTATTGGTAATATTTCTACTTTAAACCAGCTGATTAGCGATTCCCTTGTGATACGATCATTTCAAAGTTCCGGTAGTATTAACCTTAATATTAATCTGGGTTATTTCCATTGCTATTTTAATCAAAGTCTGGTAGATTTGAACGTCTCAGGAACTGCCAATAAGGTTCATGCACAAATAAATGGCACTGGTTTCCTGTACTGTCATGAGTTGATAACTTCTTGGTGTAGAGCATTCAATCAGGGTGCTGGAGATATTTATGTGTACTCATCAGGTTTTTTGAGCGGTGTAATCGAGGGATCTGGTAATGTTTACTATACCGGAAACCCAAACCATACGGTTTTTGAGTATATCGGAAGAGGTGATGGAAGTTTTATTGAGTTTTAAAGATTGTTGATTTCAATGTCACGAAGCACAAGTGTCCGGCTAAAATTCTTAAACAAAAAAATATTGACTTTGGCGAGCTTAAGATTCTTCGATCCACTTTGTTCCTCTCAGAATGACAGTTAGTTATATTTATATTGTTGGGATGAGGAGGGGTTGGTGTTATCGTTCTTTAAAAAAACGAGAACACCAACCCCTCCTCATCCCCTAAAGCTTCAAATGGTTGTCATTCTGAGCGAAGCGAAGAACCTTTAGATCGCCGAAGGCAATTACTTTATATTTAGTCGGACGCTAGTGATTAAAAAGTAAAAAATAATTTATCTGGAAAAGCAACTTTGGGAAGTTATTTCATCTTTACATTTGAGTCGAATAATGATCGGATAAACCGATGAAATCTGTGAATACCCTTAACAGGCTTAGACCACATGAAGAAACACTCCCCAGCAATAATTGAAATGCCAAACTTATTCGAAATCTCCTTAATCTCTGGGGAATTGCAGCTAACATGAATCCATATCCTTTTTAACCCAATGTTTGCTGCCTCCCGAGCCATATCAATGGCTAGATCCTTTCTCATGATGATATAAATTGCCTCAACATCATCCGGAACTTGCGAAAGCGAACGGTAGCATTTTTGATCGCATATTTCATCGGTATTCGGATTTATAGGATAAACTCTATATCCCTTGCTGTTAAAAGCTTCGGATAGTAAACGGCTAAAATGGTTCTTGTCCCTCGATACATATGCTATAGCAACAGCTTTAGACATCAAAAAATCATCAATTTCTTTGTACATATCCTATTGTTTTATTGTTTTTTACGAGGAAAAAAGTGGATAGTTTAATAATTATGCCCAACGCATTTCTAAGTATGTTTAAAACTACATATTTGATGATAAATATTTTTGAGTGCTAATAATTCATATTTTTGCGCTGCAAATTTATAGCAATGGTTTCATTAAATCAAGTAACAGTATCTTTTGGTGGTTTCGATTTATTTCGAGAGTTAAGTTTTGTGGTTGGGCTCCGCGAAAGAATAGGTTTGGTGGGAAAGAATGGCGCAGGAAAAACAACAGTTCTTCGATTAATTGTGGGCGAAATGACCCCAACAAAAGGCATTGTAAGCATTCCAAGAGATCTAAAAGTTGGGTATTTACCTCAACAAATGGATGTTGCAAACACGCGAAGCGTAATGGATGAAACCATGCTGGCCTTTGCGGAAACACTATCTCTTGCCAAAGAAATAAAATCACTAACAAGCGAATTAGAAACTAGAACCGATTATCATTCTGATTCTTACGCAAACATTATTAGTAAAATTACCGAAAAAAGCGACCGTTATAATCTTATGGGTGGGGATAATCTTGAGTCAATCGCTGAGGTTACCCTTCAGGGTCTGGGGTTTAAAAGAACCGAATTTTCAAGACCCACAAAAGAATTGAGTGGTGGTTGGCGAATGCGTATTGAGCTCGCCAAGATTTTGTTACGAAAACCAGATGTTCTTCTGCTCGACGAACCTACCAATCATCTTGATATTGAATCTATTCAATGGTTAGAGGAGTACTTGCAATCTTTTTCTGGATCATTGCTTTTAATATCGCATGATAGGGCATTCCTTGATAATATAACTGAACGTACAATTGAACTTTCACTAGGTAAAGCCTACGATTATAAAGTGCCTTACTCAAAATATGTTGTATTACGCCAGGAGCGACGTGAGCAGCAACTGGCAACATACAATAATCAGCAAAAGCTTATTGCTGAAACAAAAGAGTTCATAGAGCGATTCCGGTATAAAGCCACAAAGGCTAATCAGGTTCAATCTCGTATTAAGATGCTTGAAAAGTTGGATATAGTTGAAGTTGATGAGGAGGATAGCTCTGCTATCAACATTCGCTTTCCCGCAGCACCTCGATCGGGTGATGTTGTTGTTAAGATTGACAATGTTAGCAAACAATTTGGAGATCATTTGGTCTTTAGCAATGCTAACATAGATATTAGACGGGGTGAAAAAATTGCTTTTGTTGGACGAAATGGTGAAGGAAAAACAACTCTAAGTCGCATTATTGTTGGAGAACTTGACTATAATGGCAAATTAAAAATCGGACATAACGTTAGTTTAGGATACTTTGCTCAAAATCAGGATGAACTGATGAACCCAAACCTTACCGTGTTAGAAACTATTGACAGGGTTGCCGTTGGGGATATCAGAACAAAACTAAGAGATATTCTGGGTGCATTCCTTTTTCGTGGAGATGATGTAGATAAAAAGGTAGCCGTTCTTTCCGGAGGGGAGCGCAACCGTTTGGCAATGGTTAAACTTATGCTTCAGCCATATAATCTTTTGGTTCTTGATGAACCTACTAACCATTTGGATATGCGCTCAAAGGATATTCTAAAAAGTGCTCTCTTAAACTACAAAGGTACTGTTGTTCTCGTATCGCACGATAGGGAGTTTTTAAATGGTTTGGTTAGCAAAGTATTCGAATTCAGAGAAGGAAAGGTAAAAGAACATATTGGTGGAATATACGATTTCCTAGAAAGAAGAAAACTTGAGAGCCTTAAAGAATTAGAGATACGCAGAAATGATTTTAGAGAGGAAAAAAGTAGCAAGGAAGAATCTGATCAGAAGAAACTATGGCTCGATCGCAAAGAGCATGATAGGGTGATTAGACGCATTAGCTCGCAGCTGGAAAAGATTGAGAAAGAAATTGCTGAAATGGAAAAAGAAATTGCTCGCATTGTTACTATTCTTGCCAATCCTGATGAAGAGATTACTAAGGATGCGGAACTATATGACCATTACCAGGATACCAAGGAAAAGCTTGCAATTCATATGGATAAATGGGAGGAGCTATCACATGAAATTGATTCGATGACAAAGAAAAGAGCAGAATTTTTGTAGAATTTTATTTGCTAATTTTGAGTTGGAATAGCGGAGACTGAAGACAACATTTATTAATCCTGCAACTATGAAAAGAACAACAAATTCCGATATGATTTATGGCATTAGAGCTATTATTGAGGCTCTTCGTTCTGGAAAGCAGTTGGATAGTATAATCATGAAGAAGGGGTTAAGCGGTGAACTGGCACAAGAACTCATGGACACTTTGAAGAACTATGGAATTCGACCCCAACTTGTGCCAGCAGAAAGGTTTAATAGTTTTGGCAGTAAGAATCATCAAGGAGTAGTTGCATACCTATCCCCTATTGACTTTCAGCCAATTGAAGAGGTTGTTGCCAGTACTTGGGAGCAAGGTAAATCCCCTTTTTTAATAATAGTCGACAGCATTACGGATGTAAGAAATTTTGGCGCAATTGTAAGAACTGCTGAATGTGCTGGAGTTCATGCCGTTGTTTTTCCTGCAAAAGGTTCGGCAAGGATAGGATCGGATGCGGTTAAAACCTCAGCAGGTGCTCTTCACCATATGCCAATTTGCAAAGTGGGTAGCTTAAAAACAACGATTAAATATCTTCAAGACTCAGGTATTAAGGTAATTGCAGCAACCGAAAGGTCAGTTAAAGTTTACACACAGCTGAATTTAAAACCACCAATTGCCATAGTATTGGGATCGGAAGATTTTGGCGTATCGCCAGAAGTGCTGAAAGTTGCAGATGAATTGGTTTCAATACCAATTACCGGAAAAGTGGAATCGCTAAACGTATCGGTAGCTGCTGGGATAATAATGTATGAAGTTGTTCGTCAACAGAATCTATAGTTTATTTTTGTCCAGCGCCAAAGCACAAGCCTGTCTCCCTGCTTCTATAAATTCTTTGGCTTTAAAAAACTCAAATGATCCTCCTGCATGTTTTGATATTTGAATGAGTATATCAGGTGGTGAAGTTTCAATGGTATATTGTATTATTTTATCCTGCATTACCTGAATAGTTCGGTTTAGCATATCGAAATACCCAAGCTTATCTTTTTTTGTTGACTTTTTTTGATCACTTAAAAAAAGTTCATTCCATTTTGCTTTAAGTTGATCTATAGTATTTTGCTCTTTGTCAGCATCATTCTTCTTTATTTTTGGTAATTTGGGTTTTTTATAAGGGATTAGTGCGTTTACATCAACGGCAATAATAAGATCTGAATTGGTTTTAGGTACATGTTTAATGGGGAGAGGATTAAGCACTCCTCCATCTACTAACATCCCATCGGGGCGTTCGATAGGTGTAAAAACATTTGGGATGGAAACTGATGCCCTTACGGCATTGTAAAGGTCTCCTGATGTAAATACAATCTCCTCGTTATTAATGATATCAGCAGCAACTATGGCAAGTGGAATTGTTAATTTCTCAATGTTAACTTTAGGAATAAAGCCTTGTTTTTTCATTTCATCAAATACCTTCTCGCCTTTGATAAAACCATGAGTGCTGAAAGTGAAGTCAATAAGACTAAAAACATCGAGCTTATCTAAATCTAAAACCCACTTCTTATAACCTTCCATTGTACCAGCAGCATACAAACCTCCTACAAAAGCACCCATCGAACTGCCAGATATGGCAGCAATACTATGTCCTCTTCTTAATATTTCTTCAATTACACCTATATGGGCTAGCCCCCTAGCTCCACCACTAGACAGTGCAATTGATACCTTTCTTCTATCTGCCATTTTTCAAACAGTTACTTTGAATTCTTATCTTAATTTCCACTTTGTTTTAAGGTAAGTGAAGCTTAATCGCCAGAAAAAGTAAAAATCGCCATAGTTCTCTACTAGCTCATTGGTTGTATTTGAGGCTGTATATGTTTCTGTAATGGTTGCATCTTCGCTATAAATGGGTAAGGATACCCCGAATTGCATGTTTGTTCGTATGTTGTTTATGGGAATTGTAACTCCAAAGGCAGGTTCTAAGGATAAAAGGTTAAAACTACTTGATATTTCGCTTACCTGTGTTTTGGAACGACGATAGAACTCAAAGTTTTGATATCTATTAAGGGTGATCCTTGATGCAAAGAATAATCCATACTTTTTCTTTAAAGCATTTGTTTGTAATTGTCCAAAAAGGGTCAAGTATTGTGCCTTGGTCATATCATCGGAACTCTCCGATGTGCTATTCTCTTTTCTGATATAGTTGTCAACCGTTGAAACTCTTGTTCCGGCAAACATTTCAACTATGTTAAAAAATTTGTACTGTCTATGCTTGAAGTAACCAAGGCCTGCCAAACCAGAAAAATTTGAATTATGAATTGTGTAATCGACCGATGCTTTTTTATTGTAATTAAATACGTTAACATTACCACCTGCTACCAATGCAATATTCTTGGGTAATGTATAGGAAAGATTTAAGTCAATACCTCCATCGTATCCAACTGTAAATGAATACTCTTTCGCATCAAAATGACCTGGATTAACTAGTGCCATAGGTTTGTAGTAATCGTAAGGTTGAGCCATTAAATTGCCAATAATTAGTAAAAAAAAGGTTTGCATTATCAGCAAATTGTAAAGCATTGAATATTTTGATCTACGCATAAAAAGATTATTAATTATTAGCAAGTTTCTGAAAATCATCACCTGTGGGGTTTTGAAAAACTCTTAAATCAAACTGAGGAACAACTGCCAAAATATGGTCAAAGATATCAGCCTGAACTCCTTCGTAATTTACCCAAGCTTTTTCGATAGAAAAACAGTAAACCTCAATGGGAATACCTCTCTCTGTTGGCTGTAAATGCCTAACCATGTGAATAGCTTTTGTATTGACCTTTGGATTGCTTTTTAAGTAGAACTCCACATAACGACGAAATACACCAATATTTGTCATCCTCCTGCCATTTACAGGCATAGTTGTATCAAATCCCTTCTTTTGGTTGAACTCTTCAATTTCTTTTGAGCGCTGCTCAATATATTCCTTAAGTAAATGAATCTTTTTAAGCTTTTCAAGTAGTTCTGGTGTACAAAACTTAACGCTTCGCATATCAATGAAAATTGATCGCTTAATTCTTCGTCCATCCGATTCCTCCATACCCTTCCAATTTGTAAAACTTTCAGATACAAGGGAATAGGTTGGTATTGTGCTAATGGTTCGGTCCCAGTTTTGCACTTTTACTGTATTCAACGTAATCTCCAATACAGTTCCATCAGCGTTACGGCTGGGCATTTCGATCCAATCGCCAATTTTAACCATATTGTTAGCAGATACCTGAACTGAAGCGACTAGTCCAAGAATGGTATCCTTAAAAACCAACATGAGAATGGCTGCCGAAGCACCCATTCCCACCAGTAGGTTCAATGGATTTTTATTGATAAGGACAGAAATTATTATTACACCTCCCAAAATGTATACAATAATTGATAGAACTTGCATGTATCCCTTAATGGGACGATCCTTTGACATTGGAAGAGTTTGGTACATGTCGTGCAAGGCGTTGAAAAGGGAGTTAATAACTATTATCCAAACTGCAATGATGTATATATAAGTAAATTTCTCTATAAGTAACGTTAAATCTGGTTTGTAATCGTAAAGAGCAATACCTATAGTAAATTGAATTACCAATGCGGGTGCAAGATGTGAAAGTTTATGAAATACCTTTCGCTCAATTAAAAAATCATCCCATTTATTCGATGTTCTTTTAGTGATGTAGGTTAAGCCTGCAACAATTATATGCTTTGCAATAAAGTTTGCAAGAACTGATAGAATAATTATGGCAATGATTGATATGGCTACTTTTGAAAACTGAGCCAATTCGTTATTCAATCCAACATTAATTAACCAAACCTCAAAATTCTCCAAAAACTCATACGATTTCACTACTCTATCTTCCATACTTTGATTTTTTATAATTTCATTTATTTTCTTTTCCGCTTTTCACAAAGATAGTAAATGTGGAATGATTGACAAAAGGCTCTATTAACTCCCTGAATATTTAAGCGATACAAAAATCTGGGATTTCTTTTATTTAGTTTTTGCCCATTGCTTTTGGCTATTACCAATTACTATCATATTTTTATCGAAATTTTAAAAACTTCGAAAATTTCTTAACCCTTAACCTTTAACCTTACATAATGAACCCTATTCTTGAATCAATCGATTATGTCATTCGCCTATACAACGAATATATTGGAGGGTACCTTATCTTAATACTCTTAGTTCCCACCGGTATTTATTTTACATTAAAGTATCGTTTCCTTCAGGTAACATACCTTCGGCATGCTCTAAAACTTGTTGCTGGAAGATATAGCAAAAAGGAAGATACGGGTGATGTGAGTCACTTTAAGGCACTTACCACTGCCCTTTCGGGTACGGTTGGTACAGGAAATATTGTTGGGGTTTCCCTGGCAATTTACCTTGGTGGTCCCGGAGCCATTTTCTGGCTTTGGGTAACTGGCTTTTTTGGCATGATGCTTAAGATGGTGGAATGTACCCTTGCTCAGATTTTCCGTAAGGTTAATGCCGATGGAACCATATCGGGTGGTCCCATGTACTACATTGAAATTGGTTTAAAGGAAAGGCTGGGAAGATTTGCCAAACCCTTAGCATTAATATTTGCTGGAGCTGCTGCGCTCTGCACTCTGGGCACTGGAAATATGGCACAAGCCAACTCCATCTCCGATGTGCTTTTCACAAGCTATAATGTTCCTGTATTAATAACAGGCATTGTGCTTGCTGCACTAGTCTTGCTAATAATTGTAGGAGGGCTTAAGCGAATAGCCAACGTAACTTCAACCTTAGTTCCATTTATGGCTGCTTTATACTTTTTGGCTGCTATAATTGTCATTGGAGTTCATTGGCGCGATATTCCTGGTGCATTTGGGCTAATTGTAAGAAGTGCTTTTACTGGAACTGCTGCTACAGGAGGATTTGTAGGATCAACTTTTATAATGACATTGGTTTGGGGGGTAAGGCGCGGACTCTTTTCCAATGAGGCAGGTCAGGGTTCTGCTCCCATGGCTCATGCTGCTGCTAAAACCGAGCATCCAATGCGCGAGGGAATTGTGGCATCTTTAGAACCAATGGTTGATACAATTATCATTTGTACTTTAACTGCCCTTGTAGTTGTAATAACTGGCGCCTGGAGTTCTGGAATTCAAGGGGTTGGAATGACTGTTCTGGGATTTGAAGAGGGAATGGGACGTGTAGGTCTAGGACTTACAGCAAAACACATTGTAACACTAGGATTGTTGCTTTTTGCCTTTTCAACCATAATTAGCTGGTCGTACTACGGTAGCCGTGCCATTCAATACCTAATTAACGATAAAGCCATAAAACCCTACTATTTCGTATTTGCGCTATTCACTTTTTTTGGAGCCATATGGGGAATTGATATAGTTTGGAACTTTGTTGATATGGTTATCACCTTTATGACAATACCAAATCTTATTGCACTTCTTCTTCTTTCACCTGTTATGACTAGAGAAGTGAAACGGTACCTAAAATACCTTAAGGAAAATGGGTAGTATAAAGATTGGCAGTTATCTACTACAAAAGAAAATTACAAAATGTTTATTACCGCTTGATAATAGATCAAGGGTTATTCATACTTGGATTACGAAAAGATAGGATTTGCTGAACCATCTCAAGAGATACCCTTGCTTGATTGTAATGAGGATTGATTTCCAATGCTTTTTGAAAATCATTCATTGCCAAATTGAGGTTTCCCCCTTGCCAATAAACCTTACCTCTGTAGAAATACACCTCGGGATTCAAGGGTTCGTCTTCAAATGCTTTATTTAAAGAACTTTCAGCTTCAATAAGATTTCCTGTATAAAGTTGCTGTATACCCTTTTCTAAATGTTTATTCATTGGATATTAAAGTTTAAAAACTATTCTGCATAAACTCTTTTGTCCATCATGTATTCATACGCTTTTGTTGGCATATAATATCGAACATCAATGCCATTTTTAAGACAACTACGAATAAACGTTGAACTGATCTCAATTACAGGTGCAGTTACTACATCAACATGATATTTATTTTTTATTTTTTCAACATCTGAACCTAATCTTGGATAAACCAAAATTTGGTGATTATCAAGCAACAATTCATAATCTTTCCATTGCGAAATGGTATCCATGGAATCGGAACCCATAACCACATAAAAATTTCGATGAGGATACTTTTCTTTCAATACTCTAAGGGTATCGATTGTATATGATGGACGGGGCATATTCATCTCCATATCACAAACCTGAAATTTTGGGTAAAAATCATCAATTACCCTTCTTACCATTTCGAGCCTATGAGTATCGTCAGCCAAATCGGTTTGAAGTTTAAGAGGATTGTGAGGACTTACTACAAACCATAACTCCTCTAAATCAGAAAATTCTAAAACATACCCAGCTATGGCTATGTGCCCTATATGAATTGGATTAAACGATCCGAAGAACAGGCCGGTTTTCATTTCTGTTGTAAGAATTGATTTACTGCAAAATCAGCATTAGCAATTGCTTTATCAAGATTATCGTTTACAATTATAACATCAAAATCCTTTGCGTATTCCATCTCCTCACGGGCTTTGCCCACACGATTAGCCAAACTTTCAGGCGTTTCAGTTCCACGAAGTTCAAGGCGTTTTTGCAATTCCTCGATAGATGGTGGCATGATAAAAATGGCAAGAGCCCTTTCGGTAAAAATCCTTTTTAAGTTCAATCCACCTTTTACATCCACATCGAAAACCACATGGTTCCCCTTTTTCCAAATACGTTCAATTTCCGATTTTAAAGTTCCATAATATGAATCTGGATAAACCTCTTCCCATTCCACAAATTCATCATTATTAATCATTCTTTTAAAGTCATCAGGGGTTAAAAAGTAGTAATCGTGGCCATTCACTTCTCCCTTTCTCATGGCCCTACTGCAGGCTGATATTGAAAATTCGAGTCTAGAATTATTTTTTAGTAAATTTTTAACTATGGTAGTTTTACCTGAACCCGAAGGGGCAGAGAAGATTAGGAGTTTTCCGATCATAGTAAGAATGTGAAGTACATAAAAACCTTAAACCTTAAACCTAGAGAAAGAATGTAACAATACTCATTTAATCTACATTTCCTTACTTGTATCTCTTTGCCAATTTCCATCTATTTATAACACATTAAATAGTTGCTCCTTAATTTTTTCCAGCTCATCTTTCATCTGTACTACAATCTTCTGAATCTCAGAATGATTAGCCTTTGATCCCAGTGTATTTATCTCCCTACCCATTTCCTGAGCAATAAACCCCAATTTTCGTCCAATCTGATCTTCCTCATTTAGCGTGTCAATGAAATACTTGCAATGATTATCAAGTCTTACCTTCTCCTCGTTAATATCGAACTTCTCCAGATAAAATATGAGTTCCTGTTCAAAACGATTCTCGTCCATTTTTACGTCCTTACCCAGCTTTGATATATTATCTATTATTCTATTTCTAGCACTATCAATCCTCTCTGGCTCAAATGGAGATATCTGATAAAGTAGCTCTTTAATGAGCTTAACTTTTTGTAGCAGATCTTTCTCTGTTATCTTACCCTCTTGGTATCTGAAATCATTTAAACTGTCTAACGCTTTTGAAATGCAGTCAAATAAAGCATCCCATTCTTGCTGGGAGATTTCTTCTTTATGTGAATTAAAAACATCTGGAAGTCTAAGAATGGTTTGAACTACAGGTTCTTTCTCAATTTGCATGTCCAATTCATGTGCAATGGCATTTATTTGCTTGAAATAAGATTTAAAAACTTCTTTATTGATGGTTGGTGCTGATGCAGTTTCATCCTCTTCGATAACTACGTAAAAATCTACCTTCCCTCGCAGAATAGACTGAGAAATTAAGTTTCTTATTTCCAACTCTTTTTCCCTATAGGGCAGTGGCATTTTAAATGCTGAAATATCCAACTGCTTACTATTAAGGGATTTTATCTCAGCAATTATCTTTTTACCATTTACCAATACTTCGGCTTTGCCGAAACCTGTCATTGATTTTATCATCAATCGTTGCTTTTTGTGCAAAGGTAAGCTATTGGGAATAAAACACAAAAAAGATTTGGAATGTCCTTCGTAATTTGTTGTACTTAAAAAAAATACACGCTAAAATTCACCTTTAATGAATTTTAGCGTGTACAAAAAACCTTACCTATAATTAGGGGTGTTAAACTCTTTCAAGTTCTACTGTGAAGTGCCTCATGATAGGTGCCTCCCACAGAATCTTAAATCCTTTATTGATGCTATCCCTCCTTTCGAAAACATTCTTAAGGGCAACGGCTATAACATCCATATGGTTATTAGTGTATGTACGACGAGGAATAGCCAATCGAAGAAATTCTAAACGAGGAAATCGGTTTTCGCGAGTAACTGGATCGCGATCAGCCAGTAAAGTACCAATCTCAACACCCCTAACTCCTGCTTCCAAATACAGCTCAACGGCAAGTGTTTGAGCACGAAATTGCTCCTTGGGAATGTTGGGGAGCATCTTATTGGCATCGACAAAAATGGCATGGCCACCGGGAGGTGATTGAATTGGAATCCCAAAATCCTTCAACTTATTTCCAAGGTATTCAACCTGTTTAACTCGGGTTTCCAAATACTCAAATTCAGTACCTTCATCAAGTCCAACAGCGAGAGCATTCATATCTCTCCCCGACATGCCCCCATAGGTGACAAATCCCTCGAACATAATGTTGTAAGTTGAACATTGACGCCAAATATCCTGCGATCGCATGGCAATAAAACCACCCATATTCACAATGGCATCCTTTTTACTGCTCATGGTCATAAAATCAGCATAGCTGAACATTTCCTTCACAATTTCCTTAATGCTTTTCTTCTCGTAGCCCTTTTCGCGTGTTTTGATAAAATAGGCATTCTCTGCAAATCTTGCAGAGTCGAAAAGAACTGGTTTGCCATATTTATCAGCAATGCGCCTTACCTCGCGAAGACATTCCATAGAAACTGGTTGTCCTCCAGCCGTATTATTTGTTACTGTTATAATTACAAAGGGAACCTTTGCCGTATTTTGGGATAGATACTTATCCAACTTTTCAGTGTCCACATTACCCTTAAACGGATGATATGCCAGTGTATCATTAGCAATATCAATTGTAAGGTCAACAGCATTTGCCTTTCGAAACTCGATATGCCCTTTTGTGGTATCGAAATGTGAGTTACCAGGAATACAATCGCTTTCCTTTATTAGCACCGAAAACAGTACATTCTCTGCTGCCCTACCCTGATGAGTTGGCATAAAATATTCGTACCCTAAAATTTCTTTTATTGCATTCTTTAAGTTGTAATACGATGAAGCCCCTGCATAGCTCTCATCGCCTACCATAAGGGCACTCCATTGACGATCGCTCATGGCACCCGTGCCTGAATCAGTTAGCAAATCGATAAATACTTGATCACTTTTAAGGTTGAAAAGATTGTACTTTGCTTGTTTAATCCATTCTTCACGATCAGCACGAGTACTCTTTCGAATGGTTTCAACCATCTTTATCTTGTACGATTCTGCAAATGGTAAATCCATATGATTATTATTTTTTAAAATTTAACTTATTGTAGGTAAATACGAAAAGATTGGCTGTTAAACAAGCCTATTAAAAGTGGAAGGTATCGCGATTCTTAATATTGCGATATACGTTTTTAGCTAGGAATGATAAAACTAACTTAATTATCATCAGTAGTTTGTTTATAAGCAACAAAATTAAAAAAAATAACAAATATTCAAAGGAATAAGATTTGAAATGTATTTGCAGTGGAATTCAAAAATACTTTATCTGGCTTCTCCAAAAAAGAGTCTAAAAAAATCTTGTATTGTTTTTGGGAACTGTTTAATTATTGGGATTATTAGACGTCTCACTTCGTTCGTCATCTTTTTTTTTCTAACAATAAAGTAATCATTATTTAAAAATTTAAATAGTATCTTATAATTATTCAATTCAAAATCGTAACTTCGATTTATTGATAATTCTGATTACACCCTTTTAATGCAATCCTTTTACAAAAAGATTCTTCTATCATCAACTGTCCTTCTGATTTGTTTTGGGCAGTTAATTTTTGCGCAGGAATCGTACTTATGCATTAGTTCACAACCAGATAGTATACGTATTAACTTAGAAAAGCATGTTCAATATTTAAGTTCGCATAGATTATTAGGACGCAGTAGCCTAACTGGACATGATATCAAGGCTTCGGTTTACATTGATTCCATTTTTCAACATTTCGATCTGAATCCATTTAAAGCTATTCCAGAAAGATCATTTTACCAACCATTTAGCATACTTTCAACAGTACCACAAAAACGAACAATGAACTTTATGGGTAGCACATATGAATATGGCACAGACTTTATTTGCTTAGGCTCCGACCCCGAAAGTTCAAAAAAATATGAAATTGTTTTTGGCGGTTATGGCGAATTGGATGAGATTGAAAACCTTGACCTTAACGGTAAAGCACTTTTAGTATTTGCCAATAACCTTAGAATTGCTGGCATGCGTATTAATGAAGATGCAAGGGATAAGGGTTGTTCCTTATTAATTATTACTAACCCCAATAGTCCCAAGCAATTCGAATCCATATCCCAACATTTACAAGAACAACATAACTCAAGAAGGTTTAGCATCATTCAATCAAAACCCTCCTCACCAAGTCGTTTCTTCTCCAAACTCAGCAATTCAATTCCACAAGTACTAATATCCGATAAGTTGGCAGCTAGAATGTTGGGTGAAAACCCAACGAAGTTGGCCAAAAACCTTGAAGTAGGAAAGTCCTTAAAAGTTATCCCATCAGAGTTAAAGGTTTGTTTTAACTTACCCTACAGCGTTGACACCATTTTTACCCGTAACGTAATTTCATACATTCCCTCAAGCATAGGTTCACAGGAAAGCGTTTTGGTTTCTGCCCATTTTGACCATCTTGTTCCGGATGGTCAATTTTGGTTCCCCGGAGCAGATGATAATGCTTCAGGTATATCAATTATCATTGAAATTGCACGCATGTTAGCCAATGATATGAAAAACGGATATTTACCCCGAAGAAATATAGTTTTTGCTGCTTTCACTGCCGAAGAAATTGGTTTGTTTGGTTCAGAATTTTACTCCTTAAACCCTTTGTTCAGCATTGACAGTACAGCTGCTGTCTTTAATTTTGATATGGTTGGCAGAATGGGAAAACAGCTAAAACATGGGAATAATCTATTCGTTTCAGGTAAAAATCGATTGGAAGATTTTGAAAGAATTATTAAAGAGTTTAATAGAGATTCAACATTGATAGTTGATACTAAAGACTTAGAAAAAATTACCCTCTTTGCACTTTCTGATCACTACCATTTCATGGAAAAGGGTATACCTTCCTTTTTATTATCCACCGGACTGCACGATGATTATCATAAACCCACAGATACCGCTGAAAAACTTTCTTACGATAAAATGGTAAAAATAGTCCAACTTGCCTACGATGCCATTAAGCATTTTGCTGATGTGGTAGATCCTTGGTAATAAAAAATCAAAACAAATACATTTTAAAAATATAGATCCCTCTCCCCCTGCCTTATTCTTTCAATCCTATTTTTTATCTCATTAACATTACTCTGTCCGTTGAGATCATTTAAAGTCTTTCCGATTAATGAATACCCTTTTTCCTTAACCTCATTAGTTGCATAATCCTCAAGGTATTCTGTTAGGGTTAGCAAAGCATTAGGGGTACAGAAACGTTTAATAAAACCGGGTACTGAGAACTCCATAAAATGTTCGCCTGTTCTGCCAAGCCTGTAGCAAGCCGTACAGAATGAAGGAATGTAGTTGTGTTCTATTAGCTCATCAATAATTTCGCCTAGCGAACGGTTGTCGTTTATTAGAAACTGCTCACGGTTAAGGTTTTGCGACTCATTCTTGGTGTTTGAGTAGGTGCCAAGCTCCAGCTTTGTGCCCCCATCGATTTGGGAAACGCCAAACTGTAGCACCTTTCTCCTTACCTCAACCGATTCGCGGGCAGTAAGGATCATTCCGGTGTACGGTACAGCCAGCCGAAGGATGGCTACCAACTTCACAAAATCATCATCGGAAACTCTATACTCCAGAGGAGAATCTATTGAAGAAGCATCCTGAATTCGGGGAAAAGAAATTGTATGAGGCCCAACATTATAGCATGCCTCCAGATGATTGGTATGCCTTACCAGCGATAATACCTCGAAACGCCAATCGTACAGACCAAAAAGCGCACCAATTCCCACATCGTCTAACCCAGCCTCCTGTGCCCTGTCGAGACCTGTTAACCGCCAGTCGTAATCGCGCTTCTTACCCCCAAGGTGGTATTTGGAATAAGCCTCAGGGTGATACGTTTCCTGAAAGATTTGGTAGGTTCCAATACCTGATTCCTTAACTGTTCGGAAACCCTCAATATCGAATGGCGCTGCATTAATATTCACCCTTCGAATTTCACCATTCCGCTTCTTTACACCGTAAACCAATTTAACCGTGTGTGCAATATACTCCGAAGAATACCTTGGATGCTCGCCGTAAACCAGGATTAACCGTTTTTGACCGTTATCCTCAAGGGCTTCCACCTCCTTCACAATTTCTTGGTCTGTAAGGGTCATACGTACTGCATCCTTATTGGAAGTTCTAAATCCACAGTAGCTGCAGTTATTGGTACAGTAGTTACCGATGTATAGGGGTGCAAAAAGTACTATGCGGTTTCCGTAAACGGTTTCCTTCAAATCCCTTGCTCCCTGAAGAATTTCATCAATAAGTTCGGGCTCGGTTGTGTTCACCAACACTGCAACCTCCTCAAGATTAAGCCTATTCTTAGCCTTTGCCTTTGCTATTATTTCAAGAACCTTCTCCTTAGCCGGTTTAGCGTTGTTGATGTATTCCCAAATTTCTTCAGAGTCAATGAAGGGTTTCATTGGCTCATCTGCAATGCGATATTTCTCTGGTGTAAACTTCATAAATAACTCTCCTTTACAGTTCTACAATAATTTATGGGAAAAGTAATCGGAACTACAAAGGGGAACCCTTCATCATCAACGACTTAACCTGTACTCCAACCAGTTTTCCTATGGGTCCGGTAAGGGAGCCAATCTGGTCGGTTGTACCCTCAAGTATCAAGGAGATAACGCTAACTCCCTTACTCAATAAAGGAATGCCCTGCCGACCGATGATAATTTCGGCATGTGCGGTTAATATCTGATTTAGTTTTTGCACGCTCTCCTTGTTCTCCACAAGGATAAGCGCTGCTCCGAGTCTCTTTTCCATTAGATGTTATCCTTTGGATTAGAATAATTTAATAGAGTCCTTGGCGAAAAAAACCTCAGACAATGTAATGTATTACTTTAAATATTCAACAAAATTAAGAAAATTTAATGACTTAAAATTCTCTTTTCTGAGTATTGGTGTCAAAAATTGAATAAAGAGCTAACTAATTTTTAATCCTTTTACAAAGTAAGCTACTTTTTCAATTGATGTTATCATGTCGTACTCTTCTAAAAAAACCGTTTCAGGGATATTTAATGGGGTTGTTGTGAAATTAAGAATACCCTTAATACCAGCTAAAACAAGCATTTCAGTAATAGATGCAGCAGTATCTGGAGGCGATGAGATAATCGCAATTGCGATGTCATTTTGGGTAACAAACTGCTGTATGTCGCGAATATGATAACACTTAACACCAGATATTACCCTATTCACCTTATTTTCATCAACATCGAATGTTGCAACAATATTTAATTTTGGTCTTTTCCCAGTAAAATACGCTGTTATTGCTCTACCCAAATTACCCATTCCTACAACAATCACGTTTAGACCATTTGGGTGATCGATTAATTTTCCAATCACATCTATTAACTCCTGTGCATCGTATCCCTTTTTCTTTACGCTTGAGTAACCGATTAACATCAGATCGCGACGAACTTGAACAGCAGTAATATTATGAATTCCTGCCAATTCGTGTGAATAAATATGAGTTTTTCCTTTGGCAAGACATTCGAACAAAGTACGTCGATACTCACTCAATCGCTCTACAGTTTTTTCAGGTAATTTCATGTATTGTTTATTGGGTCTACCTCTAGGCAAACAGGTTATTGAGTTATAAAGCGTTTTCTTTCAGCAATTATTTGAAGTAAAAGGATATTTATATTGATGTGGAAGTAATTGGTAAAAAAATGCAAAATGTTGTCCCTACGCCCTGTCTGCTTTCAACTTCAATTTTTCCACTGTACAAATCTACAATTCTTTTTACAATGCTAAGTCCTAATCCGCTTCCTGAAACATCCTTTGTCATTTGGTTTTTTATTCGCGAAAATTCGTTAAAAAGTTTTGGTATATCATCCTGGGCAATGCCAACTCCTGTATCCGAGATTTTAATAAGAATATTTGTACCCATAATATCCATACTACAAACAACCTTTCCTCCATCAACATTATATTTCACTGCATTGGAAATAAGATTGTTAAAGATAATATCCATCTCTTCGGGATCAGCAATAAAGGGAATAGAAATGGAAGGGTCAAACTCTATTCTAACATTATGCTGAATGGCTAAAGGTTTCATGGTGTCAATAGCAGATTTTGCTATTAGTCCAAGATCTACTTCACGAATTTCACGAATCTTTTTCCCTGATTCAATTCTGGTTAAATCCAATAAATCAATAATAAGATTCCGCAACGATTTGACCTGCGATATGGAGCTATCAATAATTTTATCGTAATCTGCAATGCTATCTCCAACTTGATGATCTTTCATGATATTCAAATACCCTTCAATATTACTCAATGGTGTTTTAAGTTCGTGAGATAGAAGTGTAAGAAATTGAAAACGAACTTGCTTCCCTTCCTTATGAAGTTTTTTGGTCATCCGTCGTAGAAAATAATGCTTTGCCACACTATCCATGTTGGTTTTCAGCTCTTGAGGAGTAAATGGTTTTGGGACAAAATCGAAGGCCCCAATATTAGTAGCTTTTACAGCTAAATCAAGAGATGCATAGGATGTTATCATAATTACCAGTATATTCAACTGGTTGTTATTAATATACTCAAGAACTTCTATGCCCTGTATACCAGGGAGTTTATTGTCTAAAAGCACAACCTCTGGTGGATTATTATTAATAATCTCTAGTGCTTCTTCTCCTGTTGATGCTTCAATTATATTGAACTGGATATCATCATCCATAAAGGGATAGCTAACAGAAAAGTTTCGAAGAATTCGAGAAATACCAGAGCGTATGCCTATTTCATCATCAACAACTAAAACATTAAGCGTTTCCATTTTATAGTTTTAGTAGTTTAAAAATCTCTTTTTGCAGCTGATCTGGTCTTATTCCTTTTTCTAAATATAGATCCGCTTTAATCCACTTTCGCTCTTCCTCAGAACCAACACTAAACACTATCCCTGTTTCGGAGGATACAGCAGTAGCAAGAATTATTGGCACATCAGGATGCATTCGCTTCATTTTATAGCAAAGAATAAAACCACTATCCTCATGCTCCATCATTAGATCAAAAATGGCCAAATCAGGTTTTAGAATTTTTATAAATTCCTCGGCTTCATTTTGGCTTTCGGCAGTTACTACCTTAAAACCAATCCGCTCCAATTGAAACCTCATTTGAAATAGGTAATCCACATCATCGTCAACCAGCAAAACTGTTTTTTGATTCTTCATTTCTATAGGTAAAGTATTAGGCAAAATGTATTTTAAAAAATAATCAATTCTTTAACGTTGCATCTAAATCAACTTAAATCATTCTATTTCAACACATCCCTTTTGTTAAAATGAGTATTTAGCATTTTTTTCATCTCATCACGACCAAAGGCTTCAATAAGTTTATTGTAAATATCATTTACAGTAGGGTTTTTATGTGCTACCTTTATTGTCTCTGTTTCATCCATGTCGTTAATTGATTTTGTTCGAACTTTTCTTTCCTTTTCAGAAAGCCCTAAGGGTTGACCTCCTCCATTTACACAACCACCGGGACATGCCATAATTTCAATGAATTGAGCATTTAATTCTCCCTTTTGAATGGATTGAATAAGACTATGAATATTGGATAAACCGTTAGATATAACCACTTTAATCCTTTCTTTACCAATCTTCAATTCAAACTCTTTTATTCCAGATACACCTCTTAGTTCATTAATCTTGAGTGTTGATAATTCATTACCTGTTAACAGGTAATTCATTGATCTTAGAATAGCTTCAGTGGTTCCTCCAGCATTGGCAGTAAGTTTTCCTGCTGAACTGGATACTCTAAATGGTAAATCGGCTTGTTGTGGCTCAATATCATTAATGTCAATACCATATAAACGTATTAGGCGAGCAAGTTCGCGTGTGGTCAAAACACAATCCACTTCCGAAATGCCATTACTTGTCATTTCTATACGCTGTGCTTCAAATTTTCGAGCTAAGCAGGGAGTAGTCGACACTGAAAATATTTCGGAAGGTTTTATGCTTTGGCTATTGGCAAAGTATGATTTTATGATAGACCCCATAATATGCTGGGGCGATTTACTTATGGATAATAGGGGTAATAAATCGGGGTAAAACTGTTCTGCAAACTTAACCCATGCTGGACAAGAACTTGAAATCATGGGAAGATTTGATTTTTCTTCAATCCGTTTTTTAAGCTCTACAGCATTTTCTATTATCAAAATATCAGCAGCAAATGCAGAATTGAAAATATAATCAAAGCCAATCTTTCTAAGCGCAGCAATGAGTTTACCTTCGATGTCCTTACCGGTTTTGAACCCAAACTCCTCACCAATTGAAATAGAAATAGCCGGATCAAGTTGAATTGCAACTTTATGCGTTTTATTAGTCAAAACAGTCTGCAATTCATCAATGGCTGAACGTTCATGCAATGCCCCTGTAGGGCAAACAATGATACATTGCCCACATCCAATGCAATTTGAAAAGTTTAGATTACGATTCATTGAAGTTCCTATCTGGGTCTTGCTACCACGATTTATGAACTCAAATGTTGAAACAGACTGTATTTCATCGCAAACTCTTACGCAACGACCGCAGAGTATGCATTTTGTTGGATCACGAATAATGCATGGACTTGAATAATCAAGTTTATGTTTGATTTTCTTAGCTGAAATCCGACGTTCTCTAATATTCAATTCATATGATAAATCTTGAAGTTCACAACTTCCATTACGTTCACAGTATAAACAATCATCAGGGTGATTGCTAAGGAGTAACTCAACAATAATTTTTCTTGCCTTTAAAACTCGAGGAGAATGGGTGTAAATAATCATGCCCTCGCTAACAGGGTAAGAGCAGGAAGCAACCAAATTCTTTATTCCCTTTACCTCCACCACACAAATACGACAGGCACCTGTTGGGGAAAGGTTTTTTAAACTACATAATCTCGGTACTCTAATGCCATTATGAATTAGGGTTTCGAGAATTGTATCCCCCTTTCGTGCCTGAATAATCCTGTTATTAACTTCAATGTTGAAATTCATTTCTATTCAAAATCTGTTAAGGAACTATTTAAAAAACACGGATGAAAATTTGCATACCTCTTCGCACATACCACATCCAATGCATTTCTCTTCAACAATGAAATATGGTGATCTTGGAGTTCCAATAATTGCATTGGTAGGACATCTTTTTGCGCAGGCTGAACAACCTGTGCATTTTTCCACATCAATGTAATAAGTACGAAGGTTACGACAAACTCCAGCTGCACACTTACGATCAAAAATATGCTCTTCGAACTCTTCTCGGAAATACTTTATTGCACTTATAAGAGGATTGGCTGCTGTTTGCCCCAAACCACAAAGAGAAGTATCGCGCATAACTTCTGCGATACTCTCTAAAAGGATTACTCCCTTAAAACGTTCTAGGGTATTATGACCATCAAAAGTTTTTGGTCTACTCGTGATGCTTTCAAGAATCTCAAGCATTCTCTGCGACCCCTCACGGCATGGAATACATTTTCCACAGCTCTCCTTTTGAATAAAATCCATATAGTATTTTAACATATCGATAATACATACGGTATCATCGAATACATTAATACCACCAGATCCCATGGTAAGTCCTTTATCTTTTAGGGTTTCAAAATCAATGGGAATTATTAAATCGTCTGGTATTATACATCCACCAGAAGGGCCACCAATCTGTACTGCTTTAAGCTTATGCCCTTTGGGAACTCCTCCTGCCAGCTCAACGATCTTGGCTAAAGGCACTCCAAGCGGAACCTCCACCAAACAAGTTTGATTAACTTTTCCGGAAATAGAGAATAATTTTGTACCCTTAGATTTTTCTGTTCCAATAGAATTAAACCATTCAGAACCTTTATTAATGATATGCGGAATATTTGCAACAGTTTCAATATTGTTCACAGCTGTTGGTTTCCCAAACAAACCTTTAGTTGATGGAAATGGAGGTTTAAAAGTAGGCATACCTCTTTTCCCTTCAAGGCTTTGTATTAAGGCTGTTTCTTCACCACAAACATAAGCACCTGGCCCTTTTTTTATTGAAATGTCCAGATTATAACCGCTATCAAAAATGTTATACCCTAAGAGGCCTGTGGCATAGGCTTGTTTCAAAGCCTTTTCCAATCGAGAAACGGTAAGATTATAGCGATTACGAGTATAAATAAATGCTTTGTTAGCACCAATGGCATATGCTGAAATGGCAATACCTTCAATTATCTGGTGAGGATCACTTTCCATAAGAAGACGATCCATAAAAGCCCCAGGATCACTCTCATCAGCATTACAAATGAAATACTTTTGGTCAGATGCAGCCTCCAATGTTTCTCTCCACTTTTTCCCAGTGGGAAAGCCTCCTCCACCACGTCCTCGTAAGGCACTTTTCTCAATAATAGTACAAACATCACCATGAGTATAACTTCTTATCACATTGGTAAAAGCCTTATAACCACCAAATGCTATTGAATCTTCAATACTATTAGGGCTAATTATTCCGCATTTTTCAAGCAATATTCTATGCTGCGAACTAAAAAATGATATTTCATCAATATAGGGTATGTTTATCCATGGTTGATGCAATGGATTTCGGTACTGTGCTAATGCATATTCTGCTGGCAAAAAATTATTTAGAACACCATCGAGAATTGATGATACAATATCAGCTGTTACCCTTTGGAATGATAATCTACACCTTCCGGGTAATTGAATGTCAACGATAGGTTCCTGACTACAAAGGCCAATGGTTCCAACTTCAACTATATCTATATCAGTATTTGACTCATTTATATACCCCTCTATTGCTTTTAGAGTTTCCAGTGCACCCGCTACGACAGAAGAACTGGTAATATTTATATAGACCAGAGGTTTTGAAACTGTTTGCCTTCTACAAATGGCAAGTTTCTCGTTAACCTGTTTCGATCTTTCCTCTTTAGCATGAGAAAGTACATGATCAATTAAAAATTTTACATCGCCTTTATTCTGATCCATTCTACTAAGTGATATCTAATAATGAAATTCACATATTAAAATCATTAATCTCAAACTTCATAAGTATGTCCTATAATGTTTCTTTTATTTCTTTAACTAATTCGTCTATCCTTTCTATTTCAATCAAACCATATAACTTTCCATTAATTGAAATAACAGGTGATTGCGCACAAGCACCCAAGCATGGAACAACTTCAAGACTAAATTGACCATTTCGAGAGGTTTGTCCGACTTTCAAGTTATACTTCTTCTCTAAAAAATCAATAATATTTAAAGCACCCTCCATATGACAAGAAGTTCCATGACATACTTGTATGTGATATTTCGCTTTGGGTTGAAACCAAAACTGATTATAAAAAGTTGCCAGTCCATAAATTTTACTTGTTGGCATGTTAAGATGTTTTGCTACTAAAACAATTGATTCTTCTGAAAGAAAGCCAATTTCATCTTGTATCTCTTGAAGAATGGGGATAAGGTTATCTCTTGATGCATGGCTGTATTTAAACAATAAATCCTCAATTTTTTTCTTCATATAACATGATTAAAATTTACTATCTACACAAAAGAAAATAACAGTGTTCATTAAATAACAACAATTTAACTGTATATCACTTAATTAATGATAATTAAGCGTTTACAATAAGCCCTCAATTTAATGATTGTTGTTTAAAAAGACAATAATATATAGCTATTTGAACTAATTCTAACTAAGAATTAATAAATTATATCATTGGACAACATTAAATGAATAAAAAAAAAGAATAACTATATATTATTTTTTAAAATTAGGATATCTTTCTCTAACAAATAATGAAATGGAGATTTGCAATAAATTATTGATAAATTCTTACCTTTGAATGTTATTGCAATAACGAGAGAAATAGAAATGAATAAAAAAATTGAAGTTGTTATCTGCCTAGGAAGTTCATGTTTTGCTCGGGGCAATAAAAATACCATTAAACTTATTTCCAACTATTTAAAAGAAAACAACTTGTACGAAAAGGTTCATTTCCATGGAGGACACTGTTTTGGTAACTGCGCACAAGGTCCAATACTTAAGATTATGGATACAGTTTATTATGGTGTTGACGATATTAAAGCATTAGAAATACTTAGAGAAAGGTTTGAAAGTTAACCGATAAATGGCAATAAAATGTCACAACTTTTTAGCATTAGCGAAGAAAAATGTATTAACTGCTTTGCATGTGTAAGGGTATGCCCAGTAAAAGCTATTGAAGTTAAAGCAGAAAAAAACTTTGCAGTAATCCTCCCAAATCGATGTATTGGTTGCGGCAGCTGTCTTACCATCTGCCCAGTAAATGCAGTTAACTACAGTTCTTCCAAGGAAGAAGTTAAAGGCATTTTAAATGCTGGTGGGAAAATTGCTGCTATAGTCGCCCCATCCATTTCGGGTGAATTTGTTGATATAACAGACTACCGCAAGTTTGTTCAAATGATTAAAGCCCTTGGCTTTACATACGTTTGTGAGGTAACTTTTGGCGTTGATCTTGTTGCAAAGGAGTACAAAAACCTTTTCGATGCTTTTAAGGGTAAATATTTTATTACAACAGTATGCCCTGTTATAGTATCGCTAATTGAAAAATTTCATCCAGAACTTGTAAACAACCTTGCTCCTATTGTATCTCCAATGATATCAACTGCAAAGGTTATACATAAAGAATATGGAAATGACACAAAAGTTGTTTACATAGGACCTTGTATTCAGAACAAGGAAGAAGCTAAACTTTTTGAGGGTGCTGGAAAAATTGATTCAGTGTTAACATTCATGGAACTTCGTGAACTCTTCGATGAGTTTGACATTAAAGAAAGCAAGTTAGAATATAGTGAATTTGATGAGCCCATTGGCTTCAAAGGATCATTGTTACCCATTGCCAACGGATTACTTCAAGCAGAAAATATTGATGAGGATTTGCTTACTGGAAAAATAATCACAACCGAAGGTAGGAACAATGTACTGGATGCTGTTCGTCAGTTCGAGAGTAGTGCAGAAATTATTAAGCGTCATTTCAACCTATTCTACTGTGACGGATGCCTTATGGGACCTGGAACGTCAAAGGGTGGACAAAAGTTTATTCGTAGAACCATGGTGGTGAATTATGCCAATAAAAGACTTAAAACATTTCAGAGGGATAAATGGGAAAGCCAAATTGAGAAGCATTCAGCCCATAGTTTTAATTGCAACTTTACTCCAAATGACCAACGTCTACCAGCCCCGCCAGATGAAAAGGTTAATGAAGTTCTAAAGGTAATTGAAAAGGGTGCAATGGACAAAGATTCGGGCTGTGAAGCTTGTGGTTATTCAAGTTGCAGAGATTTTGCTATTGCTGTTTCGTTGGGACTTGCCCATACTGATATGTGTCTCAACTACACTTTAAAGAATAGGCAGGAGTATATAAAAACCCTTAGAGCAACCAATGATAGATTAGCAAAAATTCAACAAGCTTTAAAAGAATCGGAAAAAATTGCAAGAGCTGAACAGGAAGCTGCCCGTGATGCTTCTGAAACCATCACTACAATGATGAAAAAGTTGCCTTCGGCACTGGTTATTGTTGATAAAAAAATGAAGATTGTACAAAGCAACCAAAGTTTCATCGACTTGCTTGGTGATGATGCGCTAGAAGTAAATGAAATAATTCCCGGGTTAGTAGGTGCCGATCTTAAGTCGCTTCTGCCATATAACATCCACAACCTTTTCTTTTATGTTCTCCAAAACAATGAGGACATAAAGAATCGCGATATTCACTACAAAGAGAGTCTTTTAAACATTTCGGTTTTTACAATTAAAAAGAACAGCATAGTGGGTGCTGTAATAAGAGACATGTATGCACCTGAGGTGCGAAAAGAGGAGGTTATAAAGCGTATAACCGATGCCATTGATATTAACTTGGCAATGGTGCAGAAAATAGGTTTCCTTTTAGGTGAAGGGGCATCAGAAACTGAACAGATGCTAAACTCAATAATCCAAACATACAGAGAAGGAAATAAAGAAAAAGAGTAGTATTAAGTTGGCGGTTAACATATTGTATCTTATGAAGGTAGGAGACAATATATAAGCAATGAACAGTAAATAAAAACAGTAAACAGTAAATCAACCAATCAATCAACCCTTATCCATGTCCGATAAATTCTTCATAGAGGTTAACTGTCAGCAAAAGTTTCACGATGGTGAGAGAATTTGTGGAGATGTATTTCTTACCCAAAGGGTTGTTGGTGAGGACAGAACTATAATAGTTCTTAGCGATGGTATGGGGCATGGTGTAAAAGCCAATGTACTGGCAACATTAACGGCAACAATGGCAATGAACTTCACTAAAGAACATAAGGAGATCAACAAAATTGCCGAAATAATAATGAACACACTACCTATTTGTTCTGTCAGGCAAATGAGTTACTCAACCTTTACTATTGTTGATATTGAGCATAATGGGACGACTAAAATTCTTGAGTACGACAATCCTGAATGTATAATCCTAAGAGGTAGAGAGCGCTTCGATCCAGGTTGGCAAAGCGTTATACTTCAAAGTGATACAAATGCTGGAAAAGAACTACACTATTGTACATTCACCCCGCAAAAGGAAGATAGAATTGTAATTTGGGGAGATGGTATTACCCAATCGGGTATGGGTAGCGACGAATACCCTTTCGGTTGGGGTTTAGAAAACGCTCAGGAATTTGTACTAAGGCTTGTGAAAAACGAACCCGATATTTCGGCTAGAAAGTTAAGCACAAAAGTAGTAAACATGGCCTATGTAAACGATGGTTATCACCCAAAAGACGATATAAGTTCCGCTGCAATTTATTTTCGCGAACCCAGAAAACTGCTTATATGTACTGGACCACCATTTGATAAGGAAAACGACAAAAAATTAGCTGAAAAATTTGCCAAGTTTGATGGAAAAAAAATAATTAGTGGTGCAACTACAGGCGATATAATATCTCGCGAATTAAACATTGAAATCGAAGATTCATTCGAGTTTAATGACCCAGACCTTCCTCCAATTTCCTATATGCAAGGAGCAGATCTTGTAACAGAAGGTATTCTGACTCTAAGCAAAGCGACTGAAATTCTGAAAAAGTTTAACGAGACATCTGTCCCTAGCAATGGACCAGCCGACCTTATAGTTAAGTTAATTCTTGAAAGCGATAGGATCGACTTTGTTGTCGGGACGGGCATTAACATTGCTCATCAAGACCCAAACCTACCGGTTGAACTTGAAATTCGTCGCACAGTGGTTAAGCGAATGGCACATATCCTTGAAGACAAGTTCTTAAAAGAAGTGAAAATGTCGTTTTTATAGATTTACTCAATCTACCAACTAAAAAAAGATATTAATATCTTTCTTCACCTTTTTCATAAAAAAGCTATTTTTACAGAAAAAAGAGCAATGGAATACGGAGCGGTTAATCAGGCTTTGGCAGCATTGAGGGCAGAACCCTTCGACAGAAGCGAAATGGTAAACCAGCTGCTCTTTGGCGAAACCTTCGAGGTTATTGAGGAGCATAAGGGATGGCTAAGGGTTAGGCTATCGTTGGATTCCTACGAGGGTTGGCTCGACAAAAAGGCGTGCATTGCTCTTACATCGGAGCAAATGGAGTGGATCTCGCTCCCCGAGGTTACCTCGGTGGCAACAAAACTGTTCACAGCTCAAAACCTTGCCACTGAGCATCCAGTTAGACTGTGCCCCGGATCAACTCTTTACCATTTTAACCCCTCCGACGGAAACTTTAAGCTGGGCGACGAAACTTTCAAAACCTACAGCATTCCAATTGATCCCCCTGAAAAAAACCATCGCGATACGCTGGTTAAGCGTGCTCTTGATTTTATAAACTCTCCTTACCTATGGGGTGGACGTTCACCTTTCGGTATAGATTGCTCAGGTTTAACTCAGATTCTTTTTAAGATGATTGGTCTTCCAATTCCCCGCGATGCAAGTCAACAGGTTACCCTTGGGCAAACCGTTAACTTTATCAACCAGATTAAACCTGGCGATTTAGCCTTTTTTGACGATGAAAAAGGTATCATAACCCATGTTGGCATGGTTTTGTCTAACGCTACCATTATCCACAGCACGGGCTTTGTAAGAGTTGATTCCCTCGATCAACAGGGTATTTACTCCTTAAATATCAATTCGTACACCCATAAACTCAGAGTTGTTAAGGATTTGCTATCTGAAATAAGTTGAGATGATGAGAATAAACTGATTATACAATGATAAAACATCAAATCATAATTGCCTTGGCAATCATAGTAATAGCTATTTGGATTGTCTACCGTATTAGTGAGAAAAAAAAAGAGAATGGCAACGAAATAAATAGCGAAGATAACCATACCTAACCTATGTCTTTCACTTATGAATACCCAAGGATGCTGGTCACTGTAGATGCTTTAGTTTTTTTAGTTGATGAACAATCCAGTACACCAAAAGTTTTACTTATCAAGCGCAAAAACGATCCTTACTGCAACCAATACGCTTTACCGGGTGGTTTCCCTGAAATGGATGAACTGCTAGTCCAAGCTGCCACACGAGAACTATACGAAGAAACTGGCATACAAAACATTGAATTACAGCAAATGGCAACATTCGATGCCATTCACAGAGATTCAAGAGGAAGAAACATCTCGGTTGTTTTCTATGGTTTCACCTCTACCATTAACTCTACGCTAAAAGCAGGAGATGATGCTTTTGAAGCTGGCTGGTTCACCCTAGATGCTCTACCTCCCCTAGCATTTGACCATAAGAGTATCATTGATTATGCCCTTAGTAAAGGAATTATCAAGAATAACCAATAAAATTGTCACAAAGAATTGTTTGATTACCTTCACCCAACAGTTTTGTATAAACATTTCAAACAATTATTATCAATTAACATTATATTGCAAATAAAATTGGATAAGTAAGATTATTTTTTATTACTATCTATTTTATATAACTCTTTTTTAAAAAAAGTAAATTATAGTAATTAATAGCATAATCTTTGCCTAAATTTAATCCTAAATTAATCCTATTCTTATGGTTTTCCCATTGATAATTGCATTGTTTACAATTCAACTTAATAACCTAGATACTACATCTTTTTGTAGGGTATTAAAAGAAGAAATATCCTATGAGTACCAAGGAACGTGCAAAAGGAATCTTGCTCATGGTACTGGAATTGCCAAAGGAATAGATTATTACGAAGGGCAATTCCAAAAGGGACTTCCCCATGGAAATGGTAAATATACTTGGAGTAATGGCGATTTATACTCTGGAGGATGGAAGCGTGGTAAAATGCATGGCATTGGTGAATTTACTTTTGCTGAAAACGATTCTACTATAAATGGGCTCTGGAAAAATGACAAATTCATAAGAATAGTTGATACAACTCAAAAAGAGTTGCCTCCCTACAAGATAATCTATCAACGAAACCTTACTCGGGTTCGTTTTGTTAAAACTGGAAGTGGTAACAAAGTACTCTACAACCTTTCCGATGCTGCAGGAAACCGTAGGATAAGTTCACTTAATGCTTTTGGTACATCGGGAAATTACATTACCTACTCCAGACATTTTGGATACGAAAATGTAACATTCCCCTTCGAGGGGAAAATCAGCTTTATGGCACCATCAAATTCAGGATTTGTAATTTACAACATCGAACTCTTTTTTGTTATAAATGAACCTGGTACTTGGGAAATTTATCTCAATTTTTAGTTAAGATAAAAAAGAGGCTGTAAATAATTACAGCCTCTATCTTTTTTTATTATATTTTCTTTCTAAGGAGCTAATTCATCTCCACCTGCCCACCATACTTTATCTGTGTAAATATCCAATACAATAAAGTTTTCAGGATTGGATGTTTCCTCTGATAAACCATACTGATACCTTTGGGGGAACCCAACTAATACATTATTTGGATTATGCAAAGTAGGAATACCAGTACGACGATAGTCGTGATAAGCTTCCATTGCCTCATGCTCATACATGGCAATGTATTTCTGAGTTAAGATTTCGGTTAATGCATCAGTAGCCAATAGTGGAGCTACCTCAGCGGTATAGTATGCATCTGCCTCTTCAACGGTTAAACCATGGAATACAAAACTTTCCTCAATGGCTTCCTGTAAAGCACCTGCATAATCTCCTTGGGGTGAGTTTCTAAAATGTGCTTCAGCCTCAATGAATTTAAGCTCATGGAAAGTCATCATTGGGGTAGGAAGAGTTTGACCGTTTAGTGTAATTAAAGATTCGGAGTAAACACCACCCTGAACCCTATCGGCTTCGCCTGGAGGGGCTGGATTGTAATCAGCTGGATCGCCAAGCTGTGAGAACCAAATGGGCATTCTTGGATCATTCCTATCATCCATTATATTGAAAAGAGTTGTAGATACACAAAGGTGACTGCGTTGGAATAGGAAAGAGTACCAGGGGTTCTGTGATGGTACAGATGTTCCATACTCATCAAAAATGAAGTTATCAGCAGCACTCTCAAAGCCATTGGCTATAGCAGCAAGAGCCTTTGATGCTGCCTGTCCATCCCTAACAGAAAGACGCATGCTGTATCGGGCCATTAAAGAGTAAGCAACTTTAATCCATTTTTGGTTGTTTCCACCGTAAACGTAATCAAAGTTACCGGAATTTGGTCCAGCATTGCCTTGAGCTATAGCTGCTTCCAAATTATCAATTCCATCCTCAAGCAGTTGGAAAATATCCTGATAAATAGCCGATTGCCTATCAAATTTCGGTTTGATCAAACCTGGGGTAATAGCTTCGCTCCAGGGAACATCACCCCAAAAATCTGTAAGAATAGCAAGGTTATATGCCATAAGTATCTGTGAAATACCCAACGCATGCTTATTATTCTCCTCTGCACCTCCTGGTGAACAGCGTTTTTCAATTAATCTAATCATGTTGAGTAAATCATACATGCCATTCCAATGGTTATTGAAATGTGATGTAGCATCAAGACCAAGCCTACGGTCTGCATCGTGATGTTGTGCCCACTGACCAGCACTATGCTCAATAAATGCTGAAGCATACCAGGCTAAGTCGGTTCCTGTAGCAGTATAGGCAGTATTTAGCAATACTGTTGGAAGGACAACAAAAGCATCAACTGAAGTAGCATTGTTGACATCTGTGTTAATCTCATCCATGATATCCTCACTACAGCCCCACAGGAAAACAGTGAAGACCGCTACTAAAAATATTTTTAATGTTTTCATAGTTATCATGTTTTATTGTTGTCAATTAGAAAGTAAGGTTCAAACCTACACCAAATGATTTTGTTTGTGGCAATGACATGTAGTCCATACCTCCCACCATATTACCCATTCCCTGAGCTGTTTCAGGATCGAAATTGGGTAATGTGGTCCAAAGCAAGAAGTTCCTTGCATGGAAGTTTATACTTGCATTTTGCAATCCAAGAGGCTTGATTACATTATTTGGCAAAGCAATGGATAACGATACGTCCCTAAGCTTAACAAAGGATGTTTCATATATTTGCTTTTCATCAAATGGTGAGTAAACCGATGCATATAGATACTCATAGGCACCGGGATCTTCTGGTCCACCACGCTCAATGTCGTTAGGCGTTCCATCTGCTTTGTATCCATCAATAATAAATGGAGTTACTCTATCTTCTGTTGCTTTGGAAACACCATAAAGATCCATCAAACGGTTTGAACCGGAATACATCTGTCCTCCTTTTTTCCAATCGATCTGTGCTGAAAGGGTAATAAACTTGTAGGTGAAAGTATTTGTAAAGCCCATGTAAAAATCTGGTGTAACATCACCAATCTTTCCAAATTCACCCATCAAAGGCATACCATAACCTGGGCTTGATTCATTTTCGTTTATAAGTATTCTACCTTCATCGTCTCTTTGGTAGGTGTTACCGTAAATGGAAGGATACGGATCGCCTGCAGATGCACGAATATTAGGGGTTACATACCCACCAAGACTAATGGTTTCAACACCTTCAGCAAGTTCAACTACCTCACTTGTATACTTAGTAAAGTTTGCGTTTAAATTCCACTCAAAATCACCAGTTTTTACTGGGGTTAAGTAAAGTATAATCTCATGAGAAACAGTTTTCATCTCACCAGCGTTCATCACAAGACTTGTATATCCTGTTGATCCTGCAAGAGGAACAGCAAAAATTTGCTTACTGGCATCCTGATTTGTGAAAGCATAATCAACACCTATACGGTTATCAAGAAATCTGAGTTCAAGGCCAAACTCCATGGTTTTTGTATTCTGAGGCACTAGGTTAGGATCATACAAAGTACGGGAAGGACGGTATCCGCTGATTCCTCCAAGAGGGAATTCAAGGTTAGTAATGTAACCACTCCAGTATGCGCTACCCAATGAATAGGCTACATCATAATAAGTACCAGCTTGTCCTACCTCAGCGTAAGAAACCCTCACCTTACCAAAAGGAAGCATATTATTGCCTTTTAGAGCACCCAACTCAGTAAATACAAATCCCAACGAAACAGAGGGGTAGAAGAAACTTCTACTACCACGTGGCATGGTTGATACATAATCCTGACGACCTGTTGCGTTCAAGAATACCATGCTCATGTACTCCAATGCAAGGTTACCATAGAAACCAACGGTGCGACTTTGCCCCTTGCTTTCACCAGCAGTTTGTGTAGTGGTATTGGCCATGTTATTATAACCAGGCATTGAGAAGCCATTTCCGGTCATAGTCCAAGACCTGCTTGTATTGTTAACTATCTCATTACCAATTATCAAACTACCTCTAAGATCATCTGTAAACTGATGGGTAAAGGTGGCATTGAAAAGGGAGTTAACATTTCTCCTGATAACACCAAAGTTTTGAATTCGTCCTCCTGCTGGTGCAATATATGCATATTCAGGGTTTGTGGGTGATGGATATGCTGTTGTTCCTGGCAATCCCTGTCCTGCTCCGGCACTACCCATTTGGTAAAGAATTTCCTGATCGGTAGAGTACATGTCAATACCCAACTGATACCTTAAATTTACCCATTCTGCAGGATTTGCCTCGATAAATGAGTTACCAAAGAACCTCTTGGTTGCCTCATGATGACGGTTATTTTTTACTGCCCAAATAGGGTTTTCTCCCACAGCCCCTTGACGGTATGAGATCTGCCTATAAGTATTGTAAGGGCCACTGGGAACATGGTAAGGAGTTCCCATTAGGTCATATGAAGGGGGAGCACCAAATACAGTAAAGAGCCAACTATCGTTACCTGATGGAAGTTTCTGCATGCTAACATCGGAAATATTACCAGTGAAACCAACCTTAAAAATATCGCTTAGGTTCATCGTTCCTGACATCTTTCCAGTATAACGCTGCATTCCTGTATTCATAACTATACCTGTCTGATGTGTCGATCCAATTCCTAACGAGTAGTTTCCTATTGCTCCAATTTGAGAAACACCAATGTGGTTGTTAAAACTACCACCCGTTTCAAAGAAATCTTTAGGTGCGTTATAAGCCTTAGGTTCTACCCATTCATTTTTCTGTGGGTGGAAGAATAATCCAGGATGTCCTTGACTGTTCCCTCCGTATGTTGCATTATCGGGCAAATTCTCAATTAGGGGACCCCATGACATTGAGTTAACTGGAGCAAAGTTTCCACCAGCACCCTGAGCATAAAGTTGCTGGATTTCAGGAAGTCTGGCAACCATATCCTGGCTATAGCTTGTATTTATTGTCACCATGGGTTTGCCCTGCTTAGCTTGACTTCCGCTCTTGGTTGTAATAATAATCACACCATTGGAAGCTCTTAGCCCGTAAAGAGCGGCAGCAGCTTGTCCCTTAAGCACGTTCACCGATTCGATATCATTGGGATCGATATCGATTACGCGGCTACCATGGTATGCACCAGTAACGTTCTGATCATAATCAGTTCCACTGGCTATTGGCATACCGTCAACAACGTAAAGTGGTTGGTTGTTACCACTGAACGAACGGGCACCACGGATAAAAATGGTTGAAGGTGCTCCGGGCATACCAGAAGATTGGCGTACTTCCAAACCGGCAACCTTACCCGAAAGAGCTGTCATTAGGTTGGGGTTGCTAGATCTGGAAATTTCATCGCCGCCTACTTCCTGCACAGAATAACCCAGCGCTTTCTTTTCGCGCCGAATACCCAAAGCGGTTACAACAATCTCTTCGAGTGCTAACGCATCGAATGTGAGAACCACATCGATTACCGTACGACCGGCAATAACAGCCTCAAGGGTTCTTAAACCCACAAAACTGTATACCAATGTGGTGGCAGTTTGTGGAACAGCCAACGAGTACTTTCCATCCGCATCGGTGGAAGTACCTATTGTTGTTCCTTTCACCATAACGGACACCCCGGGAATGGGCATCCCATCCTCGGCACTGGTTACAGCACCGGTAATCTGCACAGTTTGCGCCTGAAGGAAATTAACACCTACAAACGCTACTAATGCAAGGAATACGCATAGTCTTTTCATAGAACAAATTTTAGGTTTACAAATAGAGCTAACAATTTTCACCAGCTAAAATAATACATTTATCATCAAAAACAAACGATTTACGGAAAAATTGGGGTTTTTAAACAGTATCTCTCAAATATCTATATGCTTTTTAAAAAATTAAACGCTTGCTCTAATACATTATAAAATTAAAATTTGAAATGGGCAGTAAAATTCCATTAATAAAAAAAACCGCTACGATTTTCGTAGCGGTTTTTTTTATTAATTTACAAATAATTATGGATTTTGATCAGCATCATTAATCATTGAATTCATTTCTATTTCCCTCAATGGAATCTGGAAAACAAAATCATCGGCTTCTGGTTGAAGGTTAATTTCAGCATCAGACCTATGATTACTGCCAGTTCTCACAATGCCTTTCTTTAAGCGCTTAATGTCAAGCCAATTCTGGCCTTCGCACCATAGTTCAAAACGTTTCTGACGGATTATTTCTTCTCTAAGTTCTTCTCCTGTGGTTGACGGTTTTACGTAACCAGGATCCCTAGTTACAATTAGGTCGTAAAGAACCTGTTGAGCTTGTCCAGGGTTAGTATAGCTCAATGCCTCAGATTCAATCAGGTACATTTCCGCAGCACGCATAAAATGAACATCGGAAACCCAGTTGCCTTTATCTCTCCATTTCCATGAAGTCAGATCTGGAAACTGAGAATCGTAGTTGAAGTTAGCAGGATCGTTGAAGGCTAGTTTTCGTGCATCGGATGCTGGAAAACTATTGTAAAGCCTCTGATCGATGAGCCTAAACATACCAATGGCACCTGCATATCCTGGTGAATATGGGTCCATATGAGCATACCAGGATGCAAACATGGTTGTATTCTCAGGAGTAATTTCAGCACCCCAAATCCATTCGGGGTTCGAAATAGAGTTGAAACCTTCATTGTACTGTACTGCTGTCATGGGCGACATGCCTTGTCTTGCAGTATTTGCATAGAATGCTGCCTGCTCCCAATTCTCCATGGATAAGTAAGCCCTTGCCAGAAGACCAGCAGTAACTCTTTTGGTTATTTTGGTTTTACCATTTGGTTCAAAACCATCAAGCATTTCGTAGGCTTTTTCAAGGTCTGCAATTATTTGATTGTAAACATCACCAACGGGTTGCCTTGCAAGAAGCACTTCACTTTCTGTGTAAACAGGCACACCTGGAGCATTTTCATGTCCATTATAGGTATGCTGATATAATTGAATGAGGTAATGATAACTCATTCCTCTAACAGCAAATGCCTGACCTGCTAAGTATCGAAGTTCAGGTATTACAGTTTCCGGATCAATTTTCTCTAAAACCGCATTGGCATTATTGATAAGCTTATAGTAATAAAACCACAATTGGAATGTACGCCTCCATTGTTGCAGACGGTAATCGAGTATATAATCCCAATTAAACCAACCATATCCAGCAGTATAAAGGATTACATCCTCCCCCATAATCTCCATAATCTGATCTATGGCTTTTTGTCCAAAATCATCATGGACTGCACCTGTAGATCCTTGGGTGTTGTACTGGATCATAAAGGTATAAAAACCTTCAACCAAAGGCTCTACAATTTTAACTATCGCATCAGGTGATGACTCACCAAGTTCTCTTAATTGCTCTTCGGTTACTATATCGCTGGAAATAGTATCCAAATAATCCTTAGAGCAACCTGAAAATAGCACTATCAAGAAAACTGTTAACGGAATTAATATTCTTTTTGTTTTCATAGTTCAACCAAGATTAAAAGTTAAGATTAATACCTACTGAATAAGTTCTGATTGGAGAATAGTTTGGACCGGTAGTTCCACCAACATATTGCCTTGGATCCAATCCTTTCATCTTTGAGAATAAAGCAACATTATCAATAACTCCATAAATTCTAGCCCTTCCAATAGGAATGTTATTATACCAATTTTTAGGCAACGTATATCCAACTGAGATATTCCTAATGTTAAAGAAAGATGCATCGATTAGGTATAAATCTGATGTTTGATGCAAATTACGATTCTGATGCTCAACACGAGGAAGATTTGAATTAACATTATCTCTTGACCAAGCATCAAGGATATCGGCATGCCAGTTCTGTCCAATTGTTCCTGTACCTCCTTCTAAGTTATTGAAGTAAATATTATCGAATACTAATCCTCCAATCTGGAAGTTGGTAACAATAGAGAAATCGATTCCTTTATACTCAAGAGTTGTAGAGAACCCTCCCATTAAATCGGGTATTGAGCTACCCACATTTTTCTTGTTATGGTTTTTGTTAGCCTGATTATAATCGGTGGTTATTTTCCATTCGGCTGCGCTAAGATCAGCTTCTTCATGATCTGGATCTTCTATATCATTTCCTTCAGTATCAACGCCAAAGGTTTGATAATACCACTGGGGTGAACCATTTAACCTATCTTCAATATCATCAGAGTTATAGTAAACACCTGCATATTGGATCATCCACCAATCGTAAATACCATATCCAACATAACGTCTGCGAGTTCCTAACCACACACCATTTTCAGCTAACTCATCAGGTAATTTAACCAGCTCATTCTTATAGTGAGTACCATGAATTGTGAAACTCCAGTTGAAATCCTTGCTCTTAATGGGGTTAAAGGTTAATTCAAGTTCAACACCTCTATTAACCATATCACCAGCATTAATTGGTTTAAAGGGTAGACCACTTGATGGAGGTAGTGGAATATTGAACAGAAGATCAGCTGCTTTACGCTGGAAATACTCAATTTGTCCAGTTACCAGATCAAAAAGACCGAATTCAATACCAGTATTAAAGTTTCGACTCTTTTCCCATGTAATATCTTTATTTCCAGGATAATCATATGTAATACCTATATCACCTTCGGCAGTGCTACTAACAGTATATTGTGTCAGGTATGGTAAATAGTTTTGATATCCATTATCATATAATAAGCCTTCGTTACCCTGCTCTCCGTAGCTTACCTTAAATTTTAGGTCATCAATAAAGTTTAACCCCTGCATGAAATCTTCCTGTATGATTCTCCAAGTGGCTCCCACAGAATAGAAATTTCCCCAACGACTATCTGGATGGAAGCGAGAGGAACCATCTCTACGGAAAGAAGCAGAAAAGAAATACTTATTCAAATAGTTATAATTTGCGTTGGAAAGGTAACCTTCGATTCTATGATCAGTAGCATACGAACTAGCAGTAAGCAATCTAGCTGCATTATCTAATTCAGGAATATTGGGTAATAAGAAATTTTCTTTTTGACCATATAAATATGAGAAATGGTAATCGTATGTTTCGTGTCCAATAAGAACATTAAAGTTATGGTCACCAACTTGCTTAACCCATCTTAGTAACTGGTTAGAGTTTAGTACAAATGTTCTGCCTGAACTTTTTGAACCTCTTCCCCCCACATTAAGGGCATCACCTCCAATGGGAGTCTGTAGGTTATAAACATCATAATTGATGGACGATGCACTTAGATTTGCAGTAAAGGTAAAATCGTTTAAGAATTTAATATCGATAAAAGTTTTACCATTGAAGCTATCATAGAATCTATCCCTAATATCAGCACGTAGGGTAGCTGCAGGGTTAGCGTTTCCAACATACGGACGTGCATTACGCCATGGTTGAATTACACCCCAGTCGTATTGTTTATCTCCCTTAGCATCTAGTACCAGATTACCATCGTTATCATATAGGTACACGGGATAAATTGGAGCTATATTCCTGACCCAGAAAAAAGAGTTGCCTGGTGTAGAAGCATCAGAAGATGGAAAATTCTGATCTGTATATGAGTAGTTCAAATTTAAACCAATCTTTAACCACTCGTAAGGATTTGAATCAGCATTTAAACGAGCGCTATAGCGATCAAAAATTGAGTTGATTGCATACCCTTCATCGGACAAATGGCCAAGTGATAAGTAGTAACTATATTTATCATCTCCACCAGATACTGATAAAGATGTTTCAGTACGAATTCCACTGCTAAATAATTCGTTGTACCAATCATCCTGAAATAGAATATTTGCATTGGGATTTAATTTGCCTGTAACAGGGTCAACTAATTCTGTATTAGCAACATCATAAATATTATATGCTAAAACATTGATCAACTCATTACTGGCATAAACACCTGCATCCTCCCAGCTAAGTGGAGCATCTTCTCTATGAAATGCGCTGTTTCTTAATGCCGACCAGTATAGTTCATAATACTGAGAAGGTTCTGTAATAATATCATACTCAGGTATTCCTCTTACGTTTACACCAACTTTAGAATCAAAGTTGATACGTGCATCGCCCTTTTTACCTTTTTTAGTTGTGATGATAATAACACCGTTGGCACCTCTAGCACCGTAAAGAGCGGCTGAAGTAGCATCCTTCAACACAGTCATACTTTCAATATCACTTGGATTTATGGCGTTTATTGGTCCTTCGTAAGGCTGACCATCAACAACATAAAGAGGGCGGTTAGATGCATTTATAGAACCAATACCCCTAATGCGTATTGTAGCTTCGGTACCTGGCTGACCAGATGAACTGGTAACCTGAACACCAGGAGTTAGACCTTCCAATGCTTTTGATACGTTTGAAGTCTGAATCTTTTCGATTGTTTCTGCCTTGACCACCGATGCAGATCCAGTATAACTGGATTTCGTTGTAGTACCATAGGCAACAACCATTACCTCTTCCAACTCTTGGGTATCAAGTTCTAATATAACATTGATTATTGTGCGCCCAGCTATTTCTACCTCTTGTGAACGCATTCCCACAAAAGTATACACCAAAATTGAAGCGGTTTGAGGAACTGACAAGGTATACTTACCATCAATATCGGTTGCAGCACCAATAGTAGTTCCTTTAACTATAATTGACACCCCGGGTATGGGCATCCCATCCTCGGCACTGGTTACAGTACCGGTAATCTGCACCGTTTGCGCATGAAGGAAGTTAATTCCTACAAACGCAACCAATGCAAGAAATACACATAGTCTTTTCATAGAACAAAATTTAGGTTTATAATTAAAACTGGATTATTTTTCAACTCGGCTAAAATAGGAATAAAAAAACCCATTTCAAACGGTTGGGATCAAAAACTATTAACTTTATTTAACATTTTAACATTTCAAAAAAGTTGTACAATTTCCTTTGTTATGGTTTATTAAACTGTTTTACAGTATGATAATAAAATTGCAGCTACAAATGATTAACAAATTTTTATATTTACTATTTCAAGTATTTCTCTTTCAAGTAAATTGGCATTTTCAACTATTTCTTCACCCCTTTTAAGGTAATCGCTAACTTTCGACTTATCCTCGAGTCCAGCTGCATTGATTTTAACATTTAAAAATGCTCCAATCACCCCTGAACGGGCAGCCAACGCACCCACGCCTGCATCGGATACTGAGTTTGGATTACCAATTTCTGCCATAGCTTTCATCACCCCCATTGACTGATAACAAAGTTGCATAACCTTGAATGGCACTTCAATGGCGTAAATTGTGGCATCGTCAATGGCTTTCTTTCGTATAGCCTTTTCTTCTTCCGTTGATTTTGGAAGGCCAAAGGCATCCATAATACGATTAAAGGCATTGGTATCCTCATCTATCAAATTCATTAGCTGATCCATAAATACTTTACCCCTTTCAGCCCATTGCGAAAACTCTTCCCACCTATCGTCCCATCCGGGTTTGTGTGCAGAAAGGTTTGCCACCATGGTTCCCAGCGCTGCACCCATGGCACCCATGGCAGCAGATATGGAACCTCCTCCTGGGGCAGGAGATTCAGAAGCAGTCTCCTCAGTGAATCCCTTAAAAGTCATATCAACCAATTTCTTCTTGCTATTATCCTCGAGAATATATTCAATGATCTTCTTCTTTGGATCGAAAGGGTATAGTTCATCCAATCCTAAGGATTTTACAGCAATCTTTATTATTTCACTATCAGAAATACCCGTTGAACGATTCTGCTTACGAAGGAAGTATTTACCTGCTTCAAGCATTGCCTGCAAGGGGATAACACCTACCAACTCAGAACCCGTAACCCGTAAACCTCTTTCCTGTGCCTTTTTGCACACCTCCTCAAATGCAAGATGAACTGGTGTAATTGTAATATCAGTAAGGTTTATGGATATTTGAGCTATACCGTACTCGTCAATAAACCAGCCAATAGCCTTACAGGCTTTTAGCGAACCGGGAATCCAAATTTCGTTACCCTTTTCATCTAACGCCTTTTTTCCTGTAACAGGATTACCAATACGCTGAGGGCGTCCTCGTTCGCGAATATCGAAAGCTATAGCATTTGCCCTACGTGTAGATGTAGTGTTAAGGTTAACATTATATGCCACAAGGAAATTTCGTGCACCTACTGCTGTAACACCGCTTTTGGGATTGAAGGTAGTTGGTCCAAAATCGGGTTTCCAAACCGGATCATTTAACCTTTTGGGTAAAGCTTCATACTCTCCTTCGCGACAGTTGGCCAAATTACCCCTTTTTTCCTCATAAGCAGCGAATTCATAACAGTAAACCCCAATGCCTAACTCTTCGCCTATTCTTTTTGCAAGTTTTCTTGCATAGTCAACTGTTTCCTCCATGGAAATATTTGATACAGGAACTAAAGGGCACACATCGGTTGCCCCAAAACGGGGATGGGCACCCTTATGCTTGCTCATGTCGATCAATTCGGCTGCCTTTTTAACCGCACGAAAAGCGGCTTCACAAACCTCGTTGGGCGTGCCAACCATGGTAACCACCGTTCGATTTGTGGCCTTACCGGGATCAACATCAATGAGCCTAACACCTTCTACAGATTCTATCTCGCTAGTAATCTGATTAATAATATTCATGTCGTTCCCTTCACTGAAATTTGGAACGCATTCGATTAGCTGTTTGTTTGTCATTTTAAACTATTATGAAATATTGATTGATTGATTGACCTGCCTGCCGGCAGGCAGGTTGATTGATTGATTGATTGGTTGATGATAGTTCTTAGCTCTCTTTCCTTCTAACTTCCAAAAACTTTCTTCAATATCTCAGTAACTCTGGCAGCAGGATCCTTTCTAATTAGGGCTTCTTCGTTGGCAACAAGTTTAAATAATCCATCAATAGCTTTATTCGTGATGTATTCCTCCAAATTTGGATTTACCTGTTCACCCCCAGTTATTAGGATAAGCCTGTTGTAATTTGTTACAATGGGATTCCAGTAGCTGGTTACCTTAACCTTATTGATTGATTGCTTGACAACGGGTGTAAACTCAGCTTTGAGTTGTGTTAATGTTTTGCTACGCAAGTATTCGGTTGCAGCATTTTCATTTCCCTTTAGTATCCCCATAGCATCGTTTATGGTCATTCCTGTAATTGCATTCTTAAAAATAGGGAACGCCTTCTTTGATGCATCTTCGGCAGCACGGTTAAGCGATAAAACAAAGTCGTCAACCAGGTTTCCCAGTCCAGCAGATTCTAAAGTGTTCTTCGCCTTAATGGCCTCAGGTGGGAAAGGGATAAATATCAACGAATTTTTAAAAAAACCATCGGTTTTGGAAGCCGACTGTGCTGAGTTATTTGCTCCAATAGTTAATGCTTCCTTAAGACCTTGTACTATTTCAGCCGTAGTTAATCCTCCACCTGTGGAAGTGGTTGGAAATTCCATTGGAAAATTAAATTGCCCACAACTACTTGTATATAGCATAAGTGCTGAAAGCAGAAACAAGCTAATATACTTTTTCATTTTTGATATATTTTAGAGTTAACAAACAATAATCTTAAAGTAAAAAGAAGTATTGCTCCAAATATAATGTAAAAATCAAACACTATGCAATAACTACACCATTGAGAATTACGGTATCAACTAGTTTTGAAGTATATGCATAGGGCATAAACTCGTATGAAGGTATTGGCTTAGTGATAAAAACATTTGCCAATTTACCCCTTGCAATGCTTCCGTGAGTATCGCTAATGCCCATGGCATAAGCTGAGTTGATTGTCACAGCATTAATAGCCTCCTCCGGAAGTAATCGCATAACAATACAACCAAGCGACATAATAAACTTCATATCACCCGAAGGGGATGATCCTGGATTATAGTCCGATGCCATTGCGATAGGTAATCCAGCATCTATCATCTTTCTGGCTGGTGGATATTCCATCCCAAGGAAGAAAGCTGCCCCGGGAAGAAGCGTTGGCATTGTATCGGAATTAAGAAGGCTTTCAATCTCATCGTTGCCTGTAAATTCTAAGTGATCAACCGAGAGTGCACCATACTTTACTCCTGCCTGTATTCCACCTGAATAATCGAGTTCGTTGGCATGGATCTTTGCACGAAGCCCATGTTTGATCCCAGCCATTAAAATCCTTTCGGTCTCCTCTACTGTAAAAAAACCCTTATCACAAAAAACATCGATATAATCAGCAATATCCTCTGAGGCCACCAGAGGAATCATCTCATTTATTATAAGATCAACATATTCCGACTGCCTACCTTTATACTCAGCAGGCACTGCATGTGCACCTAAAAAAGTGCTCTTTATCGTAATGGGAGTGGTATCTCTAAGCCTTTTGATTACCTTAAGCATCTTTATTTCATCCTCAACGGTTAAGCCATACCCGCTTTTAATCTCCACTGCACCTGTACCAAGAGAGATTACTTCATTGATCCTTTGTAGTGCTTGATTATACAGTTCGTTCTCGGAAGTATTGTGCAATAATTTTGCTGAATTGAGAATTCCTCCTCCCCTTTTGGCAATCTCTTCATAGGACAAACCGCGAATTTTGTCTACATATTCGATCTCTCGGCTTCCTGCATACACCAAATGGGTGTGAGAATCGCAAAAAGAAGGAAAAACCATTCTCCCAGTGGCATCAATAACCTGGCATCCTTTATGATCTGAACCCAACTTTTTCATCTCGCCAAAATCAGCTATAGTGCCATCCTTAATAATCAGGAAAGCGTTATCAATGCATTGTATGATTGACATATCCTTGCCGGATACTTTTTCCCTAGGATCATCCTCAACTTGAACAAGTTTTTTAATATTCTTAATTAGAATAGCTGTCATAAAACTATTTTTTTCTGCGAAGATAACGTATTTGGCTAAAAGATAAAAAAGTTATGTTTTGATAAATAAATATTGTAATTAATTAAAAAATAATGATTTTTAGCCCTCAAAATACCAGTAATAAAAACTTATATATATTTTAGTAATTAATATTCATTTGTTTATACAGAATATAACATTGAAAATCATGAAAATAGTATTATCTATTTACATTACCCTGATTTATGGTTTACTTAACATTGCAATGGCTTGTACAACGGTAATTATTTCAGGGAATTATACTGTTGATGGTAGGCCTATCATTTGGAAACACAGGGATACAGGAACACTTGACAATAAACTTATCTATTTAAAAAGTGAAAAGCACTCTGCCATTGCCTTAATAGACTCTGATGATGAAATGGTTGAAAATATTTGGATTGGTTTTAATGATGCCGGTTTTGTTATTATGAATTCAGCCTCATACAACTTGAAGGGTGATGATACAACCCAAGTAAGTGATTTAGAGGGTGTGCTTATGAAAGCAGCGCTTCTTACCTGTGCAACAGTAGACGAGTTTGAGCAATTTCTTTTGGGTTATAAAAAACCTTATGGGGTTGAAGCAAATTTTGGTGTAATTGATGCTTTTGGTGGAGCAGCTTACTTTGAAACTGATAATTACAAATTTATAAAGATTGATGTTAATGATAAACGTATTGCACCCCATGGTTATGTTGTTAGAACCAATTACTCATTTTCAGGAGATAAAAATGATGGTGCAGGTTATATTCGCTTTGAAACGGCAGAAAAATTATTCTATAGAGCATCTGGAAACGATAATCTTAGCGTAACTTACATGTTAAAGGAGATGTGTCTCTCACTAGAGAATTCTTATTCAAAGCAAAGTCTGGACGACTTTTTAGATTTGAGCGAACATCAAGAAAACTTTATGTACTTTCAGGATTGTATAAACCGATATAGTTCATCCTCATCAGTTATTGTTCAGGGAGTCAAACCAAATGAGCCTGTTGAATTCACTACCATGTGGGCAATGATTGGTTTCCCCCTTTCATCTATTCCTATACCTATTTGGCTTACACCAAATGGTACACTTCCCATAATAGCTCAAGCCGAAGGAAAAGAAAACGCTGAAATCTGTGATTTAGCCTTGAAGCTGAAAAGTATAATGGTTCCATCAAGACGAGGTTCAACCAAGTATTACATTAATACCACTAGAGTTTTCAACGCTCAAGGAACAGGGATCACTCAAAAATTACTACCCGTCCATAATGAAGTTTACAATAAAACGCAGGAAAAAATTGAACAATGGAGAAAAAATGGAAGGTTAAATCAACTTGAAGTTGATAATTTCTACAAATGGACTGATGAATATGTGCGAAAAGCATATTTTAATCTATTCGGTTTAAAAATTTAGAATATTTATTGAACAGGATCATATTATATTTTTTCACTAGTGTCCGACTAAATTTCTTAAAAAAATATTGACTTTGGCGAGCAAAAGATTCTTCGATCCACTTCGTTCCTCTCAGAATGACAGTTAGTGATATTTTTTATACTTTTTTAAATACTAATCTAATTACCTTTTTAAGAAAAATAATATATTGCGAAGCAATTTAAAACTAATCAATACATATTTAATATGACTCAACCTAAACGGAAAAGAGAATTTCCCCACACCTATGTAATAATCTTCTCCCTAATAGTTATTAGTGCCATTCTAACCTGGTTTGTACCTGGAGGTGAATTTGCACGCGAAACCGTTGAAGTGAATGGCATTGATCGAGAGGTAATAGTTCCTGGCAGCTTCGAACAGGTAGAACGTGAACCCCAATCGTGGCAAATTTTCACATCTATATTTCAGGGTTTTAAACGCACACACGATATAATCTTTTACATCCTAATGATCGGTGGGGCATTCTGGATAATGAATGAGAGCAAAGCACTTGATGTGGCCATTTTTTCGTTTTTGAACTTCACCAAAAGGCTTGAAAGGTTTAAATTTCTTAAGATCATTGGGGTAAATAATATTGTTATTACCCTAATTATGATCTGCTTCAGCTTCTTTGGTGCAGTTATAGGGATGAGCGAGGAAACCATTGCCTTTGTTATCATATTTGTCCCTCTTGCTATCAGCATGGGATACGATTCCATTGTTGGAGTAAGCATGTGTTTTCTCGGTGCAGGGTTGGGATTTGCTGGAGCCTTACTAAACCCTTTTACCATTGGAATTGCCCAGGGGTTATCAGGTGTTCAACTCTTTTCAGGTATTGAATATCGCTTTATTATATGGCTAGTTATCAACATTATTGGAATTGGCTATGTCCTTAGGTATGCAAGTAGAATTAAGAAGAATCCTACCCTATCACCAGTATACAAGGAGGATGAATACTGGCGAAAAAAGGGCGAAGAGGAGGTGAATGGAACTAAAACCAAAGCAGGAAAAAGTGCCTGGGGAGTGTTCTTTGCCATTACAATTGTATTTATCATCTGTTCCTTTTTATTTCCACTCACAAATATGGAAATAGGAAGTAGCATTTTGATTGTTCCAATTATACCCATTGCTTCAATTATTTGGATCGTAGCTGGGATTGCTGCTTTGCGCCATTCGGTACAGCTGCTAATTGTAAATATTCTGCTGTTTACCATTCTATTTCTTATTGTTGGGGTAATGGGTTATGGCTGGTATATCATCGAGATTGCTTCTCTTTTTCTGGTGATGGGCTTAACGTCGGGTGTCGCTTTCGGTAAAAAGGCAAATCAATTGGCAAAACTTTTCATTGAGGGAGCTAAAGATATTATGTCGGCCGCACTAGTTGTGGGACTGGCCAGTGGAATAGTTGTGGTACTTGAGCAAGGTAAGATTATCGACTCACTACTAAACGGCTCCGCAACTGCCATGCAGGGATATGGCACTCTTACCTCAGTGGCAATAATGTATGTATTCTATAATGTGCTGAATATGATAATTGCCTCAGGATCGGCAAAAGCAGCGCTCACAATTCCACTCATGTCGCAATTCTCAGATTTAATTGGTATTTCAAGACAGGCAACGGTAACTGTTTATCAGATAGGTGGAGGATTTACCAACCTTGCCTCTCCTACCTCTGGAGTAATGGTAGGTGTTTTATCCATAGCAAGAATACCTTATAATAAGTGGCTCCGATGGTTTTTACCCTTACTTCTAATACTTATTATTGTTGGTTTTCTTTTGCTAATCCCAACTATATACATGGAACTTAGCGGATTCTAGTTTAGCTTGACTTTTGAGGTATAAGAACAGGGAATCTTCACGTAAAATGAAGGAGTAAAAGCATTCATTCACCGCTACATCCTAGTTGGCACATCAATACCCAAAAGCCACATGGCTAAACGAATAACGTTTGCAACTTCTCTTGAAATGATAAGCCTTAGGGAACGGATTATGGCATTTTCCTCTTTGAGTATGGTGAAGTCATGGTAGAACTGGTTATACTCCTTTGCCAGCTCATAAGCATAATTAGCAATTAGAGCAGGACTCAATTCATCACCTGCTTGATTTACTAGTTTTGGAAACGATGAAACCAGCTTGATTAACTCCTTTTCCTTCTCACCCATTTCTGTAATGCTAATGCTGGTTGGTATGGAAATACTCAACTCTTTTGCCTTACGAAGGACAGATTGTATTCTGGCATGGGTATACTGAATGAAAGGTCCTGTATTTCCATTAAAATCAATGGACTCCTTGGGGTTAAAGGTCATGTTCTTTTTGGGATCAACCTTTAGGATAAAGTACTTCAATGCACCCAAGCCTATCATTTTAATGATATTCTCTGCCTCTTTGGGTTCTATATCATCAAGTTTACCAAGCTCTCTGGACATATCGTCGGCGGTTTCAACCATTTCTTTCACCAAATCATCTGCGTCGACTACGGTTCCTTCACGGGATTTCATCTTCCCCTCAGGAAGATTAACCATTCCGTAGGAAAGGTGAAATAGATGATCCGCCCACTCGTATCCCAACTTCCCCATTACAAGTTTAAGTACCTGAAAATGGTACTCCTGCTCGTTGCCTACCACGTAAATATGATCATTCAAATGATGCTCTGTAAAGCGCTGCAATGCAGTTCCAATGTCCTGTGTTATGTATACCGATGTCCCATCGGAACGAAGTAAAAGTTTCTCGTCTAGTCCATCGTTGGTTAAGTCAACCCAAACAGAACCATCAGGGCGTTTATAGAATACCCCCTTATCAAGCCCCTCTTTCACAATGGCTTTGCCAAGAAGATAGGTTTTAGATTCGTGGTAAACCTTATCGAACTCAATGCCCAGCGACTTGTATGTTACATCAAAACCCTGGTAAACCCAGCCGTTCATCTTTTCCCAAAGCGAGTAAACCTCTGGGTCTTTTGCCTCCCATTTCCGAAGCATTTCCTGTGCTTCAATTATTAAGGGTGCTTTTAGCTTAGCCTCATCCTCTGCAATGCCTTGAATTACTAAGTTTGCTACTTGCTTCTTTAATTCCTGATCGAAAACAACGTAGTATTTGCCAACCAAATGATCGCCTTTTATACCAGATGTTTTAGGAGTTTCCCCGTTTCCGTACTTCTGCCATGCCAGCATCGATTTACAGATATGAATACCCCTGTCGTTCACCAAATTTACTTTAAGCACGTTGTTGCCATTGGCTTGAAGGATTCTAGAAACCGAGAATCCTAAAAGATTATTACGGATATGACCCAGATGCAACGGTTTATTGGTATTGGGTGATGAAAACTCTACCATAATCGATTTCCCCGATGATTCTGGTTTTACAAATCCAAAATCAGGAGTTTGTGAAATCTCGTTCATTGATCTACACCAGAAATCTAAGCTAAGGCTAATATTTAAAAACCCTTTGATAACGTTGAATGATTTTATCTCTGAGTAGTTTTTTGTTATGTATTCACCTATCTCGTTTGCTGTTTCCTCGGGTTTTTTCTTTGATAGTCTAAGTAGAGGAAATACCACGAGGGTAAAATCACCGTCAAAATCACGGTTGGTCTTTTGAACTTGAATCAACAAACTATTTGGTATTACACCATAAATTTTTTCAATGGCATCCTTTGATGCTTGTATGATTATGTCTTCGGCTTGCATTTTCTTTCTATATAATTCAGCACAAAGATAGTAAAGAATAGTAGTAAAGCAATTAAGTCAGGGTGCAACCCAAAGATACACCCTGACTTTCATTCAGTTTACATCAATACCTTACCCCTCTACCTTAGCACCACAGGCTGAACCAACCTTTGCCCGCCGAGGGATACGGCCACCATGTATGTGCCTTTGGACAGATGGTCAAGAGAGAGCACCTTGCTCCCAGTGCCACTGCCCGAGAGCAGGGTTATGCCCGATGGGGTCATCACCTCGTAGCCAAAGCGGCAATCGCCCTCGCAACCCCTTACCTCGACGGTGAGCTGCCCATCGGTGGGATTGGGGTGAAGGGTAACGCCAATGTCGCTCAACAGCTCATGGGTTTCTGGCTCTTCGCCCTCCGAGCCCTCGTCGTGACCCAGGATCAGGAAGCTGCGTTGCGCCAGCACTCGCTCCCCGTCGGCCAGCTGCACGGTGTAGGTTCCAGGCCTCCAGCCCTCCACCTCCACCAGCACCTCGAAGCGAGAACGGGAGAGCGCCTCGCCGTACATCATATCACCCTTGCTGTTGACCACCCGGATAAGGGGATTCCGGTAGGGCTCCCTGCCCATGTCGTACGTGGCCATCACGTAGTCGGTCACGGGAAAGGGCTCCAACTCCAGAAGGATGGTCCATTCCCCCTGATGGGTGCCGCTGTAGGCCTCGCCTACGGCCAGCTCCTGGGCCAGGAAGGGTACCGTGTCGGCAATCACCAGCGCATTGCTTGCCAGCAGGGCTGCGATGCCTACCCCCTGCGTAGCCAGCCCCTCAAGGGTGGTACGGGTGAGGCTATCCATGTGTCCTAGGGGTATCCCCGCCTGCTCCAGCTCCGCCAGAACGTTCACCAGCTGGGTTACGCCCTCGGTCTCCTGCAGCTGCTCGGGGGTAAGGCCTGACTCACCCGCCATGCCCTGCAGGGCGACGAGGGCGTCAGGAAGGTTGCCCTGCTCCACGTGGGTAAAGGCCGAGAGGTAGCGGTAGATCCTGTCAGGGTGGTAGTCCGGCAGCATCCGGATGCTGTCGTAGGGCTTGCTCAGGGTATCGGCTGTGAAACGGGCCAGCAGCCTGCCCGTCAGGATGTCGCGGGTGGCGTGGTGGCGGG
>CAYNHM010000002.1:0-206344 GCA_964397135.1 uncultured Rikenellaceae bacterium
GGCAACCAGCCGATTGGCAAGCTAATCGGCTTTTGCGAGACTGCGTCTCGGGGGACTAGGACGCTGTCCTAATCCCCAGCACTTTTCACACCCCAACTGTTAGCAAACAGTTTATGAATCCACGAAGAATTCAATAACTCAACGCAACAAATCGAAATTTTTAGATTTGTTGGGAACCCTATTAAACTTATAAAAAAATTGCTTTATCCAATTGATTGATAACAGTTAAGTTTGGAACATAAAACCCGTTAGGGTCAAAAATAATCTCATCAGATTGATGAGATTATTTTTTTGAGTACAAAAAGCTTTATAAAGAAAAGAAAATAACTACTTCAGCTTAGCACTGCCATATCTAACATCTACATTCACCTTAGGAGATGCATTTGGGTTATCGCCTACCAAACCGCTAACTGTAAGTTTGTTGCTGCTCTCGATCCGATTTACCCTTGCAGGTGAATTGTATGAGATGCCTCCATAGGAAGACTGTCCAGCAATAGTATATGAAACGGCCTGATCAATGGGAGCATAAAGGCTGGCATAGCTGCCATTGAAAGTTATAGACTCAAAACTATTGTCCACTTCTCCTATGCGAACATCTCCATATTTTGTGGTAATATCCAACTTTTTATCCAAACGGTTAATTCGATAGGTTGTATAGCCACTTTCGCCAACGATGTTTGCTATTCTGCCAATGGTAAAAGTGTCATACTTCGACTCTGTAACCAGCGAACTAACCTGATCAACTGAAAATTTTGAATATTTGCTGAGCACAACTACTGCAACCGCCTTAACAATATTAACATTGGCATACTTCACATCAAACTTCATCCAGTTAACCTCATCGATGGAAGCATTACCATAGCCCAAATCCAAAAGGCTAAGATTTTCGCTTGGTCCAAAGTAAATCCTGTTTGCCTTTAGATTACCATATTTTAGCTCAATTCTGGAATACCCTGTAAGCTGATCGATAAAAATATCGCCAAATTTGTTCTTTAGAGAAATATCAACGTTACTGGGCATTTTCACCCTATAGTCGATACGGAATTCCTTGGAGGAAGAACTGAAATTGAAACTTCCAAAGGATTTCATAAGTTTCTCGTCGATTTCGGTAATGGCTCGAATTTCGCTTCCACTTTCCTCGAGTATAACATTTATTGCCGTAAGCATTCTCTCTGCCCTATCCCTACTGGTATGCTCGACGATTACTTCTACCTCTATAGATATACTGTTCTTATCCCAGTTCTCGATATTTACCTGCCCAAAGCGGTTTTCAATCGTTAACTTAGTGCCCTTTTGAACCTGAAACTCTTTCTGAAAGGTTTTATTCAACTTATTGTTAAATAATGATCCATAGCTGCTGATTGAGAATCCAATCAACAATCCCACAAGGGCAACTGAAAAAAATCTGGAAGTTTTCATCGTATTATATTTAGTTTTATTTATTCAACAAATTATTATCCTTTAATCGTATAATGAACTGCTCCATTACTTCAAGTTGAGTCTGATAGTATAGGGTTAGTACGTATGCCGCCCTGTCGGGGCGTGGCGATTCTGAAATGTCATGCCGAAGGTTTTTATAGTTCTTATCAAATTCGGCAAGTGTAGTTGATATTTCCTCCTCCATTGGAGACATTTCATCGCTTATCATATCGGTTATCATCTGCTGCTTTTGGTAAACCCTGTAACGGTAATACTCATCAATCTGAACAATCTCTTGTGACAGATTATTTGCTACAAGATCCCTTTTGCCTAAATTGACTATTTTGTCAAAGTTTAGCAGCAGACTTAAACCCGCTGTCACAATAATACCTGCAACAGCAGCTACACTGGCAACCATATATAGATTAATTCTTTTTTCAGGTTTTTTTGCCATAAGTTTAACTTTAAACCTATCGAAATGTCCTTCTGATGGTTCGAAGTTATCAAATTCACGTCTATGAGATTCTATGTAATTCCTAAGTTTATCCATGTTTTCTAAATATTAAGGGTTGAACTAAGTATCTCTAAAAGCCTTTGCTTTGCCCTGGTCAACTGAGAGCGTGAGGTAGATGGACTAATCCCTAACATTTGAGAAACCTCTTCGTGCGAATATCCCTCAACAAGCACAAGATTAATCACTAATCTATATCCTTCAGGAAGCATCATTATGGCTCTTTTCAAATTCTCAATCGATTCGGGTTCAAAATCTATCTTTTCAACAGGTTCATCAGCCTTTAAACCGAATACCTCATCAATAGATGTTGTGTTTAGCTTTTTCTTCTTTAAAAAATCCAAAGAGCTATTTACCACAATCTGTTTGAGCCACGCTCCAAAACTTACTTCGTTACGGTAGGTATTAATCTTATCAAACGCTTTAAAGAACGATTCTTGCATTACATCTTCTGCATCGGTTGCATCACCAACAATCCTCAGGCATGTGTTGAACATGGCTTTGTAGTATAGACGATAAATCTCAAACTGCGCCTGGCTATCGCCTCGTCTGCATCGGTCAATCAGAGCCTGATGAATGTTGTAATACTTATGCTCAACCTTCATATTTCTGGAATAATGACGATCATTCTCTCCCTTTCGCTGCATGGATAATAAACATTTGATATAGAATGATACAAACAACTGCAAAGAATTGCTGTCTTAGCTAAGATAGGATATGTTTTCGAGCCGTATCTCAAAAAAAATAAAAAAAACTTATAACCCTATTGCATTTCTACTTTCAAACCCTATTTTTACTCGCTGTAAATTGATTATTAACCTAATAAACCCAAAAAGATGAAAAAGAGCAAAATTTTAGTTTTATCCATCATGCTTTTCGGAGCATTTTTATTCGTATCCTGCAGTTCGGGCAATGAAAAAGTTAAGGCTGAAAAAGTTGAAGTTGAATGTACTCATGAGCATGAAAAAGAACATGAATGCGATGAAGCTATGAAAGATACATGCGCAACTACTAAAGCAGAGGCCCACGAATGTGAACATAAAAAGGAAAAAACAAACGAAACTCAAGAGTAATAAAGGGTAAATAAATGTAAAAAGCCGCTATATGCGGCTTTTTTTTATGCAATAAAATGTGATTTTTTAGAAATTTTGATTAATTTTTTTCTGAGCAAATTGCTTTATAGGGGTCAATTGGTGCTATTTGTATATTGCAATTGCAACATGAAATAATATAAGTTTTTAAAATTTAATTTTACCATTAATTTTATTGCATACGTTCATAAAAAGGATAAACTAAACATTATTTATTAAGAACTCAGTTAATTAACTAAAACCAAAAAAACTACTATGAAAACACAAAGATGGATTAAACTAGCATTGTATGCTTTGTTAGCTGGTGTAATTTTTAATAGCTGTTCGAAGGATGAATTTATTGCAGAACCCGATTACTCATTAGAAGATGGGAAAGCCTCTTATACAGTTCGTCCTGATTTTGCTACTTTGGATGATAGACCTTCGGATGTTATCGCTAAATTCATGGTAACCGAACTTGATGCAAAACCTGTAGAATTGGATGAAACATCAGCAAAGGGTGCAAAGTATGCATTGGTTATTGGTATTTCTGATTATGCTGGCACAGCGAATGATCTTCAATACTGTGATGATGATGCTATAGATTGGAAGAACCGTTTACAAACTGAGGGTTATAGCGTTACAGCTTTGCTTGACTTGAATGCAACAAAAAGTGCGATAGAATCTGCTATAGCAACACTTGCTAGTAAATCCATCGCTGGCAACGAAATAGCTTTTGTTTATTCAGGTCATGGCAGTAAGGGAAATATTGTTACAACAGACCTATATTACATTAGCAGCACATGGTTTCAAACCATGTTTACCAATGCAGCAAGCACTAAAATGGTGTTCACTTTCGATGCATGCCAAATTGGTGCCATGGCTACCGCTCTCAACAAAAATGGTAGGGTAATTGCCGTTGCATCCGACACTAAAACCTATTCGTACGATGGTGATGCCACCATGCAAAATGGTGTGTTTACATACTATCAAATGAAAGGATTCGATCAAATGGGCTACGTCTACGCTGAGGATGACTTTCAGTATGCATGTACTCAATTTAAAACTTGGGCAAGCAGCAGAAGACCTAAACTAAAGGTTGCTCCATCGTTTAAAGATTCTTATTTGGGTAATCTTGACTTATAGTATTTTTAATAACTGCCTAAAAAAAGAAGATGCTTCCTTGGGGAAGCATCTTCTTTTTTTTATAAAATCCAACTTTTTACGGAGTAAACCATTCCTGTTACAATTTCACCTGCCTGGTAGTCGAATTCAGATCCCCTCAGACTATGAGGGATACAGTAAATAATAATTGTTATCACTGCTGCAAAAATTGTAACCCATCGAAAATTCTTCTTAAGATTTGCAATAACAGCAATTGACCAAAACACAAACATAATAAGTGTTTTGTTATCGGTTAAATCAGATCCAAATGGAAAGCCAGTCCAGAAATGGTCGAAAGCATATTTTTGGACAATTGGACCAAAAATAAGCCCTCCAACAAGAATTAGGATAAGTGTTAGTTTTCCGTAAAACTTATACTTCTCATGGTTTGAAAAAGCCAAAATACCGGTCAAGTTGCTTATAATAAGGGCAATAAATATGAAGATAATATGAGGTAGTAGCGCCCATCCAGGAACCTTGCCTTTGAACCTGATAACAATAGGCTCGTCGTCGGGTATGCTGATCTCTTTACCTTCAGCTAGGTTAGAAAGTTCAATGTAGTATTCCACCTTGGCTGCCTTTTGACTAACATTGGGAAAATAGGATACAAATACATCTTCTTCTGGGAAAAAGGGTTCAACAGACCATTCAGCATCAGTTGGGTAAGGACGATGGAATAAACGTGCAGTCCACTCCCAGGATAATTTTGGGATGGCAACCATTAAAACAGAATCTGTTTCGTGACTACGAGGCAATTTAATTGCAATAGAAATGGTATCTATTTCTATGTTTATCCTTTTAGGATATGTTGGTCCAGTTTTACGTTGAAAAATAACGGCTGCAAACGTGATTAGAGCAGCTGCCACCCAATACCAGATAATTCTTTTCATCTCGAAATATTTTATATAATAAATGTTTCGTTTAAAATATGTTGACCCTTTCAATTGTAAAAAAACTATAGCTGAACCAAAATCACTTTAGCTGTTCCATTATTAATAACCTCAACTGAAATTGTCATTCCTGGCTTTAACTCCTGAATGCGGTACATGTAATCCTGGATGTTTCGCACTTCTTTCCCATTAATGGCTGTTATTACATCACCCTTAGTAATACCAGCAAGATGTGCGGGTTGGCCATTAGTTACAGCCAAAACCAATAATCCTTCGTTTTTAGCACCGCTAACATCGGGCATAATCCCCAAACGTACTTTTAGCTGCGCGCCATGCCGTGAAGGTTGATTTTTAGGTCCAAATTCTTGAAAGATAAGCATATCAGGCATATTTGCGAGTTCAAGAATTACATCGTATATGAAATTGGAGCACTCTGTCAATCCATCAAAATTAATTCTTTCGATATTATCGAAAGGAGTATGATAATCAGTATGGGGTCCTGTGCTAAAGAAAAATACCGGGATATCTTTGCTATAAAAACTAGCATGATCTGAAGGACCATAACCCTGGGGAAAAGTGGATAGATTGAAACTATATTCACTGTTGATTTTGGTAAGGATTTCATCAGACTCAATGGATGTTTTAACTCCCCCAATCTGAAGTGTCCTTTCTTCGCAAAGCCTCCCAAGCATATCAATATTTATCATTGCAGTTATTGAGTCAAGTGGTACAAGAGGATATTCTGTAAAATACCTTGACCCAATAAGACCTTGCTCTTCGGCTCCAAAGGCAATAAGAATAATACTTCTTTGAGGCTTAAAGTATGCCAACCTCTGACCTATTTCGAGTATGGCCGCAATACCAGATGCATTATCATCAGCTCCATTATGGACTGCAAGTGTATCGGGCATTCTACTGGATGAGTTCTTCCCTCCCATCCCAAGATGATCATAGTGAGCTCCTAAAACAACATACTGGTTCTTATAAATTGGGTGACTCCCCTCGATTAAGCCAATAACATTTTGTGATTTGCTCTTACTATTTATAATATGCGTTCGAGCATTAAGTTTAGCTGTAAAGTTTACTGATACTGGCTTGCGAAGGTTAATTAATTTTTTTTCTAATCCCGAAATAGTATAACCTGTCGAACCAAGTAAAGCATCTACTTGCTCTCGTTTTAAATGTATTACAGGTATTCCAACATCAAATGTTTTTTGATTTAACCCAATCAGCTCATCCTCTTCGTCAAACCCCACTCCTGAAACCAGAATAACCCCAGCGGCTCCATTATCCTTAGCTACCGTAGCTTTATGCCTATCGTTTGAATATTGTCCAAAAGGACTTATTGGATTGCTATGCTCAGGATCTCCTCTAAGAATCATTGCCCATTTTTCGTTTACATTCGATGCTTGATAATCATCCCAAACTATTGAATCTGTATTAATGCTAAATCCATATCCTACGAATACAATAGATGCAGAAAGAGTATCACTCGAAGAGAAAGGGAAAACTGAGTAATCCTTACTCAATTGAAGCAGCTTTGATCCGATGCTAAGTATATTGTTTTCACCAATTTCCTGCTTTTCAATAAATTCAAAAAATTGATAGCCATTCTTACCCATAAGCAAAATTCCTGAACTCTCCATAGCATCCTTGATATACTTTGCTGCAACTCTGTCGAATGGAGTGCCTGGCTTGCGCCCTTGCAACGAATCGGAAGCTAAAAAGTCAATGTGTGAATAGAGTTCATCCTTAGTAATATCAGGATTTAACTTCTTTTGCTGTGTACAGGAAATAAAAAATAAAAAAGCACCAAATAAAGTTAGTCGAAGTAATTTCATTTTTTTGGGATTTCAATTAGCGGTTAATGATAGTTTATTATTACAAACCTAAGCGAAAAATAAAAAATAACAAAATTGAATAGTTAAAACTAAATACTAAAAAAACTCAATTTTATAGACCAAGAAAAAAATTGTGGTAATAGCGAAAGTATGAAAATGCCTCTTTTCTTTTCTCCTCATTGCAATTATCGAGAATTTCAATTTGTCCTCTATGATCCCATATAAACTGACAGCTATCAGTTATAAAACCAAAACCATCATTAAAAGCATAGTATGCAAATTGTTTATTTGAATTGGATAGTAAATTTCGTGAAAATACAAACTCATTAGCATCAACATCAAGTTGGTAAAGGAGGGTTCTCACCAAATCAATTTGTGAACCAATTTGAGGAACAACTCCTATAGTATCCAGCGTTCCACCTAGCCAAAGCATAGGTATTGAGAATTTCTCGGGTTCATATATTTTATTATTTCCAGGTAGCCGATGTCCGTGATCGGCCAGTAATATGAAAAGTGTATTATTCCAGTATGGTTTTTTCGATACCTCATTAAAAAACCAACCCAGCCAATGATCAGTATAATAAATACTGCTAGCATACTTATCAACTGTATTATGCCCTGGGAAAGCCGATTCATCAGGAAATTCAAATGGCTCATGACTGCTTAGGGTGAAGAAAAATTTGAAGAATGGTTTTTCTGCTTCATCCAAATCGGAAAGAAGTTTTTGAAAAACATGCTCATCAGGGACTCCCCACTTCCCAAAATTTAAGGAACGTGGAAAATCACTCTGGGATATAATTTTATTAAAACGAGCTGAGTAAAGAAACGTTCGAATGTTCGCAAAATCTGGATCACCTCCGTAATAAAAATTTGTGTTATAGCCCATAGAATAGAGGCTACGACTTAAGGTAGGCAACTTAATGGACTTTGGAGGGTATAACATAATAGATTGAGTTGACTGTGCTGGAAAACCTCCAAGTACAGACACTAACCCTTTATCACTTCTATCGCCCGAAGCATAGATGTTTGAAAAAAGTAAACCCTGTTCAGATAGCTTGTTAAGGTTTGGCGTCACTCCCTCCATCCCACCCAAAGGCTCAATAAACTTGGATGTAAAACTTTCAAGAAGTATAACAACTATGTTCGGTTTTCTTGTATTAAGAACTTTTGGAGCATCATCGTTTTTAAAACCAAACGAGTTAATATACTTTTCTGCATCTTCGGCAGAAATGTAATCTGGATACTGTTTGCCCATTGATTTTAGCATACTTAAGCCATAAACCATATTCCATACTCCATTCAATGCAGCGTGATTAACAAATACATTTTGACTAAAGTAGACTTTACCCGGATTCATTGGAGCTACACCCAGACCTCCCCTTATTGGAATTATCATGGTTGCTGATAGAAAAAGGAAAATTGGTACTATCCACCACCTGCCATTCTCTAATCGTATTCTGCCAATGATAAAATGGTAAAACTTGTAGAAACTAAATATAATCAACAAGCTGAAAAGAAACAATATTAATATTAACCAGAATTTCAGTGAGGCAAACGCCTCCTCTGGAGTTTTTAAGTAAAATAAGGGCGTAGCATCAATCCTATATCCCCAATGCCGATAAAGCTCCATGTCGCTAACTAAAAGCAAGACAAAAAATGTCAGTAAAAACAAATTGAAATACTTAAAAACAATCTGTGTAATTTTCCCTGAGAAGAAAAGAAATGATATTAAAATTCCAGATAAAAGTAGTATGTAACCTATCATTGACAAATCCATCCACCCACCTAGAGTTAAAATTTTAATCCAATCGTAAAGACGCAATGAGGTTAACTGCCCAAAATGATAAAGCATAAAGATTAACCTCATGGAAACAAAGAATACCAACCAAAATAGGGCTAACTTGACAAAGAATAGAAATCGTTGGGTAACGCATTTAAAAGCATTCATGTCATTAACATTAAAAAAATATAATGACAAAAATAGTTGAATTTACTTTGAAAAAGCCCAAAAAATAAAATCATATACAACGTTGAATTGTTAACAATCCTTATAATTTTGCACTTGAATAGCTATAAAATGGTAAGAAAAAAAATCTCCGAGAGGAAAGTTATCTTGTATACCACCGGATTGGTTGTGCTTGCGGGAATAGTTCGTCTTTTTTTTTACTCCGCAGGCTCAATTCTTTTCTACATTGCTTTTATGCCTTTTATGCTTTATCGGCTTTTCACAATCATTAAAAATAAACACTACAAGGGTACAAATATTGATCTCTACAGAATCTTGATACTTTTTTTTATGGTTTTAACAATAACCATGAATATTGCAGGATGGCAAGAAGCAGACTTTTTCTTACTTTTTTTACTAATGATAGATTATTTACTTGTGATCAATAAGCGGTTTTAGGATGTTGTTATTTCGCCCGAAATTTTTATACCAATAAAACTTACATCATCAATCTGTTTAGCATCTTTTTTCCAGCTGTAAAATGTTTCCTCAAGAATCCTTTTATGCTCGCATAATGGAAGGTCGGCAAAGTCGCATATCAGCTTATTCAATTGATTGGACATAAATTTTCGCCCATGTGGTCCCCCAAACTGATCGGCAAATCCATCGGAAAAAAGGTAGATGATATCGTTCTCAAGTAGGGTAATGCTATGTGTAACAAAAGGAACAACATCAATACTTGAACCAATTGACTGTTTATTAGGTCGAACCTGGTAAAGCACATGGTTTTTACCCTTTGATATTATGGCACTGGCAGGTTGAGGTAAATCTGAACTACGAAGAATGTAAAGTGGAATATTAGCTCCTGCATACTTAAGCTCATGGCTTTTGGGGTTATAGCTACAGAAGGCAATATCCATTCCATCAAATATTTCAACTCCCTTTTGCTGCTCTAGACTATCTTCAAACAGGTAGTTAATTTGATTTAACACTTCACCCGGATTGATTATATTCATTTCGCTAACCAAACTGTTCAAGCCATATGTTCCAATAATGCTCATTAATGCCCCAGGTACACCATGCCCAGTACAGTCGGCAAGCGCAAACAGAATTCGGTTATTCCTTTCCTTAACCCAATAAAAATCGCCGCTAACTATGTCACGGGGAATAAGAATTAAGAAAGACTCAGGAAATAACTCTTTAATCCTCAAGGAAGCTCTAAGAATTGCCTGTTGAATATACTTTGCGTAATTCATGCTATCAGTTAACTCACGTGTTCTACTTTCGGAAATAAATTTCTGTCTTTCTAAAGCCTCTTTTTGGTTTGCCAATACAAGATTAGCTTGTCTTTTATGAATAAATTCTCTTACTGCAAATACAATTATTACGAAGAATAGAGCTATTACAATGTATAGAAGAACCTGTTTTTGCTGCTGTTGAGATATTAACTCTTTACCCCTTTCAAGTTCCAATTCTTTAGTAAGAATCTCCTTTTGCTGCTGATTAAACTTATCCTCTTCCTCAAGCTTTGTTGCCTTGCTAATTATTTGCACATTGAAAAGACTATCGGTGATCCTAGTATATTGGCTTAAACTTTGGTAAGCCTTAGTGTAATCTCCAATGCTCCCCATTACCTGAGAAAGGCCTTTATAGGCATACCTAGTTAAATCATTTAATCCCACGTTATTGGAATATGTAATGCAACTATTGAATGCTTCAATTGCTTTGTATGGTTGATTCGTGTTCGAGTAAAGGTTTGCTTTTCTTAGATATGTATGCGATATTCCAGCAAAATCTCCATTCTCCTTCTGACACTTTGATACTTCCATGAGTGTCTTATATGCTTCGTGATATTTTTTGGTTACAGTTAAAATTTCACCCAAAAATGACTTTGCTCTATTATATTCATTATTATTCAATGGTTTGAATATTTCAATCGCCTTTATAGTGTATAATTCAGCATCATAATACCTATTCTCCACTAGCAGTAACTCACCGAGAGTTAGCAATGCTTTTCCATACAACAAAAGATGCTGATAGTTTTCGAGCAATTCGATAGCCTTCTGAACATGGTTCCTTGAGATAGTCAGATTTCCCAACTTGTTGTGAATAGTTCCCAATGTCAGTAAAGTTTTGGCCAATCCAACCATGTCATTTTGACTTTCAAAATAATTTTTGGCCTTTAAGGCACTTTCCATTGCAAACACAATGTTTCCAACCTCTTGTTCAATCTCAGGGATCTGAATCATATACCATGAAATACTCGTTGTATCTTTTAGCAAAAAACTTAACTCCAAACCTTTATACAAATATTCAAGGGACTCGCTTTTAAAATTCTTTACAATATGAACCTCAGAAAGAAACCTAACAGATTCATTTATTTGCATTTCGCTACCTGTTTCCAGTGCATTAACATATGCTTGATTAAATGCTATAAGGGCATCATCGTATTGATTGATTACAATAAAGTACTTTCCCTTGATAATATATCCCAAATGAATTGTTAGTCGATCCTTTGCCCTCTCGGCAAGGCTGATTGATTCGTTTATTATGTAAAGTGACTTTTCAGGTTCAGAAACGGCATTGTTAAGCGCAAGAGTCAACTTATATCTAATTTGATCCGGATTATATGGATCTGCCATCTCCGAAGAGTATGAATTTGAATATAAGGAAAATGCAAGAATTAAAATAAAAAGATACAGTAAAGTATTAATCTTAATATTCCTCAAAGTGGTGTGGTTTTAATGAGTTTCGTTGAAGCAAAAATACCATTATTTATAAAGAAATGGAAGTTACTCCTTCAGTTTTTTACGGTGAGGATTTAATTGTTCTCTTTTTGCAGTAAATATTCATGTTAATAACTTTTTAATAAAATGCATCTAAAGAACTTATAGAATCATTGGCATGAAAAAAAAATGCAGTAATTTTACCCAAACTTTTAGGAATGGTATTTTTAATTCTTAGCATTCTCTCCTCAACTTCAATTTATATTGTCTTTAAGTTGATTAGCCGTTATAAAATTCACACATTCAGCTCCATTATAATTAATTATCTAGCCGCCTGCATAGCAGGTTTTTTTTTGAGCAGTAGAGAACTATTCTCTTTTTCGATTTTTAATGAAAATTGGTTTCCCATCTCAACCATTATAGGGGTTTTGTTTATAATCATGTTTTATGTAATTGCTAAAAGCACCCAAAAAGCTGGAGTAGCTGTAACTACTGTGGCTGTTAAAATGTCTGTTGTTGTTCCCATCGCTTTTTCCATTTGGTATGATTCCGCTGATGTGCTCACCTTATTGAAATCCATTGGCATTGTTTTGGCAATTCTCTCAGTTTTTCTAACAGTTTATAGAAAGAGTTCACAAAAAATTAATGCCAACACAATTCTTCTTCCTGCCTTCCTGTTCATCGGAATGGGAATCGTTGATTCATTTGTTAAGTTTGCACAATCGGCTTACATTACCAACGATTTAACCCCTGTTTTCTCCACTATGGTTTTTGTCTCAGCACTTTTTTCAGGTATGCTTATTTTACCTTTTAATAAAGCTGCTATAGCAAATCTATGTTTCATGAAGACTTGGGTACTTGGAATTATACTTGGATTAGTAAACTTTGGATCTATGTATTTCCTTATTCTTGCACTCAACCATGTTGATATCTCTACTGGATATCAAGCCTTAGGTTCTGTAATTTTTGGAATCAATAATATTGGCATAGTTGCATTGAGCGTGATAGTTGGTTTTTTAATGTTTAAGGAACGACCATCTCTTTTGAATTGGGCTGGGATTACTCTTTCGGCTGGAGCAATAATTGTGTTAATGTATAGCTAAATATAACTGAAGATGCTTGAATCTGATACTTTTCAAACCATAAAAAATCCAGCTGAAGGGATATATAAAGAGAAAGGTAGCAAATTTATTGCTTTGGCATTTCCCATAACTTCGGAAGATGAGGTGAAAGGCATTATTCAGAGCTTACGAAAGCAATATCACGATGCTCGACATCATTGCTATGCATATGTGCTGGGGTTTGAAGGGGAGGTTTGGAGAGCCAACGACGATGGAGAACCATCAAGCACTGCAGGAAAGCCAATTCACGGACAGCTAATTAGCCGCAATATAACTAATACACTAGTTGTGGTTATTCGGTACTTTGGAGGAACTAAGTTAGGTGTATCTGGCCTTATTAATGCATACAAATCTGCTGCTTCTGATGCTCTAAATAATGCTGATATCATAACCAAAACTATAAACGATTCTTATAAAGTTAATTTTGCCTATCCTGCCTTGAATGATGTGATGAAGCTTGTAAAGGATGAAGATTTAATCATCAAGGAACAACATTTCGATAATAATTGCTCTGTGGTTCTGGGAATAAGGCAGTCGAAAGTTGCTTTTGTCCTCGACAAAATTAATAAAATCGATTCTGCAATGGCAGAATATATTAATACTGAATAGCCTTTTAGCCTCGTTATATCGAGGCTTTTTTTTGATATAACAATCTGGTAATAACCATAAATAAATAAAAATGAAAAACAAAAGCCTAGTAGCAATTAACGATCTGAGCAAAGAGGAGATCATCAAAATTCTTGATCTTGCCGAAGAATTCGAGAAGAACCCCATTCAGAACATTCTTAGTAAAAAGGTGGTGGCTACTCTATTCTTCGAACCCTCAACCCGAACCCGATTAAGCTTCGAGAGTGCTGTAAACCGTCTTGGAGGTCGAGTAATTGGATTTTCCGAAGCAGCCAACACATCCGTATCCAAGGGAGAAAGCCTTAAGGATACAATACTAACGGTAGCCAACTATTCCGATCTAATTGTAATGCGTCACCCCATCGAAGGGAGCGCTAGGTATGCCAGTGAGGTTTCACCCGTCCCTATCATCAACGCAGGTGATGGTGCAAACCAACACCCCACCCAAACGTTACTGGATTTGTACTCCATTCGTAAAACCCAGGGTACCCTACAAAACCTCGACATATTCCTAGTGGGAGATCTTAAGTATGGACGAACCGTACACTCCCTGCTTATGGCCATGAGCAATTTTGGGGCAACTTTTACATTTGTTGCTCCAAAGGAACTCCAAATGCCGAGTGAATATAAAATATACCTTAATGAGATTGGACTAAAATATACCGAACAAACCGATCTAAACGAAAATCTTGAAAATGCCGATATCATATACATGACACGAGTACAGAAGGAACGTTTTTCTGACCCCGTAGAGTACGAAAAGGTTAAAAATGTTTATGTTCTTAGGGAAAAGATGCTGCAAAATACTAAAGAGAATATGCGTGTTCTTCACCCCCTACCCCGTGTAAATGAGATTCACGCTGATGTGGATAAAAATCCTAAGGCATATTACTTCCCTCAAGCCATGAATGGAGTGTATACCAGGATGGCTATCATGTCGCTAATTTTTGGATTACAATAACATTTAAAAAACAACATGTCATGACACAGAAAAAACAGCTAAATGTTAGCGCAATTGAAAACGGAACCGTAATTGATCATATTCCCGCAAAAAGTCTATTCAACGTAATCTCAATTTTAGGACTCCATAAATTTGACAACCTTATTACCTTCGGTACAAATATGGAAAGTCAGCGGTTTGGCAAAAAAGCAATTATTAAAATTGCCGACAAATACTTCGAAAAAGATGAAATCAACAGGATTGCCATTGCAGCACCGCTTGCTAAGCTAAATATTATTAAGAATTATGAAGTGATTGAAAAACGAGTGGTTGAAGTTCCTGACAATATTGAAGGGATTGTTAAATGTGTTAATCCCAAATGTATTACGAACGTTGAAGCAGTAACTCAAAAATTCCAAGTCATTGATAAGAAAAACGTATCGTTAAAGTGCCATTACTGCGAAAAAATAACAGATCAAGAACATATGATATATCTGTAATTAAAAATTGAAACACCGATTAGCGGTTTGTAATTGAATAAGTTATAATCTGTAATAACATTATTATCGCAAATTGGTGTTTCAATTTTCTGGAAAAAAACTGCCAAGCAGGCTTTATCTAAGACGATCCAAACTTCTTACTAGTGCCTCATCCCTTGAAATTGCCCGTAGGGCAAGAAAAACTAGAATTGCTGTCACAAAAGGGAAAACAAATAAAAGAGAGAAAGTTCCACTCCCTGATAAGGTTTTTTCAGCAACTCGAAAAAAGTAGTACATTAATCCCTGAAGTCCTAATAGTAAAATAATATTAAAGACACTAAGCCTTATCTGCAACATTCTTTTTTTGAATAGGAAAATGGTTACAATGGTGATTAAAAGGCATATTATCATAAGTATTGAAAGTGTTACTGATGAAAACGCAATACCCTCACCACCGCTTACATTGATTAAGCCCCTAAATCCCAGCTCAAAAATATTTTGATCACTTGATCTAACCATCTCGGCATAGGGAAAAAATACCAAGAAAACCAATAGAATGGTCGCTATTAGAAGAAAAACCGATTGAATCCTCTGTATCATTATAGTATAAATAAATAGTTTGCCTTTTAGAGCTGAAGTTTTATCGTGATACTTCTTTCTACATACCTCCAAGAATAAGAGGTAAGCCATCTTTTCCACTACCCACTACAACAACTTTTGTATTTGGTGATTTCGCCAATTCTGCTGTTGCTTCAATTCCACGCATTTTGAGAAGATTAGCAGTTAAACTACTGGTAATGATATTATTTGCTCGTGCTTCTCCTTCAGCAGCAATACGTCTGCGTTCGGCTTCACTTTTCTCTTTCTCCAATTTAAACTGGTATGCAAGGAATTCCTGCTCCTGAGTCAACTTACTCTCAATGGCCTGTTGTATTTGAGTAGGAAGGCTAATACTTCTGATCAGAAGAGCTCTCATGTCGATGAAATTTGCACCCAATATTTTATTGGTTTCACTTATTATGGTCTGCTCAACTTCGTTACGTTTTGTTGAGTATATCTCTTCAGCGGTGTACCGTCCGGCAACTTGCCGCACCGATGAACGAACCTCAGGTATAACCAGCTGATTAATATAATTTTTACCAAAAACTTCGTGAAGGGAACCAATCTGATTATAAATTGGGTTGAACCTCACTGAAACATCTATAATAACTTTCAACCCACTCTTATCAAGAACATCCATGGTTTCCTCGGCTTTCAACTCTTTCACATCGTAAACATGAAAGTCATTCCAGGGAGCAACAATGTGAAAACCAGGTGAATAAATATTTTCTTTATCAAGACCTGTAGTGAAGGGTCTAAAAATAACTGCGCGCTCACCGGGTTGAATGATGTAAAACATTCGGCTGCTGAAAATAAGGATGAGCAGTAATGCTGCAATTCCAATGATGATAATAAGCTGTTTCTTTTTCATGTTTTCAAATTTTTATGGTTAAAATGTAATAAGTTGCTTAATAATTGACAAAGTTAATTTTTTTGTTGGACTTAATCCCCTGTATGAATGAATACAAAATTAAGATAGAGTTAAATAATAGAATGGCTTTTGTATTTTTTGTTTATTTTTAAACTTTTTAAAATGCCTTCAAATGAGAACTATTGAACCTTCAGAACTGATTATCAACTCAGATGGCAGCATTTTTCATCTGCATCTCAGACCTAACGATATTTCCAAAAAGGTAATTCTCGTTGGAGATCCAGGCAGGGTTGACACTGTGGCATCGTTCTTTAACCGGATTGAATTCACCACATCAAACCGTGAGTTTAAAACCGTTACAGGATGGCTCAACGGTAAACGTATAAGCGTAATATCAACAGGAATTGGCACCGACAATATCGACATTGTGGTTAATGAATTGGATGCATTGGTCAATATCGATTTTGAAACAAGACAGGAGAAAAGCGAAAAACAACAGCTCACGTTAGTTCGCCTTGGCACCTCAGGTGCCATTCAGGCAGATATCCCCATCGATAGCTTTGTACTAACCGAAATGGCCATTGGATTTGACGGTTTGCTAAATTTTTACGCCGGAAGAAATATGGTTTGTAATCTGGAAATGGAAGCAGCCTTTTTGGAACATACACAATGGAATCCCTTATGCGCCAAACCCTACTTTGTAGCATCTTCTTCTGAACTGGTAGAATTATTTGAAGATATAGCCATTAAAGGTACTACTATTTCTGCTCCAGGGTTTTATGGACCTCAAGGAAGAATTCTACGGATACCCCTTGCAGACAATGAATTGAATGATAAAATCGAATCATTTAGATACCAAGATAAACGAATCACCAATTTTGAAATGGAAAGCTCTGCCATTAATGGGCTTTCCAGAGTATTAGGGCATAAATCTCTTACTATTTGTGCAATAATTGCCAATAGGGTTACAAAGAAATCGTCGTCAAACTATAAGCCTGCCGTTAAAAAGCTAATAGAAGTGGTTCTTAATAGGCTCACACAATAGATTAAAAATTAGTTTATTAAATGAGACAAAAAGAATTAAATGCACTGGTTTCTCTACTCGAAGACCCTGATAATGAAATTTATAGTGTAATCTCAAAAAAAATTATGCAAGAGGGGATGGAACTTATACCTGCTCTTGAAAAAGTATGGGAGACTACTGAAAATCCACTTATTCAACAAAGAATTGAATTAATTATTCATAAAATTCAATATCAAAGTACCAAAGAACAACTTGAGCATTGGGTTGACTCAGGGGCAACAAGCCTTTTGGATGGCACAATTTGTTTAACCCGATATCAGTATCCTGAAATAAAAACCAATATAATTGAGAATTACCTCGAAAAAGTTAAGCAAAAGATTTGGCTAGAACTTAACGAAAGTCTTACCGCACTTGAGAAAGTGAAAGTTATTAACCATATTATTTATGGAGTACTTGGCTTTTCGGGTAATACCACCAACTTTTTTTCTCCTCAGAATCACTACATTAATCAGCTAATCGAGAATAAGAAAGGGGGTCCTGTTTCTCTTTCCATTTTCTATTCGTTGGTAGCTCAAAAATTGGGATTACCCATTTATTGTGTTAGCCTTCCACGAAACTTTATTCTGGCATATATTGATAGATACCAAACCTCATCAACTCCTGATAATAGTTCAAAGTCTGTTCTATTTTACATCAATCCATTCAACGCGGGAGCTGTTCTTGGTAAAAAGGAGATTGAGCATTTCCTTACTCAAAACAGTATAGAGATCAATGAAAGCTATTTCTACCCTTGCTCAAATCAAACTACCATTTCGCAGCTTATAGCCAGTTTGATGATATCTTACCAAAAAATTGGATCGCAGCAAAAAGTTGATGACCTTAAACAGTTCCTTGATATTTTATCAGACAAAGAATCATCGATTGATAACAACAAAATGGGTTTATAAACACTTAAATATTTTTATCACAACTCTAAAATAAGGAAAGTTTGGTATATTCAATGGTTACAACTATTTTTACCTCTTATTTCTCGATTATTCTTAACCAGTTAAACAACTAGTATTTTTAAAGCATTACGTTAAATGAGTAAAACAAAATCTCAGGCATTTAAAGATTATCTATCGCTGGTTAAGTTTAGCCATACAATTTTTGCAATGCCCTTTGCGCTTATTGGGTATTTTTTGGCAATTGGCTTCTATGATTTTAGTTTTAACTGGAAGTTGCTAGTTCTTGTTATACTTTGTATGGTAACTGCCAGAAATTCAGCGATGAGTTTTAATCGAGTAACCGATCGATTTATCGACAAGCGTAATCCACGTACCTCAAATAGGGAAATTCCAGCTGGGAAAATTCATCCCAGAAACGCTTTAATCTTTTCTGTTATTAATGCCATCATTTTCATAATTTCTACTTTTTTTATCAATAAGTTGGTATTCTACTTATCACCCATTGCACTATTAATAATTCTAGGATATAGCTATACTAAAAGGTACACTGTGATTTGCCACTTTATATTAGGTTTGGGTCTTTCCTTATCGCCCATTGGTGCTTACCTTGCCGTAACCGGCAAATGGAATATTATACCAATTCTATTCTCATTAATTGTATTTCTTTGGGTTACTGGTTTCGATATACTTTACTCCCTCCAGGATGAAGAGTTTGACAAGGAAGAAAACTTAAAATCTATGCCCGCCGTATTTGGTAGAAAAAAAGCAATAGGAGTTGCAATAACTCTTCATATTATAGTTACACTTCTTGTAATTAAAACAGGGATCTTAATTAATTCAGGTGGTTTATTTTGGATTGGTGCAATCCTTTTCATTGCTCTTCTTATTTATCAACATTTTGTGATCATCTCTTCAAACTACCAGAAAATAAATTTTGCGTTTGCAACTCTTAATGGTTTAGCAAGTATTCTGTTTGCCATTTTCGTTATTCTGAGTTACTATTATTAAATCAACTATTAAAATTGAAGTGTTATGAAAATTAGTTTTTATTTAGCGTTGTTGCTTTCAGGATTATTCCTTATTTCATCGTGTGGTGGAAATCAGCAAGAACAAAAAGCTGTAAATGACAAAAACAAAACCATTGAGGTTTCTGTCGATTCTCTTTTAACCGATGCATCGGCTTTGGATGGAAAAATCGTAAAGTTTACCGCAACTGTTGATCATGCTTGTATGCATGGAGGAAAGCGGCTAACTGTTTTTGGGTCAATTGAAGGAAAAACTCTTAAAGTTGATGGTACTGAAAAATCTCCTAAGTTTGTTTCTGGCTTAATGGGAAAAAAGGTTGAGATTATTGGTACTGTAAAAAAAGTGCCCGGAACTCATGTCGCTGATTGTGAGGTGGATGAAGGTAATGAAATACCTGAGGTAGCATATGTAATTGAATGCATTGACTATAAAGAGATTGAGTAATTTAATGATAATTTAATGATTAATGGGGGCATAGCCCCCATTTTTGTTATCACCAGAAAGTTTATTTCCTGAATTCTACCAACCAGGAGTGAAGTTTAATCCAAAGTATGCTGCCTCGAAACCTCCAAGCTGAAACGGTATGGCATAAAAAGGTTCTAATACCATCATACCAAACAAATTCACCCGTAAGCTTAACCCAGTACTTACAACAGGTATTCTTTGAGTTCCATTTTCGGGATGCCAGTTGAAAGCAATATCATCTTTATTAACCCATGCTAGACCAGCATCGGCAAAGAGTGCTAATTCAGTATATAAAAACTTCGATTTCAGTAAGGTAAGCCTTTCGGGACCAGTAAACGGAATGCGAATTTCGGCACTAGTAATAATCATTTGATCACCCATAAGCTGATCTGTGCTGACAAATTTTGAATCAGGCATCATCTGATTGCTAAAAGATGTTCTGTCATAACCCCTTATTAGCCATGGATAGCCAAGATATAAGGGGTAAAGACGATCAAGTTTTCCACCATGTCGCCCATAGTAATAGCCCTTAAATGCAAAGCTAAAGGGTTTTACAAAAAAATACTTTCTGAAATCAATAAGGGTACCCCAGTAGTCAAATTCACCAATAACTTTTTCAATTTGGAAACGACGACGAGCTCCATCCATAGGCGAAGCTATTCCAAAGCTGGAGTTATCAACCACGTAAGCAAGGCTAATATTTTGAAGGGAGAATCCATCTGGTGCCTTTCCCTTGCTTTTATCAAAGTTATAGTAAACATAATTGTAGTAGTAATAAGAGTAAATATCCACCCTATAATTATACCAAGCCACCATGGATGATGCCTCTAATCTACGGGTTTTGGAAAGCGGAAATTGTGCCATAGCACCTATTGTACTTTCAAAAATCCTCACATGAGAAAAGTAAAGGGTATCATAAATATTCCCATTATCATCCATGCCAATTCCCCTACCCATTAGCGCATATGAGTAAGGAATATGAGAAACTGTAGCACCCCAAATGATTCTATTTTTCTGATTTACATACGTTAGCTGTCCGCCAAAATCGTAGATTTCGCCATTAAGTGCAAGACCCACATGGAAAAGGTTAGCCCCTACAATATCGGTAAAAAGCATTTCGACTCCTCCTGCCATACCTGTTCCCATGTAACTTGACGTTGATACCCCTACACCAATGTTTGAAATGTAATCGAGTTTAAATTTGGGTCTGTAGGGTACGATGCTAAAAGAATCGACCGGAGTTTCTGGTTGACTCATTCTTAAGGCCAAATTTCTATCAATAATACCGGGTGTAGCTCGATTTAATGGAGGTAGGGTTGCTGCAGTAAAATCGACCATCAAAGGGTAGACCTCTTCAGAATAGAAATCATCAGGGGTTGCAGTGAATATGGTATAGTTCCCTTTGAAGTAGTATGAATAGGCAAAAGTATTTGACGTGTCGGTTGAAATGCTAAATGCGGGTGAAAGGTGTGTCATGCCACTTATCCCTGTCAGAATTTTTGTTTCCTGAAAAATCTTTCCAGTTTCAGGGTTGAAGCGGTAAAGATTTCGGAACCCATCTCTGTCAGAAAGAAAATAGATATTATTCCCATCGGCTGAAAAAACAGGGTTAAGATTAGATGCTCCAGGAAAAAAATGATGAACTTTTTTGTCTCCCGTTTCTGTATCTAAAGTAGCAATGTAATATCCTGACTTATGTTTGGGTTGAATATCATAATCGGAGGGCATATCAGTAACATAAACCAATGTCTTCATATCAACAGACCAACTGGGGTGTATGTTACACCATACATCATTAGTTAAGCGAACAACTCTACCATCTTCAAAAAAATACTGGTAAAGGTTATTCTGGCCATCTACCAAACCAGAAACAACAATGCTTTTCCCATCGGTAGACCATGCAGGGTAATTAAATGATGGAACTCCAGGTATCTCTATTTCCATTGACATTTTTCTTCGTTCAATATCAACCACAAGCAGTTTATTCTTTCCTTTCCCAAATGCAACGAAAGCAAAATACCTGCTATCAGGCGACCAAGTACCTGCCGACTCAATAAAATTTAATGCATCTATCTCATTTCTGTGAACCGTTGACGATATTTTTTGCAGAATTCTTCCAGTTACCGCATCGGCAAGAAAAAGATCGATGGAGAATAAATTCTTCTCGGAGTAGAAAGCGATATATTTTCCATCAGGACTAACAGCAGGAGATATATTAATATTTCCAGCATTGCTCTCGTCAATAATCTTTTTCCCCGAAGGTGAGTCAACAGTATCCTGCATTATCATCTTATAATGTTCAACGTAAGCGTTTTTCCAGATATTTGAAAATTCATTCTCATTGAATCCTAAATATCTTTTAAGGGCTAAATCATAACCCCGTTTTGCGGTTTCCAAAAAGATTGGAACAATAAGGCTATCCCCGAAAGTTCTTCCTACAAAAGCCCAAAACGCATGGCCAAAACGATAAGGGAAATAGTTAGGATCCCTAGTCATTTTCTGAAGGGTTGGAAAATCATCATTTAGAATGGCATCTCTCATCCACATAGCAGTATGTGGGTCAACGCTTCCAATTGAGAGGTATTCAGCCATACCCTCAATCATCCATAAAGGGAGATTATTAAGAGAATTTAGGTTCGTAGAATCGCTATTGATGATTGCGTTGAATTGGAAGGCATGAACAAGTTCATGCCCTAAAACATGATCGGTTTGTGCCCAAGTTTCGGTTACAGGCATAACAACCCGATTCTTCAATGCTTCGGTAACACCACCAGTACCCACTCCCACTGATCCAAAAATGGCAGTTGTCTGCTGAAAATCGGCATGGTTGGCATAAAAAATAATTGGGTTTCTATCTCTAATTGTATCACGAAAAACTTGCTGATGCATATGATACCATTGCTCAGATGCTTGAGCTAGTCGGTTTACAACTGAGTCGTTCTTAAAATAATGGTACAGCTCAAAGTTTGGAGTTTTATAAACATCATACTTAAAACTCTTATAAATTGGCTTATTTCTTCCAAAATATTGAGCGTTTGAAATACTGCTTGCAAAGAGTAAACTGCAAAAAATTATGGTTGTTAGTATTATGCGAACTAGTATTTTCATTTTAAAAAAATAATTCCTTTTTCTGTTAATCTTATATTAACTACAACAAAGAATAAGATATTCATATAACAAAAAAAATGCTAAAGTGATCGAAAAAATGTTAAATTATATAAGAAAATTAAGCTGAAAATATTTTAAAATTCAAGTTTCTTCCTAAGATTCTTATAACCCGAACCACTAATTTTAACTCGTACATTTCCTTCAAGTATTGCCATATATGAATCCTTTTCATAAGGCTCAATCCTTTTTATTTCATTAGTATTCAAAATACAGGAGCGATGAACCCTTACAAATTGATTTGAATTTAAACGGCTTTCGAGCTGTTTTAGGGTTAGTTTTTTAATATATCTTGCATTGGCTGTGTATATCATTACATAATCATCCTGTGCTTCAAAGTGAGATATTTCGTCAACAGAAATAACATGAATTCCCTTGGAGTCCTTTATCACAATTCGGTTTAAGGGTAATCCCTTTGCAATTGATTCTATTATGTTAGGAATACTTTTTACATTTCCCTTGTAAAGTTCATGCTTTTCTCTTGCTTTATCTAAGGCTTTTAAAAATCGATCCTTCGAAAAAGGTTTCAAAAGGTAGTCGGTTGCATTACGCTCGAAGGCAGCAATGGCATGCTCATCGTTTGCTGTAGTGAAAATAATCTGCGGATTATACTCAAGCAATTCAAGTAATTCAAACCCATCGATTCGAGGTAGCTGAATATCAAGAAAAACAAGGTCAGGTTTATCCCTGTTTATCGCTACGGCCCCCGAAAAACCATCAGGGTACTCTCCTATAACCTCCAAATCTTGAATATCCTTAAGGTAATTTTGGATCAATTGCCTTGCCGGTTGCTCATCTTCAACAATAATTGCTCTCATTATAAGGGTATTAAAATTCTAGCTGTGAATGATTCTTTGGTTTTTTCGATTGAAAGAAGATTTGAAAGGCCATAGGTTAGCCTTAACCTTCGCCTAATATTATCAATACCTACGCCGGTTCCTTTTTCTGAGAAATTTGAATTTAGTGGTACGCTATTTGAAATGCTTACTTCAATTCCATCGCTTAGTTTCACTATGCTTGCACTGATAGTTGATCGGTCGGTTGACTGGGCTACGCTGTACTTTATTGAATTTTCGAAAAGGGGTTGCAGAATCATTCCGGGAACTTTATATTTTTGGCACTCCGGAGTACAACTGATACTGTAATTTAGCCGTGAACCAAATCGCACCTTTTCAATTTCAAGGTATTTAATACAATTCTCCAGCTCATCCTCCAACGATACAAGGCTGTCGGGTTTCTGTTTGAGTGAATATCTAAGCAAATCAGAAAGCCTGATGATCATTTCCTGTGCTTTTTCGGGCATTGTCATAGTTAATGAGCTGATTGAATTAAGGCTGTTGAACAGGAAGTGAGGATTGAGCTGTAGCTTAAGCCAGTTCAGCTCAGCATCTTTAATCAGCGACTTTAGCTCACCTTCGCGCAAAAGCTTTTCCCTGTAATTCTGTATATAGGTAACCAGGTAAAATACTAGTGCAATTAATAGGTATAAAAATGTACCTGTAATTGCTCTTGCAGGCATTGATGAATCAAGAAATTTAATGTAGTCAGGCTCATTAATGAAAATATGGGAAAGCGAAAAGCTGACAAGGGTAACAATAATTGCAATGCTCGCCAAAGCAGCTCCAATATGATTGATCAGCAAAGTTAGGGGTTTGGTTGTTTCAATGTCGGAAAAACGAACCCAAAACCATAGTCCCAGAGAGAGTATAGCAAAGAGGATTGTGGAGAGTAAACTATCTACTATGGATATTTGGTAAGGAATATTGTAAAAATATGCAATTATTACTGTATGAGAAGCTGCAACAATTACCCACCAAACTGAAAAAGCAATTAATCCTAGCCGAGTTCCAAATAGAGAGTTAAACATCTATGAATCGTTTTATAAAATATTTTTTTTTCAAAAGTAGCATTAAATCAGTATCAATAAATAATAATCCTTTAATCATTTTTAGTGGAGATTAAAGAAATATTTTTTTTACTTTCTATTTGAAAGCTAATTGCAAAAAATCATAATTGTGAATCAATAATTAGTTGAAATTATTTTCTAATTTTTTTATCTTTTGATTTATCCAATGATTATTATACTTTTGATTTAAAAATTCAAGTATGGCAAGAAGTTTCAATTCTTTCAAGGTTCAAACAATTGATAAACCTTTTTACAGACCCGATGGTTTTTCAACTCCTAAAACCGCTATAATCTCAATATTTACAAAAGATGGTAAGCTCATTGAGGAGTTAACCTTAGCAAAACCATCTCTTGAAGATATTTATGATGCTATTGAAGCGGGAAATACCATAAATCTTGATAATTGTTATTTGCATGGATTTTCATTAACTGCTTGCAGACGTTACTTATTAAAAGAAAAACAATCAACTATTGAAATCCATAGCTTTTCAGCGCAAAATGCTTTCTTCTTTTCAACATACGATATTGATTTTTCTTTGGCTAAGTTCTGTGACGAGCCTGCAATTTTCAGCGGTTCAACTTTTGTTTCAGCATATCTAAACTTTCATGAATCAAGGTTTGATTGTGATTCGGTAGCATTTAATGATCTATATATCAAAACCGATCACTTTGATATGACACAATGTTTCTTTAATGTTGAAATGTTAAACTTTAAGAATGCCATTTTTGCATCCGGAACCAAAGATTTTCAAGATGCTAACTTTGGTAATGGAGAAGTCCATTTTATTAATACTGATTTTGGCGATGGAAATGTATCATTTGTTAATACTGTTTTCAACGATAGCAACGTAAGTTTTAAAGTAGCTCGATTTGGCGATGGAAAGGAAGATTTTCGTTACGCCAAGTTTGGAAAAGGCAACATCACCTTTGAGCAAACAGATTTTGGACCAGGAAGAATTGATTTTCGTAATGTAGAGTTTGGGGATGGCAGAACAAACTTTAATCGATGTGCATTCGCTGAAGGAGAAGTTACTTTTGAAGGAGCAGAAGTTAAGAATGGAAAAATTACGTTTCTCCGATCCTCTTTCGGCGCTCAAATTGTTTCCTTTGAACTTTTTCAAGGAACTGATTCTGAAATGGTCTTTGAAAAAGTCATTTTCCCTGGAAACGTTAATTTCAACAACGCTTTATTCTCTAAGCTAATTTTTAATTCCTGCCAATTTAACGGGACACTTAATCTTCATGTTGAAAAAGCAGATGAGATTGACCTCTACGGATGTATTGCCCGTGATATTATAGATTACTATTCTCATGGCGAAAGTCCAAAAGTAAGAATACTAAATCTTACCGGATTAAGACTTCTTGGGAAACTTTATGTACAATGGGATGCAAATAACATAAAGAAATTAATTTATGACCAAAATGATACTTCTATCGATGAGAAAGCTTCTCAATTTAGAGTCCTCAAAGAGAATTTTAGCGACTTGGGAAGATACGAAGATGAAGATTTGGCATATGTTGAATACATGCGTTGCAAACAAAAATATCTACTACAGAAAAATCTTGATGCAAACTTAATTCAAAAAGCAATTGCATACCCTAAGTACTTCTTTAAGTTATTAATTTTTGATTGGATGGGACTTTATGCAACTTCACCCGGTAGAGTCATATACAGCATTATTGTAATTCAAATTCTTTTTGCACTTCTGTATTCAATTTTTACCCTCTCTGGCATCGGCGATGTGGTAAGTGACCTCGATACTGAACCTCTTCTATTCTTTAAATCACTATATATTGGAGTAATTACTTTTTTCACAATTGGTTACGGAGAGTTTATTCCTCTTGGATACTCAAGGATTCTTAGCGGTTTGCTGGGGTTCATGGGTGTGTTTCTTATGTCGTACTTCACGGTTGCATTTGTTCGAAAGATACTACGCTAAGTCTGCATCACTAAAAGTTTCCTCGCTTTATCATAAACAGTGCAATAATATTAAAGATTTCCAAGCGCCCCATGAGCATATTTATGGTTAACACAAACTTTCCCAAATCGGGTAAACCTGCATAGTTCGACAGTGAACTCACCTCGCCAAATCCTGGCCCCACGTTTCCTATGGTTGCAATGGATGCGGAAAAGGCTGTATATAGGTCAACATTTAGAGAAGTTAGAATTAATGTTGTTACTAAAAAAGTGAAAATATATAGCACTAAAAATACTAAGGTAAGGGTTTCGAGATGCTCGGTAATGGGTCGATCGTTTATTCTGACAACAACAACTGCTCTTGGATGCTGTATAAGAGTAAGCTGCTTGCGAAGCGATTTAAAAAAAAGATAAACCCTATCGAATTTCAACCCGCCCGAAGTTGATCCCACCATGGCACATTGAATGGTGAAATAAATGAGAATAATATGTGTAAAGCCAGGCCAGTTGGCACTATCAGCAGTGGCAAAACCGGTTGTTGTGCCAAGCGATATTACCTGGAAAGCGCCATATCGAATTGATTCCCAAAAATTATATACTCCTGTGGTGTATAACTTTGCTGAAACAAAGAATACTCCTAAAAATAGAATGGTAATAAATGATCGTACCACATGCGACCTGAAAATATTCTCTCTTTTAAAGGTAAATGTACCGTAAAGCAACCCAAAATGGATTCCCGAAAGCACCATGAATAGCATTATAATACTTTCTATCAGTGAACTGTTGAAGTGAGCAACGCTGAGGTTCTTTGTCGAGAATCCTCCTGTTGCAATGGTAGCAAACGAATGGTTAATAGCATCGAAAAGTGACATGCCAAAAATGGTAAGAGCCAACGTTTGTAACAACGTTAAACCAACATATACTATAGCTAAAACATGCACTACCTTCTTTGCTTTATACCTGAAGTTGAATTTTGACAATTCGCTCATCTCAGCATTTAGTAGGGTAAGACGTGTGCTAGTTGACTGAGGGAGAATGAGTAGCACAAACATAATTACGCCAACACCCCCAATCCAGTGGGTAGATGAGCGCCAAAAAAGTAACCCCTTAGGTAAATTTTCGATATTATTAAGAATTGACGAACCCGTTGTGGTAAACCCAGAAACGCTTTCAAACCAAGCATTAATAAGATTGAATTCCCCACCCCACATCAAGTAAGGAAGCATGCCTATTAAACAAGCTATTATCCAACCGCCTACTACAATCACAAGTCCTTCAGAGAAGGAAATTTCATCATGATCCTCAACAAAAATGAAGGGAAACAACCCAAAAATTACACAAATAAGCCCGCTGAAAAGAAGTGGAATGGCAGATGTTTCTGCAAGGAAAATTGATATTAAAGATGAAATGATAAGAAAAAATGCATTGAAAAGCAGAACGAAACCAGTAAATTTTATGATAACCTCAGTCCTCATAATCTGTTAAATTTGTTCATTATGAAATTTCACAAGCTTTTCAATCAAATTATTCACCTCTACTTCAATTTTTTTTATCTCATCTTCAGACCTAATATTAGTTTTTATAAATTTTTCACGAGGATGGTAATTCTTTATAGCCTCGGCTAGTTCACCGAGTGGCGAAACGTAATATCTTGAAATAAAAAAACTTAACATTAAAGAAAAAACTAACGCTCCAGCAATGGCAACAATCCCCGGCATGATGGCTCTATGCGATTTTTCCTTTAGAATGGTTGCCTCTTCGTACATGCTATTCTGGTTGAGCGACATCAACTCATCAACTGCATGCTTAACATCAAGAAAAGATTGGTATACCTCTCGATGATACCAACCCATATCTCCAATTTTATTTCGGCTGTCTAGGGTAATTTCTATCTTATCCTTCAAACTATTGTAAAAATTTCCTATTATCTCAATGTACTTATCCTCATTGGTTTCGGTTATATTATTCTGTGCTACTTTGAAGGCTTTATTAAATTGGAGCTCTGCTGATTTCAGGATTTCTCTCCCGTCATCCCTTTCGCCAAGGAGGATTAGCAAAATACCACTGTCGCTTCTCTCCAAAGCTTCAAGCATCGTTTTTGATGCCTCTATTGTCTTGTAATTATCCTCTATCAAGGCATTTACCGAACGACTTATTTTAATAAATTCTATAATCGAAACAGTTCCTGCAACAATTAGAAGAGCAACAAGTAGCATAAATCCTGCTAAGATTTTTAGTTTTAACTTCTTTTTCATAGGGTAACAATAATTGGATATAGCAATTAAGGTTTATTGAAAGAAATAATACTTTTACCTAATGTAAAAGTATATACAAATGAACATTCTTAGTAAATAATTTGGAATTAATTTGAAGCCGTTAACAAAATTCTCTATCATTATTAAATAACAAAGAGAACAATTCCTTTATTCATTAGCTTTTAATAGATCCGGACGAAGCCTTCTTGTTCTATCCATCGACTGTTCCAATTGCCACTTCTCAATCTCTTTAAAATTCCCTGAGATTAGTACTTCAGGTACTTTCCAACCATTGAACTCTGCTGGTCGTGTATATACAGGCGGTGCTAATAGGTTGTCCTGAAACGAGTCGGTAAGTGCCGATGTTTCATCGGAGAGCACACCCGGGATGAGCCTAACCACGCTATCGGCAATAATAGCTGCGGCCAATTCTCCGCCCGAGAGCACATAGTCGCCAATGGATATTTCGAAGGTTACCAAGTGTTCACGCACCCTGTGATCAACCCCCTTGTAGTGGCCACAAAGAATTATTATGTTATTCTTTATGCTCAGGGTATTGGCAACTTTCTGGGTAAAGGGTTCGCCATCGGGTGAAGTGTAAATAATCTCATCGTAATTCCTCTCCGATCTTAGTTTTTCAATCACCCTGAATATGGGTTCTACCTTCATTACCATACCCGCATCGGGACCATAGGCGTAATCATCTACCGTTCTGTGCTTATCTGTTGAATAATCTCGTAGATGATGTACAAAAATCTCCACCAATCCTTTTTGCTGGGCTCTTTTAATGATTGAATGGTTTAATGGGCTTTCGAGCAGCTCGGGTAGAAGGGTAATGATATCGATTCGCATGGCTTAAATGTATTTACTGCACAAAGGTATAAATTGTGTGGTAAATATTTTTCTTCGAAAAATTGCATTTCTCCAATCGATTTTCATATATTTATCTACCATAAAGAAGAAATGAAGAGTATACTTCTCATATCAGAAAAGAATTCGTGCCGTTCGCAAATGGCCGAAGGATGGCTTTCGTATTACGGAAAGGAGGTGCTGGAAGTATGCAGCGCTGGTATAATCCCCTCCAAACTCGATCTTTTCGCCGCTAATGCTATGAGCGAAGCCATTATTGACATTTCGAGCTATAAATCCAAAGGCATTGCACAAGTTGTCGAGAAAAAATTCGATTATGTTATCGTGTTAAGCGCAGATACTCTTCAGATCTTACCCATTTTTAAAGGAAACCCCAGAGTTTACGAATACCCCTTCCCAGATGTTTCTGCAATGGACCTTGAAGAAGAAGAAAAGGTTAAAGCTTACGCTCAGCTTCGTGATGAGCTGGAAAACTTTTGCTTCGACTTTGTACACCAGAAGATAAAAGCATTGATTTAATAGCACCTACATCATTGCAAACCATTCATCCTTGAATATTCTCTTCTAAAACAATAAATTACGAGAGTTTGTATTTTTTTTATTCAAAAATTGAAAAATAATTTAATAAAAACCTAAAGTCTAGCACGTTTTTTGATAAAAACCGTACCATCAATTTACCCAAAATTAATTAACATAAACTTAAAATTTTTATGAAAAGGTACATCTATTTACCACTAGCAATGCTAGTAATTACATCATTATTTTCTTGCGAAGAAAAAGATCCTGATAATGGCAATATTATTATTGTGGATCAGGATATCAGTGAACCAACCACATGGATTAGCTCAAAAACATATGTAATTGAGTATGGCGTTTCTGTCAATGCCAATCTTATTATCGAACCGGGTACTGTTATCAAGTTTAAATCAGGTGCATGGTTAGATTTTGGAGGATATGAAAATGTAACCCTAACAGCAAATGGAACAGTTGAAAATCCAATTATTTTCACATCCTATTCCTCTAACCCTGCTCCAGGGGCATGGCAGGGATTATGGTTTTATGGGAATACCCTTTCAAACTCATCCATGACTTACTGCGAAATAAAATATGCAGGTCAGGATAATTTTCCCGCAATGAATTTCGATACAAAGATTACTTTTAATAATTGCAAGATCACTGATATTAAAAAGAATGGTATTTACAGCCTTGAAGGGTTTGTTGCTTTTAATGGGAATACCATTGAGAATGTTGGCACACACGCCATTGACATTGCATGTGAAGCTGTTCATACATTAGGAAGCAATAACTCTATCACTTGTGAATCGGGTTATGGAATTAAGGTTAGAGCAGGAAATCTTGACGGCACCAGCGCAACTTGGAAAAAGCAAACCGTTCCTTACTACATTGATGGTGGCATTTGGGTTGATCAAGATCTGACCATTGAACCTGGAACAAATCTAAAGTTCCATGCCGATGCATGGATTACTTTCGGTGCAACTAACAATACAACTTTAAATGCTATTGGTACAGAAACTGAACAAATTATCTTTACATCAGCAGCAGCCACACCTGCTCCCGGTGCTTGGGCTGGATTATTTTTCTATACCAATACATCATCAAATTCAAAAATGGAGTATTGCGTTGTGGAATTTGCCGGAAAAGAAAACGACAATGCTAATATCACCCTTATTGATATTAATGGACTAACCATCGAAAATTGTATTATCAGAAAATCCAGTGGTTATGGCATCTTTTCATGGAACAGTACCTGGAATGATATAAACAACACTTTCGAGGATAATGCCCTTGGTGATATATACTGGAACAATTAGCTTTATAGCTCAATCTTTTCTTAAACCTCAAGGATGAATTATTCCTTGAGGTTTTTTTATTGAAAATTACTACTATATGGAATCTCTATAAATTATGTTTTTTCAAAAAACATCAGCTTCAATATCTAATAGATTTACTATTTTTCGGAAAATATTACTCCTGCCATGAAAAGGATAATAATTTTTTTCACTCCTCCCGATCAATGGAAGCTGCCAGTAATAATTGTATTAGGGATATTCTTTGGACTTGGAGCATACTCCTTTCATATTTCTAGAGCTCCCTCCTATTTGTCAGATAGACCCGAAACCTGTATCAATTGCCATATTATGGCACCTGAGTACTCAACCTGGGCGCATAGCGCCCATCGTGAATACACGAACTGCAACGACTGCCATGTTCCACATAATAATATTGCAAACCATTACTACTTTAAGGCAATGGATGGGCTTAGACATGCCACCATTTTTACACTTAGGGCGGAACCTCAGGTAATAAAAATAAAGGAAGCTGGAGCAAAGGCTGTTCAAAATAACTGTTTACGCTGCCATAGTAACTTGATAACAGATCCCAAGATGATGCGACCTGAATATGGACATAACGATCTTCGTAAAGAGCGGAAATGTTGGGATTGTCACCGAGAGGCTCCGCATGGCAAGGTTAAAGGCTTATCCTCAACACCCTATGCATTGGTTCCTCTTCTTGACAGTCCAGTCCCCAAATGGTTAAAAGACCTCATGCAATAATCTACTTCGTAAACCTATCATATTGAATTTTAATAAGAAAAAACCTAAAATAAATACAATGAAACCAATAGGAGAAGTAATAAAGCAGAAGCCCTGGGTTGGGTGGTTGCTATTCTTTGGCACAATGATCATAGTTTTTCTTCTTGGTCTGTTAGCCTCAAGTATTATTGAGCGCCGAGCCGAGGCTGTTTTTGCCTACACACCTCAGGTTGAACACGATCAAATGGAGCCAAGGCTCGAGATTTGGGGCATGAACTTTCCCCGCCAATATCAAACATACCTTAAAACTTCCGACACAACCTTTCAAAGCAAGTACTACGGTGCAAGAAAAATAGATATGCTGGCAGAAGCACCCGAACTTGTTGTGCTTTGGGCAGGTTACACATTTTCAAGAGACTACTATCAGGGTCGCGGGCATTTACATGCCATTGATGATGTACGTAATTCTCTCCGCATTGGCGCACCAATGAAACCTGAGGATGGTCCTCAACCAGGTACTTGTTGGACATGCAAGAGCCCTGATGTTCCCCGTATGATGAAGGAAATGGGGATTGCCGAATTCTACAGTGCCACCCTTGCTCAACTTGGACCAGAAATAGTAAATCCTATTGGCTGCGCCGATTGTCACGATGCTGCAACTATGAGCCTCCAGATAACCCGTCCGGGGTTAATTGAAGCATTTCAACGCCAAGGAAAAGATGTAAGTAAAGCCTCGCATCAGGAGATGCGATCGTTGGTTTGCGCGCAATGCCATGTTGAATACTACTTCAAGGGCGAAGGCAAATACCTAACATTCCCCTGGGATAAGGGTTTTACCATGGAGGATATGGAAGCATACTACGATGAATATGGCTTCGCCGATTGGGTTCATTCGCTCAGCCGAGCACCCATGATTAAAGCCCAACACCCTGATTACGAAATTTATCGGTTTGGCGTACATTTCGACAGGGGTGTTTCGTGTGCCGACTGCCACATGCCATATAAAAGTGAGGGGGGTGTAAAGTTTACCGATCACCATATTCAAAGCCCTTTAAATAATATTGAGAATTCTTGCAAAGTATGCCATAGAGAAGAAACTGAGAAGTTGATAAGGAATGTATACCAACGGCAGGATGCCATACACCAAACTCGCTCGCTCCTCGAACAAGTTCTTGCCAAAGCGCACATTGAGGCAAAATTTGCCTGGGATAAAGGAGCCACTGAAAAACAAATGGAAAGAGTTCTAAAGTTAATTCGTGCAGCACAGTGGCGTTGGGACTACGTGGCTGCAAGCCACGGTACATCTTTCCATGCTCCATTTGAAAGTTCAAGAGTTATTGGGCTAGGACTAGAAAGAGCACAGGAAGCACGGCTTGAAATAGCAAGAATACTAGCATCGTTGGGATATACTCAGCCTGTTCCTCTGCCAGATATTTCGACAAAAACTAAGGCTCAAACCTACATAGGTCTTGATATGAATACTTTAGAAAAACAAAAAAAATCTTTCCTTGATATAGTTGTTCCTGAGTGGCTAAAAATTTCGAAAGACCGTGAAGCGAATTACACAGCAAAAAAACTCTAAAAATGTAAAACTTAAATTCAATTTAAAGATTAAACCTTTTTCAAAATATAAATTCAAAAGGAAAATCGTAGTTAATTTTTGGTTTAGTTAGGTTTTTTAAAGCCCTTAGGTTTTCTATCTAGGGGCTTTTTTCAATAAACAATATTTGGTTTATAAAAATTCTATTTTTTCTACCCCAATTTACTAAAATTGGTATATCTTGCAAATAAGAATAATAAGACTTTCCCATGAAATACTTTTAAAATGTTTTATATATACAAAAAAAAGTTTCATTTGCTGATAATCGTTTTGCTGATGCTTATTTGTTCTCCTGTTGTATGTCAAATAAATCAGGATTCAATTCAAGCATCCCTAAAGACAATGAAAAGTAATGAACAGATTGAAACTTTAAATAGTCTAGCTAAAACATTTAAAGATGAATACATTGACCTCAGTCTCGAATACTTACTTTTAGCCTTTCAAGCAGCCCAAAAAAATGGAGAAAGTTCAATAATTATTTCACAAGCTGAAAAAGTAGGTGATTTATATACTCAAATCGGAAGTTATCACCAAGCAATAGATTACTATAATATTGCTTTAACCTATGCTAAAAGAGAGGGGAATCCAAAGCATTTCTGCAGTATTTACAGACTTCTTGGTAATGCATACTACTACATGGGTGAGTACGACAAGAGCCTTGAGTCGCATATGGAATCATTACATTTTGCCCAAGAAAATAGAGACGAAGGTGGAATTGCTGCTGCTTACAATAACATTGGATTAATAAACACCCAGTTAAAAAAATATGATACAGCGTTAGAGTATTACCAGAATGCTGAAAAAGTGTTTGGAAAAATGGAAAATCTTACCAATCAAGGTATGGCAATAATAAACATTGGTAATATATTTTACTTTAAGGATGAACTTGATAATGCTTTAGTTTACTACCAAAAGGCCTACAATATTTTTGAAAAAACAAATGAAGCTAAAGATGTGGCACTAGCTGCCCAAAACATTTCAGTTATATATACCCTTAAAAAAGATGAAGATAATGCTATATATTTTGCCGAAAAAGCTTTATCTCTTTACTTAAAGGCAAGCAATGCTTGGGGCATAATTCATCTCGCTCAAAACCTAGGCTATATATATTTTGAAAAGGAAGATTTAGCCAAAACCGAATACTATTTTAACCTCAGCCTTGAATATGCAGAACAAACCAATACTTTACCTTTACTAATTACAACATATAATTCATTACAACAACTATACGAAAATAAAGGCGAATATGAAAAAGCATTCAAGTACTTAAAACAACAATACATTTTAAACGATAGCATCCATAAAAAAGAAACCACCGAAAGACTTTCTGAACTGGAATCTAAATACCAAGTCAATCAGAAAGAGAAGGAAAACCAATTGTTAAAGAAATATTTTACATATATAAGCTTATTAAGTTTGCTAATCGTTGCTATTCTGTTATTTAACTATAGACTAAAGGTCTTATCAAATAGAAAACTAAGGGAAAAAAATCTTCAGATTGAAAAACAAAATAATGAACTAGCTGAAATAAATTTAACAAAAAATAAATTTTTCTCAATTATTGCACACGATTTAAAGAATCCTCTTGCAGCATTTATTGGACTAATGGAAGTATTTCAATTAAAACTTCCCATTATGACCAGAGAAGAGCAGCAAGGGTTACTAAAACAAATATCCCTTTTAGCAGAGAGTACTTTCGATTTGCTTGAGAATTTACTTAAGTGGAGTAGATCTCAGGTTGGAACACTAGAATTTAAACCTGAAAAAAACTCATTAAATAAAATTGTTGATGATGCAATTAAAGTCCTTTCCTGGAATGCTCAACTAAAAGAAATTTCAATTGAAAACAAGTTGGTTTCAGAAATAAGCATAATTGCCGATGAGAACATGATTGCCACTATTATTCGGAACCTGCTAAGTAACGCAGTTAAGTTCACCAATAATGGAGGAAAAATTACCATATATAGTTCAACAACAGAAAATGAAATATCTATATTCGTAAAGGATAACGGTATTGGTATTTCACAAAGTGATCAGGAAAAAATATTTAAAATTGATTCTAAATTAAGGAATCCCGGAACTGCCAACGAACCGGGAACAGGTCTTGGTTTAATCCTCTGCAAGGATTTTGTTGAAAAGCATGGGGGTAAAATGTTTTTTGATAGCACACTTGATGAGGGAAGCACTTTTGGGTTCACCCTTATGCGTTAAACAAAAAATACAATATTTTCAGATATAGATTTTCTTTTTATCCTTTAGGAATATTTTCAAGCACTTCAAGAAGTAACCTCCAAAACTTATCAGTAGATTCTATATCAAGCCTCTCGTCAGGTGAATGGGCACCTTTAATGGTAGGCCCGAAGGAGATCATATCGAGTTGAGGATACTTCTCCAGGAAAAGTCCGCACTCCAATCCAGCATGAATTGCCCTTACAACCGGCTCTTTATTAAAAAGTTTAGAGTATGACTTCTTGGTAATTTTAAGAATTTTTGAATCAGTATTGGGTGTCCATCCTGGATAGCCCCCAGAGTGAACAACATTAGCATTTGCCAAACGGAAAACACTCTCAACCATGCTTGCAATATCAGTCTTTGCAGAATCAATTGAACTGCGTTGACTTGTTGTCACTAAAATCTGATTATCCTGAATAAACTTGACAGATGCAAGGTTGGTTGAGGTTTCAACAAGTCCTGGTATTTGCCTACTCATGGCAATAACTCCATGAGGACATGCGTACAACGAATTGAGCAAATCGTACTGGGTAGGCTCGTCAATAACCGATTCAGGCATAACTGTCGTTTCAATGGCAATCCTCAACTTAGGCTCTGTGGCCTGTAATTCTCCATAAATGTCCTTAATGAAAGCATTTAACATCTCGAGCATCCCAACCTCATCAGCTTCATGAATTACAAAATGGGCAAACGCTTCACGAGGGATGGCGTTTCGAAGGTTTCCTCCATCAATGGAAGCCAAACGCAGGTCAAATTTATTTGTACCTTTCCACAAAAACCTATTGATAATTTTTATTGAATTGCCAAGACCCTTGTCAATATCATCGCCACTATGGCCCCCTTTAAGCCCAGTTACAGATAACTTGTAGGCTTTATAATTGCTTGGAACCTTTTCCAACTCATAGGCAAAAGTTATTGTAGTATCAATACCCCCAGCACAACCGATGAAAAGTTCTCCCTCGTCCTCAGAGTCTAAATTGATCAAAATTTTTGAGTTAAAAAAGTTGGGCTTCATCTCAAATGCTCCAGTAAGCCCTGTTTCTTCATCTACGGTAAATAAACATTCAATTGGTCCGTGTTTAATCGTATTTGAAGCAAGAAGAGCAAGTTGGGCGGCAATGCCGATACCATCATCCGCACCTAGAGTTGTTCCTTTAGCCTTTACCCATTCTCCATCAACATATGCTTTAATTGGGTCAGTATTAAAATCGTGAATAACATCGCTGTTCTTTTCGCAAACCATATCAACATGGCTTTGTAAAACAACGGACTGAATATTCTCCATACCTTTTGATGCAGGCTTTCGTATTAAAATATTGCCAATTTCATCGCGAGTAGTGTTTAGATTGTGCTTTTTACCAAAATCAATGAGATACTCAATAATCTTATCTTCTTTTTTTGAGGGTCTAGGAATTTGAAGAATTTCATTGAAATATTTCCATACCTCTGCTGGTTTTAAACTAACAATTTCACTCATTTTTTTCCGTTTTTATAGTGGGTAAACATAACATATTAAAAGCTGCTATGCAAGAATTGAGTTTATTTTTTTGTTGCTTGTTTCCACTATTTTTTTACTTATTTTTACCAAATAATTAAAGATATAAAGATGATTTTAATTAATTTGTTTTAAACAACGTTGATAAATAAGTTTACACAATTATTATTTTTTAAAAAATTTTTTAAGCAATTCTAAAATTTGTTAAACAGAAAAAAACTAAAAAAAATGGCAAAAAGAACGATTGTTGCGATGCCTGGCGACGGTATCGGAAAAGTGGTACTTGAAGAAGCTATTAGGGTGTTAAAAGCCGCAGGCTTTGATGCCGACTACGTTGAAGGTGATATTGGTTGGGAGTTTTGGTGCAAAGAAGGAAATCCCCTCCCCGAAAGAACCTTAAAACTCCTTGAGGAACATAAGATTGGCCTTTTCGGTGCTATTACCTCTAAACCAAAAGATGACGCTTTTGCTGAACTTGCACCTGAACTTCAGGACAAAGGTTTAGTTTACTCAAGTCCTATAGTGGGACTTCGTCAGCATTTTAAGTTAGACATCTGCCTTCGTCCTTGCAAAACATATAAAGGCAATCCACTTAACTTTATTCGTCGTGGTGTGGGTGATTCTATAGAAGAGCCAGAAATTGATGTACCCATTTTTCGTCAAAATACCGAAGGTCTTTATGGGGGTGTAGAGTGGACCAATCCTCCTGCTCAGGTTTATGATGCTTTGATGACACACTCAAAATTTAGCAAGAATTTTGGATGGTGCCCTAAGGAGGAACTTTCAGTATCCACACGCATCTTCACTAAAAAGTACACTGAACGTATTCTTAGAGCAGCCTTTGAGTATGCTCGTAAGTTTGGATACAAATCGGTTACTGTTTGTGAAAAACCAAATGTAATCCGCGAAACCTCGGGTATGATGTACAAGCTGGCTCAGGAACTGCAAAAGAAGGAATTCTCCGAAATTGAACTGTGGAATACCAATATTGATGCTCAGATGATGTGGCTTACTAAAAATCCTGAAACGTATAGCGTTATTGTTGCTGGTAATATGTTTGGCGACATCGTATCGGATGGGTTTGCAGGTCTAATAGGCGGCTTAGGATTTGCTGCCAGTGCTCAATTTGGCGAAACTGGCGTTGCCGTTTTCGAACCCACTCATGGCTCTGCGCCTAAGTATGCCGATTATGAACAATCCATTGTAAACCCCATCGCAATGATCGAAGCAGCTGTTCTTATGCTTGAATATCTCGATGAAAAAGTCATTGCAGCAAAAATTCGTAAAGCTATTGCTGATGTAGTTGCCGAAGGTAAAGTTCGAACTTATGATATGATGAAGATGTCTGGTCGCCCCGATGTGATTAAGAAAGGAGCTGCCACAACGCATCAAATGGCCGACGCAATCATTTCAAAACTTTAATTCTAAAAATACAGCTATGGATATTAGAGATTTATGGCCAGAAATAGACTGGATAGAAAATAAAGAACTGCGCGATAAAACTGCCAAAACGTGGGAACTTGCTCTTGAACGTAGTGTTCTAACACCAAATGATCTAAGAACCATTCCCTTCACCCTTCTTTGCGGGCCTGATCTTAAGGTAAGTTTTATGGATCACAAAAGAGCTGTAGTTCATATTGCCAAGGAAAGTGGTTTAAAGATGAAGGAGTTTTTTGGTGATGAATTGCCATTTGATATGGACGTTCTTATTTCTGGAGCCATTCTTGCTGATGTTGGAAAACTCCTCGAATATGAATTGGATGCCAATGGAAAAGCTGTTCAGAGCAAGTATGGAGAATACTTACGTCATCCATTTTCTGGTGTTGCTCTTGCAGAGCAATGTGGCTTACCCGCTTCGGTTTGCCACATCATTGCGGCTCATGCAGGCGAAGGTGATATGATTAAGCGTTCAGTTGAAGCTTATGTGGTTCACCATGCTGATTTTATGACATTTCTTCCATTTAAAAGCAGGTTAAAATAATCTTAATCTCTCCGAAATGATTTTAGGTATGCAATTTTTCATTTCAAAAAAGGGTAGAATTTAATGATTGAAGAAACGGAACTAAAGCACCTGCTACTAATAGCCATTAATACGGCTTTTAGAGCAGGTGCTTTGATTATGGACGTTTATGGTTCTGATGATTTTCAGGTAAATCTCAAATCAGATGCAACGCCATTGACATTAGCCGACAGGAAAGCAAATACAGAGATAGTTGAATCTCTCATTAAAACCCGCATTCCTGTTCTAAGCGAAGAAGGTAGAAACATACTATACGAAGAGCGAAAAGGTTGGGAGTACTTCTGGTTAGTTGATCCTTTGGACGGGACCAAAGAATTCATCAAGCGCAATGGGGAATTCACTGTAAACATTGCCCTGGTATATAACGGATACCCCATTATGGGGGTTGTTTATGTTCCCGTGCTTGAACAATTATACTTTGGCCTTCAAAAATTTGGATCGTTCAAGGTTAATCAATTCAACGGTGAACTTCAGGGAGTCTCGGGCTTAGAAGAATTAATGTGTAAAGCGCCCAAACTACCTCTTCCCAAAGAAAATAAAACATTTATTATTGTTACTAGCCGGTCTCATCCTTCGAAAGAGACTCAAGAATATATCGACAAACAAAAGTCGCTTCATGGTGAAGTGAAAACAATACCCAGAGGTTCATCATTAAAAATATGCATGGTTGCCGAAGGGCAAGCAGATGTATACCCCCGCTTTGGAAAGACTACCGAATGGGACACTGCTGCTGGTCAGGCAATTGCTGAAAATGCTGGAATTAAAGTGCTTTCTCTTGAAGATGGTAAAAGGTTAATTTATAACAAGGAGGATTTAGAAAACCCATTTTTTATCGTCAAATTATCTGACGAAATTGAATCATAATTTTATTTCTAATATTCATCTTATTTCCATTCATTCACTATTTTTTAATAAAAAGGGTGTTAATTTATAAAAATAAAAAACCCTTTGATTCATAATAAAATCAAAGGGTTTGTATGAATGAAAAATGGTAATCTTAGAGTTTTAATTTGCGTTCAATATCTTCCACCTGGCTTTTGAATCGCTTATCGGTATCGATAAGATTATTAACAGTTTTGCATGCATGAAGTACAGTTGCATGATCTTTACCTCCAATCAAACTACCAATGGTAGAGAGTGATGATTTGGTCATGTTTTTGGAGAAGTACATGGCAATCTGTCTTGCCTGAACAATTTCACGTTTTCGAGTTTTAGTGTGAAGAACATCGTTTGGTAGTCCAAAGTAATCGCAAACCACTTTCTGAATAAAATCAATTGATATCTCGCGCTTAGTGTTTTTCACCAACTTATCAATTATTTCTGAGGTAAGTTCAATGGTTATCTGCTTACGGTTAAGTGTCGACTGGGCAAGCAGTGAAATGAGAGCACCCTCAAGTTCTCGTATATTATTCGTTATATTGGTTGCAAGGTACTCAACAACCTCCTCATCCATTTCGATGCCATCATTATATATTTTTTGTTTTAGAATGGCAACACGGGTTTCAAAATCAGGAACCTGCAGGTCAGCAGAAAGCCCCCATTTAAAACGAGACAACAGACGTTGTTCTAATCCTTGTAATTCTATGGGAGGTTTATCTGATGTTAAGATTATCTGTTTGCCAGACTGATGAAGATGGTTAAAAATATGAAAAAAGGTATCCTGTGTTTTATCCTTTCCAGCAAACTCATGCACATCGTCAATTATTAGAGTATCTATCATCTGGTAAAAATGCAGAAAATCATTTGTATTGTTTGTACGAACAGCCTCAACAAATTGCGTCTGAAATTTAACAGCGTTGACGTATAGAACCACTTTTTCCGGAAACTTTTCTTTTATATGAATACCTATAGCCTGTGCAAGATGCGTTTTACCTAACCCTGAATTACCGTAAATTAATAGTGGGTTAAAGGCTGTTTTGCCTGGAGCATTGGCTACTGCCAATCCTGCAGAACGTGCCAGCCGATTACATTCACCCTCAACAAAGTTTGCGAATGTATTATCGGAATTAAGCTGTGGATCAACATGCAACTTTTTAATACCCGGAATGACAAAAGGATTTTTTATCATGTATTCCTGGCTGTTCAAGGGCATGTTTACCGGTTTATTTCTAAGTTCTGTCTTATTTTGTGTAGGTAAAACAACTGTAACAGGCTTACTATTGGAAATCCCATTTGTCTCCATCACTACATTATACTCAAGCTTAGCTCCCGGACCCAATTCCTTACGAAGGGTTTTCCGAAGGATATCAATAAATTGTTCTTCTAAATATTCATAGAAGAAAGGGCTAGGTACTTGGATGGTAAGAATGTTATTGTCGAGCTTAATTGGTACAATAGGCTCAAACCATGTTTTATAGCTAACCGGAGGGACATTATCCTTGATGATCTCTAAACAACTACCCCAAACATCTTGGAAATCACGAACCATTACTAATATAAATTGAAAAAATAAATATTTTTTTGATTTTTGTTTTCTGAACAAATTTGTGGAAAAAAAATAGAAAAAAAAATAAAAAAATGGTAGGATTTTACAAACCTTCTATAATGTTTTAGTTATCATTGGAATAATTTTTATTTTTTTTTTAAAAAAATATATTTCCTTGATATACTGACTATTAATTATTAATATTCGATAAAAAGTTGTAAGATAACCTTTTGTAAACAATACCTTAACAAAAAGCTAAAAAATGACTAGTGGCTTTTTTTAAAATGAAATTGATTAGTAGGGCAATAGGCTTTACCGGCTGGTATACAATATCTTAGAAATTACCGACCTCTATTCAATGCTTTTTTTTTACTTTTTGTCCTTTTTTGATCCAAAAATTGAAAAGCTAACATACCTTTTGGGGTTAGCCTTCAAGTCCTCAAGCAGGAGTTCAAGATTGCGAGAAGCATTTGTAACATTATAATATAGAGTATCATTATTCACCAAAAGACCCATCGTTCCCTCGCCTCTGTTTATTTTATCGACGATATGGTTAAATGAATGGATTGCTGAATCGGCTTGGATAAGGGTTGAGGCTATATTTGCCCTTGCCATAGAATCGCTTATAGAAGAAAAATTATTGATAATATTTGTAATGGCTTGATTGTTTTCCTCTAAATTTTTGGAAATGGACTGCACGTTATTGATAATCTCATAAAGAGAACCATTTTCATTAAGCATAGTATCAAGGCTTGAAGAAGTTCTTTCCAAATTTTGAAGTGAAATTCTAAGCGATAGTATACTGTGATCAATATTAGTCCTATTTTCATGGTTAAAGACTTGCTGAATTACTTCCATAACTTTTTCAACATCCTCCATTAGCCTTTCGGCCTTCTCCTTTACCGGAACCATCTCGTGTATGAGCTGATCCACCAAGCCTGTTTCAATAGAAGAAATCAAAGTATCACCAGTTTTATGAAAAACCTTATTAGGCGAAATCTCAAGTTTAATGGCTTTACCACCCATAATATCTGCACTCACCAGCTTTGCTATGGATTTAACAGGAACAGGATATTTTTTTTGAATTATCATGGTAACAAAAAGTCTTCCTGTATTTCCTTCTTCAAAACGTATACTTTTAACCGTTCCAACTTTGTAACCACTTACCAAAACATTATCGGTTTGCTTCAGCCCATCGATGCGAGTAAAAATGGCATGATAAGTATTGGTTCTTGTGAAAATATCTTTACCCTTTAGAAAATTTACACCCCAGAACAGAACTGCAAGGCATATTGTGGCAAAAAGTCCGATTTTAGCTTCTCGAGTTAATTTCATAAAATCAATTATTTAATTGGTTTATCTATTAATAGCCTGACTTAATGGTATTTGTTTTCCATCAAGAAAGGCAACGATAAATGCATCGGGAAAAAGTTCACGGATTTGCTTATTAAAATCCAATGCATCGCTATAACTTTTTTTGCTACCAACCAGGTACTTATATATACCATCGGCATTGTACTCTTCAACTCCATCAACATTTTTGAAAAAGGTTGAATTAGTAGGAATCTGCTTGCTGGATGCTGTTATCTGTACCTTAAAAAGTAGCCCTTTCTCCAAAACTACTGATTTGTATTCAAGAGTATAATCTGTCCAAGTTGTTGTAATTTTTGGAGCCGAAGCATTATCGGTTGAGGTTTTGATACTTGAATCGAAATATGTCTCAGCAGTAAAAGCGCTACGTGATTCAATCTTGTTTTTATAATCCCTAAAAGCTCTAAATATGGCTGAAGCAAGGTAATCCTGGCCGCTTTCTGTTACAAGAAACTCTTCCTCCTTGAGGTTGCTTAAAAAGCCTAGTTCAACTAAAACGCTTGGCATTGAGGCTCTCCATAAGACCAAAAACCCGGCTTGCTTAACTCCACGATCTTTTCTTTTGGCTCTATCGCGAAATTCATCCTGTACAAGGCTAGCCATATTCAAACTTTGATCTAGAAAAGAATGCTGCATTAAGTTGAAAATGATAAACGATTCAGCAGAATTAGGATCATACCCTTCATATTTTGTTGTATAATCCTCCTCGTATGTAATAACTGCATTCTCTCGCATGGCTACATCAAGGTTTTCATCCGATTTATGTAAACCCATCACATATGTTTCAGTGCCAAAAGGTACTTTGCTAGGATTAGCATTGCAATGAATGGATATGAATAAATCGGCACCACTCTCGTTTGCTATTTTGGTACGTTCATCCAAACCAACAAAAACATCCTCCTTACGAGTATAGATTACTTCTACATCGGAAAAATGATTGCCTATATACTCACCCACTTTAAGTGCAACGGCAAGTGTAATATCCTTTTCTAATGAGTTTTTCCCTCTTGCACCAGAGTCCTTTCCCCCATGCCCAGCATCGATAACTACCTTTTTGATTCTGTAACCTTCTGGTGTACGTGCATAAATGGCTACTGAAAAAAACAATAGAGCTGATAATACTACAATCCCAATTGTTTTCGTTTGAATCGATATGTATTTAATTATTGATTGCATACGCTCAAAGATTGAATTTTTAGTAGTTTTGAGCTTAAATTCACGAATTCATTTACAAAAATACTATATAAATTGCATTTGAAATATTTAGTTATCCTTTTTGTTGCAATTTTCATAGCGAACCCACTAAGTTCTTCTGTTTATACACAAGAGCCAAACCATATTTTACCTGTCAACCCTGATACGGATTATTCCTTAAGTCAACAACCTATCTTTTGGTTAGACTCCACCAAACTGTTAAATGCTAAACCATTTAACAATAATAATGCCTTTCAGCAAGATACTCTCAGCTTAATGTATGATACATTAAACATTTCTTCAGATACAACAAAAATTGAATATCCTCTAAAGAGTCCAATATATAGTAATGCTGAGGACTCGCTGCTTTATTCCCTTGATGGGAAAATGGTTTTTTTATACGGAGATGCGGTTGTGAAATACGAAAACATGGAATTGACAGCCGCATATATTGAGTATAACACTGAAACTAATGTTGTTTTTGCAAAGGGTATGCCTGATAGCTCAGGCGCTGTAGTTGGGAAACCTGTCTTCAAAGAAGGAAACCAAGTATACAGAATGGAACGAATGAACTACAATTTCGATTCCAAAAAAGCCAAAATTGTGGGAGTTATCACTGAGGAAGCGGGTGGTTTTTTACATAGCCAGCAAACAAAACTAGTGGAAAATAACACGGTTAATATATCTGGAGGTAAGTTTACCACTTGCGATCTTGACCACCCCCATTTTTATATCGGAATAACAAAGGGAAAAGTAATTTCTGGGGATAAACTTATTTTTGGCCCCGCATACATCGTTTTAGGAGATGTGCCATTACCGATTGGGTTACCCTTTGGTTTTTTCCCGAACAAAAAGGGAAGGTCATCTGGAATCTTGCTTCCAGAATATGGTGAAGAACAAAACCGCGGTTTTTTTCTGAGAAATGGAGGATTCTATTTTGGATTAAACGATTATTTTGACCTTGGTTTAACGGGTGATATCTACTCTAAGGGATCTTGGGCCCTCAATGCTCGATCAAACTATCGAAAGCGTTATCGATATTCAGGTAATTTCTCAATTGCTATATCTGAAAATGTTTTTGGTGAGAAGGGACAAGACGATTACCTAAGGAATCAATCATACTGGTTAAGATGGAGTCATGCTCAAGACCCTAAAGCAAGCCCTAATTCAACCTTTCAGGCATCGGTTAACCTGGGATCACCAAATCATAATAAGTATAACGCACGAAGTGTGGATGCCTTTTTAACCAATTCTATTTCCTCCAGCGTCTCTTATTCTAAGGTATGGCCTGGTACTCCATTCAGCATGTCTACTTCAATGAATCATACTCAGAACAATCTGGATAGCACAATTACTCTTGGACTTCCAAAGGTTTCGTTCAATATGAGTCGAATCTATCCTCTGAAGAAAAAAGGGAAAATTGGTGCTCCTGCATGGTACGAGAATATCGGTGTATCACTTTCATCCAGACTCGATAATTCAATTAGTACAAAAACCGACAAACTGTTCACCGAAGAATCGTTAGATAACTTCAAAAATGGAGCGCAACATAGCATACCCATATCCACGTCATTCAACATTTTAAAACACTTTATTGTTAGCCCATCTGTAAGTTATACCGAAAACTGGTATACTAAAACAATTGAAAAACATTGGGATCCAGATTCAATGTACATCCAAGCAGGTGATACCCTTTATGGCAGAGTGGTAACTGATGTTATTCCAGGCTTTGCCCGTGCATGGCAGTATAATACAGGATTTTCAATGAATACAAAAATATACGGAATGTACAGGTTTAAAGAGAGATCTCCTGTTCAAGCAATCAGACATGTAATGAGTCCTTCAGTTGGATTTTCATACCGCCCTGATTTTAGCCAAGAGCATTACGGATTCTACAGAAAAGTACAAAGCGATAGTACTGGCAATAAGTTTGACGAATACTCAATATTTGAACAATCTATCTTTGGAGGGCCAGGTTCAGGGAAAAGCGGAATGATAAACTTCTCGTTAAATAATAATTTGGAAATGAAAGTCCGTTCAAGTAAGGACACAACATCTGACTTTCGAAAAATAAAAGTACTTGAGAGTTTAACCTTAAACACTTCATACAACATGCTTGCCGACTCAATGAATTGGTCACCCTTGACAGCTTCGGCACGAACAACACTTTTCGAAAAATTTAACATAAGCCTTTCTAGCACGTTAAATCCCTATGCGTTAGATTCTATGGGAAGAATTAGTAAACATTTTCAATACAGTTTGAATAATGTTCCTTTTAGACTTACAAATGCCCGGGCAAGTTTAAGTTTTTCTTTAAAAGGTGGGAGTAAAAAGGATGGAGATGATTCGGGACAACAAGGACAACTAACAGGAGGGCAACTAATTGGCTCCGACTCGGGAGATCCTATGTTTGGACAAGCCATAGGAACACAATATTCTGATATGGATTATATCGATTTTAATGTTCCTTGGTCTCTAAGAGTCGATTATAGTTTCAACTATTCAAAGCAAAATCTAGTAATGAAAACAACCCAGAGTTTGTCATTTTCGGGTGATATGAGTTTAACCCCAAAATGGAGAATTGGATTTAGTTCGGGTTATGATATCAAAAACAAAAAAATAACGACTACATCTTTAAACTTTTACAGAGATTTACACTGTTGGGAAATGAGGCTTTCAGTTATACCTATTGGATACCTAAAAAGCTTTAGCTTTAATATTAATGTAAAATCGGCAACACTTAAAGATCTCAAGTATAACAAAAGGCAAAGCTATCAAGATAACTTCTAGTAATTTCAAACAAATTAGATAGTTTTTAACTTACTTTTAACTAACCAATTTTAAAAGATGAAAAGAATAATAAATACTGAAAATGCACCTAAAGCTGTAGGCCCTTACAGCCAAGCTGTTGAAGCTGGAAATTTTGTTTTTATATCAGGACAGATTCCCATAGTACCAGCTACAGGGAAAATAGTTGATGGTGGTATAGCTGAACAAACCGAACAGGTACTAAAGAATCTCGGAGCTATACTAAAGGAAACAGGTTTATCATACGAAAACGTAGTAAAAACAACCTGCCTGCTTAGTGATATGGATAATTTCGCGCCCATGAATCAGGTTTATGCCCAATACTTTACTAAGGATATGCCTGCAAGAGCAGCATATGGTGTTGTAAAGTTACCCCTAGGAGTACTTGTTGAGATTGAGGCAATTGCATTCAAGGGTTAAACCATTTTGAGTGTAATATAAAAAAGCCTCGTGGATCACGAGGCTTTTTTTATAGCAATATTCTGAAAATTAGCTACTCAGCAACTACCTCAAATTCAATGGTAACCTTCACATCTCGATGCAATTTAACCTCAGCGGTATAGTTACCAACCTCCTTAATATGTTCTTCCTTAATGTTAATGTTCTTCCTATCTACTTCAAGTCCTTTCTCAGATAGGGCTTCGGCAATTTGAATTGTGTTAACCGAACCGAATATTTTCCCTGTTGAACTAGTTTTAGCACCAATAACCAGCTTGATTCCTTCAAGTTGCTTAGCAATAGATTCAGCATCGCCCTTGATCTTAGCTTCTTTATGTGCTCTTTGTTTAATATTCTCGGCCAAAACTTTTTTGGCGGATACAGTTGCAGCAATAGCATATCCCTTGGGAATCAAATAGTTTCGCGCATAACCATTTTTCACGGTGACTATGTCGTTTGCATGTCCCAAGCTTGGCATATCTTGTTTTAAAATAATTTCCATCGTAAGGTTCTCCTGATTTTTTATTTCAACAAGTCTGTTACAAAAGGTAGTAAAGCTAAATGGCGCGCTCTTTTAACCGCTGTGGCCACTTTGCGTTGATACTTTAGGGAGGTTCCGGTAAGTCGACGGGGTAAAATCCTTCCCTGTTCGTTTAAGAATTTCTTAAGAAATTCAGGATCTTTATAATCTATGTACTTTATCTTGTTCTTCTTGAACCGACAGTACTTTTTCTTTTTAACCTCAACCGATGGCGGTGTGAGATACCTTATTTCACTCTGATTCTGGTTCATGATCTACTCCTCCTTTACATTTTGTTCAACCTTAGCTCTACGTTTCTTCTCAGCATACTCAATGGAATGCTTGTCCATTCTAAAGGTTAAGAAACGAATAATACGTTCATCGCGACGATATTGAACTTCAAGTTTTTCAATAAGATCCCCTTCCGCTTTGAACTCAATGAGGTAGTAAAATCCAGTGGATTTCTTTTGAATGGGGTAGGCCAATTTTTTAAGTCCCCAGTTCTCTTCGTGTACTATTTCACCGCCATTTTCGGTGATTACACCTTTGAACTTTTCAACCGCTTCCTTCATCTGGGCCTCAGACAAAACGGGAGTTACTATGAAAACGGTTTCGTACTGGTTTAACATAATTTTATGTGTTTAGTTAAAAATATTTAGCCCGCAAAAGTAGTACATTTTGATCTATACACAAACTTTTATCACCATTTTTTATCCGAAATTGATACTTTTGTTTTAGTGATAAATTTGCAACAATGCCAAAAGTAAATAAATATATATGTGAATGTAAGGCTGTTACAAATAATAATCTTTTTAATGCCATTAGAAAGGCTGGAGCCGAGACCCTTAAGGACGTTCAAAATCTAACCAAAGCGTCAACGGGTTGTGGAAGATGTAAACCTAATGTATTGCAAATTTTAAAAAAAGAATTGCAAACCATTAATCCACAGTATAAGCAATTAAAAATTAATTTTTAAATCCTTCTAGATTCAGATCTTATAACTTTCGTACTTCCATAGAATCGGCAAAAATAGTGTAAGCATAATATGCACATACTATTGAGAATAAGGTTTCTTTAATCTCGTTTGCGCTATTATTATGAGCAGGAAAATAATGATTGTATTTTATATGAAGCAAGAATAGCAATAGCGTAGTAGAAATAGTCAATAAACTTGCTGCTAATTCTATATGCTTTTTAAGCATAATTGCTCGTACAATGAACAGAATCAATGGAATATACAGTAAATGATAAAAATCCAAAGCAACTTGATTATACTGATGGTAAAAAGGGACTATAGCAAATGCAAGAGTTAAGTATGTATCGGGTAACCTAATGTCCCAAATAAATTTCTTTTTGAGAAATATCATGATTGCTGCAATAAACACGAAAAGGATATTGGAACGATCGACAACCCTATCAAAAAACTTCTTGTCGATATTGTGAAAATTAAATTCATCCTGTTGATTAATTTCTAGCAACTTTTCAGGAGCATCAAAACCTAAAACACGTTGTCCCCAGCTAATCTCTTCAAAGGCAGCAATTATAAATACAACCCCAATGAATAGTAAAAGAATATTTGCACCAACATTTCTAATCTTTCTCTCAAATCCAAAAACTCCGCTTCCCATCAAAAAACATCCAGCTATCAACAAAAAAGCAAAACCCAAATACTCCACAAAACGATCCTCATAGGTAATCCTTTCATATAGATCTCTATTAAAAATAAGGACTAAGCTAAAAACTCCTATGGATAGGATTATTTTCAGTAAGAAAAAAAAAGTACTTTTACTATTATTTGTACCCATAAAAAAATTGAAATTAGATTGATGCAAAAAGAATTCTCTGAACTCTTTCGGCATCAATGCTTTTGTTCTCACCAAGTTTCCATCGTCTATCCGCAAAGCGCTGAATAATGGGTATTAGCTGTTCCTGAGAAATTCCATAATCCGATAAGCGGGATTTAACATTCAATGATCGGAAAAAACTTTCAGTTTTTTCAATCGCTTCATTTATTTTCATTTCCTCGGTTCCCACCTCAATTTTCCATATCCTTTGTGCAAACTGTAAAAGTTTCAACCTTTTCTCTTCACGGGTTTCCATTAGAAGCCTAGGAAATATAATTGCAAGAGTTACAGCATGATCCAACCCAAACAGAGCAGTTAACTCATGGCCAATCATATGGGTGGCCCAATCTGTAGGCACACCAACAGCAATTATACCATTGAGTGCCATGGTACAACTCCACATCAGGTTGGCACGAACATCATAGCTCATTGGGTTTGCGAGAGCCTGTTGCCCAATCTCTATTAACGTTTGCAAGATTCCTTCTGCCCAACGATCCTGAATGTAAGCCTGCGCTGGGTAAGTTAAATACTGTTCTGTGACATGTATAAATGCATCGATTATGCCATTGGAAATCTGCGTTAATGGTAATGAATACGTGTATGTTGGGTCAAGTATTGAAAACTTAGGGAAAAGTAATGGGCTACCAAACGCAAACTTCTCCTGGGTCGATTCTTTGCTGATTACACCTCCAGAATTCATTTCGGAGCCAGTGGCTGCTAATGTAAGCACTGCACCAATTGGAATTGCCTTTTCTATCTTAATATCCTTGCCTCCAACAAGAATTTTCCAGGGATCACCCTCAAAATGAATGGCAGCAGATATAAACTTAGTACCATCGAGAACTGACCCCCCTCCCACTGCCAAAAGGAAATCAACTTTTTCTTGACGACATAAATCTACTGCTTTCATAAGGGTTTCGTACTTTGGATTGGGTTCAATCCCACCAAACTCAATAATTTTAAATCCAGAAAGGTATTTGATCACTTGGTTGTAAATCCCATTCCGTTTAATGCTACCACTGCCATACGTCATCAATATTTTGGCATGTTTGGGGATTTCGTTGCCAATTTCACTGATTTTTCCCTCTCCAAAAAGAATCTTAACAGGATTGTAAAAATCAAAGCTATTCATAGCATATTATTTTAAATCTCCATTTTTGTTATCTATCTCCTTATCAACCAATCTGTTATTATACCATGCGAAGAAGGCTAACGATAGAATTGCAGCAATAATAAAATAGAGCCATGAAGGGATTGGTACAGAGTCGCCTCCAGCGTAACTGTGTAAGCCAGAAAGGTAATAGTTCACTCCAAAGTATGTCATGAGCACAGATCCTAAAGCGATAATTGAAGCAAAATTAAAGCTAAAGGGTGTTTTAAATGAAGGGATTAATCGCATATGAAGGATGAATGCATAAACCAAAATGGTAATAAGCGCCCAGGTTTCCTTTGGATCCCATCCCCAGTATCGTCCCCAAGACTCGTTTGCCCAAACTGCACCCAGAAATGATCCGATGGTAAGTAAGTATAATCCTAATGTAAGGTTCAACTCATTGATGTTGGTTATGCTCACTATCTGCTTATCGATCAGTTCACTACTACTTTTTGTTTTAAAGGAAAAAAGCCCAAGATTAAAAAGACCGAGTATGGCACTAAGCCCAAAGAATCCATAGCTGGCGGTAATTACCGCCACATGTATTGTAAGCCAGTACGATTTGAGAACGGGTACGAGGTTGGTAATTTCGGGATCCATCCATGACAAATGGGCAACAAATAGGGTTAAAGTGCTAAGCAATGCTGTTGCGGGAACTACAACCCTACTTCGCTTGGAAAAGATTAATCCAGCGAGCATGGCCGCCCATGATATATATATCATGGTCTCATAGGCATTGCTAAGTGGAGCTCTTCCAGCAATGTACCATCGCATCCCTATGGCTGTGGTATGAAATAAAAATCCTACGAGTAAAACGCTAAACAAAATCAAGTACAACCTATTTCCCAACTTACTTCTTTTGAATAATTCCAAAAAAACAAGTATCAGAAGAATCAAACCTGAAAACCCATATAATGGTATTAGCCTTTCAAAAATCAGCAGTTTATTTGTAAAAACCTCTACCTTTATTTTACCGGTTGAAGGCATTATTTCTTTGCCATGTTTTTGCTGATAATCCAACAACTTTTTCAATGTTTTATTGGCTTCGGTCCAATCTCTATGCTGTGTTGCTCTTCGAATTTCTTGTAGATAATCAGCAAACTGGTTTGCCATGATTTTCACTCCTGTTGAATCAATTTCTTCCATAGCCTCAGCCATGTTGAGCCAACTTTTCTCGGGATAATTAGGTATGAGAAAAATGCTTGCCATTTGACCTGAAAAGATCATGTAAAGAATATTTACCTTTTCGTCGGCTTTAATGGCATCCTTATGTATGCTGGTTCTCTGATCAGGTTTGAGTGCAAACGCTTCCTGTACAAGCCTTCCTAATTTGTAGGAACTACCCGCTTGATGGTCAAAAAAATCGACAAAAGCTGCCATTTCACTTTTAATACCAATAACAGCTCTTAATTCTTTGCTTTTTATTTTTATTACTGGAATTTGCTGCCACTGATCTGGAAATGCTGACATACTCAAAAAAACCTGCTCAGGCGATTGCCCTAGAAACTTATTCGATCTATTGAGCTTCCTCAGAACTTCTCCTGAGAGTGTGCTTATGGGTTTGATCCTACCCCCTTTATCCTGTAAGACTAACTGACCGAAATGGCTTGCATGGCTAACCTCTGGTTCAATATGAGTTTGTGAAAAAACCGAAGATGACACTAACAATCCAAAAAGAAGAATTACACCAGCTGAAGACTTGGTTATTAACTTTCTGAACCTTGTTCCCGGTGCAAATAACGACCAAAGTATCCCAACAATTAAGATAAAGTAGCCAAAGTATGTAATTGAGGTACCCCAAAAATCCTTGTTCACCGAAAGGTAAGTTCCCATCTCATCCGGATCGTAGGAACTTTGGTAAAACCTATATCCTTTATAGCTCAGAATATTATTCATGTAAACGCTATAAGGGAAAAAATCACCCGTATCTTCATTTACCACCATAACATCGGATATAAATGAAGAGGGACTTTGGGATCCAGGATATCTCTTCAGCATGAATTTATTAAGCTTTATGCCAAATGGAATTTCCATTCTTACTGGTGAATACTTAAAGCTAAGGTTGATTTTATCTGTCTTTAAAATGATTGGATCATCTTCAACATCAGAAAGGGGAACAAATACTTCTCGAGATTCACTATCGTATCTTACGTTAAAAACCAAAACATCATGTCCGGGAATTGAAGGATTACCTGAATATACCATTTTAATTCTTGCCTTTGGCCAATGATTACGGTAGGCAAACTGTATGTTCTCGGTTTCATAGAATGCTTGCCTATCCATTTTAAACCATGTGTTTATCGGTATCTCAATCTCTTCCTCCGCTAGCATGCTCCGTTTTAGCAAATGATGATGAGCGCGAGCAACTACTCCTGAATCGGTAAGGTTCAATTCTATATCATGGACTCCATTCCCAACGAAACCAATAGATACTTGTTTTGTCTTCAAGCCATGTTCATGACGAATTAGAACTGGATGGTTTCCTTTGTCATCAATTACTTGAAAAGATACAATGGGATATCCATCGTAATGCTCAACCACTGTTTCAACAGCATGGGGTATAAAATCAGCAAGTTCAATCCTATACTTTTTGCCGTAAATAACAATCGATTTGTTGTACCTATTTCTCGAAACTGGAGTGAAGTTCACCTCCCTCTGGCTAACAATTTCGTCATTCGCCTTAACGATCAACCACTTTTCGGTGGAAGTAAAACTCGTTGAGGTTTCGCCTTCGCGAATATGCATCATCCCCTCTTGACCAAAATATCGTGTAATACCTGCACCCAATAGGATAATCACAAAACCTACATGAAAAAGAAAAATTGGGATTTTTTCTTTCATGTAAAGTTTTCGAGTAAAAACCGATGACATAAAATTAATGGCAAGGAAAAGCATTATCAGCTCGAACCACCAAGCATTGTAAATTAGAGCTCTTGCAGCACTTGTTCCAAAATCATTCTCAACAAATGTTGCAATGGCACAGGAAACACCAAAGGCAATAATTAGAATAGCCATCAGCATGGGCGAGGCTAAAAATTTTAAAACCCTAAACATAAATGGATGATTAATAGAAATATGAGAGTGAATTAACCTACAACTTGAATGACCTTACGAATATCAATTAGAATCGCCTCTTCCTCGTTGATGTATTTTGGTTTAACAGATACATGAAGATTATGTTCATCACTTTCTGCTAAAAATACAAGTTCCAATTCTGGAAGTGCAGCCACTAAATTTTCAAATAAGTCAAAGTCATCCAGCTGTTCAAAGCCTCCAATTGAATTGTACCTTAATACTGTAATCAAATCTTCTAATTCCGATTTTAAAACATTACCAGCCAATTTCTCTGCCAGATAATCTCGAGCTCGATTTTTAGAAATCTTTAGGGTATTCATGTCAAACTAATTTGTTATTGTATACCTTTAAAGAGGTTCATGGAGCAAAGTTAAATTAATAATTTAAAAAATGATAAAAAATGGGCATTTTGATTATTCATAACATCATCGCTAATCCAATAAGCAAAGAAACTGTTTAAATTTTTAATATTGATTATTTTACAGCTATTTCTCTCCTAATAAATGATTACATTTGCTTAAATATCTGTAAACAAACAGCTATGAAAACATTAAAAAAATTGAAACTGCTCAGGAGCCATATGGCTAAAAAAAGAATTAAAGCCTGCATTGTCCCTAGCAGTGATCCTCACTTGAGCGAATACATACCTGAACACTGGAAATCAAGAGCATGGTTATCGGGGTTTACCGGTTCATCAGGAACTCTAGTTGTTACTGATAAAAAAGCAGCTTTATGGACTGACTCCCGATATTTTCTTCAAGCTGAAAAGGAACTTAATGGTAGCGGAATAGACCTATGTAAAATGGGATTACCCGAAACCCCAACAATGGAAGCATGGTTGATTGACGTTCTGAAAAAGAAGGACATTGTTGCTTTTGATGGTCGTTTGCTTTCGCATTCAATGGCCAAAGGGCTAATATTTAATCTCAAAAGTCATGGACTAAAAGTAGATAGCAATATTGATTTTATTGATAAAATCTGGACAAATCGTCCTTCTATACCAAAGGGAAAAGCCTTTGAGCAAGAACTACGCTATTCGGGGAAATCAGTAAATGAAAAGCTGACTGAAATACGCGAAAAGCTAATAAGCCTTGAAGCCAACGCATGCATCATCTCAACCCTCGACGATATTGCATGGACTTTCAATATCAGAGGAAACGATGTTGAGTATAACCCAGTTGTACTTTCCTACGGCTATATTTCACTGGATAAAGCTCTTCTTTTCATCGATCAGCTAAAAATTGATGATGAATTGGTTAGCAGACTAAACCTCGAAGGTGTTGATGTTATGGATTACCAACAGATTGACAAGTTTATAAAAAGATTACCCAAGAATACAATAATTGCTTTAGACGAAACACGAATAAACCATAAGTTGGCTTCGTTAATTCCCAAAGAGGTTCCTATTAAACGTACACTTAGCATACCAACACAGCTAAAAGCAATAAAAAATCCTGTTGAACTCGAAAATATTCGAAAGAGTATGGTTGCTGATGGAATAGCCATGTGCGAGTTCATCTACTGGCTTGAAAATGCCCTTGGCAATGAAAAGATAACCGAACTAACCATTGCTAATAAACTGCTTGAACTTCGGAAGATGCAAAATGGCTTCGTTAGCGAAAGTTTTGGAACCATTGCAGGATACAAAGAACACGGGGCAATAGTGCACTACAGCGCAACGCCCGAAAGTGCTTTTGAGGTAAAACCTAAAGGTTTTTTACTGGTCGATTCGGGTGGACAATACTATCAGGGTACTACCGACATTACCCGAACCTTTCACCTAAGTAAACCTACAAAAGCTGAAATGAGAGATTATACTCTTGTACTTAAGGGAATGATTGGCCTTAGCATGGCAAAGTTCCCCGAGGGAACCAGAGGCTGTCAGCTCGATATTCTGGCACGTAGTGCCATGTGGAGCAATGGTATTAACTACGGACACGGAACGGGGCATGGAGTTGGGGCTTTTCTTAACGTTCACGAAGGACCACAATCCATCCGACCTAATGAAAACCCTGTTACACTCGAACCTGGCATGATCCAATCGAACGAGCCAGCGCTATACCGCACAGGGAAATATGGCATTCGCATTGAAAATCTCATTGCCTGTAGGCAAGAAGAGGAAACTGAATACGGAAAATTCTACGGCTTCGAAACCCTAACGCTCTGCCCCATCGATACCAAACCTATAGATATAACATTACTCTTACCTGAAGAGAGAGAATGGTTAAACAACTATCATAGGTTGGTTTTCGAAAAGATTTCGCCCTTTCTAAGCGAAGAAGTAAAAGTTTGGTTGAAAGCGAAAACCAAAGAGCTATAAATTAACTATACTTGAACATCAAACCCTGAATTCATTAGTATTTCAGGTTTTTTTTTATTTAGTAACTTATCGACAAATAGTGCAACTAGTCGATTAACAAAACCGTTTGTCGAATTCATTTGACATTCGTCATTTAGTTGCATATAATTGAATCTGTATTTGCTATGTGGTAATTGTGACTCACAATAGCGAAGCTGTTGAGTATAGCGAAAAAATTGAACAAATGACCAGACATGATAATTACAAATGGCATGTTGTTTATACAAAAAACCAACACGAAAAGAGAGTTTATAAGGATATTATTAAATGCGATATATATTCCTATTTACCTCTAATTAAAGAAACCCGGGAATGGTCAGATCGTAAAAAAGAGATTGAATGCCCACTTTTTCCAAACTATCTTTTTGTAAAAACCTGCGCAAAGGATTACATTAAAATACTAGAAAACCCATCGGTTATTGGATTTGTTAAAACAGAAAACCGACCTGCTACAATTCCTGATAATCAAATACAAACTATTAAAACAATTGTCTCCGAAAGAATGGAATTTCATACTAATAAAACCACCTTTAAAATTGGCAATGTGGTTGAAGTTGTAACTGGTCCCTTGAAGGGCATAAAAGGGGAGATTGTAACAATTGATAATCAAAGATTCATTCAAATAAATCTTAGGAAAATAAACAAAAATATTGTTGTTAAAATTGAAAAAGAAAAAATTGCGAACATATAAAAACTACTTTAATTTTACATAAACATATTTTTTAAAAAAATGACCATTAGACAGAGTATTCCAAAACTAATTTATATTCAAATTTTTTACTGGATATTTTACATACTTTTCTTCACCATTCAACGGTTTGCTTTCTATGGCTACAAAAATTTTTTTCCTGTACTATTTCTTCAACTAGCATACCTTCCGGGGGTTTTACTGTTTACTTACTTTCTATCAGAAGTAATGATTCCAAAAATTTTTCATCAAAGAAAACTCAAAACTCTTTTCTACATACTATTTATCATTATAATCATATACCCAACTTTTGTTTACTTCGAGAGGAAATACGTTGTAGAACCTTTTGTTTTTGACGACCAACTTCATTATTCACTCTATAACTATATTGCTGCGATTCTTATTTTTGTTTTTGGTGCCGTTCCTGTTATTGGCTTAAAATTGGCATACCTTTTCAGGGATGAGTTAATAATTCGTGAAAGGATCAGCAAGGAGAAGCTCGAAACCGAGCTAAAGCTGAGAATAACAGAACTTAAACTTTTAAGAGGGCAGGTACAGCCCCATTTCCTGTTCAACGCACTAAATTCGATTCAGATACTTATATCCGAGGACCCTGCGCATGCCGAAAAGATGATATCGGAACTCTCTGAGTTTTTAAGATATACATATCGCGACAAGGACAAACTGTTTATCCCACTTGGTCAAGAGGTAGAGATTGTAAAGAAGTATCTCTCCATGGAGAGCACTCGCTTTACTGACCGCATTAACTATTCAATAGATGTTACCGAAAAGGCATCGAAGATTGAGGTTATCACATTTCTACTTCAACCTTTCGTTGAGAATGCCGTAAAGCATGGGATAAAATCTTCCCCCGAACTTTTGAACATAAAGATTAAAGGATACACTGATGCCAATAGGCTATACCTTGAGGTTTATAATTCAGGCCAATGGATCGAAAACCAGAGCAAATCGGGAACTGGAATTGAAAATGTTTACGAAAGATTGCAGAATGCATATCCCAATAAGTATAAAATGCATATTTACAAAAACCCCGATTCTGTTTGCGTTTTGATTGAGATTAATCTCATGTAAATGATCGTTTTTAATTTTAATTCCTAATAATCGACTATTTCACTACCCAAATGCTGTCAGTATATAAACAAAACCTAAAGGTTTATCTAACAAGCAAACCTAGTTTCTGGTTTTTGCAAATTACCGGGTGGATAGTATTTTATATTCAGCAGTATCTTCAATACTATAATGAGTTTCAAGAAATCCATGTGATGGTCAGGTGGACCATTTCAATGCTAATTCTATTCTGTATTACTCTACTGTTGAGATATATATATAGATATATTTACCATAAGAGAACAGGATTTGTTCTAATAACTCTGGCAGTAATGTTCTTTTCGTTTTTCGCTGCCATGCTTTGGTTATTATTTAATGCTTATATTCTATCTAACTTATTGATAATTATTACTAACTGGCAAATAGATACATTCGTGCCATTGAATTTGCCAATGTTTTTAAACAGGACTTTCTTTCTCGCCTTCCCAATCGTTATATGGAGCTTACTCTACTTTAGCATCAAGTTTTGGTTTGATTTGAATGAGCAGAAAGATCGAAGCGAGAAGTCATCATTACTTGCTCAAAAAGCTCAACTCCAAATGCTTCGCCATCAATTAAATCCTCATTTTCTCTATAATTCATTAACCTCAATTCAAGCCCTGATTTACGATGATCCTAAACGTGCCGACCTGATGATCTCCGAACTATCCGATTTTTTAAGATTCTCTTTACAGGATAAGGATAAGCTATTCATCGCCCTTGGAGATGAAGTAAAAATTGTTGAGAAATACCTTTCGATAGAAAGGACCCGATTTCCCGAACGGCTTGAGTATATTGTAAATGTTACCGAACAAGCAGCAAAAGTTGAAATTATGGGATTTATCCTTCAACCCTTTGTGGAGAATGCTTTAAAACACGGAATGAAATCCTCCTCGGAAAAGTTGTTGATTAATGTTAAGGGTTACGTGGAGGCCAAAAAGCTCTTCCTTGAGGTAAAAAACAGCGGTTCTTGGATAGAAAGGGATGAAAAAAATGGTTCAAGTATTCAGAATGTGCGCGATAGACTACAAAATACTTACCCCAATTGCCATAAAATTTATATCGTTAAGAATCCTAACTCTGTTTATGTAATAATTGAAATTGATCTTTAATATGAAAATATTTACTGTATATATAATTGATGACGAGCCACTTGCCATACGATCGCTAAAAAAGAAGTTGGAGAATTTCCCTGAAGTGAAAATTATTGGTGAATCGACAAAAGCCTCGCATGCCATTAAGGAGATTAATAGTAATCCTCCTGATATTCTATTTCTTGATATCCAACTCGATGAGGGGACTGGTTTTGATCTTCTTAATAATCTCAATTTTTCGGGTAAGGTAATCTTTGTTACAGCATTTGATGAATTTGCCTTTAGAGCTTTTGAAGTTAATGCTCTTGATTACTTGCTGAAACCAATAGCTTTGGAACGACTAGAAGTGGCTCTAGCAAAGGCAAAGAGCAGAATTACCGAGTTCTCAGGGGATCAATTTGAACCTTTATGCTACAAGTATTCGGATAGAATAATGATTATGGATAAGAATCAAATACGCTTTGTTCTCCTCGAATCAATACTCGTTATTTCGGCTGCAAGAGACTATAGTACCATTGAGGATATGGATGGGAAGAAGTTTTTGATATTGAGAAGCATGTCCGAATGGGAAGAGAGGCTCCCCCCTGAACATTTTATCCGTATTCATCGATCGTTCATTGTAAACATTAACCATGTAGAAAAGATTTTGCGCTACTCAACCTCATCGGCAAAAGTTTATTTAAAGAATCATCCTGACCCTGTCACTTTAAGCAGAACATTCTATAAGAATCTAAAGACTAAGTACTTGTAGATTTATAAACATTTTTTCCTTTCATAATTCTCATCACTATTCTGGGAATGAGTTTCATATTAACATTTCCATAAGTGTAATTATTAACCAAAAACATAATAAAAATGAAGAATTTAACAGTTTTTACAGTTAGCTTATTAGCAAACGTAATAATAGCTAATGCACAAAATTTACTGAATAAACCAGAGCATGTAGCATATGACGCAGCGAACCAAAGGTACTTGGTGACAAACTATGGGAATGGAAAAATTATTTCTATTGACCAAGCCGAGAACCAAGAGGTGATTATTGAAGGGCTTACAGGTTGTCTTGGAATTCATATTGTTGATACAACAATTTTTGTGTCGGCGGGTACAAATATTTATCTGTTTGGCTTAAATACTCACACACCTCTTGATACCATTACCCCTGAAGTGAGTAATTGGTTAGATGGTATGATTGATGATGGTGAAGGATATCTCTATGCTGTTGAGAATTCTGGAAAAATTCATAGGGTGAATTTAGCCGATAAATCATGCGAGGTTATTGTTAACGGTGGACTTCCTGCATATCCTCAGGATTTAGCATTCGACTCGGAGAATAACAGACTAATTGTTGCCTGCTGGGAGGTAAGCTCATCGATTATTTCAATCGACCTAAATAGCAACCAGATTTCCAATTTGTTACCAACCTCTTCGGGGCAATACGATGGGATTGTGATGGATGGCCAAAAATCGATCTACGTTACCTCATGGCTAAATAGTGGACGTGTATATAAGTGGAGTTTCCCATACAACGATGAACCTGAGATTATCTCGCAGGAACATGCTGGGCCGGCTGGACTTTGCTACGATTTGGAGCACAATCTGCTGGTTGTGCCAAATTTTAACGGCAACTCCATCTCGTACATCACCTTAAGCCAAACAACAGCCGAAATTATTAATAGAAAACCAAAAATAGAGATTAAAGGAAGCTATGTTTCAGGAATATGTTATGAGAAAACGGAAATATCAATTACCAATCTTCTTGGGAGAAAAATATACAATCAATGTTTTGCTAATCAGGAGATAAGAATAGATCTGGGTGAAACGCTTAATAGACATGGAACAGGGTTGTATATTGTTTCAATTTATTCAGGGAATGATTTTTACTCATTAAAGTATTCAATATTATGAATAAATCTTAAAACAATGAGTCAGATTAACTATTCAATTCTTTTCTACTCAGGCAGGGAGGGCAATCAGGAGGTTTACACTATGAATAGTGATGGTACAGACCAAACAAGATTAACCACCAATCCTGACTGGGATGGATGGGCTTCAATATTTGCAAAATAGGATATTTTTCATTAATCGGATAGAAGTGTGTGTTATAGACAAATAATGCCTCCCGCAGAATTACTCAATTTATTGTGTAACTGAACTATAATTAAGTTCGTCTCACTTATACAAACCAAAACAATTTAATTTATGAATACAATAATTAAACATTCTAAGAATAAAATTGCATTTAGCCTTTTTCTTACTCTTTTTGCAATTAGCACTTTAGCACAGGAAGGGATTCATGAAATCAGCTTTAAAAAGGTTCAGGGAACTGAAACCGATCACGAACGAACGCTAAAAAGTATTGTAAAGGTCCGCGACATCAGCGAGCAATACTCTACCGGAGGGCTATACCTCATAACGCACTTTGGTGATCGTGAGAATCTATTTATTAAGGAGAACCAGAAGGCTCAACAGTATCCTATGATAGATCAGCCCTGGCGCTGGTGCAGTATGTTCTCATCAAATACTGACAACGGTGTAGTCATGGGCCGAAACTGGGATAACCAGAATGTAGGGTCAATCATTCTGAGTTACTATAAACCTGAAGAGGGATATGCATCAATATCTTTCTCGAGGTCTATTGATATGGGATTTCCATTAAATGTAGATCTCGAAGGAATTGCTCAGACTCCATACGGTGACAAACTCCTGCTTGCTCCTTTTTATGCTTATGATGGTATTAATGAGCATGGTTTATGTGCAGGTGTCACAGGTGTTAGTGCCTTTAAAGTTAAACCAGTCGATGGCAAAGAATCAATATTTATCGGGTACCTGATCCGTAAAATTCTTGACCAGACAAGGAGTGTGGAGGAAGCAGTAAATCTTATAAGCAGGCATGTTCCATTTGATCTTACACCCACAGAAATTAACAGTCACTTCTATGTGTGTGATGCTTCTGGAAAATCAGTTATTCTGGAATATATCGATAATGATTGGAAGAAGACATGTTCCGAAAAAAAATGGCAGGTAATGACAAATAAGGTAATTTTTAATGTACCTGATGCTTCGTTAAGAGAAAAATGCTGGCGATACGAATCCATTTCATCAACGCTCGAAAAAACAAAAGGAAGCATTAACTGGCAACAGGCAATGCAAATTCTAAAAGATGTTTCGCAAAAAGGAACTACCTGGTCGGTTGTGTATTCGCCAACGAATAAGGATATGTACTTCTCGGTTTACCAAACCTGGGAGAAAATTTATCACCTAAAATTATCTTTATAACAATTCGAATAAATAAATCTTATGAAAAAAAATAATTTACTAACAGTCATTATTTTGATAATAATAACTGTATTGTCAATACAGACAGGGGAAGCCTGCTCAACATTTATGCTAAAAAATGGAAATGAGCTATTTTATGGTCATAACCTAAACCAACCAGGTATGAATGTGCCAGGATTGATATTTATTAATAAACGTGGAGTGTTCAAAGTGGGACGTTCTTCTGATGAAATGTTAACTAAAGAGAGGTCAAATCCTTCTACCTTAAGTTGGATATCACGTTACGGATCAGTTACATTTTCGACATTTGGTAAGGATATGCCTGATGGCGGAATTAATGAAGCCGGACTTTATTTATGGGAAATGAACGATGAAACACAATACCCGGTTAATGACAAGCTTCCAAAGTTGATTCAAATGAACTGGATGCAATATATCCTAGATAATTTTTCTACAATTGATGAGGCCATTCAAGCTGCATATGACATAGAAATAGGAGGTTGGGGCTGGCATTATTTTGTAAGCGATTATACAGGTAAATGTGCAAGTATTGAATTCATTAATGGGGAGGTTGTTATCCATAAAGGAGAAAATATGCCTGTTCCGGGACTGTTTAATGAGCCTTATAAAAAAGAACTGAATCTTTTGCCTTATTTCAAAGGTTTTGGTGGGATATACGAACCTGATTTGAATAACAGCAAAGTGCCCAGATTTGTAAAAACGGCAGTAATGTTAAGAGATTACTCACCTACCCAGAATGCAGTTGATTATGGTTTAAAAATACTAAAACAGCTTACAGTAAACGAACCACCAAAGTGGTCGGTACTTATCGATGCAAGAAGAAAAACCATTTTTTTTTATACGCAATTAAATCCAGAAACTAAAGTATTCTCTTATAGTAACTTTGATTTTTCAAACAACACACCTGTTCAGGTATTGAATATGGACATTGAAGAAGGGAAAAATGTTGATAATCTGTTTCATAATTCTACGGACAATGAGATTAACTCATTTTTAAATGCCCTGCCTATCCCCGATGGTTTCTTTCATAAGTTTGGATTAACCAAAGTTGAGTTTTCAGACAGGTTTACTAATCATTATCACGCATCCTTCGATTCTACACGTCACTTTTTTAAGGGAGCCTGGAAAGTAAATACCGAAGAAAGCGGGAAACAAAAAAATCCCTTTCCTTACACATTTGAAATTGTAGCTAACAACGATATTGTTAGTGGATTTGCTATACATACTGATGGTGATCGATATAAATTAGATCATTTAAGTATGATTGGTCAATTAATTAAATTCACCTTTATCAGTTCAAGTGGCACTATGTGGCAAGTAATGGGCAATATTGAAGGCGACAAAATGATTGTTGAGTTTGGAGCATTTGACTATTATGTTGGGAAATTCAATTTTTATAAAATCTGAAAGCCATGAACAAGGATAAGTATCTTAAGAACCCTATAGTTTTATTCCTAATTTTAATAACGACCATTTCATTTATTGTTTACCTATGGATGTTTTTAAAAGGTGAAAACAACGCTGCTGTGGCTCTGATGATGTGGACGCCTGCAATTGCCGCAGGATTAACATCGCTGATTTTAAGAGTAACGCTATCACCTTACGGATGGAAGCCCGGAAAATGGAAGTACTGGGGGTATGCATATCTTCTTCCGGTTTTTGTTGCATTGGTTGGTTACGGTTTGATGTGGGTTACAGGTTTTACCGAATTTTATACCGATGAAGTGGTAAACTATAGATGGGCACGGATGCTTGGATTTGAGAGTCCTGCTCCATTTGTGGTTGGATTTTTATCAAAGCTAATTCTGGCATCCTTATTAACTTCAGTATTTGCTCTTGGTGAGGAAATCGGCTGGTCGGCTTTCCTGACACCCAGGATGCTTGAAAAATATTCTATTCCGAAAGCTTCAATTATATTAGGATTAATTTGGGCAATTTGGCATTATCCTGCCATAATTGGCGGATTGTATGGGCATGGTGCTCCACTATGGGCAGCATTGCCCGGATTTACTCTTGTGCTTATTGGGGCCTCTTTTATTAGTACTAGTTTAATTGTAAAATCAAAAAGTTTTTGGGTGGGAATGGTAGTACATACCAGTCATAATGTTGTTTTAATGGGTATTTTCTATGAAATGACTGTAAAAACAACCTTAGCTCCATACCTTGTTTCTGAATCCGGGTTATTTCTGGGTTTAGTTTATTTAGCTATTGGGGTTTTAGTTTGGAAATTTACTCAGAAACAGATCTAACAAAACCGACTTCTTTATAACAGTATATCATCATTGGATTATTAATTTAACAACTTAAAAAGGTAAACACATGAAAACTAACAAACAAATTTCAGCCGGACTGGTGATCTCAATAGTAATTTTTATAATCGCTACATTCATAGGAGGGAAAGTGAATCTTAAAATGGGTTTAATTTTAAATTCATTTTTAACACATACAATAATGTTGTTACTTTCAATTATTGTGATTTATGGGTTAAGAAATTACGTTGACTATAAAATTTCACTACCCAAATTCAAGAAAATAGGTAAACCAATACTGTTTGGAATACTAGCAACCATTATAACAAATTTTTCCTTAATGATACTTTCAAAAGCACTTGGAGAAAAAATTGAACCTCACCCCATACTTACGAAAATGAATCCAGTACAAACTTTTATTTTCATATTTATTTATGCAAGTGTTGCAGAAGAACTTTTATTTCGGGGGTTTCTTTTAAACATTTTAAAACCCCTTAATGCAAAAGGGATAATTATTTTTAAGAGAAGAATTAGCCTTTCAGTAATTATTAGTGCCATTGCATTTGGATTATCACATTTGATATTAATCATAACAGGTGTAGGAGGGCTATTTTTGGTGAGAGTAGTAATTTTTACGACATTACTAGGATTGATTGCAGGATATTATCAGGAAAAAAATCAAAATAATGCCTATGCAATTATTGTTCATATGGCAGGTAACTTAATTGGAGTAATTGGTTCGATAGTTTTATTTTTAAATTCTTAGTTAAACTTGAAGTTTAGATGAATAACCATACAAATTTTGAAGAACCGATCCAAATCGAAATCAGTCAAACCAAAATAGTTGCGGTTTTCTCAGCATTCATAGTGTTTTATATTATTGCCATAATTTTGTGGAAACAAAATATTTTGGATAGCAATATTGTAATATACTTTAACTTCGTTTATGAGGATGAACTATATCTTCGATTTGTTAAAGCATTGTCTCGCTATGGGATGTCATTTATTACGGCGATCTATGCCTTGTTTTTAGTCCTGTCGATTAGATATGAAGAGTTAAAACAAGAAAGACTGCTATTTCTTCTATTTATCATTTCCTTTGCTCTAACTACTATTGGTGGTGATTTATTAAAAGAACTAATTGATAAAGCCCGACCAGTAATTGCATTGTCAGGTCAAATTGCAATCCAAAGTATTCATGAATCACCTGCCTTTCCATCAGGACATGCAGCAAAGAGTATGGCTTTAGCATTACCGTTTGTTTTTATGGCCTCAGGCAAAAGTATTATTACTAACATCTTCAAAATACTAGCCTTAATAACAGCATTATTAGTCTGTTACTCTCGAATTGCACAGCAAGCACACTTCTTAAGTGATGTTTTGGCAGGAATCGGGACAGCATTGTTTTTCATACCAATTGCTGTTTGGCTTACAAACAGATTCTATAAAAAGATGAAAATGAATGAGGATAAGCTTAATATGTTATCTCGAAGGTTGATTTTTATTTATATTGGATTTACAGCTATTCTAATTTTTATGTAGTGTAAAAACAATAATTTTATCTATACACTTCACGGAAAAATTGTTTTTTGGTTTGGTTTATGAGATATTCGTAGTTCTATTCAAGAAAATTTACAAAAAACCATTTCTGGAAAATCATTTGGTCAATTGCTAAAACTTTTTGCAGATGCATAATGCAACTGGCAGAAAAAGTATATAATTGTGCAGCAATAATATATATAACAGGTCATTAAGGTGTTTTACTTTCTTTCAATTAAAACAACGACTATGAAAAAAACTACATTTATTACTATTTTGTGTGCAGCTTTATGTTTAAATCACTCATATGCTGCACAAGACACAAAGGATTTATATGTTTCGATAACAAAAGAAATCATACAAAAAATTGATAGCCTCTTCGTTTCTGAAACTGATAAAATGGAAACAGAAATTCCCGGTATTTCTGTTGCTATTGTAAATGACAAAAGTATTCTGTGGTCTAAAACTATTGGATTTACTGATACCACAAAATCAAATGCTATTAATCCATCTACTATATTTAGTATTCAGTCGATGGGTAAAACGGTAACAACAGTTGCTATTCTCACCGCAGTTCAGGATGGGTTCTTAGATTTGGATACTCCTATAAAAAAATACTTACCTGAATTTAAGGTGAACAGTATATACGACAAATTTCCAGGTGAAATTATAACAATAAGACATTTATTAACACATAGGGCTGGTTTTACGCATGAAGCACCTCTTGGAAGTAGTTTTACTCTTTGCAAAAATTTTGAAGAACATATAAAAAGTATTTCTGATACTTGGCTACGTTATCCTGTTGGGACAAGGTTTGCTTATTCCAATCTTGGTCTTGATTTGGCAGCATATATCCTTCAGGTAAAATCAGGATTGCCTTTCGAGCAGTATGTGAAACAGCGAATTTTTACTCCTTTAGGAATGAAAAATGCTTCCCTGGATTTTGTTGAGATTGAAAAAAATAAGAACCGGGTAGTCCCGTTTACCGGAAAATATCCGCTTTACATTCCGATGTTGGGTGCTGGAGCCGAGTATATGAGTTTAAATGATATGGTTAATTACATTCAATTCTTTTTAAACAATGGCGTTGTTAATGGCAAGAGATTACTGCGAGAAGACTTGCTTAAAGAAATGTATAAAATTCAGTATGCTTGCCCAAACCAGCGCGCTGGAGAAGGCATAAATCTTGAGATTGAACCGGTTTGTGACAGTTATTTAGCTTATAAATTAGGAAGAGGTTATGGCTTTAGCAGTAATATGATAATGTACCCTGAAAAAAACCTGGGAATCTTCCTTATAACCAATGATCAGAATCTTGATTCCAGAACGAACTTATCAGCCATGGCATTTAAGATTATTGTAGAAGATGTGCTTTCAAAGTATTATGGTAAAACACCTGTTGACCCATCAGAAGTTGAATCAATGACATTACTTGCATATGATGATGAAAGAGTAAAAGGGGTAATTGGTACTTACGGACCACCATGGGATAGCCGTTCGATATTTTACAAAGACAGTATTCTTGGATATGGCATTGGCGAAAGATTCTATCCGCTAACTTTTTATCTTGATAATGGAGAGCTTGTGGGTATGCTTGGAAAATATAGCGAAATCAGGTTTTTAAAACCATATCATGAGGGTAAAAGGCCATCTCTAATGCAATTACATCGTGCTGTGGGTAGTAGATGCAGACATGTATTTGAATATAATTATGGCCCAAATGATCCTTTTGGTCCAAATAAGAAAGAATGGTCAAAATATCTTGGTACTTATTGCAGGTATAAATATGGCGAATTACAGGACACATCAGTATTTAAAATTAACATTTCAATTAAAAATGGATACCTGACAGCAAGGGATTTGAAATGTGAGGAATATCTGCCAGGATTGTTCTTTACATCTGATGGTGAATGTGTTGATTTAAGAACAAACAATCCGCATTTTAAGAACATTCCATTGAAAAAAACCAAATAAGACTTAGCTGTATTCAAAAAATGGAAAAATCTTATTGAAATATTAATAATTGAAAAAAATGAAGAATAATCTGCTATTATTCCTTGTATTAATTATTGTATCCGGAAGCATTGCACAAAACAATACCATTGCCGAATGGCAAAATGATATCGATTTTATTGTAAATAAGGTCGAAGATTTTCACCCCAATCCATGGTTCAGGATTTCGAGGGAATCCTTTTTGAATAATGCAAGCCAGATAAAAAACAACCTTGAGAATCTTTCAGAAGAGGAACGAATAGTAAAGACTATGCAGTTGGTTGCAAGTCTTGGCGATGGCCATACTTATCTTTTCCCATGTACCCACAAATTATTTTATCATTGGTTTCCGATTCGAATTGAAAGATTTGAAGATGGAATATTTATAACCGGCATTGATTTAGGATATAAAGATTATGTTGGAATGGAGATAATCAGAATTGGGAGGTTGTCGGCCGATTCGTGCTTTTACCTGGTGGGGAGTGTTACCTCGGTTGAAAACCCATTACATTTTGAGAGAACGGTTCCATCAGTAATTTACAATGCCACAATACTTAAAGGGCTTGGAATAATAGATAATAGGGAGTTGTGCGTCATGTAAACTAGAGACATGAACGTAAATAAATAATCCTAATAAAAAAGTAAAATCATGGCTAAGAAAAAAGGAATAATAAAGAAAATCATTTGGGGTATTATTGGAACAATAACACTTTTCATACTAATTACAATTGTAAGTATAATACTTTTATTTCAAAATGCACATATTGTATCAGAAGGACAAGCTATAGAGAACTATGGTGAACCTAATTCTGCACTATTAGTTGTTGATATTCAGGAGAGCATAACAGGGGATTATTCAATATTTCCAAGCCTTCAGGAAAATTCAGAGAAATTAATTTCTAATATTAACCAAGTTATTGACAGCTTTAAAGTACATGACTATCCTATTATTTATGTTCGAAGTGTAATTGCAAATCCCTTTGTAAATCTAATAAATAATGCATATGTAAAAGGTAGTCCTCAAGCAAAGTACGATAAACGGCTAGAAGTTATTTCAAATCTAGAAGTTATCAAAACAGGCGAGGACTCTTTCAGAAAAACAAAATTAGATAACATCCTAATTGAAAATAAGGTTAATGAATTGTATATTGTTGGATTAGACGCTGCAGGATGTGTTAATACTACTGTACAAGCTGCTCAAATCAGACAATATAAGGTAAATATTATTGAAGAGGCCGTCATTTCCAAATCTGAAAGAAAGACTGACAGTATGATGGTGATATTTAAAGAAATGGGAGTTAAAGTTATCAGCATGAATAGTTTAAATATTATGAAATAATTTAATTACACGAACGCACAACAAAGCCGGAATAGCGAAGTATCTTATATCTAAAGGAGCAAATATGGTGTGTTTTTTTGTTTGAAAAAAGATTTTCATATATTCTGAAATCAGGTATAAAGGAAGATACGCTAAAGGAAATGCATAGTGAAAATATTAAGGCAGTTTGGAATACCCTTAATAAAATTCAACCCGAAGATTAGATATTATACCTTTAACTTGCAGACAAATTATCAATTAAAATATTGATTAAAATGAAATCAACTTTTATTATTTTAACCATTACGGTACTTTGCTTATTTTCAGCTAGTGCACAACAAATTGATTTCCCAAGATCAACAGAACCTTATCTCGGTCATAAACCACCGGGAAGTATTCCAGAAGTGTTGGCACCGGATATTATTTCTATCGAGAATGGAAAAGAATTTAAACCCACTATCTCACCTGATGGTAAAGAAATATTCTTTATGCGTCGAACACCAAATAAAAGAAACGATTGTATCTATTATTCAAAAGTCGAAAATGGTGTGTTAATTAATCCTTTAAGAGCCTCGTTCAGTTATAACTGCTTCGAGGGTCAGCCAACCTTCTCTCCCGATGGAAAAAGGTTATATTATATGTCATGTAGGCCTTTACCCGGAACTACCACCTTATGCCAACTCCCAAATTTATGGTATGTCGAGAAAAATGATTCTGGCTGGAGTGAACCTTTTTATTTACCCAACTCAATAAACGACCACCGTCCTGCTCAAATATCATTTTCAAATGCAGGCAATGCATTCTTTGTTAGCAATATTACAAGAAAGATATATTCGGCAGCTAAATTGAATGACTCGTTTGATGAGGCAAAACTCCTGGATTGCGGCATAAACTATCTTGAACCTACTGGACACCCATCCATTTCACCTGATGAAAGCTACATTATCGTGGATCGCATTTTTAATAGGAATAATAAAATGGTTTCCGAAATGTATGTATCATTTAAAATGCCTGATGGTAAATGGTCTAATGTTTTGAACCTTAATGAAGCACTGGGCATAAAACCTGATGATATCTTTTCTGCGCCCAGAATTACATATGATGGCAGGTTTCTGTTTTTTTCAAGCAATGTGATGGAAACAGACAAAGGAGACCTTTACTGGGTTTCTACAAAGGTTATTGAAGAACTTAGACCTAAGATATAAATTTATTTTTTTTAAAATATATACTATGAAAACACGACTATTTATTTTATCTGGAATTTTAGTATTATCAACTAGTTTTTCTGCTAATGCCCAGGAAGCTAAACAAGGCTATTCAGCAGAAAACCTGAGAATTGCCATTCCTTTCAATAACTGTTCAACCGACACAATTCTTGAAGCCGGACCAGGTTTTTCTGCATGGATAGAGGTTGATGATAAGGTAATACTTTTCGATACCGGTAGCGACTACAAGGTACTACTTGAAAACTTAACAAAGATGAAACTAGACTATAACCGGGTAACCGATATCTTTATCTCTCATAACCATTGGGATCACATTTATGGAATGCCTGGTGCGGCAGGGGTTAAGGGTTTTCAGGTGAATACATTTATTCCCAAATCATCGGTTGATGGCATTATCCAGCAGATGCCACGATTAAAGTACTCAGCTATCGATTCCTTTAGGGAGTTATACCCTGGTATCTGGACAACAGGAGAAATGAGCTCTGTATTTCAGAATACGACTATTGCCGAGCAGGCAATGATTATAGATACAAAAGCAGGTCTTGTAGTTATTACAGGTTGTTCTCATCCTGGAATTGAAACCATAGTTAAACTCGTCAATGAGAAATTCCCCCGCAGGGAAATAAAATTACTGGTCGGAGGATTTCACCTAGAAAGAAAGACATTGGAAGAAATAGAACAAATCTCAGATTTTTTAAAACAATCAGGCATTAAGGCTATTGCCCCTTCCCATTGTACGGGTCAAGGAGCAATCGACTATTTCAGAAAGGATTGGAGGGAGAATTTCATTCAACTATTTCTAGGAGATAATCTGTTGTTAAAAATTTAAAGGTGAAAACCTACTTCAATAAATAAATTAGTATTTGTCGCTAATAATGAAATTATTACGAATTGCAATATCAAATTAGAATGAAAATAATCTACTGTTTTTTTACCCTTTTCCTATTAAATTGTCCAAACCTCTTGGCAACAACGTCACCAGCTCAGGTTGCTATAATGACCTATGTTTCCTCCAGGGAACAGGAACGATCGGTAAAAGCAATGATAAAAAGTATTAGCGATAATGCAGGCGAGTATAGCAACTGCAAGGTTTATGTGGTTCTTACAGAGCCTGATAAAATCTCAGGCAATTCACTAAAAGGGAATAATGTAGAGTTACTAAAGCTTGAAATTGAAAGGTCACTTTTGGATTATCCTTTAGCTGTCAAAGCTTTTGCAGCTTCGCAAGTTGAGAAACTAGTTAAAATGGATGTTCAATCTCTGGTTTGGCTTGACCCTGGAGTAATCGTACTTAATTCTCTCGAATCACTCGATCTGAAGGGAGCATTTGATGTAGCATTGCGGCCTGTTTCTTTGGTCAATAATATTGGATTAGCACCTGGCGTTGAACCAAACGACTATTGGGCTCCAATTTACAAGGTGAATAAGCTAAACTACAAAGCAGTTCAGACAATAGAAACTGTTGTAGATGGTGTAAAAATCCAACCCTATTACAATTGCGAGGTTTATTCAGTTAATCCAAAATTGGGACTATGTAGGGATTGGGCCGCACAACTTACAACCCTGTTGAAGGATGATATCTATCAGAAAAATTGCTGTACAACTTTCCGACAGCGTTTGTTTTTGCATCAGGCTGTGTTAAGCGGAATAGTTGCATCAAGAATAAAAGACAGTCGAATAAAACCCATTCCAATAACTTGCAGCTACCCCTTTAACCAGCACGATCAGTTGCCCGAAAGCAAAAAAGTATCATCGATAAACGAGCTAAGTGCAGTAATCTTTGATTATGCGTGGAGTCGGATTCCAACCTGGATGAATAAAATAACAATAGCCGAACCATTGAAAAGTTGGCTTTTCGATACATATCTCGATTATTTGCAACTTACCGTAAACCTCTACAGAATTGAGGGCTCTTGCAACTCGTATTTGATAACAACAAGTGAAGGTAGTGTACTTGTCGATCCTGCTGGGGCGGCAGTAGCACCCGAATTCTATAAAAAAATAATTGACAAATATCCCCTAAAGGCAATCCTGCTTACCCATGCCCATCAGGATCATTCCGATGATATCGCCCTTTGGCGAGAAGAGAAGGAAATCCCTGTAATTGCACAAAGAGAATACCCAAAATACTTCGAATACATTACCGAATTCGCGCCCTTCTTTGCACGCAAAGGGACAATATGGGCCCGAAAACCCATTCCAACCGAAGTTGAAATTAAAGCCGACTCGCGAAATGAGCCAACCTTTCTTTTTGCCGATAGTTACACGTATGAATTGGGTGGAATTCATTTCAACATGATTCACACCCCGGGTGAAACACCCGATCATACAACAATATGGATACCAGAACTTTCAGCAGTGCTGGTTGGTGATAATTACTACGAATACTTTATTAACAACTCCACCTTTCGTGGAACAATGATTCGGCCAATAAAGGGGTATATTCATACCCTTGATACAGCACTTTCCTTCAATCCTGAACTTTTTTTGATGGGGCACGGGATCCCAATTGAATCAAAAAAGGATGTTGAAAGTACTGTAGGGAATTTTCGAGATGGCTTGAAATACATCTACAATGAGACTGTAAAAGGCATAAACGAGGGGAAAGATGTTTACACCCTGATGCAAACCATTAATGTACCCCAGGAATATGAATTTGCACTATACTTTGGTAAAATTGAATGGACAATACGTGGTATCTACCAGGAGTATGTGGGTTGGTTTGATGAGAATCCTGCTACGATGTACTCAGAATCAATAGCAAGCATTTTTCCCGATCTAGTTGAAATAACAGGCATTGACCCACTCATAAAAAGGGCAAAACAACTACTGGAGGATAAAGAATATGTTAAAGTACTGCATATAACGGAGATAATTCTGGCGAATGAACCAGCAAATCAGGCCGCGAAGGATATTAGAATAAAAACCTTAGAGACTTTAAAAGCGAATACCAGAAACTATATCGAACGAATATGGCTGGATTATGCCATTGGGATATGTAAACAAGAATAAGATAATTACTCAGCAGTGAAACATTAAATCATTACAATTATGAACAAACTGATTTTACTAGTTCTGGTATGTTTATCATACATTGCTAGTGCCCAAAATCAGGGCACGGAAAACAAAATGAAATCGGCGCTTATTATTATCGACATTCAAAATGAGTATATTCCAAAGATGTCGGAGCAGGAGAAGAAGTATGCTTTTCAGGTTATTAACGGATCGATCTGGACCTTTCGCCAGCAAAACTTACCAATAATCCGTGTTTACCATAGCAATCCGATCTGGGGTCCTGCCGAAGATTCAGAAGGGTTTAAGTACCTCAGTTCGGTAATAATAAAAGACACGGATATAATGATTCACAAGCATTACCCAAGTGCATTTACTAAAACGGATCTCGATAAAACATTGAAAGAATTAAATTGTAACACCATCTACCTATGTGGATTAAGTGCTACTGCTTGTGTGCTTGCCACCTACTTTGGAGGCACCGACAGAGGTTATAATACTTTTCTTATTAGAGATGGGATTATGAGCCACGATCCAGACTATACGAATGTTATTAATGATATCTGTAACTCGGTGAACTTTCAAACGTTGAGGATTTTTGTGACCAACCAAAAAATTGAACAAAGCCATGATTAAGAATCTGTTACTTTTTACCATCTTAACAATTACTCCATTTTGTTCCTGTAACAAAAGCAATAAAAATATCAGGTTCCCTTTGGCTTCAGATTATGGTTTTGATTCTAAATTGCTTGAGGATGCTTTTAACGACATGAAGGGGGTTGAAGGTGCCATAAGCCTGATTGTTTGTTGAGAAGGAGTTATTGTTGCCGAGGAATACTTTGGCTATAACGGATATGGTGCCGATAGCCTTAAGCATGTCAACTCCGTTACTAAAAGTATTATTGGAATACTTGTTGGGATTGCAGTTGATAAGAATTACCTCGATAATATTGACGACCCCATTAGCAAATTCCTGAATGGGATAGTTTAATTTCCCAGCGACCAAGTGGCAAACAATACCGTAAAGCAGTTTCTAATTATGGTCATGGGGAATAGCTAGAATGGAACCAGCCCAAGCAGCTTTTATAGCAGCTGGCTTAATGCTGAGAATATATTGCAGTTCATCATCGATTTACCATTGGTTACCGCACCTGGCACTACATTAACTATAGTGATGGCGCTTCGCTCTAGCTCTCGGTAATTGTTTCGCAGGCAACCTGTTGGCATTCGGGTTTTAACTGGCAGCAGGCTGGTCAGAACTAGAATAACATTATTAATATCATTGTAAATAAAATATTCCAATCGATTGAATAGCAATAATATCATTTTTAACCTTAATAGATATAATATTAATTTGTAGTACAACTATAATTATTCAACTATCACCAGTAGTATTTACCCAACCACCTTAACTTTCCCTGTAACTGTTTTTAATTCAATTTTAGGTTTCTGATCGCCTCTTACAAAACATTTTACATAATAATCAACCAGTTCCTTAAAATCAGCATCGTTTTTATAGATCATTTTTTTTGATTTAAATACATATTCAGAATCAAATTTATAGGGGCACACAATCTTTCCCTTATCTGCCCTGGCAATAAACTCAAAATTACCTTCTACCGGGTTTCCATTAAAATCAAGAATTACTGTTCCGAAATTTGAACTTAACGTTAAGTCAGTCCTGAGTGGTTTTGATAGTTCTACTTCCACATAGCCATAACCTGTAGTAAAACTGCTTTTCCCTGTTATACTTATCTCATCAGCATATAAATCGCCTTGTGAGCAACTTATATCAAAACTTACTGCACAATTTTCTAACTCGACTTTACACTGTGAAACCCACATTTTAATATTACATTTTGAGTTGCTGATTTTTGCATGGCACTGTGATCCGGTATTGATAATAGTTCCTGTAAAATCTTTAACAGATAAATCAGCATTTCCACCTCCTGAAATAATGGTAATACCTTTAGGTAGTACTAAATTCCAATATAGACAACTTTTAGGGGTAGGTTTATTTCCATTATAATTTAAAACGTCTTCATTCAGAACAATTTTATTTTTTTCTTCTTTTAAGGTATATGTAAAAATTGGATCATTACTATGGATTAATTCAATTTCTATAATTTTTGAATTTCCAGTTGTAAAATTAAACTTACTTCCTGATGAGTGTTCAATTATAATAGTATCTTTCTGAGTAAAACTCCATTTTTTCTGATCCTGCACCTGTGCAAATAATCTATTTAATGATAAATTATATATCGATAGGGCTACTAAAAAGATTGCTAATGTTTTTATTGTTTTCATAGTAAGCTATTTGAAAATATTAAATTATTCATACCGAAGTTTATCAACCAAATTTTTTCTGGTAACATTGAGGGTTGAAACCATGTTAACAATCAATAAAATAGCTGAAATAAAGATTATAGCATAAAGGAAACTGTCGACCCTAATCACAACCCTATTGGCATACTTAGTTAACCAATCGTTAAGCGCAATGTACGATAGAGGAAAAGCCAGCATAACTGCTACTGCAAGGGGAATTAAGAATTCCTTGATATAGATTCCGAATAATTGTCCAAAGCTTGCACCAAGTACTCGTCTGATTCCCATTTCTTTAATTCTTGATGTTGATATCAAATACGATACAGAAATAATACCAACCACAGAGAGGAGGATGCTGATTAATGAAGATATTAAAAGTATGCTTTTTATTGCCGACTCCTTTCGGAATGTTGTTCTAAAAAAATCGTCAAAATTATAGTGACTAAATGGAACCGATGAATCAATTCTTTTCCAATTATTCTGAACCTCTTCGAATACTTCGGGAAATGCCTCTTCGCGGTACCTGATGTATAAATATTCGGCAGAACCAAGTTCATTCACAACAAACGCCATGGGCTCTGGCAGCTTGTTAGGATTGCCGAAATAGATATCATCCACTACGCCTATTACGGTTTTCTCCTTCTCCTCCCAGAATCCCACAAGGTTCTTTCCAACAATTTCGCCTCCAAGAGTTTTAGCCAAAGTATTATTAATAACAACATTTGAAATTGAGTCGGACGCAATGGATTCATCGAAAGTTCTACCTTGAATAACTTTTGCACCAATCGCATTAAAAAAATTAAAATCAACACCAACGTAGCCAATCTGAATTTCTTTTTCTTCAGGTTGATCCGTTTGCCGAACCTGTGTAATGTTCGAAATCCAGTTAAGCGGCATGTTCGATGATGAGGCAAAGCCCTCGATCAAAAGTGATTTTTTTAACATTTCTAGCAACAAATCGTACCGTTGGTATGGTTTTTTTTGTCCTTTTTTGTCATTTTCTAAAACCAAAATGTTGTGCCTATTGAATCCCAAATTCATGTTAGAAAGATGGCTGATTTGTTTACCGGCAACTATTGAAGCAACTAAAAGACACATGGAAGTGAAAAGCTGAAATCCTATCATTAACCTACGTAAATTCATCGAGTAGCTACTTCCAGCAACCTTTAGCTCCACAACTCTCGAACTCTTATACCTCAACGCATCGGGAATGCTAAAGCTATTGGCCAGCTTAAGGGAATAGAAAGCAGGTATCAAGGGTATCAAAAACACAATAAGTATAAGTATTGCAATATTCCTGAACGAGAATATGTTGCCAACCGTTAAGTTGATAAAACTTAGATTCAAGAGTTTACCTTCAAGATAATAGATTGCCAGTAGTGTAATTAAAGCTGCTGATACAAAGTAGATCAAGTTTTGGGTATAAAATTTCAGGAATTGAACTTTCTTCTTTTCTCCAAAAGCTTTAAACATTCCTATCCTAAAAATATTCGATATGTTGTTGCCAATGTCTAGAATCATAAAATTACCGATTACGATGGCAAGAATCAGTAAAGCAATCCACGGCATAAAAAGTACCAGCTGGTAATTGCCACTTTTAATAAAAGGATGTTGCTGTATGTCGGTTGAATTAAGGTATATCTCAGCCAGATTCTGTAGCCTAAACGAGTAAAGATCGCTGCTAACTTTAAAGTATTTTGTAATATAAACGGTGATTGCTGTTTCCGTTTCTGCCTTTAAATTTTTATCTTTCAACTCTAGATAAAAAATTGCTGCTTTGTAGTAAAAATCTGTTAGGAATCTCGCTGTTTTTCTCGATTCGGTTGACACCAAGTAATCGAACTTAAGATGCGATAGCTCAGGAATATCCTCAAAAATTCCACCAACTGTGTATTGCATCGCATTATTAATCAGAAATGTTTTACCCACGGGATCTTCATCGTTAAATAATCTTTTGGCTTCGCTTCTTGATAAAAATATCCTGTCGGGGAATTTTAGCAATTCATCGCCATCACCATTTTCCATTTTCCAATTGAAGATGCTGAATAAGCCTGGATCGGCAATTATGATATGAGCATTAAATGGATCTTTGTCCTCAAGCTTGACGGTATGCTCAAAGATGAGCACCCTAACAATCTTTTCGATCTGAGGGAAGTTATCCTTTAACAGGTCTAATGCGGCTCCAGCATGAAACCCAATAGTTTTACCCTGTTCCTTATCGTTCATTATCAATCGGAATACACGATCCCTATTGGGGTTGTATTTTTCGTACGAAAACTCATTCAGCAGAATTGCGCTAAAAATCATGAGGCACAAAAACCCCACAGTAAGACTCACAATTCTAACTATTGAGTATGTGCTGAGTAACTTTACCCTTTTTATGCTGTCAACCAGTATATACCTGATCATATCTTTTGATTTTAGATTGCTAATTTTCAACAAAAATAAAATCGTACAATAGGCAAATCAAATTTTGTCTATTGTTGGTATCTTTTATGCGATGGTTGAATATTTTGAGGCGAGAATTTATTAATTATTGTCAACTATAGCATAATATTAGCAATCCATCGCATTTTTCGCTCAATATTGCATTAATTCGTTAAATTTGAGTGCTATGGAGAAGAAAAACGTATATAGTTTAAGCCTTAATCTTATTTTCTGGTTGATCTATGGTTTCTGCTACTACCAGATTGTGCGTTTTTATAGTATTTCGTATTCAATGCCCTATCATCATTTAGTAACCTTAGCATCGCAAGTTTTTCTTGTTTACCTTACTAATTCGTTTCTTTTCAGGAAGTATTATCAAGCAGGGAAACAACCCCTTTTTTATACGCTGGCAATCCTTTCAATAATTTATGCTATTCCTGTTTTTAGGTTGATTGTTATGATACTTTCAGGAATAAACGTAACCTTCTCAAGGATATTTACAAGCGAACTTCTTTTAGTTTACTTTATTACTTTAGCCCTGGTTGCTATTACTCTTTCAGTAAAGTTAATATTTGAAAGAAATAAAGAAAAAGATGAGATAAAAGCAATTGAAAATCAGAAAAGGGAGATTGAACTTTTTGCCCTAAAAAATCAAATCGATTCTCATTTCCTTTTCAATACGCTGAATAGCATTTACGGTTTGTCGTTAAAAAAATCGGATCTAGCCCCAAAAGCAATTCTACTCCTATCCGAAATACTGGGCTATGTGATCTACGAAACTAAAAAGGATTTCTATCCGCTTAGCCACGAAATGCAATTAATTAACAGCTACATTGAGTTGGAAAAGATAAGATGGGGAAAGGAAATAGGCATAAAATTCGAAACCGAAGGAAAAATTGAGAACTCTTTTGTTGCACCCTTGATACTATTTACATTTGTTGAGAACAGCTTCAAGCATGGGGTTGCAAAAACGCTTGATAACCCGTGGGTTAGCATTAAGCTATCGGTTGGACAAGACGAATTGTTTTTTGAGATCGAGAACAGCATCCCCACACATGCTGCCGACAACCTAAAAATGAGCGGTAAAGGAATTGGTTTGGAAAATATTAAACGAAGACTAAGTCTTTTATATCCAAATATGTACTACCTTTCAACAAAGATTAACGAGAACTCCTTTTATGTTCGATTAACGCTCACAAATAGGTAAAAGGCCATGAAAATTCTGTGTGTTATTATCGACGATGAACCCATTGCAAGGGATGTTATCAGGGAGTACCTATCAAAAATTTCTGGTTTCTCCATTGTTGCTGAATTCTATAGCCCCACGGAGGCATTGCTTTACTTGAATCAGAATCTGGTTGACCTGATCTTTCTCGACATAAACCTACCTGAGATAAATGGAATTGAATTTGCAAAATCGCTGGTTAACCCACCATCAATAATATTCACCACAGCCTACCGGGAGTATGCTCCCGAGGGTTTCGAAATCCAAGCTATTGATTATCTGGTAAAACCCATCTCGTTCGAACGGTTTCTAAAAGCAATCAATCATTACCTGAAAGTAGCTGCAAAATCAGCAGTTGTAGCACCAACTGAAAAAGAGCTGGCAAAGGAGGATGAATTTGTCTTCCTGAAGGATAGCGGCAAAACCCACAAAGTGCATCTAAATGAAATTAGGTATATAGAGAGCGATGGAGACTACTTAAAATTTCACACGAAGGAGAAAAAGATTATGATCAGGGGCAGTCTGGTTTCGTGGGAAAAAAATCTTCCGGAAATGCAATTTATCAGAATACACAATTCGTACATGGTATCAACCAAAGAGATTAAGTCCTTTACAACCTATTCGGTTGATTTGGGTGGGATTGAATTACCCATTAGCAGAGGTTACAGAGAAAAGGTTATAAAGGCTTTAAATAGTTGATTACTTGATCATTCTATTCCCTCGCTACCGATTAGCTACGCCGAGCCTGCTTGCAGGCAGGCAAGCTTGCACAACTTGTCCAGATGATCTTTATCGGGAGTTCGCTCGGTTTTATCGTATGGCATTCTCATAGCAATTTCTTTTCTTTGTTACCACACGACAGGAGTTGGTAGCAAGGGCGATGGGGTAAACCAACAATAAATTAAAATTATTGAATATGAAAAACTCAACCATTAAATATCAGATTATCGATTGGAACAGAATTCCTAAAACTGAACATAAGGGTGTAACAGGAGTTGCTTTCTGGCAAGCACTCCAATTCGAAGGGTTAAGGGTTAGGATAGTTGAATACTCAAAAGGGTATATAGCCGATCACTGGTGCCAAAAGGGCCATATTGTGCATTGTTTGGAGGGTGAATTTGTAAGCGAATTGTACAACGGTAGCAAACAGGTTTTAACAAAAGGGATGACCTATGTCGTTTCGGATGATGTGAGCTCCCACAGATCATCAACCGAGAATGGAGTAAAACTTTTGATTATTGATGGTGACTTTTTGAAATCGTAATCGGGGCTCCACAAATATCATCGTAAAACTGAGACTAATAGAAAAAGGCATTAAACTAATGTTTTGACTCAAGCAGTCCTACCATTCTTAAAAATCAGCTCAAATGTTGTCCCCTTCCCCTCCGTTGAGTTCACCCGGATACTTCCCTCATGGAGCTGCATTATCTGACGTGACAGGCTTAGTCCAATCCCTGTTCCGTTTTCTTTTGTTGAAAAGAAAGGGGTGAATATATCACCAATAATTTCCTCTGGAACTCCAACTCCATTATCAATTACTTTTAGGGTTACAACCTCGTTGCTTTCCGTTAAGTCTAATGTAATTTTTGCATTAGCAATACGTTTCAACGCTTCGAGCGAATTTTTCATTAGGTTAATCAACAGCTGCTCCACCATCCTTTCGTCGGCAAGGATTGTAACGGTTGGATTATCAATTTGAACGACAACTGTCACTCCATCTTTTTCAAGTTGTTCCTTGAACAGAGCAATTACGTTATCTATCAAATGGTTAACCTGAAGGTTGGTAAAGATGGGCTTGATGCTTTGGGTTAAATCGCGGTATGATTCAACAAATTTTGCCAAACCAGCGGCTCTCTTATTTATTGTGTTCAATCCAAGCAATAGTTTATCTACTGTTTGTCTTTCGAAAGTAATCGCTTCACTCTCGTTTTTGCACCTCTCAATCTCATCTATCAGACTCGAGGTTAGAATTCGCACCGGGCTAATGGAATTCAAAATTTCATGACGCATAACCTTGATTATCCGTTGCCAGGTCTCAATCTCTTTTCTGTCAATCTCACGGCTGATGTCGCTAAAAGTTACCAGAACAATCATTTCATCATCCAGCTTAAATCTGGAGACTAGCATGGCAATATTCTTTTGCAATCCATTCCAGTTGATATTTACCATTCGCTCCTCACCATGTTTCAGATTCCTAATGGGAGTTTGAAGTACTTCTTCAATCGGGTTTACATCATAAATCTTTTTCAGGGGGTTGATTTCAAGAAGTTTTTGAAGCGCATTATTAATAAGCCTAACTTTGCCCTGAGAATTAAAAACAAGAATCCCAACCAATACCTGGCTAAAAATAATGCTAAAAAGGTGACGATCTAGCTCACGCTCCTTTCTAACCAAACGAAAATTGGTAATGATATCATTAAAATCCTGGTGCAACGATCGAAAGAAAGGATCATCCAAGCGGGCATTGAATAGTAAAGATGGATCCTCGTTCCTTACTGCATCTAGAAATCTAGAAAAATCCCTTTTTAACAGATTTACGTGCTGAAAAAGAAAAATAGTTTCCAGAATTAACATAACTACAAATCCCGAAAGGGTAAAAGGTCTAGTTAAATTATTCAGCGACCAGCCTAAACCAATGGCAGTTAATGCCATAGCAATAACTATTAAAACAATAGTTAACTTATACCTGTTTAAGACCATACCTGCCAATTTTTGCATACAATGTCGATCGGTTGATGCCCAATTTCTCCGCTGTTATGGTTAAGTTCCACCTGTAGTATTCCAGCGCTTTTGCTATGAGAACTTTTTCATGCTCCTCGATGCTGAAATTATCAGAAATAAGTTGCTTGGGCTTGTCCTTAAGATTTGGAAAAAAATCTGAATGTAAAATTTCATCACCATCTGTCAGTATTACACCCTTCTCAATGACATGTGATAATTCCCTTATATTTCCAGGCCATTCATATTTTACCAATGAATCTATGCTTCTATTACCAAGTTTCAGGTTGGGTTTGTTGTAATGTTTCACAAACCGATGAAAATAGAACTGTGCCAATAGTGGAATATCCTCCTTACGTTCCCTTAATGGCGGAATATCAATCTGAATGGAATTGATTCTGTAGAAAAGATCTTCTCTGAACTGCTTCTCCCTAACCATATTCTCCAAGGACATATTGGTTGCGCAAATCATCCGAACATCAATTTTGAGCGGTTTACTTGAGCCAACCCTAAAAACCTCTTTGTTCTGAAGAGCTGATAAAAGCTTACTCTGTAATGAAAGGTTTAGGTTTCCAATCTCATCAAGGAAAAGTGTTCCTCCATTTGCAACTTCAAACCGCCCTTCTCTATCAGTTTTTGCATCGGTAAAAGCTCCAGCTTTATGGCCAAATAGTTCGCTCTCGAATAACGTTTCGGGTATCGATCCGAGATCAACTTTGACAAATATCTCGTTTTTTCGCGAAGACATTTTGTGTATTTCCCTGGCTAATAACTCTTTTCCTGTTCCGCTTTCTCCAAGAATCAGGATATTGGCTTGGGTTTTGGCAACTTTCTCAACAATCTCGTAAACCTTCCTCATAGCTCTCGACTGGCATTTACAGTAATCGGATGAGCCGTAAAGTTGGGATGAGAGTTGGATATTCTGCTTTTTAAGCCTCATGTTTTCCTCTTTAGCCCTTCGAAATTTAAGCGAGGAAAGAATAGTTGCGAGTATCTTCTTCTCATCCCACGATTTATCAATAAAATCGTGAGCACCTTCTTTCAACGATTTTACTGCAAGATCAATATCTCCATATGCGGTTATCATCAGCACGGTTGCATCTGGATCGCTGTCAAGGATTCTTCTTAACCAAAAAAGGCCTTCGTTACCCGAACTTCTGCCTCCACCGAAATTCATATCGAGCAGTATTAAATCATACTGTTTTTTTTCCAGCTCGGAAGGGATGAGGTTCGGATTTTTTAGTGTTTCAATTCTTTCGACATACGAGCCGAGGTAAAACCGAAATGCCACCAAGAGCTCCTCATTATCATCCACTATGAGTATGTGTCCATCTTTCTTCATTCAATAATTCCTAATCTTTGTGTAAATTTACTCTATTGTTGTAATTTACAGCTACTATTGTCGGATTTTCCGACAATAGATATTCGCATCTAACATTAAATATATTGATTTTCTTTACTTTATACCTTTAGGCACAGAATTCGATTTGTTAAATTGGTACAGGATATTAACTGCCGATAACCAAACAACACGAAAACATGTTCAAAAATTATCTCATAACCGCTTTACGATCTATGTGGAGGAATAAAACCATCTCGATTATCAACATTGTCGGGCTTGCCATAGGTTTTTCAATCTTTCTCACATTCTGGGTTATTGTCAGGTATGAGAAATCGTACGACACGTTCCATGTGAATAAGGATATGCTGGCAAGGCTCAAAATGGAATTATTCATGAATAATGGGGAATACACTTCATCAAGGGTTGGTGGTGCTTATGCCAAAACCCTTAAAGACATATACCCCGAGGTGACCGATGCCTGCAGACTGAGTAGCCCCATTGAAATAACCATTGGAGTTGAGGAATCGGTTATTGATTCTACAATTCAAAAAAAGTACTTCTTTGAGAAGAAGGCCATTGCTGTCGATACCACTTTTTTCAGGTTATTCTCGTTTCAGGTTGTTTCAAAGGTTGGCAATAATATTTTTCAGGGGATAGAATCAATCGTCCTAACCGAAAGTCTTGCAAAAAAAATATTCGGAGAAGTGGATCCTTTGGGAAAAACGGTTACTATTCATACTGAAACTCCATACACCGTTTCTGCGGTTGTTAAAGACCCTCCAAAAAACTCCTACATTCAGTTCAGTTGCCTAATTCCTTTCGATTACTTGGTTAAAATTGGATTTCCAATAAATGGATTCGAAGGAACCATGTTTTACACCTATCTACTCCTAAATACACCCGAATCAATTTCACAAATAAATCAAACTATAACCAACGATTTACACGCTGTAAATAAGATTAAGGAGTTTGAAACCAAGTTCTACCTTGAGCCCATGAGCAGGGTTCGGCTACACGGAGAAGAGATGAATATTATTGGTGTTTACATAAACACTATAATTGCGGTGCTGATGCTTTTTATTGCATGTATCAATTTTATAAACCTTACAACCGCCAACTCAACAACCAGAATAAAAGAGGTAGGCATACGAAAAGTGGTAGGTGCTTCGAGGTGGAATTTGATTATTCAGTTTTTAGGTGAAACTTTTGTCGTGTGTGCTATTGCCTTTTACATAGGAATAGCTTTAACTGAACAGCTTCTGAAAAAAGTATCGATGCAGCTAGACGGGAATTTTTTAAAGATTAACTACTTCGATCCGGCATTTTGGTTTCAGATAAGCATTATTCTAATAATTACTGTCTTAGTATCGGGTTTATATCCTGCATTCATTGTTTCAAGATTCAAACCAGCAGATGTGTTTTTACGCAGGGTTGCGGCATTGCAATCGGGTGGTCGTTTAAAGAGATTCCTGGTGATTGTTCAGTTTACTGCATCGGTTTTCTTCATTGTCACCACAATTTTTGTTACAAAGCAATTCAGGTTCATGAAAACTGCCGACTTAGGATTTAAAAGGGAAAATATGCTGGTAATACCAACCAGAGGAGAAATGTGGAATAACTACAATACAATTCGCGAAGAGCTGCTAAGGAATCCAACTATCGAGGGTGTTGCAACAGCCTCGGAGGTACCTGTCAATCTCCAACGTGGAGATATTGACTGGGGCAAAAGGGATGGCGATCACAGCAAAATTGCCCGAATAATTTACTGCGATTATGATTTTGTTAATCTCCTGGAGATTAAAATGGTTGACGGCAGGTTTTTTAGTCGCGAATTCGCCACTGATTCTCAGAATGGCATTGTAATTAACAAAGGAATTGCTGAAATAATGGAATGGCAAGAATCTGTGGGGCAAAACTTTTACTTTCAGGGGGAGGACTATACTGTAATTGGAGTTACGGATAACATCAAATTTTTCCCATTCCATTTTAAAGCAGTAAGTAACGATGCCCTAATATACAAGTTCAGCCCTGTTAATAATTTGATATTTGTTAAGCATCAGGAACAGAACGTTTTTCAGGCAAAAGAGCACACCAGAAAGATACTAGAGAAGTTTAACCCGGGTTACGAATTTGAGTACTTCAATATTAGCGATGCCAGCTTCGAGGCCCTCGACAACTCCAAGTCCATCAATTCGATATTCTGGCTAATTACTATTTTAGGGTTCTTTATCTCTTCAATCGGAATGTTTGGTTTGGCAATACACAGCGCAAACAGAAGGATCAAGGAGTTTGGAATTAGAAAATCGTTTGGTGCAAACAGCATTCAGGTTTACAGAACTATTGTAAACGAATTTCTAAGGTTAGTGTTAATCTCCAATATTATTGCATTACCAATAACGTGGTTGGCATTAAGCTGGGCATTCCAGTTCTTTGCCTACCGGGTAAACTTATTTGGATGGGTTTTTGCCTTTGCCGCTTTTGCCTCTTTCACAATTGCATTGCTAACCATAGGCTTTATTGCTAACAAAGCTGCACGCCAGAACCCCATTGTGAGTTTGAGATATGAATAGAGGTTTGAAAAATAGCAATCCTTTTTTATGGATAATGAATTGGTGGGTTATTTCTACCTTCCATCATCCTTTTTCAACCACTTGCAGAATTTTAAAAATTAATTTTAAACAAACTAATCACAAGCACATCCAAATAGTTAAAATTTAATGTTTTAATAATTCAAACACTAGGTGTAAACGAATTTGCTGATTTAAGAGAAACTCTATTCAACTTTCTCATTTCACAATTCAAAACATTTTAACATTTATTATGAAAATTACAACTTAAGAAATCAATGTTAAGACATCAATCAATTGAAATAATTCGTCATTTTGTAAATGATTAATAATTAAAGAAAATAAGATTCTCTAAATACCTTTACCAACCAAAGAAAAAAAAGTATAATGGATAGACCAATTGAAAAGAAAAAATGGCCATTAAGAAAAATCCTTTGGGTAAGTGGAGTCACTTTACTCGTCCTTTGGATAGGCTACTACATCATCTTTGCAGATAAGAGTTCGAAGTTAAACGTTGAAATCGACAAGTTAACCATTGAAACCGTTGAGGAAGATCTATTCCGTGATTATATCACACAAATTGGAACTGTGGCACCGATCCAAACCATTTTTCTCGATGCAACCGAGGGTGGAAGTCGAGTGGAAGAAATACTAATCAAAGAGGGAAGTAGAGTAAAACAGGGAGATGTAATAGTGCGGTTTAGCAATACAAGCTTAATTCTAGACATTTCGAATAACGAGGCAAACGTGTCGCGTACAACAAATGATTTGCGTAGTACTCGTTTACAAATGGAGCGTCAAACCCTCGATACCCGAAGTAGCCTTATCAACCTTATTTACGAACTCAAAGAACGCGAGCGTACCTATAATAACAACAAGGTGCTTTACGAACAAAACCATATTTCTAAAGATGAGTATGAACGATCGAAGGAAGCCTATGAACTTACCAACGAACGCATTAACCTATTCCGCGAGAGCTGGAAGCAAGATTCAACGTTTAGAATAATCCAAATAAAAACCCTTGAAGAAGATGCCGAAAGACTACAACGAAATTTAACCATAGTTCGCAAACGGCTTGATGCCCTTGAGTTTAAAGCGCCTGTAAGTGGTGAACTGGCATCACTAAACCTTGAAGTTGGACAAGTTATTGGGGTGGGTCACAGGATTGGTACCATTCATGTGCTGGATTCGTACATGCTGAAAGTGGATATAGATGAACACTATGTAAATAGAATTACAAGGGAGTTAAAAGGTGAAAGTGAATTTGCTAGCCACCTTTACCCATGCCATATCACTAAGATCTACCCCGAAGTTCGGAATGGTCGTTTTACTGTTGATATGGTTTTCGATAAGAACGTACCCGAAAACATTCGTATTGGACAAACATCACGCATACGTCTTGAATTGGGGGAATCACAAACTGCTATTCTGATTCCAAGAGGCGGTTTTTACCAAAGCACTGGTGGTCAATGGATATTTGTGGTTGACCCTTCTGGAAAGTTTGCAACACGACGATCAATTAGAATAAATCGCCAAAATCCTCGCCATTACGAAGTAGTGGAAGGTTTAAAAGCCGGCGAAAGAGTAATTGTATCAAGCTATGATAACTATGGAAATGTTGAAAAGCTAATATTTAAATAAATTACCTAACCCTAACAAATAAAATGATGAACAACAATGGATTTATGCTTAAAACCAATGATTTGGTTAAAGTATTTAGAACAGAGGAAGTGGAAACCACAGCTCTAAATAAAGTCAACCTCGAAGTTAAGGAGGGTGAATTTGTGGCTATCATGGGACCATCTGGGTGTGGCAAAAGCACACTGCTTAATATTATTGGACTGTTAGATAATCCTTCGTCTGGAGAGTTTTTTTTCAACGGTCTTGAAGTATCCAGATTTAAAGAGAGACAACGTACAAACCTTCGAAAATCTAATATTGGTTTCGTTTTTCAGAGTTTTAATCTAATTGATGAATTAACGGTTTACGAGAATGTAGAACTACCCCTACTTTATATGAACGTCCCTTCATCTGAAAGGAAAAAAAAGGTTGAGGTAGTTTTGGAAAGAATGAATATTTCGCATCGCAAAAAGCATTTTCCCCAGCAACTATCAGGAGGGCAACAACAAAGGGTGGCTATTGCACGTGCAGTTGTTGCAAATCCAAAGTTGATACTTGCCGATGAACCAACCGGAAACTTAGACTCAGCCAATGGTGAAGAGGTTATGGGTTTGTTAACTGAACTAAACAACGAGGGAACTACCATTATTATAGTAACCCACTCGCCAAGCGATGCAGAGAAAGCTCATCGTATTGTACAATTATTTGATGGACATATAGTTACCGAAAACCAGAAGAAAATTTTGTAGAATAATTGTTTAGTGGTTGGTTGTATTAACTAAAGAAACTAATCATGCGCGAAATATGCATTCCCATATCAAATTTTGGTGAGGATGAGATCGCTGAGGTTACTCTTTCCGTAGGCTACAGAAAAATTAGCTATAGCTTCAGAATAGAATCGTTTCCATGGGATTTGGAAGGTACTAAACCCGAGGAATATGATGATGATAGATATCACGCCTCCATTGAGCAAATAATGAATCTCCGTAAAGCGTTAACAGAATATGATAAATCATGGGAACTTGTACAGATATTCACTCCATGTAAGGGGGCAACACATATACAGGTTCTTTACAGAAAGAGAAATTAAATCATAAAATGCAAATCCATGAAAATTAATCCATTCGCAGCAAACCTTTTTAAGTTTACTCTGATTATTATTTTATTGGAGCTAAATGTTTTTGCTTACTCTACAAACCTTCCTCAATCTGTAATTGATATAAGGGAATCCTCTATGATAAACGAAAGCGTATTGCTGAGTAAGTCTGATTACATGAATGAGAATGAAGATTTTGTCATTGATTTTGTACATCATCAAAAAAAATCTGCTGAATACTTTTTCTGGTTGAATGGAAACAACGAAACGACAGACGATATTAATTTACTCAATTGTGATCTGTGTTGGCACTTATTCATTGACACCCTTACAATGATTTCATCATTTGATGAAGAATCGTTATATATACTTGAAATATTATAAGAAATTTTGTTTTCAATTATCCATTTGAGTCATGAAAATCGGAATCCTCTTAACGGTTATATTATTACTAACCTCTAATACTCTTCATCTCAAGGCACAGAAGAGTTGGACATTGGAAGAGTGTATCAGCCATGCAATGGAGAATAACTTACACCTTAAGAGAAGCCTTTTGCAAGTTGAGAGTTCACAAGCAGATTTTACCCAAAGTGCTTATGAAATGGGACCAAACCTAGCGGGTTTCTACAACCATCAGTATAGCAAAGGAACAACCTTTAACCAATACACCTTACGATTTGAAAACATTGAAAACCAAGGCGGTAGTTTAGGTCTTTCATCCTCTTTGACACTTTTTGATGGATTGTATGGATTCAACAACCGATTGAGATTAAAGCACCAGCTCGAATCGAAGAAAGAGGATGCTGAGATAATGAAAAACAATATTACACTTAGCGTAGTTGCAGGATTCCTTCAAGTGCTGATGGATACTGAGAATCTTAAACTAGCCTCCGAGCAACATGTAGTATCGATAAAGCATCTGGAAAAAGCTGAAGTTGAACTTAAACTAGGGCGAATTTCCCAAGGCGACTACTTAACCATAAAATCGCAGAGCATTAACCAGAGGGCATTGCTAACAAGTGCCCAGAACAGGCTTGCGTACTCAACAATTGAACTTACCCAGCTGCTCGAACTTGAAAATCCAGAAGATTTTAGCATCAAAATAACTCCCATAACTTTGAGCAATAATCTGGATAGCAATGGTTTTGAGGAATTGTTTCAGGAAGTTTTCCCCAATAGACCCGAGATCAGAAAAGCGAAATCCGACTACTTATCGGCCGAAAGTGGACTTAAAATGGCCTACGGCCTTTTAAGTCCAAAAGTTTACTTGAACTACCAATTGGGTTCGGGTTATGATCAGTCGGCTTGGTACCGAACCCCCGATAGTATTTTTGTGCAATACCCCGATTATACCTATAGCCAGCAATTGAAGGATTATGTTCAGCAAAGGATCTCGTTCCAGATTTCCATTCCCCTTTTTCAACGTTTAACGTACAAAACCAGTATTACTAAATCTAAGATTCAGGTGCTTGACGCACAGATTGCGGCCGAACAAGCCGAAAGGATGGTTTACAAAGATGTGCAGAATGCCTTTGCTCAGGCTCAAGCTGCTTGGGATAACTATAAAGCCTATAGTGAATCGGCTGAAAGTTTCAAAGAATTATACAACCAAACCGTTAGCCGATTCGAATTGGGTATGGTTAATGCATTGGATTTAGGGGTTGCTCAAAATAACTTAGTTAAAGCAGAGGGCGAGTTACTTCACGCAAAATACACATACCTACTAAGAACTAAGATACTTGACTTCTATAGGGGTATTCCAATATCTCTGTAATGATACCTGTAGAACTATTATAAAACGGTTGTTTCTTAAAATTTTTCTAAACCAGTTCATATTAATCTTAAACATCAAAAAATAAAAAATGCTAAAAAACTTAATCAAAATCGCCCTTCGAAATATATTAAAAGATTTCGGGTATAGTAGCCTTAATATCATTGGGTTAACCATTGGTATTACCAGCGCACTGTTCCTAATAATCTACGTAACCGACGAGGTTAGCTATGACCGCTACCACGAGAAGGCTGACAGAATTTACCGCGTTTCGTCACACATAAGGGAAACCGACGATGAATTTACATGGATTGTGGCCCAAATTCCTTTTGCACCGAAGGTTACTGAAGATTATCCCGAGGTTCAGGCAGCAGTAAGGTTTATCAACTTTAATCGTGCCCCATTCAAGTATAACGACAAGGAGTTCTACGAGAATAACTTTTTTTATGCAGATACTGCGGCTTTTGAAGTATTTACTTACAAGTTTTTAAAGGGCGATCCCAAATCGGCTCTAATGGAACCCAACACCATGGTATTAACCGAAACCGTTGCAAATAAATACTTTGGGGATGAGGATCCAATTGGAAAAACGTTAGTTTCGGGTGAGGAGTCGTACCGCATAACAGCGGTGATAGAGGATGTTCCCAAAAACTCTCACTTTAGGTTCGATGCTTTGTCGTCGCGCAAGAGTTTACCATCCGATTTTGTTGGCAGCTGGGGAAATTTTGGTGTATTTACCTATCTCCTGTTTCCCAAAGAATTTGATGTGGAGGCTTTTGAGGTTAAGATGCAGGAAATGTACGGCAAATACATGGCCGAAATATTTGAACGAAGAGGAATTTCAATTGAATACGTTCTGGAACCAATTACCAAGATACACTTAACTTCAACAAACCCAGGCGAACCGGAACCAACCGGTAGCATGACCTACGTTTACATCTTCTCAATTGTAGCCTTCTTCCTCATTCTGATTGCAGCAATGAACTATATGAATTTGGCAACTGCACGATCGGCTCGTAGAGCTCGCGAGGTAGGTTTACGAAAGGTTGTAGGGTCGAATCGGGGTTCATTAATTCTTCAATTTCTTTCAGAATCAACAACGCTAACAATAATTTCATTGATTTTGAGCATTATTTTAGTAGCACTTTTACTTCCCCAGTTCAATCTGCTAGCAGGGAAAAATTTTGAATTAGGCATAATTCAGAGTCCAATAATTATTATAAGTGCAATTGCTGTTATTCTTATCGTTGGAGTTATTGGCGGCAGCTACCCTGCATTTTATCTCTCAAGTTTTAAGTCTACAACTGTTCTGAAAGGTGAGGTAACCAAGGGATCTTCAGGAAACCTGTTTAGGAAAGTGCTTGTTGTAATTCAGTTTCTTATCTCTGTTTCGATGATTATTTGCACTCTGGTTGTTTACAAGCAGCTAGACTTTTTAAAGAACAAGGATTTGGGGTATAATCAGGAAAACATACTTTCCATTGGCTTAACGAACAGGAACATGATCAGGACTTACCCCGTTTTCAAGCAAAAACTTCTCGACAATCCCAATATCAAGAGCATAGCTTCAACCAGCACTCCAATGGGAGTTGGCTCTGGGAAAAATCTTTTAAGTGTTGAGTCGGAAGAGGGTATGGTTGAAAGAGGAATAAACCTGGCTGTTGTTGATCACGACTTTATAGAAACTCTGGGCATAAAAATGGTTAAAGGTCGCGATTTTCAGTCTGATATTCCGGGTGATACTCTTAACGGTGTTATTGTTAACGAAACCTTTGTGAAAAGGATGAACTGGACTGAACCACTTGGAAAGAGAGTTGAGACAATCGGCAGCGAGTTTCTAAGAGCTACCGTTGTGGGGGTAATGCACGACTATCACCAAACTGGGATGTACAATGAGATTGAAACGTTGATGCTGCTCTACAGGCCATTCAACAGGATTGTTTACATAAAACTTGCCGGTAACAACAGGCAGGAATTAATCCGGTTTATTGAGCAAGCATGGAAGGAGATGTTCCCCGAACATCCCTTTGAGTACGAGTTTTTGTCCGATACTTTCAAAAACCAGTTCGAAGCCGATGAGAAGCGAGGTTTTATTTTTACACTTTTCACAATACTGGCCATAGTCATTGCCTGCCTAGGCCTTTTAGGTCTGGCCTCCTACACCGTCGAGCGTCGTACCAAAGAAATTGGTATTCGTAAAGTGGTTGGAGCAAACGAGAGATCAATTGTAGGATTGATTTCAAAAGAATTCTTAATCCTTGTCAGTATTTCAATTGCAGTTGCAATCCCCATTTCGTACTACTTCATGAGTAACTGGCTGGATAATTACGTTTATAGAACCAAACTATCGGTTTCCATTTTCATTGTAGCTGCAACCATCTCCCTTTTGGTAACCTTTGTAACGATTAGTTTCAAGGCTTATCGAGCCGCAACTATGAACCCAACAGAATCGTTGAGGACGGAGTAGTAGAATGTTAGGGGAGCAAAAAGTTGTTCCCCCATTTTTCATTTCATTTTTTATTGTTCAGAATCTAAGACCATGTAAAAAAAACGAACAATATAATTATTGCTTGTTAACGGTTTATATCTTATTTATATTCTGATATTCCAGTAGTTAACAAGATTGGTTTGTGTTTTAAGTATACCTAGTATAGAATTTCAAACCTAATATAAAACCTGATCTACAATGTTTAGCAACTATATTAAATCAACTATTAGGTTATTTAAGAAAAACCTGGGTTTTTCTTTTATAAACGTTATAGGTCTAGCCATTGGTATTGCCTGTAGCGTTTTGATAATGACCTACGTATGGCACGAGTTAAGCTACGACAGGTTTAACGAGAAGGCCGAAAGAACCTATCGGCTTGCACAAAGGGCATTACTGGGTAACACCCAGATTGACCAGACCTGGACTTCCGCACCAATGCCCGCTGCCCTGTACAACGAGTTCCCCGAAATTGAGCATGTGGCTCGAATTACTGGAATAAGCCGTCGTACAGTTAGTTACAACGATAAAATATTCATTGAAAATAGGGCATTGATGGCCGATTCTTCGATTTTTGATATTTTTTCCTTCCCCTTCGTTGCTGGTTCGGCAAAAAACGCTCTTAATCAACCCAATAAAGTTGTATTAACCAAAAGTACGGCCCAAAAATATTTTGGTGATGAGAATCCCATTGGGAAAAGTTTGCGTTTCAGTAATAACAATTCTGATAAAACCCTTGAAGTTTCAGGAGTAATTGAGGATGTTCCCACAAACTCACATTTTCACTTCGATTTTTTGGTATCAATCTTAACCTTCGATGGTTATTACAATGGTACAGAGTGGTTTAACAACAACTTCCGTACTTATCTGGTATTACAGGAAGGGTTTAACTACAAGGAGTTTGAGGCCAAACTGCCTTCATTCACTAACAAGTACCTTTTTGAGGGGCGTTACGAGGAGATTAAAACCAAGCACAGCGGTTACTGGGAAATTTACCTTCAGCCGCTGCTCGATATTCACCTAAACTCTGATATCACGGGCGAGTTTGAACCAAATGGGAAAAAGTCGTACGTGTACATCTTTATTGTTGTGGCGGTAATAATTCTGCTTATTGCCTGCATTAACTTTATGAATCTTAGCACAGCCAAGTCTTCAACACGGGCAAAGGAGGTTGGTGTTCGAAAGGTGGTTGGTGCTAGCAGAGGGTCGCTAATAAACCAGTTCATAGGGGAATCGATTTTCACCAGCATAATTGCACTGGTTTTAGGGATGGTTATCGCCGAAACGCTTTTACCTGCTTATGGTAATTTACTAGGACGACAGCTTGAAATAAATTACTTCCAAAATCTTTTCATTATTCCCTTACTTTTCGCGCTTGCTCTACTAGTGGGTTTAATATCTGGCAGTTATCCTGCATTTTTCCTTTCATCATTTAAACCGGTCGAAGTGCTAAAAGGAAAACTTCAGGGGGGAACAAAACGCCCGTGGCTCAGAAATACACTGGTTGTAGTTCAGTTTACCATATCCATTGTTCTGATAATCGGTACCATTGTGATATATAAACAGCTGATGTTCATCCAGAACGAAAGGCTGGGATTCGATAAGGAACAGGTTATTACATTAAAAAACCCTTTCGCTCTGGGAAATAACCTGAATGTTTTTATTGAGGAGCTTAAAAAATTTGAGGGAATAAAACAGATTACAGCATCATCAACAATACCCGGAAAGGAGTTCAATAACATTGGGTTCCATTGCGATGCAAACATTGGATTCTCGTTGAACCTATGCATATGCGACGAGCATTTTATGGATGTGATGAAGCTGGAAATGGCCGAAGGTCGTTTTTTCTCCAACCAGTTCCCATCCGATTCTATGGCAATAATTATTAACCAGGCAGCAGCCGAAATAATTGAATGGGAAAATCCTGTGGGTAATTTCATTTACGATAATGGCCCTGACCCGATGAAATTCAATGTAATTGGTGTTGTTAAGGATTTTTACTACGAGTCCAAGCATCAGAAAGTGAGACCAATGGCACTGCTTAAACACAATGGAGTCTTTGGCTGGTCGGCAAACTATATCTCGGTTAGAGTAAATCACAAACGATTCAACGAAATCTTACCTAAAATTGAAGCAAACTGGGAAAAACTAACCAATGGTTTACCCTTGGAGTATATCTTTCTCAACGATGAGTACGATGCCCTTTACCAAAACGAGAAGCAAACCAAACAACTTTTTGTGGCATTCTCCATACTGGCAATATTCATTGCATGCCTTGGTTTGCTTGGCTTAACATCTTTCATTGCCGAACAACGGACAAAGGAAATTGGGGTTCGAAAGGTAATGGGAGCCACTGTCTCAAATATCACTCTGTCGCTTTCAAAAAATTTCACGAGTTGGGTATTGATATCGAATCTTTTTGCCTGGCCACTAGGGTATTACCTTATGACCAGATGGCTTGAGGATTTTGCCTACAAGGTAAACATAGCATGGTGGATGTTTGGTTTTGCAGCACTTCTATCTATTGTAATTGCATTATTAACAGTAAGTTATCAGTCAATTAGGGCGGCAACCCGAAATCCGGTTGATAGCTTGAGGTACGAATGAAATTGCTTAATGCTATTATCATTAAAAAAAGTTGAATGATGAGTATAATAAGATTTAAAACGGTTTTGTACTTGACATTGATTTTTGCTCTTTCGGATTTATCCGCACAGCAAATTCCTGACACTTCGTATTCTTTCCCAATTAATAAGACTGCTTACCAGAAGGGTAGGGGGTCAATTATTTACATTGATGAGGCACACAATAACTTCCACACAAAAAGCGGTGGCTTTTTTGCCTTTGGCAAGCTTATGGAGCAGGATGGATATCGGGTACACGATTTAAAAGAAGAGATATCAAGCCCAAAGGTTTTGGATTTATGCAAAGTTTTGGTCATTGCCAATGCGCTTAACGAAGTTAATTCAAGAGAATGGATTTTACCTACACCTTCGGCATTTACAGACAATGAAATTGCAATTATTAAAAATTGGGTGATGGGTGGCGGTTCGCTTCTGCTCATTGCCGATCATATGCCCTTTGCCGGAGCAGCTTACGATTTAGGAAAAGCATTTGGTTTTGAATTCATTAACGGATTTGCGTATACAAGCCAACAATCGTGGCCACCGTCAATTTTTACTTTTTCAAACGGCACTCTGCTTAAATCGAGGGTAACCGAAGGCTTAACGAATTACGAAAGGATCGATAGCATTGCAACATTCACCGGGTCGGCATTAAAAGCTCCCTATGGATCAACCGAAGTTTTTTCATTTTTGGCCGAGAACAACTCCCTTCAGCCCGATACAGCCTGGGTTTTTAGAACCAACACCCCTAAACAAAGCCTCGAAGGATTTTGCCAAGGGGCAATTATGGGCTACGGGAAAGGACGAATAGCAGTGTTTGGTGAGGCAGCAATGTTCACGGCACAAGTTGTCAATGGCACATTTAAGGTTGGATTTAACTCAGAGAGCGCACCCCACAACGCACAATTTGTGCTAAACCTGATTCATTGGTTGGATGGAATTACACAATATTACGAAACCGATTAGCATTTAAACTTTTATACGATTTGTTAGGATTGCCTTTTGCAAAGTAACTAATTGAACTACTATGATAAAGAACTTTTTTACCCTGGCCTTCCGGAACTACATGCGAAATAAATCCTTTGTGATAATCAATGTTCTGGGACTTGGTATTGCCATTGCATGCTGCATTGTGGCTTACTTAAACTATAAGTTCGATGCCGATTACAATAAGATGCACGTAAACCGTGAAACAATTTTCAAGGTAAACCAGTCAAGGTACATTAAAGATCGGTTGCAGGACTACAGCGCAACTCCTGTATCGCTAGCTCCTGCCATTGAGAATGATTTTGCAGGAATCGAAAGGATTAGCAGATTCTCCCGAGGCTTTTCGCCCATTAGGTATGAAGCACCAGACAGGGAGATAAAAATATTCAACGAAGGGATTGCCTTTGCCGACAAGGAATTCCTGAGGATGTTCACTTTTCCCATGAAATGGGGCGATTCCACGGCCTTTGAGGACGAAGGGAAAATGCTGATCAGCGAAAAAATATCTGAGAAGTTTTTTGGTGACGAAAATCCTGTTGGTGAGTCGATTACCCTTTTCGATAACGAAGGGGTTGGCGTTGTATTCACCATCGGTGGAGTTTTTAAGAATATTCCCGAAAATTCAATAGTACGATTCGAGATTCTATCGCTCTACTCCAACTACTTAAAAATATATAAGATAGATGAGTTCGACTGGAAAAGCTGGGCGGGGGGAACTTTCCTTCAAGTATCAAACCCCGAGCAGGTAAAGGAAATTGAAAAATCATTATCAAAATATCTTCCCCTTCAGAACAAAGCGCGTGAGGATTGGATAGTTGAACGTTTCTATATCCAAACTCTCGATGAGTTTACCAACGATGCCCGCGATCTTTGGGCAAATTGGATTGGTTCCAAATCGCCTCCAGCAGCTATAATTACCCCAATCATTATGGCTTTACTAATCCTGCTGCTCGCTTGTTTCAATTTCATAAACACTGCAATCGCTTCTTCCAATAAAAGGTTAAAGGAAATTGGAATCCGAAAGGTTGTAGGTAGTCATCGGAAAGGGTTAATTATCCAGTTCCTTGGGGAAAATACCATCATCTGTTTTTTTGCATTACTCGTTTCGCTAATTATTGGAGTATTTCTTGTAAACGAGTGGGATAAAATGTGGGCTGAAGAAATTATTGGAAAGGACTTTCTCAACTCTTTGGGAGTTTGGTTTTTTCTGGCAATAACACTTGTATTCACTGCCATTTTATCAGCTCTTTACCCAGCAGTTTACATCAGCTCTTTCAATCCAACACAGGTGCTAAAGGGCGATATTAAGTTTAGCGGCAAGAGTTTGCTCTCGAGGATTCTGCTTGTATTGCAGTTCAGCATATCAATCATAGGCTTAATATCCAGCCTAGTATTTACCCAAAACGCCAATTACCAGAATAATTTCGAGTATGGTTATAACAAGGAAGATATAATTGTTGTTCAGGCAGGATCAAATGAAAACCTCGAATTGCTTAGAGCAAACCTCGAAAGCAATCCCGGCATACTGCAAATGGCCAAAACAAGCCACAATTTAGCATGGACATCTCTTACACGAACAGCAACATCTGTTGATAAAAATGCTGAAGTTCTCCTTTTTAATTTGCATACCGACTATTGTGGCGTTATGGGGTTAAAGTTCGCACAAGGAAGAGATTTTACCCCTGAGTTTGAACTTTCTGATGTGAATCGATCGACCATTGTGAATGAAACATTGGTAAACGAGTTTGGCTGGGACGATCCCATTGGAAAAACTGTGAAATTAGATTCGCTGAATCTTACCGTCGTTGGCGTTGTAAAAGATTTTGTTCAAAACCTGTGGACACCTGTAAAGCCTATGGTTTTTCGTAAGGTTCCAAAGGATGATACAGGAACGCTTATTGTTAAAGGAGGTGAGGAGAATATTGTGGCGTTGAACGATCAGATCAAAGCAGTGTGGGACGAACTTATTCCAAATGCACCCTATGGAGGAGCTCCATTGGATAACTTTGATGAGGGATCAATTGCTCTAAATAAGAACATCCAGAAAATGTATAATTTCCTTACCATCGTTGGTATTTTCCTCTCCATTGTGGCCCTCTACACCCTTGTTTCGCTTAATATTTTAAAGCGAACAAAGGAGGTTGGAATGCGAAAGGTGCTCGGTGCCCCTTCAATGCAGATCAACCATTTAATTGGCAAGCCATTTATTCTGATGATTCTAATTGCTTCGGTTATTGGGGGAGCAACGGGTTATTATATGTCGGTTATGCTACTGGACAGCATTTGGAAACATCACATTATTGTGGGAACATTGAGTGTTCTGGTGCCAATTGTTATCACGTTACTACTTGCATACGTAACTCTAACATCGAAAGTGCTCTACACTTTATCGAAAAATCCAGTGCAGTCGTTGAGGTACGAGTAAACCTTTATTTGAAAATTAGAGAAAACTAGTTGTCTATCTCGCACTATTTCTACATAAAAGTTGATAGTTCTATGTACAAACGGGTTCTGAACGCATTAGAAATGTTAGAAAAAATAAGAGCAAAATGAAACGATACATTTTTTTTCAATTTATTGTTATCCTATGCTTTAGCTTATACGGGCAGCAGAGTCAAAGCTTAAAACTCTCAGAACCATACCTTGGACAGGTACCACCTGGAATGGAACCCGAAGTTTTCGCTCCTGGAATAGTAAATACTGGCTTATACACCCGTGATATTGCAATATCGAAGGATGGCAACGAGATCTATTTTTGTGTTGCTGATGCCAGCGTTACTTCTATTTTTGTGACAAAATGCATTGATAACTACTGGACAGAGCCTGTAATTGCTCCATTCTCAGGAAACGGTTTCCTCGATATGGAACCATGTATTTCATCCGATGGAAACAAAATCTTTTTCCTGTCAAACCGTCCACCAACTGGTATGGAGCCTAAAAGGGGATGGTTTTACCAGAAAATATGGGTAACAGAAAGAACAGAAACAGGCTGGACAGAACCTTGGCTTGTTGAGGAGCCCGTTAACTCAAATGAGCACGAATTTTTCCCTTCGGTTACAAGTACAAATGTTCTCTATTTTACAAGAATGACAAAGGCTGGGAAATCAGGCATATACAAATCTATATATGTTAATAATTCATTCGGAGAACCCGAATTATTACCTTTTGATGTTCCAGATAATGGAATACTATTTAATGCTTTCATCTCGCCGGATGAGGATTTTTTGATAACCTGCGCCCAAAATATCGATTCAACGAATATTGATCAGGATTACTACATCAGCTTTAGAGATGTAGCTGGAACATGGAGTAAACTGATAAAGCTTGGACCAGAAATTAATACTCCGGATGACAATGCCAACTCAGCATATATTTCGCCCGATGGAAAATACTTGTTCTTCAGCTCTTCAAGAAAGGATCCGAAAAGCTTGCAGATAATGAGTGGCACATCGCTTAAGGAAATAGTAAACGCTAAATCGAAACCGGGGAATGGATCTTCTTCAATTTACTGGGTATCAACAAAGATAATTGAAGAGTTAAGGCCAAAAGAATAAAGATTATATGAAAAGTATAAAATTATCTAAGCTACCCCTAACATTAGTCAAATCCACAGTACTTGTAATTATTATATGGCTGCTTTTTATTTTGATTATTAATACAAAGGGTTATCCAAATGAAGTATTTAAAATTGGAAGTAGTAGAACTATTGTTTTTTTAGATTCTGAAGAGAGTTGCAAGTATTTATCTGATGATGAACACCTTTCAAATCTATCTAAACTGGATATCGAATTACGATTAGAAAGATTATATTCTGATAACGACTCTGTCATTTATAAGAAAGAATATTTTGAACACTGGTCAAGGCAATTTAGAAATTGGAGTAGACTGGATAAGATTTTTTTAATTAGGCACCTAAAGAAAGTCTACTCCAAAATTAATAGCATTACTCCAATTGTTTTGCCCGACACGCTTTATTTAATAAGAACCACAGGTAAACAGGAATTTGATGCGTTTTATACTCACAAAAAGGCAATAATTTGCCCATATACCATTCGGTTAGCATCAACGTATCTGCCCATTTTCTCTAAGAAAATAGAAAAAACCTTAACACACGAACTCTTTCATGTGTATACAAATAACAACGTGGATATAATTGATAGCTTGTATAAAATAGTTGGGTTCGAGAAGATAGATAGCATCAAATTGGATAAACGAATAAGCGAACGAATTATTAATAATCCTGATGACAAACCTGGTTTTTATAAGATTATGTTAAAGGATGCTTTAACTAATGAGGATAAGTATTATTGCATGTTGATTTTATCTAAGTATAATCATTGGAAAGGGTACATAGAATTTCCAGGCCATATTAGTGTTTTACTAGTTTATTTAGATACCCAAAAATTGCATCAGATAGATCTGGTTGGAACAAAATGGGTCTCATCATTAGATCAAATCCAGAATCCAATTGTAAAAGGAAAGGAAGCATTAACTGATTATAAGAAAAAGGTTGGACTAACAGGTGAGGTTTCTCCGGAAGAGATTATTGCTCATCTTTTTATTGATTTAATATATTCAAAATTTGACAAGGAACTACTTCTGGGTAAAAGCCAGGAGTATATTGATCTTCTGAATGGCCTTGAAAATATTTTAAAAGTTTAAAATTTCTACAAATATGAAAATAACAACTTTTATAGTAGTTATAACAAGCATCATAAATTTGCATGCTCAGGTAGGTGAATCTATTTCACTTACTGGCCCATACCTTGGACAAAAACCTCCAGGATTAACCCCAGAACTATTCGCTCCTGGGTTTGTATCTCACGCCGATTATTTTGAACACAGCGCCGCTATTTTTACTCCCGATGGGAAAGAGGTTTACTGGGCGGCAAAACCAAATAGTGAGAGGTATTATAGAATTTATTGCATGAAAATGGTGGATGGAATATGGACAGAACCTGAAATAGCCAGTTTCTGTAAGGAGAATGAGTACTATCAACAATTTACGCTTACACCCGATGGAAAAAAGCTCTATTTTACCAATGGAGAGAAATTGCTATATGTCGAAAAGCAAAATAATGGATGGAGTTTGCCATTAGTTGTACCGACAATTATAACCTCCAATAAAGATGCAAATATTTGCTGTGTCACAGGAAATGGGTCGATATATTTTATATCCCGACCTGACTTTGATGTATTTGTTACAAGGCTTGTCAATGGAAGTTACACAACGCCCGAAAAACTTGGCAAGCAAGTTAACTCAAGCGATTACAGAGAAAATTCAGTTTATGTGGCTCCAGATGAAAGCTATATGGTTATTGAAGCAACAAAAGATGCAGCCTTGTGTGAACTATTTGTCAGCTTCAGGTTGAGCGACAAATCATGGTCAGAACGAAAAAAACTGCCGATAAAATGGGGCCGCTTGCCACATGTTTCGCCAGATGGTAAATATTTTTTTTATATGACACGAGAGGGTATTTATTGGGTATCTGCAAAAATTATCGAAGAGTTAAGGCCAAAGGAAAGAAAATAAGGTATAATGCAAAACACTTTGTAGTATGAAATCCATGAAAATAATCCATTACACGCTAATTGCTATTCTGTTTTTATCAGGCTACGGCACCCTGTCGGCCGAAAAAAAAGAAATTAGCGCAATGAACTTCACCGTAAAAAAGCTTAACAAATCCATTGTAATTGATGGAGTAATTGATGAAACCGAATGGGAGAATTGCCAAACAATCGATCTGCCCTACGAGTGGTCACCCGGCGATAATATCCCAGCGCTGGTTAAAACAGATTGTTTTATTGCTTACGATAAATCGAACCTTTACATAGCTTTTAGATGTTTCGATACCGATCCCTCAAATATCCGTGCTCACTACATCGAACGTGATGCTATAAATACATTTATTCAGGATGATCATGTAGCAATCAATGTCGATCCGTTTAACGATCAGCGCAGGGCATTCAAGTTTTGTTCAAACCCCTATGGTGTTCAGGTTGATGGTATTTACTCCGACATCGACAGGTACGAAGATTTCTCGTGGGATGCTCTCTGGAAATCGGCCGGAAAAATTACTGAATATGGCTACAATGTGGAATTCGCCGTTCTTTTCAATCAACTTCGGTTTAATAATAGCATCGATGTTCAAACCTAGAGGTTTTTACTCCAACGATCGTTCCCTCGAAATGTAAGACACAGGTTTTGTTCACATGAAATCAGCAGAAATAATACCTCATTGATATCCCAGTTCAACGAGGTGGTAGGTTTCGAAATCATTTCTTCGGGCCACAATCTCGAGCTCGATCCAACGCTCACAACCATTCGTTTTGATGAAGTGGATATGCAAACCTTTCCACAGGGCCCGATGAAAAATGGAAAAATAAAAATAGACCCGGGGCTAACTGCAAAATGGGGCACTACCCCAAACATGGTTCTAAACGCAACCGTTAATCCGGATTTCTCTCAGATTGAGGCAAATGCACTTCAACTCGATGTTAACACAAGGAATGCCCTGTTTTATCCCGAGAAGAGACCCTTTTTCAAGGGAGCCTTTTTAATTATCCTTGATATACTTTCAGTATTGTTCAAATCTCTTTTATGTAAAACATCTTTAATTTGAATATAACTATTATCTCCCTTTACAAGAAAGAAAAAGAAAAAGAAAAAGAGAAAGAGAACCAATAATTACCAAAAATGCAAAGCAGTAGTCAATATCCTAAGCAACTGACGACCTAACAGTAATGTGAAAAAAATTCCAGAATTCTGCAAACGGAGTCTTACATAAAAAAACAACCATTAATAGCAGATCGTTAAAAATTAATTATCCAAGGGATACCCAGTACATCATGCTACTATAGTTCATGGCTTTATAATACAATCCTTACTCATACCGCATTGATTCAACAGGATTTTGTTTTGCTGCAAAGTATACTTTGATATTTATAGTAAGCAAAGCAATAAAGGAAGCAAAAAGTGGGGCAACAACAAAAACTACCCAACCAACCGCTATTCGGAACGAGAAATTCTGCAACCACTTATCGATAAAGTACAACGATGCGGGAATAGAAATTATAGCTGAGATTATTATTAGAATCATAAAATCCTTAGATATTAGCATCATTATATCCTTCTCGTTTGCCCCAAGTACTTTTCTGATGCTGATCTCCCTGATTCTTTTTCGGGTTGTATAAGCAGTCAACCCAAAAATTCCCAAACAGGCAATTGCCAGTGCAAGAACTGTAAACATAATAAAAACCCGATTTGAGTTTACATCGGCTTTATACTGCATATTGTAGTTCTCCTTAAGGAAAAAATACTCGAACGGATAATCGGGGAAAATTTGGTTCCATCTCTCTGAGACTTCTTTGATTGAAGAATGCGGATTTGAACCTGAAACTTTTACCATGACGTACCTGCATTGCGTTTTATTCTTCCAAATTATTAACGGCTTTACGGGCTCGTGCAACGATGCGCAGTGAAAATCCTTGCAAACTCCAATGATTTCCATCTTAACATCATCTGATTCGTTACCTGCAGAGGGTAAACGAAATGCTTTGCCAATGGGATCGTTAATCCCAAATTCGTGAACCAGAGTTTCATTTACAATTATCTTGTTCTCATCAGCCTGATCCTCGGGTAAAAAATCACGTCCCTGAAGGATATTGATCCCCATAAACTTCAGAAAATTATCGTCGCATTGTAGGTTAAGGATCATCATCATCTCCTTGCGGGTCGACTCGTTTCGGTAAAACCCACGCCGCTGGTTAAAACTCCCTATGTAACTTGAGGATGCACTCACCCACTCCACATTTGAAATGCCCATTAACTCGTTTTTCAGCATTTGATAATTATTTATCATTTCGCCATTGCGAAGCGATAGAAGAATTACATTCTCCATATCGAAACCTAAATCCTTGCCATTAATAAAGTTAATCTGCCTGTTGATTAACCATGTGCTGCAAAGCAGAAAGATGGAAATGGTAAATTGTACAACTATCATGGAATTTCTGAAGCGTAATTTATCCTTCCCTTTTACCATTTTACCCTTTAAAATTTCAGTTGGATTTAACGAGGAGAGAAAAATTGCCGGGTACCAACCTGCGGCAAATCCAATTAGTAGAATAATTATTGCCATTAAAAACCAACTTGTACTGTTTTTGATAATTTCAGAAGAGGATTGGCTTGAAATTGAATCGAATAATGGTGTAATAAGTTGCAAAAAAAACACTCCTAGAATAAAACTTAAAACTACCAGAAATATTGATTCTAGTAAAAAGCTACTAAATATCGACTGCCGACTTGCTCCAAAAACCTGCCTCACCCCCACCTCAAGAGTTCGTTTGGTTGATCCCGCAATGGAAAGATTAATGTAGTTAATTGAGGATATTACAACAATTAATATTGCAACAACAATAAAAATGTAGACCGTTGTAATATTTCCGTTCTGATTAATCTCATGGGTAATATTCGATTTAAGGTGAATGTCGGTTATTGGTTTTAGTTTAATGTTCAGTATGGATCCCGATTCCTTCAAACTTTCACTGGTGTGGCTCTTAAAAACATCGTCAACCTTCAGATTTAACTCATTCAGATTTTTACCTGTACACTTTATGTAGTTGAAGTTTGTGAAGGCAAACATGCTATTGTAAATAGATTCATACTGTGGATTACTAAATAAACTTGAGCGGCTGAGCAGTACTTGAAAATCTAAATGGGAATTATTAAGGGGTTCTTTGATCACAGCCCTTACCGTATAATCGGTTTTATTGTCCAACTTAACGACTCTTCCTATTGGGTTCTCGTCCCCAAAATATTTTCGGGCTGTACTTTCGAGCATTACGAGCGAATAGGGTTCTTTGAGAGCATTATCCTTATCGCCTATAATATCGAAGCAAAACATTTCAAAAAATGAAGTATCAGCATAAACAATTCCATCCTGATAAATTTTTTTTTGGTTGTAATCGAAAAGAATGGGTCGGGGCATACAAATAAAATGCGTAAAAAGGGTTACTTCGGGCAACTCGTTGTACAATATCTCGCCCACCGGTGCACCGGTTACTGCTGCTTCGAACTCAGTCCCCGACATATTCCCAATCAACTCAATCCGAAAAATTTTATCTGAATCAGAATGATGCTTATCGTAGTTCAACTCGTTATGAGTGTAGGCTAAAATTCCAGTGAAACATGCTAGCCCAATCGCCAAACCAACGATATTTATTGCGGTATAAAACCTATTTCGCCAATAGTTCCTTATTGTAATTAGCAAGAAGTTTATCATACTCATTATTAATATTTTAATGATTCAATAGGGTTCATTCTTTAGGCTCTAAAAGCATGTGATGCAATCGAAAGTATAGTAATTATGATAACAAAAATTATCGGAATTATGAATAACCAAATTGAAATGCGCACAGGGAAGTTATGCAGCCAAAACTTCACTCCCCGAAAAAGAATTGGAGTTACAATTATCAGCGCAATTAAAACCAACTGGATATATTCCTTAATTATATGTATTATTATGTGGGCTGAGGTAACCTTAGCATTAACTGTTTGTGGGTAAAGCTGAGAACTAGCAGTTATTGTAATAATTATTCCTACTATTTTAAATGCCTTAATCATTCCACTAGCGGTTAAATTAATTATAAATCAGTGGTTTAAACACATAATCCATGGAAACTTTATTTCAAGTTGAAATATAAAAATAAAGGTAATAAAAAATTGTAATAGTATTTTTTAAATTATATATTTGTCTAAAATATAACCACTATAATGATTGTAATTTAATCATCAATTGATTCGGTATGCATATTCACTCAAACCTCAAATTCCTTAGAAGCAAAATGGGTTTAACCCAAACAGAGCTAGCTGAACAGCTAGGGCTGAACCGATCATCTGTTAATAACTACGAGAACCAACTTGCCGACCCACCCCTGGAGCTGATGATCCGCATTGCAGATTTCTTCGATGTTTCTCTCGATTCAATGCTTCGCATCGATTTGGCGGCACTTCCTCCAAACCAGCTAAAAAGCGTGATGGAAGGCTCCGATGCCTTTGTTAAGGGGCGGAACATTAGGGTTGTTGCCACCACCGTGGGCGATGATAACATTGACAATATTGAGCTGGTGGAAGCTAAGGCGCAGGCAGGTTACCTCAGTGGCTTTGCCGATACCGAATACATTGAGCAATTGCCCGTTTTTCGGCTACCCTTCCTTAGCCCCACCAAGAAGTACAGAACTTTCCAGATCGTTGGCGATTCGATGTTGCCCATTCCACCCGGTGCCTGGATTACAGCGCAATATCTGGACGACTGGACTTTGCTGAAAGACGGGCAAGCCGCAGTAGTTCTCACCCTTGATGATGGGTTGACATTCAAAATTATTGAAAATCAAATTGAAAGCAGGGGAATGCTCAAACTCGTTTCGCTGAATCCGGCCTACAAGCCTTACACTGTGAAGATTAGCAATGTTAGGGAAATATGGTTATTCTCCCTATTCATCAGCCCGTTCCTTCCTTCAGGCAACATCGACCATGAGCACCTTTTGCATGCTATACAGGAACTACAAATGGACGTTAAAGAGCTTAGAAAGAGAATGATTGATTGATTGATTGATTGATTGATTGGTAGTACTTATGAATTTGCAAGAAAAAATTGGAATTCTCTCGGCTGCAGCCAAGTACGATGTGTCGTGCTCATCGAGCGGAAGCGAGAGGGCAAACCAACCCGGAGGAATTGGAAACGCTGCCAAGGCAGGCATCTGTCATAGCTTTGCCGACGACGGGCGGTGCATATCACTGCTTAAAATACTATACACAAACCACTGCATCTACGATTGTGCCTACTGTGTAAATCGCCGATCAAACGATATTCAACGAGCCACCTTCACCGTTAAGGAGCTGGTTGATTTAACCATAGGCTTTTACCGTCGTAACTATATCGAAGGGCTATTCCTAAGCTCTGGAGTAATAAAGAACCCTGATTTCACCATGGAGAGGATAACCCGGATAGCCAGGGAGCTGCGGTTGGTGCAAAAGTTCAACGGATACATACATCTTAAAGCCATCCCAGGCGCTAGCCAGGAGCTGATTCGAAAAGCCGGACTTTACGCCGATAGGCTCAGCGTAAACATCGAAATTCCCAGCGAAACCAACCTGAAAATGCTGGCTCCCGAAAAGGATTACCCAAGCGTTCTGTCACCCATGACCCTCATTAAAGAGGGTATTGTGCAGTATAGGGAGGAACGAAGGCTATTCAAAAAAACTCCACTTTTTGCACCGGCTGGCCAAAGCACACAGCTAATCATTGGGGCAACACCCGATAGCGATAGGCAGATATTAACCCTTGCCAGCGGTTTATACGGACAGCAAAACCTAAAAAGGGTTTACTACTCAGGTTACAATCCTACCAACCTATACGACAGCAGGCTGCCTGTAATTACAGCGCCTCCCCTGAAGCGCGAGAACCGGCTTTACCAATCCGATTGGCTCATGCGCTTCTACCAGTTTACGGTGGATGAGATTGTGAACGATGAGCACCCCGACCTTGAGCTAGCCATTGACCCCAAATTATCCTATGCTCTTCGAAATCCCCATCTATTCCCAATCGATGTGAACAGCGCCGATCATCACATGCTGCTCCGAATCCCCGGGGTTGGCCCAAAGAGCGCCAAGATGATACTGGCTGCCAGACGATTCCGTAGGCTTAACTCCGAACATTTGCGGAGGATTGGGGTTGTAATGAAAAGGGCGCAATTCTTTATCACCTGTCATGAGCTAGCTTCCAACACGATTCAAGAGCTAAAACCCGAAAGGGTTAGGTCGATCCTCACGATGGACCTCAGAAAAAAAACTCTTCCAAACGCCCATCAGCTAAGCTTATGGTAGGGTACAATTCCATTCAGGCCAACAAGCAGATGCTTGAGTACCTTTACGATGGCACCTTTATGGGTTTACTTACTGCTGTATTCGATTCCTTCAGCCGGAAGGAATTCCCCGATGTCATCCTCCGTCCCGAAGGGCAGCGATTGCTCTTCGCCACCACGCACACCATTGAAACCAATGATTCGCTGGCACAAAGGGTGCTGAACGGCATTGAAAGGATAGGTGGAAAGCCAACCTGCGAGCAGCTTTACCATGCCTTTCTGTCGATGAGTGTTGATATGGAAATGCTTTTGCTTGACTACACTCGTGAGCTCTTCTTTCGGAAAAGACCAATTATGACCGATCTAGGCAATAAAACTGTACTGCAGGTTCATAAGCTCGATAGAAAAGTGTTAAGGGAAGCCCACCGATCGATTATGTTCATCCGTTTCGAGAGATCGGCCGATGGAACCTACTTTGCCCCTTTTGCCCCAAAGTATGATGTGCTTCCGCTGGTTATCGGACATTTCAAGCATCGCTTTGCCGATCAGCGCTGGGTAATATATGACACCAGTAGGGATTACGGATTTTTTTACGATGGCAAAAAAGTTGAGCAGATCAGCATTGAAAATCCATCATTCTCAAAGGATAACGGAAAGCTAAAGGAAGGATTGGAATTCGAGAATGAGGACCAATACCAGGAGCTTTGGCGTGAGTACTTCCGCTCGATTGCAATAGCAGAGCGCAAGAATCCGACGCTACAGCGGAATTTTATGCCCAAACGATTTTGGAGGTACTTAACTGAGAAAAAAATATAGAAAAAAACCTTCGTAAGAAAAATGTTTACGAAGGTTTTTTTGTGCCCAGGACAAGACTCGAACTTGCACACCCTAAACGGGCGCCAGCCCCTCAAGCTGGTGTGTCTACCAATTCCACCACCTGGGCAAAAATATGCTTAATAAAAAAATGTATAAAAAAGAACGATATCTCGCTTGAACTGAATCCATCAAGCTGGTGTGTCTACCAACCTGCCTGCCGGCAAGCAGGTTTCAACAACTGGGCAAGACTTTGGTTTTGCTAGTTTCTTCGCTGTGCCCAGAACAGGACTCGAACCTGCACATCATTGCTGATACTAGTCCCTGAAACTAGCGCGTCTACCAATTCCGCCATCTGGGCTTCAATACTTCAATAATTTAGAACGCTACATCTGGCTTATGCCATCAATCCTTTCGTTACCCTTCCAACGATGGCGGTAGCTCGTCCCTCGGTTCCGCCATCTGGGCTTCAATACTTCAATAATTTAGAACGCTACATCTGGCTTATGCCATCAATCCTTTCGTTACCCTTCCAACGATGGCGGTAGCTCGTCCCTCGGTTCCGCCATCTGGGCATAAATGCGCTGGCAAAGGTAATAAAAATTTGAATTTGCAAATCGTATGCTGATAAAGAAAAAAACAATCAACTTAATTCTTCAGTTAACCCTTATCCTATAAATTTTCTTTAACATAATTGGTCATTAGTGTGTATAGCTGCATCCTTGTGTTTCCACCATAAATACCATGGTTCTTGTCGGGGTAGAGCATCATATCAAACTGCTTTTCTGCTTGTATAAGCCTTTCGGCCAATTCAAGGGTATTCTGTACATGAACATTATCATCGGCAGTGCCATGCACCAGAAGTAGCTTTCCCTTAAGTCCATCCACATGGCTTGTAGGTGAGTTATCGTCATAACCCGATGGGTTATCCTGTGGAAGTCCCATGAAACGCTCTGTGTAAATTGAATCGTAATAACGCCAGTTGGTAACCGGTGCAACTGCTATGGCCATGCTAAAAACCTCGGGTGCCTTAAACAGACACAAAGATGACATGTAACCACCATAACTCCATCCCCAAATGCCAATCCTGTTGGAATCGACAAAAGGTAACGATTGAAGATATTTTCCCGTTTCAATCTGATCGATACTCTCGTAGTAACCCAGCTGCCCATAGGTCATCTTCTTAAACTCCTCTCCCCTACCACCAGTTCCTCGCCCATCGACACAAACCACAATATATCCCTCAGTAGCCAAAAATTCATGCCAATCAATACGGAACCGATCGATAACCGATTGTGATCCGGGTCCGCTGTACTGGTACATCATCACAGGATACTTTGCATTCTCATCAAAACCTAGGGGTTTTATCATGTAACCATTCAGCTTAATACCTTCTGATGTAGTATAAGAAAAGAATTCCTTTGATGGGATTTCGAAAGCCGAAAGGGTTTCAACTAGCTGGGCATTATCTTCCAAAATCCTAATCTGCTTACCTTTAGCGTTGTGGAGTGTCACTAACGTTGGGGTATTCATTGAGGAATGAAAATGTATAAAATACTTAAAGCCCTTGCTAAAATTTGCGCTGTTTGTTCCGTGAAGCGGGGATAGCTTTCCTCTCTTCTTTCCATCGAGTGATACGAAGAAAACAGCTGATCTTAGAGGGTTCCCGTCGTAAGCATTGTAGAAAACCAACTTACTTCTTGGATCGTAGCCATAAATCGATTTCACCTCATCCTCACCGGAAGTAACCTGACGGATCAACTTGCCATCCATGCCATAGATGTAAATGTGCTTGAAACCATCTCTTTCGCTTGGAATAATGAAGAATTTTCCATCCTCAGTGAAAATTGGATAATCGTCGGTTGGTTCCTCAATGTAGCGCTCATCCTCCTCTGTGAAAAGCACCCTGGAATTTCCCATTTCAGCATCGGCAATCAAAATATCCAACCTATTTTGAAGGCGGTTTAACCTAATCATGCTTAACTCTTTAGGGTTAGGAGTCCATTTGATGCGGGCAATGTACTGATCGGTTTCGGGGCCGATGTCCATTTGAGTGGTTGTTCCTTTCTCTATATCGTACACATTTATGGTTACCAGAGAGTTCTCCTCGCCCGCTTTGGGATACTTGAATGAATAGTCCTGAGGGTAAAGTGTACCAACATACAAAGGCATGTGAAATAGCTTTACATGGCTCTCATCAAAGCGATAGTATGCAATTCTTCGGCTATCGGGGCTCCACTGAAAACCCGTTTTCAGGGCAAACTCCTCCTCGTATACCCAATCGGGAGCACCATTAATAATTTGGTTGAACTCACCATCAAAGGTTATTTGTCTCTCCTCTCCACTAACTAAATTTTTAATAAACACGTTATTATCACGCACAAAAGCAACCTTTTCACCATTTGGAGAGAAGGCGGCCATCATCTGTTGTCCATTCTCCGATAAAGGCATAATGCCTTTCGAATCTATATCAAAAACGTAATAAGTGGCAGTATATGAATGCCGATATATGGGGTTTACATCGGTAGCAAGCAATATCTTCTTTTCATTAGGGCTAAACTCATATCCTCTAAATTTCTGTAATTCGGGGATATCAAAGGTTGAAGCATCGAAAACAACGCAAACTTCCTCACCTGTTGAATACTTATGCTCAACTATTTTCCCACCTCGTTCCTGAATGGTGTATGTTTCTCCATTACTTAAAGAGTTTATGCCTCTAATATATTTAGGGTTAAAAGTACCATCTCGAATAATATCCTCAACTGTTATTCTCTGCTTATGCTCCTGAGCAAAAGCAAAATTTGGAATTATCCAAAATATCAAAAGGAAACAAATGCCAATTTTTCTCATTATGATCAGGTTTATAATTTCCTATTATGTAGATGCAAATAAAATAAAAAGGATTAATTTAAAAAAAAGGTAGATAATTATTGATTGATTGCCCTGAGGCTTCGGGGGATTGATTGATTGATTGATTGATTGATTGATTGATTGATCATACCCATTCTCACATTCTCACATTCTCACATTCTCACATTCTCACATTCTCACTCTCTCACTCTCTCACTCTCTCACTCTCTCCCTTTCTTTCCCTACTCTTTGCACATATTAATTTTCTCTTATAGTCTATATTTTTTTACCTTTGTGAATTAATCAACTTAAAATCGACAGAAATGAGTCTCGATAAAATGGGGTTTAACTCCAAACTAATACATGCGGGTGCTGAGAAGGACAAACTTGGCAGCGCCACCGTTCCCATTTACCAAACATCAACCTTTGGCTTCGAAAGTGCCGATGAGGGTGCAAAATGCTTTTCGGGCGAGAGCGAAGGTTTTATTTACACCCGTATTGGCAACCCAACCATTCAGGCGCTTGAGCGCCAAATTGCCATACTTGAAGGAGGATTTGGAGGTATTGCCACTTCTTCGGGAATGGGTGCTGTAAGCACAATTTACATGGGTTTGCTCAGCCAGGGTGATCATATGGTTAGCACTGATGCAGTTTATGGGCCCTCGCGTGGAGTAATGGAGAACTACTTCTCCAGATTTGGTGTTGAATCGACCTATGTATCCACCTCAAACATCGAGAATATTCGCAAAGCCATTCGTTCCAATACAAAGGTGCTTTACATTGAAACGCCAACCAATCCCACCATGGAAATTACTGATCTGAAGGCTTGTGTGGATTTGGCAAAGAAAAACAACCTGATAACCGTTGTAGACAATACATTTTGTAGCCCATACCTTCAAAGGCCATTAGAACTTGGAATTGATGTGGTTTTCCATAGCATGACCAAGTTTATCAATGGGCATGCCGATATTGTTGCAGGGATCATCATTGCCCGTGAAGAGGAGTTGTACAAGAAACTTCGTAACACCATGGTAAACATGGGTTGCAATATGGATCCTCATCAAGCATATATGGTTTTACGAGGAGTAAAAACCCTTGCCATCCGCATTGAACGAGCACAGCAGAATGCCATAAAAGTGGCTGATTTCCTGGAGAACCATCCAAAAGTTGAGTGGGTAAAATACCCTGGTTTAAAATCGCATCCTCAATACCATCTGGCACTGAAACAGATGAATGGTTCTGGTGCTATGATCAGCTTTGAGCTTAAGGGAGGATTTGAAGCAGGCAAAAAATTGATGGACAATGTACAGTTGGCCATGCTAGCCGTTTCGCTGGGAGGTGTTGAAACGCTTATACAGCATCCTGCATCAATGACACACTCAAAGATGACAAGAGAGGCAAAGGTAAAAGCCAATATTACCGATGGTTTGGTTAGGTTTGCTGTGGGCATTGAAGATGTTGAGGATATCATCATGGATTTAGAGCATGCTCTTTCGATGGTTTGAGAAACCATTTAGTTTTATTTTCGTTTGACTTATCGTGGATTAGCAATTTTTTTATACTTTAGTTTTAATATTTCCATGAAAGAATACGAATAGATTATTTACCACAAAACCAAAAAACCTAATAATTAAAATATTAGGAGATAATAAAAGAAGGATATGAGCAAAAAAATTTTATTACCACTAATTATTCTTTTACATGTACATGCTGCACAAGGACAAATAGAGCGCATGTCACTTGGCGAAGGATCATCGTACACATTAATTCAAAAACAACCAAAACCTCTTGCAAATCAAAATCTAAAGGATGCCGAAGGAGTTCTTTTATACGAAGATTTTGAAAGCTACACGAACGAATTTGATCCTCAGAGATGGTCAGTAAAAAGGAGTACAGATATTACTGGAGCAAATCTTATGGATGCCACAACACCAATGTGGTTCCTTTGTAGTCCTGGAAGCTTTTATGGGAATGGCTATAATTATATCAATTCCGGTTCATTCTCAGCCGCCATCAGCTACCTTGCCAATAGCTACACATGGCTTATATCAAACGATACTCTTGATGTTGAATCAAACGATCTTAAACTTCACTTCTGGTTAAACTACTTCAATACGGTTGAGCAAACAACTTACTTCCATGTTTTGGCTCAGAATGTTGATGAGGGGATTTGGTACAATTTAGAGAGTTGGGGCGATAATTCACCAACAAATCTATACCAGCAAAGAGTTACAATTTCGTTGGATACACTCTTCAACGATGGAGTTGAAAAATTTGTAATCGCCTTTGTATATGAGAATGTTGATGATTCTGGGTTTCAACTTGCCCTTGATGATATTCTTGTTGGTACCATTGAGGCACCAGACCTAAAGATATCTCCTTACCACTTGCCATACTCAATGATTCCTGAAGTTCTTGTTGGCACTCTCAATCATACACTCAATGCTTATGTTCAAAACCTTGGTGAAGATTATGGCGATGGTTCTGTTTCCATTTCCGTTTCTATACCTGAACTCAATAATTTTGAATCGGAATTATCGTTAACTGATTCAATCTATTGTGGGGATCTTAAAATTTATCCTTTTCCTGATTTACCAAATTTCATTAATCCCAATACATACAACATCAATTACTCTTTAAATAGGGATGATAAAGGCATAAAAGAAAATGACTCTTTCCAATTCGCAGTAACTCCAAATACCTTTGCCACAGATTACTGTGAAAGTTCAGGTATTTATGGCGGGGTAAGTTCCGGCAAAAATATTGTGTTCGGCAATTTCTATAACATTAAAGACTCCGTTGTTGCTTCTGGAATTGAAATTCAATGGCCTGAGTTCTCATATCCAAGTTCTTTTAAAGCTTATATTTATGAGTTGAATCCTGTTGATAGTTCTGCTTGTTTGATTTATCAAGGTCATTTTCAGAAGCTATTACAGCACTCTAACTCTACACAGACATACTCCATCGATCCCACATTCCTTACACCTGGAACAAATTTCTTTGTTGCCATCCAACAGATATACAACACACCGCTAGGTGTTGGTTTCGATAGGATAAGGAATGGTTATTTCTGGCGTTTAAACAGCCAGCAACGATTCGAAAGGGTGAGTAATCCATCCATTGGTAATGTTGCCATTAGGCTAAAAATTATTGAACCCATCAACAATCCTCTTTTGAGTTTTAGCGTTACAGATGGCGAAGATGCCATTGAAGGAGCAACCATTCAAATTGAAGGAGAAAACTCTATTTCTACCAATGTCGATGGGTTTGCCTCGCTGCCCCTTCCCAATGGGCATTACATTTATACCATATCAAAAGATGGTTATATCAACTACATTGATACGGTTAAGATTCAATATGCTAATGTTCATAAAGAAATTATCCTTAACGAAGCTAATACTGTGACCTTCACCGTTAAGGATTTTAATGAGAATGCTTTGGAAAACGCAGAAATATTTATTGCAGAACAATCAGTTGTAACCAATTCCAACGGTGAAGCAGAAGTAATTCTTCCTGCTGGAAATTACAACTATACTGTTACAAGATCTGGATTTAGTCCCTATAGTGGCAACATAACAGTAATAGAGGATGAGGAGGTTGAAGTTATTCTAACCGAAACAGCTGAAACGCATACGGTTAGTTTTGAAATTGTAAATCAACATCTTGAAGAACCCATGGCTGGAATTCGTGTTTCACTCTCCAACTATGGCATTAAGTACACAAACGATGATGGCGTTGCTTCCTACCATGGCATTCTTCCCACAGAGAGCGGATTGAACTACAGCCTATTTAAGCATGGATATTATTCCAAATCAGGCATAATTGCACCTCTTAATTCTGATTCAATAATATTGGATACACTAAATATCATCAGATACTCATTAATTGTTCAGGTTGTTGACACGCTTGGCTTCGCAATTATTGACGCCAGTGTATCCATGAATGAAGAATCGGAACAAACTGATATTTTAGGTTATGCTGTTATTTCAAACGTTATTCCAGAGGTAGACATGGATCTAACAATTTCTAAGGAAGGGTATATAACCCATAGTAGCAGTGTTACAATTATTGATGCTGATATTCGCAAAACAATAGTTCTAAGAATTTTTGTTGATGACGATGATGATAATTCATCACCAGTTGACTTTATTTCTCCATTTAAACTTTACCCCAACCCTAACAACGGGTCATTCAACGTGAAGGGTGAAGCAATTTTTTCTATTCATGTATTTGACATAACTGGCAGATTACTAATTTCATATATTAACATTGATGGAATTGCTTCAATTGATCTAACTAATCGTGCACCAGGTATTTATTTTGTAAAGGTCAGCTCTGCGAACTATACAAAAACATTCAAGACTATAAAGCAATAACAATATTTGGCAACATTAAAGAAAGCGGGCTATAAAAAGCGTCCGCTTTCTTTTTGGCAATTAAAATACTTTAACTCAATGAATGCTGTAGGTCCAGAATCTGACAGCTATATTTATCCCAACCGAACCAACTATTTCAAATGGATTCTCATGGGATTATTGATAATTTTTATCTCTGCATTTTCATCCGTATTGATAATTACTATCTTTTACAAAAGTGCTAATCCACCATTAACCTGGTTGATGGTAGAACGGTATTTCTTCAACGAAAAAACCAAGTTTTCACCCATCCAGAATCAAGCAATACAGATCGAATCCGTTTCTCCCAACATGGTGCTGGCAGCCATTGCAGCAGAAGATAATCTATTCCCCACGCATAGGGGTTTTGACTTCGAGTCTATTAGGGAAGCAAGGGAACAACAAATAATGGGTAAAAGGACTAGGGGGGCGAGCACGATCAGCATGCAGGTTTCGAAAAATGTTTTTCTTTGGCACGGACGAACCTGGACAAGAAAGTTTCTAGAAGCAGGTTTTACAGTTCTCATTGAGGCATTTTGGAGCAAAAAACGAATAATGGAGGTTTACCTAAACATTGCTGAATTTGGACCTGCCATCTATGGCATTGAATCCGCTTCGAAAGCATTCTTCAATAAACCATCAAGCAAGCTAACCCTTAACGAAGCTGCGATGATGGCAACGATACTTCCAAATCCCCTTTTGCGAAATCCCACTAAACCATCAAATTATATGCGCAACTATCAACAAAGAATCCTAAGAAATATGCGCAACCTGGGCGATATTGACCTTTCAAATAGAGCTATAGCGGAGAAAAATGCAAAATCGAAGAAGTAAGTTTTGAAATACAAGTACCATATAATCATCCTATTACTTTGGTTGTTTTCAACAATCGCATCTGCTTCTTTTGGTCAACTCAACAAGAGTTATTTCTTTAATCAAGGAAGATACTTCCTTCGTCGCGAACAGTTTCCCGAAGCTATATCATCGCTAAATCAACTTATCAGGGTTGATTCAACCATTGCCGAAGCATGGTTCTTGCGGGGTGTTGCAAAGTATTACCTCAACGATCTACATGGTGCCTTGAGCGATTTTTCCAAATCCATTTCTCAAAACCCTGTTTACTCTCAAGCATACCTTTACCGAGCTGTAGTGCTCAGCCAGTTCTCAAAGTTCAACCAGGCATTTTTGGACTTTGAGATGGCAATCGATTTAAGGCCCAATTCGCCAGATGCTTATTATAGTCGTGGAATTAGCTACCTCTTGACCATGCAACCCGAAAAAGCGATAAAAGATTTTTCACTGGTTATCAGATTTGAACCCAAAAATATTGAAGCTTGGCTAAACCGAGGGGTTGCACATCTAATGAACAACGATACACTAAGCGCATTGAAAGATTATCAGCATGCCATTCCGCTGAACCCATTTAACGCCGAACCGTATAGCAAAAGGGGACGGTTATACTACGAAATGAGCAAGTACCAACAAGCGCTTTCTGATCTAAATCAGGCAATAAAACTAGACAACACCTCATCAGTAAACTATTTTTTAAGGGCATTAACCCATAGTGCATTGGAGAACCTTGATAAAGCCATTGATGATCTGGACAAAGCCATTACACTATCGCCCGATAACGCTTTGAGTATTTATAACAGAGCTTTAATTATGTGGCAAAAGGGCGATACAAAAGCTGCTCTAAATGATTTCGATCGTGTATCAGAATTGAACCCTAACAATATGCTTGTTTACTTTAACCGAGGGGTTTTGCTATACGAGTTGGAAAAATTTTCTGATGCCATTGCTGACTTCTCCTCAGCCATTGAATTATTCCCTGATTTTGCCAGAGCCTATTTAGGACGTTCATCAGCTTATGCCCGAATGGGTAACTGGTCCGAATCGGAAAGAGATAAGATTTTTGCCCATAGTATAGCCGAGCGATATGGCGATCAGCACAGTCAAGCCTTAACTGATACATCACAGCATTTTAAAAACCTCATAGCATTCAGTGCCGATTTTTCTCAGGCTACCATTATCCCCTCACTGGATGGTTATGACTCAAAGCCAATAGATATTCTTCCATTTATCAGGGTAAGCCTTACATCGAGGGAAAACCTTAAAACCACTACTCAAAATTTTATTCCAATAGACACCCTGAACAATCAACTTTACGATACTGATTTACAATTCGTGCTACAAACCTCGCACGATATCGGCAGCCTTAACTTTGAGGATAAAATACATCAAAATTCCTTTGTCAAAGCATTTACTGAAGGTATTCGCCATAGCGTCGAGGGTAAGTTTAACCAGGCTGTGGAATCGTACGAGAAATCCATTGAATCTGCTCCGTCTAATCCCCTTGCATTGCTTAATCTAGCTGTGGAAAAAGCTGAGATGGTCAGCTTCATCGCTTCGTTTGAGAAAGAGATTGGATCAATTGATTTTAACCAGAATACCCGGCGTACAACTAGATCAACCACTAGATCAGGGATGCAGCTCGTTTCATTTGAAGAGTCGTTGGAACTGCTAAACCAGCTCGAAATTATAATGCCCGGTAATCATATAGTGTATTATAATAAAGCCAATCTCTTCGCCCTTTCGGGCGATATGGACAATGCTATTATGCTATATGATAAAACTATTGAAATTAACCCCCAAATGGCTGAAGCGTGGTATAACCGTGGTTTGATATTCCTAATGCTTAAAGAAACTGAAAAAGGTTGCAGCAACATGGGTAAAGCTGGTGAATTGGGCATTAAACAAGCTTATTTGATTATTCATCGATTTTGTAGAAAATAATAACAATTTAAGGTTGTAGGTTGATGTAATATTAGCCTACAGTCTTTGGTCGTCAGCCTTAAACTTTCGCTCCCATCCATCGTTTCGATTTGAGGTAGATCAATGATACCATCGATAAAAGTAATCCGTAAAGAATCTCTACGCTCCAAACCGCAGCAATGGAAGCCTTAAAAACCATTACCATGACAATGGCATAAACTAAATACACCACAAGTGCTTGTATTTCAATAAAGAAAGATACTTTGGTTTTACCCGTACCTGAAACTCCACTAAAAAGGATAAATCCAAAACCAAATAGTATCGAAGATACTGAGATGACATATAAAACAGGAATTCCCATTTGTATGAGCTGCTGATCGGATGTGTAAATTGAAATTATTTGTTCAGGAATAATGGCACATGCTCCCACTATAACGATAACTCCCAAAACGCAAATAACAGCTATTTTACCAATGGTTGCGAGAACTTCATTCTTTCTTCCTTGTCCAATAACATAGCTAACCAACGTATTGGTTGTAGAAGCAAAACCCATAATGGGAATTAACAGAACAATGTATATTGAACGAATTATATTGGAAATTGCAAGCTGGCTTTCACCCATCTTTTCTATGATTAGGAAGAAGAAAAACCATACCGAGAACGCAAAGAAATTTTGAAACATCATAGGAATTGATATCCTAAGCAAACGAAGTAAAAGTTTTCTACTTAACACTTTAAAGTTGAATAGTCTATACTTTGATACGGGTATTTTAATTGTTGTATATACTATGAATGATAAAGTACAAGATATTTCGGCTATTACCGATGCTAAAGCAGCTCCGCTAACCCCCATGGCAGGGAATCCAAAATTTCCGAATATAAGAGAATAGTCCAAGAAAACGTTTACACATACCATGACAAGAGTAGTAACTGTTATTACCCTCGTTCTGCCAATCCCCACGTAAAATGCTCTGAAAATGAAATTTGTATGAGCGAAGAAAATGCCCCATATCATAAAACTTAGGTAATCGATGCTAGTATCACGCACTGCCACTGATTTAACAATCTGACTCAGGATTGAGCTACCAAAAAATTTTATAAGTGAGAAAAGCACTAAGGCCAATCCAAAAAGAAAAAGAAAACCATGACCCACTGTTCTGCCTATCGGGCGGTAAACTCCCTCACCATATCTACGAGCAACAACAATCTGTGTTCCTATGCCAAAACCCCAACCAAACATAAGGAATGCCATGTAGAATAAACCACCTATAGCTCCACCACCCAATGCTGTCTCGCCTAACCTACCCAAAAATGCTGTATCGGTAACGTTAATAATATTCTGTGCAACGCTTCCGATTATAATAGGATAGGCAATTGACCAAATCCTTTTGTAAGTAATGGATGTACCCTGATTGAAAAACATTGATTAAAGACTTTCTATAATACTACTAATTTTCAATTTAAATGAAATATTAATTTTACAATGTCTTCCATTGGAAATTACTTGAAAATCCTCATAGAATTACAAACAAAAATACTACAAAAAAATCACCTTTGTAAAGACTTGGAACTCCTGAAAATTGCTATTTTTTTGAAATGCAAACTAACAGTTTATCATAACTACTTTGGGTATTGCTTTGAGTTTATTACAATACATTCAGAAACGGAAACTATTACTTTCTAAACAAATAGGCAGTTTTGCTATTTTCCTTTACTATAATTGAAATTCGAATAAATATTATATCTTTACACTTGATCGGGAGGAAGAATATGTTAATTATTCTATGTTGTTAATAAAATGGTTAAAACGAAAGCGATTTTACTCTTTGAATTATCAGTTTTTTTTTATTTCTTGCATGAAATATGCTAAAAAAAATATTAATGCCATCAACTAGGGTTAGAAGTTGGATAATAATTCTAAGCATCTTTTTGATTGTAATATTTTCATTTTTATCATCTTGCCATCAACAAGAAAAGGAAAAATCAACTTCAGTTCGCGAACAGTTTAAACCCGATACTCTATCGATGTTGATAAAGTACGAAAGTTCACTATTCCCTTTACCCTCACCATATCAGGCAGCGTATTTAATAAAAAAACATGATATTCCATTCAATGAAAAATTAGCTAATCCAACCGAGAATTCCAAAAAATATACTACAGCCTTTAAAAAAGCTCTCAATCTTGGAATATATGGCACAAATTTAAGCTATTTGAATATTTACGATCGAACTCCACAATCCATATCATATCTAGCAGTAGTAAAAAAACTATCAGAAGAGTTAAACCTAACTCCAGCCTTTAATGCTGATTTTTTTACTGGAATTGAAAAGAACATCAACAGCCAGGACTCCCTTCTTGTTCAGATGAGCCGAACATATCGCAAAGCCGATAGCTACCTTAGAGAAAATGATCGTACAGAAGTGGGTGCACTTATCCTTGCCGGAGGATGGATTGAAAGTTTGTACACCCTTACTCAACTCGTTGGAAGTACAACTAACAATAGGCAAATAATCAATCGAATTGGTGAACAAAAACATCCATTGGATAATTTAATCGAAGTACTTACTCCATACTACTACAAATCAGGAGAGTATTCAGAACTTATCGACATGCTGATTGATTTGGCTTACGAATTCGATGGAATTATATACTCATATTCATATAAAGAACCCAAGATAGATGTTGAGAAAAAAACCATTTTTATTAATAGTCAATCAAGGGTCGTAATATCTGAATATCATCTCGATATAATAACTAAAAAGATTGAGGGCATTAGAAATTTCATTGTTGAATAGATATTTACAACAACACCATGCTCAAAGTATGAAAAAGGGAATTATTATTATCATTAGCACTACTCTATTTTTTTTGGCAAATACAACCAAATTACTCGCTCAAATTGAGCAGTTGCAGAATATTTGTTCTTTATACTTTTCACCTGAGTTCATTTCCGATGGTCAAGAATATTTTTCACAATTGAAACCTGATCAGCGGGTGGAATTTCGTACAACTTTTTTTGGGGAAAATACATATAGAATTGTTGCATGCACAAATGTGAGACGGGGTGATTTGGTTTTCTCGGTTTACGATACTGAGAAAAACTTACTTTTCACCAATTCAAGCTATGATCATTCACCCTATTGGGATTTTCGATTTTCATCCACAGTAACATGTATTATTCATGTTGATGTAAGGAGTGCTAATTTTAATCCTGGTTATGTGATGCTTTTAATAGGATACAAACCATAGTAATTGGTTTTTTTTGATTAACGAAATAACCCTAAACCATGAGCGAATCCATTCTGAAAGCCCTGATGCAGCTTTTTGCAATTATTGCTCGCCCTGAGGACGATCAGGGTGAAGGAGAGGGAGATGGAGATAGGCGAACGGTTGTTGAAACTTTTCTTCGCCAGCAGTTGAATCAGGAACTTGTAAGGGAATACCTTAAAGTTTTTGATTATTACTATGAACTATATCAAGAAAAGCAAAGCGAAAAAAGCAAAACCAAAAAACGCACCTCTTCAAGTTCGGTTAGGGTACTTAAAATTTGTACTCAAATCAACGAAGAGTTAACTCAACAGCAAAAAGTTGTAGTAGTTGTTCGACTTTTTGAGTTTGCCAAATCAGATGATGAAACCATTACCGAACAAGAGATGGCTTTTATCTCTACAGTTGCAGAAACATTTTTTATTCCAGACGAAGACTTCTATAGGATTTACAACTTTATCTTTAGCAACTTCGATTTACTACCTGCATACGACAACGTATTGGTTATAAACGATCAGGAAGAGTATTCCGATCCCAACATACGTCATATTTATTGGCACTCGCTGCAAGGAGAAATACGAATCATCCAGGTTGAATGCGCAAATATATACTTTCTACGTTACTGGGGCGATGAAGAACTTTACCTTAATGGACACCTCATTCAAAAGGATAAAGTATTCATTCTTAATACAGGTTCGTCAATCCGTAATCCTAAATTAAGTCCAATATACTATAGCGACATTATCGCTCGATTTACCCTTGATAAAATAAAGGAAAAGATACTCTTCGAATTGAAGGATGTTGAATTCCGATTTAAAGGTGGTAAAGTTGGACTACACAAGATGAGTTTCCTTATGGAATCAGGACATCTTGTTGGAATTATGGGCGCTTCAGGAGCTGGAAAATCTACCCTTCTCAATGTGCTCAATGGCTCTGAAGTTCCCTCAAAAGGACAAGTTCTTATCAATGGAATTGATATTCATAAGGATGAAGACAAAGTTGAAGGATTAATTGGTTTTGTTTCGCAAGACGACCTTCTGATTGAAGAGCTGACTGTTTTTCAAAACCTATACTACAACGCCAAGCTTTGCTTTGACAACTATAACGAGGAGCAAATTGTTAAAGCTGTCGACGGAATGCTTATGAGCCTTGGTCTTCACGAAATTAAGGACATGGTGGTTGGATCGCCCTTAAATAAAAAGATCAGCGGAGGGCAGCGTAAGAGGTTGAACATTGCCCTTGAACTTATTAGAGAACCTGCAATCCTTTTCCTCGATGAGCCCACCAGCGGACTCAGCTCAAGAGACTCAGAAAATATCCTCGATCTGCTCAAAGAACTCACCTTTAAAGGAAAACTTGTTTTTGTAGTTATACATCAACCCTCATCGGATATCTTTAAAATGTTCGATAAGCTGCTAATACTTGATACGGGTGGATACCTTATATACAACGGCGACCCAATTGAGTCGATAATATACTTCAAATCCAAAGTTCAACACGCTAACTGGAACGAGAGCGAATGTGCATCGTGCGGAAATGTAAATCCCGAACAAGTGTTCAATATTGTGGAAGCCAACGTACTCGATGAATATGGCGTTCCAACCAGATCAAGAAAAACAAGTCCGTCGGAATGGTATGAGTTTTACAACCAAGCAAATACCGATGAAGAAAAAGAAACTGAGATTCCAGAGACTCTACCCAAAAATCTATTCAAAATACCTGGTTGGCTCAAACAGCTAAGGGTTTTTATTCAGCGAGATGTGTTAAGCAAGCTGGCTAACAGCCAGTATATGATCATCAATTTATGCGAAGCACCCCTTCTTGCATTCCTACTTGCCTATATTATAAAATACTATAACGTTGATGTTGCCAACCAGTATGGTTACACCCTGATGGATAACAGCAATCTTCCAGTTTACTTATTCATGTCCGTTATCGTAGCCTTTTTTGTTGGACTTACAGTAAGTGCCGAGGAGATAATTAAGGATAGAAAGATTCAGAAACGGGAATCATTTCTGAATTTAAGCTGGGGAAGTTATCTGATGTCAAAGGTTACCATTTTACTTGTGTTATCAGCTTTTCAGGCGTTAGTTTTCGTTTTGATCGGAAATACTATTCTCGAAATAAAGGGCATGTACTTCGAGTACTGGCTTGTGCTTTTCAGCACATGGGTTTCAGCAAATATGTTAGGGTTACTAATCTCCGATAGTTTTAAAACAGTTGTAACCATTTACATATTGATTCCATTCCTTGTAATTCCCCAAATTATTTTAAGTGGTATTATCGTTAAGTTCGAAAAGTTGAACCCCAACATCTCCTCACCCAGTAGTATTCCTTTTTATGGTGAGGTAATAGTTGCCCGTTGGGCATACGAAGCATTAGCTGTTAACCAATTTAAAAACAATTCATATCAACGCCCTTTTTACTATTACGATGAAGCCATGAGCATATCCGATTACAAACGGAACTATTGGCTTAGAACCCTTCAGAACAAAATTTCTATTTGCGAAAGGCATTTAAACAATCCCGTGAGAAGTTCCGATGTTGAGGATGCACTTCGAATACTTCGAAATGAAATTCATCGAGAATCTACAAGTATTGTAGCATCTCAAATTCCTTTCAAATATTACGATAAGCTAAACATAATAGGTTTGAATAGTGAGGTCATCCTAGCGTTACAATCCTACTTTGAACAGCTAAGAATTTACTATATGAGGCTTTACAACAAAGCCAACACAAAGAAGGATAGTATAATCTCAACAAGGCAAAGAACTGAATCTGACAGGGAAGAATTCCTTGAATTGAAACGAAAACACTCCAACGAAACCCTAACTGAATTTGTAAGGAATTCTAATGATATGGATAGGATAATTGAATATAAGGGAAGGTTAATCCAAAAAATTGATCCTATTTATCTCCTTCCAGAAAGCAAACTGCTTAGGGCTCATTTTTATGCTCCAATGAAGCAGGTCTTTGGCAATTTCTATAGCACCTTTTGGGTAAATATCATAGTAATCTGGTTATCAACGATTGCTCTATACGCTGCCCTATACTACCGTTTGCTGAAAAGATTTCTTGATTTTATGGAAAACTCTCTGAGCAAAGATAAGGAATAGTTCGAAATGCTATTTATCCTCGTTGTCTTCCATTTCCTTTTGTAAGGCTGCCATTTTTATTGCCGTAATTGCTGCTTCAATACCTTTATTTCCGTGCTTACCACCTGCTCTGTCTTTTGCCTGTTCTAAGGTATTGGTTGTGAGTACCCCAAAAACAAAGGGGATATTGTAATTCATGTTCAATTCAGCAATGCCATGGGTTACACCCTGACAAATGTAACTAAAGTGTGGAGTTTCACCTTGAATTACACAACCCAAGCAAATTACACCATCCAAATCAGCATACTCAGCCATAAATTGAGCACCCAGAGTAAGCTCAAAACTTCCAGGTACATGCTTAACTAAAATATTATCATCCTTCATTCCATGTTCCAGAAGAGTTTCATAAGTTCCCCTTAGCAGGTTATGGGTTACTTCAGAATTCCAGTCGGAAACAACTACACCAAACTTCATCTTCTTAGCTGATGGAACCTTTGACGGATCATAACTCGAAAGGTTTTTTAGGTAGGTAGCCATATCATTAATTTTTTGTAAAAATAAAAAAACCAACCCTTTGGGTTGGCTTTTAAGGTGATTTTTTTTTAAAGATTAAGACTAACTCTAGCAATGTACTTTTCCACTTCACGTGCTTCGGTTGATTTTGAATACTCAGACTTAATCCTTTTGTATGTTTTTAATGCTTCGGCAAACATTCCTAATTCCTCATACACAACGCCAGCTTTCATTAGGTATAAAGGAGTAGTAAATGTATTCTTTCCATAGTTTGCTGCCTTTATGTAATATTTTGCTGCCTCCTCAAGTCTTTCAAGTTGAACATAACAATCAGCTATGGAGCCAAATGCCACGGAACCTATCATTTTATCCTTTGGGCTAAACTTCTTAAGATGCTCAATGGCAGCATCATAATCACCCAAGGCGCGATAGCAAATCCCTGCGTAGTAGTTTGCCAAATTACCAGTTTTAGTTGGGCTATAACTGGAGATAATATCAATAAATCCTAAATAATTACCATCACCATATAGGGCGAGGTTAAAGGAATCCTTTTCGAAATATTGCTCTGCTGCAAATATTTGAACTTGAGCTTCTGCTTCCTTAGGAGCAATGTATAACCTCTTATACCCTAAAAACAATCCCACAATTACTATAATAGCTAAAACAATAATAGTTAAACTTTTCTGGTTGTTTTCGATGTATTGCTCTGTTCTGGTAAGGGCATTCTCAAGAGCTTCTGCACTTGTGTCTTGTGTTTCATTCTTTTTCTTTGCCATGGATAGTAATTAAAATTTCTAGTTAAAAAAATTATGTGAAAATCAAATTATCTATATAAAAAATCCTATAAGTAATTTTAAAAAAGCAACCGCAAAAGTAATGGTTTTTCATTTATGTTGAAATATTTGCCGAAATATTTTCGTGTCGGTTTTTCTGGTTAACTTTGCATTAAAATAAAATGTTTCTGATAAAATGCACTTAAAGCAATTAAACTTATTGAATTTCAAGTCGTATCAACAGACCGAAATCGAGTTGCATCCAAAAATCAATTGCTTTGTGGGTAACAACGGACAGGGTAAAACCAACTTGCTCGATGGGATATTCTATCTTTCCATGTGTAAGAGTTATTTCAATTCAATTGATTATCTTAATATTCGCCACGGTGAAGATTTTTTTGTTTTACAAGGAGTTTATGAACGCAAAGGGAAAGATGAGAATGTATACTGTGCCGTTAAAAAGAATAGCGGAAAGGTTTTTAAGCGTAATGGCAAACTATACGAAAGATTAGCAGATCATATTGGTTTACTTCCCATTGTAGTTGTATCTCCTGCTGACTCATCTCTAATCCTCGATGGTAGCGAGGAGAGACGAAGGTATATGAATGGTGTAATATCGCAGTTCAACAAGATCTACCTTGACCAAATTATTAGGTATAATAAACTATTGGCCAATCGTAATAAACTGTTAAAGTACAAAGTTCAACATTCAACAACCTATTCCGATCTTTTTGACGTTCTGGATGAACAACTCAATGAACTTTCAAAACCCATTTATGAACAAAGGTTTGAGTTTTCGCAAAAATTAACACCAATTTTCGAGGAGTATTACAGAATTGTTTCAAATGATGCTGAGAAAGTAGAACTATTGTACCAATCACATTTATCAGAACAAAATCTACTAACTCTTCTCCGGGAAAGCTTTGAAAGGGACAAAGTGCTACAGTTTACAAGTAAAGGAATTCATAAAGATGACATTATCCTTAATATTAATGGCCACCAAATAAAAAGGGAAGGATCTCAGGGTCAGCAAAAAACATACCTCATTGCTCTAAAACTGGCTCAATTTAACTTTATGCGTCAGGTATCGGGACAAAAACCTATATTACTGCTTGATGATATTTTCGATAAGTTAGACAAAACAAGGGTTGAGCAATTTATACGCCTGGTTGCTCAGGATGAATTTGGACAAATATTTATTACCGATACCAATAAAGCTAGGCTTGACGATATACTTGAAAAAATTGGAAGCGGACACACTCTGTTCAATGTAGTTGATGGTGAGGTTATTAAACAAAGAACCCTTTAATAAAATTCAATGGAAAGGAAATCAACAACAACATCACTCGGTGATGCAATTAAGGAGTTCTTAAGGGAATATAAACATAGCGGTAAACTTCTTGAATCGCAGGTTGTAGAATCGTGGTCAAAAATTATGGGACCATCTGTTGCTTCATTAACCCAATCTGTCTATATAAAAAATGGGAAACTCTACGTTACCCTTAAATCGTCTGTTCTTCGTAGCGAATTGATGATGCAAAAGAGAATTATTGTGGAAACACTTAACGAACATGTTGGGAGTGAAGTATTAAAAGATATTGTACTTAGATAAAAGGAATATCAAGCATTTTACCGAATTTTTATAAATCTACATAACCTCCCTCTCAGCAAAGAAAAAAGACCACTCCTTTCGAGCACTTTCCTCGGAGTCGGCTCCATGAATTGAATTCTGTGTCATGTTTACCGCAAACCTTTTTCGAATTGTCCCTTCTGCAGCTTTTTCGGGGTTTGTAGATCCAATAAGCGTTCGAAAATCCTCAACAGCATTGTCCTTCTCAAGGATTAGTGCAACTACTGGTCCTGATGAAATAAAGTTAGTTAACCTTTCGAAGAATTCTTTCCCCTTATGCATTCCATAGAACCGTTTTGTTTCCTCAAAACTTAAACGGGTCATCTTCATGGCAATAATATTGAAACCTGCCTGATTTATAATACATAAAATTTCGCCTATATGCTTATGCTCTATAGCATCAGGTTTTATTAAAGCAAAGGTTTTGGTGGGGTTCATATACTTAAAGTTAGACTCCTAATTTAGCTTAATATTATTATTTATCCTAATGGATTTTTATATTACCTTTGAGTTTTTTAAAAATTAAACTGATTATGCTTGCTGATTTTTCAGAGAAAGTACAAAAAATCAAATCATTACTGGATATTAATGGTAGCGTAGTCATTACTTCTCATCATAACCCCGATGGAGATGCCATTGGATCGATGCTAGGGCTATACCACATACTTAAAGAATACGGGATAGAATCATCAATGGTATCTCCCAATGCTTTCCCAGATTTTTTGAAATGGCTTCCAGATTCGAAAAAAATTGTAAATTTTTACTACCAAAGAAAAAAAGCAAAAGACCTTATTAGCAATGCCCAAATACTATTTGCGCTTGATTACAATAGCCCTGACCGACTAGAGGAAATGGCTACAATATTCAAAAAGGCTACAGGAAAAAAAATTTTAATTGACCATCATCCTAACCCTGAAAATTCATTCGACATATCTATTTCTAACGTAAAAGTGAGCTCAACTGCCGAATTGATTTTCGAGTTTGCAGGAGAATTGGGTGGTATTGATCTAATAAACTACAATGCAGCCGTTAATATCTTTACCGGAATAATGACAGATACAGGTTCTTTCAGCTATGCCTGTTCATGTCCAAGAACTTTTGAAATAGTTGCACGGTTGATCCAAAAAGGTGTTAAGCTAGAAGAAGTGCAGCAAAAGGTTTACAACAACTTCTCAGCTGATAGGATGCGACTGGTTGGATATGCTCTGGCTTCAAAGATGAAGGTATTCCCGGAATTTAACTCTGCATTTATTTCGCTCACAAGAAATGAGCTGGTTAGTTTCAACCATAAAATAGGTGATACTGAAGGTTTGGTAAACTACCCCCTCTCAATTCAGGGAATTGTTTTTTCTGCCCTTTTTGTCGAGAATACAAACTTTATTAAGGTATCATTACGATCAAAGGGTATGTTTCCAGTCAATAAAGTTTGTCAAGAATTTTTCAACGGAGGAGGCCATATAAATGCCGCTGGTGGAAAATCATTCCTCTCGATGGAGGAAACAGAAAAGCAATTTAAAAGAGTAATTGATCATTACCGTAACGAGTTGAATACATTATGAATCGTTACTTACAAATAATCAATGTATTTCTGATCGTTTTATTTGTAGGGTGCAAATCACGGGAAGATAAAGTTCCCAGCCTTTCACTTAAAGACACAAAGAAAACGTTGGAAGAAATTAACAAAGGGCTAGTAGATAAGGATAGGGAAAGAATTGATGCATACATTGCCCGTCATAGATTAGAAGGAATTGAAGAAAATAAATCCGGACTTTTTTACCTTATTTGGGGTGAGCCATCAGGTCCTAAACCCATTGCTGGTAATATAGTAATCTTAGATTATTCTGTTACCCTTTTGGATGGTACTTTCTGCTATACATCAGAAAATGGCAAACCAAAAGAATTTCTTGTTGGGCATGGAGGTGTTGAATCAGGACTGGAAATGGGGGTTTTGCTTATGCATCAAGGACAACGAGCAAAATTTATTCTCCCCCCTCACCTAGCACATGGATTATTAGGCGATAACGATCAAATTCCTCCCCGCTCCATTATTGTTTACGATGTACATTTATTAACCATAATTGACAATTAACTCTTTTTTTATACTTTTACAAAATATATTTTAAACCAAATGCTGATTCAATGAGAAACACACTGGTTATTACCCTAGTAAGTTTACTTCTTCTAAGCAGCTGTGGAAATGAGTCATCAACATTTCCTGGTTTTTCTGTCACAAAAAACAATATTCACTATAAGTTGATCACATTAGGTGAAGGTTTTAAAAAAGCTGAACCAACCAATTACGTTACTGTATCGGTTGCCTATAGAACATCAAGTGATTCAATATTCTTTCATGGTGTAAGAACTTTTCATCTTACCGAATCTCAATTCCCTGGTGCAATTGACGAATGCTTTACCATATTGGCAAAGGGCGATAGCGCCACTTTTTATATCTCTGCCAAAGATTTCTTCACAAAAACATTGGAAACAACTCTTCCTCAATTCTTCAATTTAGAAGACTTTATGAGAGTTGACATTCTGATGATTGATATACTTACAGAGAAACAGTTTGATCAGGATAAGGAAGCCTTTTTGCATTGGATTGAAGATTTTGGAGAGTACGAAAAGGTAATTCTTAAGCAATTCATCGAAAATCAAGAATTGAACTTCGAACCCACCGAATCGGGGTTATATTATATTCCTATACAAGCTGGTAGTGGAAACAAAATAAGGCTTGGCGATACCGTTACTGTTCACTACGAGGGTCGTTTTTTCAATGGTAAATATTTCGACTCCACACGGAAGCGTAATGAAGCCTTTCAATTTATTTACGGTCAGAAATGGCAGGTTGTTCCTGGATTAGAGGAAGCCATTGGCATGATGTATCCAGGTGAAAAATCACTTTTCATTGTTCCATCTCATCTTGCCTTCGGGCAAGGAGGCAGCACTACAGGAATTGTTCCTGCCTTCACTTCGGTTATTTTCGAAGTGGAAATCGTTGAGGTTAATCCAAGAAGAGAATAAAAAACTGGGATGGTTAACAGAATAATATACCTCGCTTTGCTAGTAATTTTTTCCTGGAGTTGCACAAAGTCCATCGATGATGAGAGGTTGGAAAAGGAAGATGCCGCCATTGAAAAGTATTTGAAAAGCAGAAACTTAAAATTTAATAAACAGAATGGCGTTTACCATGCCATTCGTAGCAAAGGATATGGTTATCGGGTTGCACATGGAGACTCCATTTCGTTCTGGTATATTGGCTATACATTTGGCACTGGGGGGTTAATTTTCGACACAAATATCCTTGAAGTTGCATTAGAAATACCCTTTGACACTTCCGTTATATCCCTATCCCCAGTTGTTACAGTTGCCGGAGATAACGAATTAATTGAGGGGGTTAGAAGAGGGCTCTTGATCTGTCGTGAAAAAGAGTTAGCCACCATACTCTTCTCCTCAATCTATGGTTTCGGTGATCAAAAGGTTGGTCCAATTCCATCTTGGTCGCCCCTTGCATACGATATTCTATTAATTTCCGTTAATAATTATCAAATTAGAGTTGAGCAAGAAAATATCAGTACCTTTGTAAACCAAAACGAAGGCTTTGTTTTGGACACATTAGGATTCTGGAAAAAGTTCTTAAATGAATCATATACAGACCTTAAACCATCCCTTGGTGATACAATATATGGTTGGTATAGGGCAAGCGTTCTAAACGGAGAAGTTTTTGCTGAGACACCCGAAGAGGGACAACAAATTATCATTGGAGACGATGAACTTACCGAAGGATTAACATTTGGCTATATGCTTATGAGTCCAAATCAAAATGCCGAACTGGTAGTTCCTTCATCCATGGCATACGGTGTGAATGGATACGGGACAGTCCCACCTTACACACCCTTATTATATGAAATTAGATTGGATAGTATCAAGTAATATGAATTAGTAATATGAATAAAAATAAATTCTTTCTGGCTTTAATCTTAATAATGATATTTTCTCTCAATGCCTGCGAAAAGGTTATAGATGAGCATGAATCTGACGAGCTCCTTAGGCTTGAGGCATACGTTAGTATTCACTATCCCGAAGCCATAAAAACATCAACAGGACTCTACTACATTATCTATGATCAGGGTGATAATGAAATGGGTTTGCAGCCTGGTAACGAAGATTTCGTTATTTTTAACTATTCAGGAATGGATCTTGAAGAATTCGTTTTTGAAACCACTAACGATAGTATAGCTCAATTACACGATATATATTCCACGTCAACCCGTTATATTCCTTCTTTCCGTAAGCTGAAAAGTAGTACAAATCCACTTATTGCTGGTTTATCAGAAGGGTTGAGCCTACTTAATGAAGGAGGAAAAGCCAAATTTTTAATACCTTCTAGGCTAGCCTATGGTACAACCACTTACAAAGGACTTAACCCATATACCTCAGTTATTTTTGATGTTGAGCTGATAAAAGTTGTAACAGATCCAGAAGCATATGAACAAGAGTTAATAGATAGTTATTTAATTGAGTTCTACCCCGATGCCATTATTGACAGCATCCTTATTGATAGCGTTTATTTCCTAACAATAATTGAGCAACTACCCGAAGATGATGATCACGTATCAAGTGGTCTGTACACACAACCCACCGATGTAGAAATAGTTGATGATGATATCGTTTCGGTGAACTACCAGGGAAGATTTTTGGATGATTTCTTATTCGATACGAATATTCAAAGTGTAGCTGAAGAGAATAATACATACGACAATAGCAGAACTTATGAACCTATTAAGGTTACAGTTGGTGGAAGTGAATATATTGAAGGGTTTTCTGTAGCCCTAAGAAATTTAACTACTTACACCTACGTAAAGATTATCATTCCAAGTTTTTTTGCATATGGTGAAAGTGGAAACAGTTCAATACCACCTTATTCACCTTTAATTTTCGAGTTAGATATTTTAGGAAAGAAAGCATCTAGTACACCCGATTAACAGAAAATATCAAGTATTAATCCCGAAGGATACCAAAAATGCTCGGTCGCTTATGCAGATCGGGCATTTGTTTTTTCCACACCTTTACCCTTTGGGTAAGAACAAACTCGGTAGGAAGGGTTAAATCGCAGGAAATATGAAGATTTGTTTCGGGATGTAATACCGAAACCAAAGATTTTAGAAGTTGATTATTTCTATATGGTGCTTCTATGAAAAGCTGGGTTTGCTTTTCTTCTTTTGAGCGAAGCTCAAGTTGACGAATGCGTTTGTCTCTCTCATTGGGTTTAACTGGAAGATAGCCAACAAAAGCAAAGTTTTGCCCGTTTAATCCACTTGCCATCAATGCCAAGATGATACTACTTGGACCAGTTAATGGAACCACCTTAACACCTTTATTATGCGCCATACTAATAAGCAACGAACCAGGGTCAGCCACTGCAGGAACACCAGCTTCAGAAAGCAATCCTACACTTTTGCCAGAAAGCAAATGTCCAAGTAAGTTTTCCACATCGGATTGGGTTGAATGTTCATTTAAAATATCAAAACTAAGTTCTTGTATAGAAACGGGCATTCCTAAACACGAAAGATACCTCCTTGCTGTACGCGCATCTTCAACAAAAAATGATCGTAAACTTCTTGTAACTTCAGCAACATGGGTAGGAATAATTTCCTCCCAGTGATCCCCTCCAAGAGTAGTTGGTATAAGGTATAAAGTCCCAGACATGTTTTTTATTGTAAAAGTAGAAAAATTCGATTGCTTACCGTTTCTATTTTGATACTATCTTTGAGGAAAAAAACATGGGTTTAATAAGAAAAATCCTTCTTAATAGAAATTCAATCCTAATTTTTGCAGTAATAGCAGGCTTAATTGCTGGAGATTATGCAAGTTACATTAAGGATTACAACATATTCATACTAGCCATAACCATGACCTTCTCCCTTTCTGGGTTAAATTTAATGATGTTAAATAGCGTAAAGAAGATTGCAGGACCTTTCTTCATGGGAATTTTCCTAAACTATTTTGTGTTTGGAGCTGTTCTGCTTTCGCTTGCTTGGTTTCTGATACCAAGTAATGAGCTGTTTTTTGGGTTTGTTGTAATTGTTGCAGCCCCTCCAGGGGTTGCCATTATTCCATTCACATACATCTTAAAGGGTAAAGTTGAGTATGCCATAACAGCTGTTACGGGTGCTTTCCTTGCTTCCATTTTTCTGGCACCATTGATTGTTCAAGTTTTTGCAAAAAGTAGTGGGATCAAACCTTTTGATTTATTCCTTACTATGGTTCAGCTGGTTGTTGTACCTCTTGCCATTGCCCAAATTCTTAGAACAAAATTTCTGCTGCCAAGTGTTGAAAAAATTCGTGGTAAAATAGTAGACTTTGGTTTTGCCATTATCATTTTTATAGCCATTGGTGTTAACCGTAATGCGTTATTACCCAACCTTAAGATTCTTTTTTTAGTAGCTTTAACGCTTTTTATTTCGATTTTTGGGTTAGGAATCATTTACGGATTTTTTGCAAAGAAATTTGGTGTTAACCCAAAAATCCTGATAACTCAAAAAATGCTGGTAACCATCAAAAGTTCTGGTTTCTCAATTTTTACTGCCATGGCTCTATTCGGAGAGGAAGCAGCAATACCTTCGGCAGTGCTTGCCGTTATGGTTCTACTATTTCTTATCTTTCTTTCGTTGAGATCACAAAAGTCTACTCAATAATAATAATTTAGGGCATAATTGCATAAAAACATTATAAAGGAGTGAAATTAACATTTTTAGGAACAGGTACCTCGCAGGGCATTCCAGTTATTACATGCCCTTGCGCTGTTTGCCATTCAAGCGATTGCCGAGATCGAAGATTAAGAACATCTGCGCTAATTGAGCATAATGGTACAACCATACTAATTGATGCAGGACCAGATTTTAGACAGCAGATGCTTACAGCAAATGTAAAAATACTGGATGCTATACTTCTCACACACGAGCATCGTGACCATATCGCAGGGCTGGACGACATTCGTGCATTCAACTACTTCTTAAAGCGCCCTATGGATATATGGGCAGAGCCCAGGGTGCAGAATGCCATTAAAAATGGTTACGATTACATATTCAGCGAAGATAAGTATCCCGGTTCACCAGAAATGATTTTACACAATATCGATGGAAATTCTTTTATAATAAATACGCTGAAAATCACCCCCATTAGAGCCTATCACTACAAAATGCCAGTTTATGGATTTAGGGTCGAAGATCTTACATATATTACCGATGCCAACCGTATCGAAGATGAGGAAAAAGAAAAGATTTTTGGAAGCAGGTACCTTGTAGTAAATGCCCTAAGAAAAAAGAAGCATATGTCGCATTTTTCACTGGACGAAGCCATTGAATTAATTTCTGAATTAAAACCTAACCAGGCATTCATAACTCACATAAGCCACCAAATGGGTCTTCATGCTGATGTACAGAAGGACCTACCCAAAAACATTCACCTTGCATACGATGGGCTATCTGTGGAAATATAACTTGTTTTAATAGATCATTGAAATTATGTTCGATTCTCCAACGCTGATTGTAAACGAAACCATTTGCCGAAAGAATATTCAGACAATGGTCGAAAAATGCTGTGAGCTGAATGTAAAATTTCGTCCTCACTTTAAAACGCACCAGAGTCACGAAGTAGGTCGTTGGTTTCGTGATTGTGGGGTTGACCGCATTGCTGTGTCTTCTGTCCCCATGGCTGAGTACTTCGCATCGGATAATTGGAATGATATAACCATAGCATTTCCCTTTGTGAAGCAACAGGCATTGAAAATAAACCAGCTTTCTTCACAAGTAAAACTGAATCTTTTAGTCTCATCTCTGGATAACGCTAAAGCCTTATCTAACTTAATCACCTCCGAGGTTGACGTGCTAATTGAAATTGACTCAGGTCAAGGCAGATCAGGAGTTATGGACAATGATCATACTGGCATTGAAAGGATTATTGAAGTTTTATTGAGTAAGCGCCATATTCATTTTTGTGGGTTTCTTACCCATGCAGGGCATTCGTATCATGCCATTAAGAAAGATCTGAATAAACTTAATACCTCAGCACTTGATCCTTTGAAGCAGCTAAAAGAAAGATGGATTCAGAGTTTCCCATATCTTACTATTTCCTATGGCGATACCCCTACTAGTGTGGTTTGCAGTAGCTTTGTTGGTATTGATGAATTACGTCCAGGAAACTTCGTATTCTTTGATATGCAGCAAGCATCCAAAGGAATTTGCATTACAAAAGATATAGCCATTGCCATGGCTTGCCCTTTGGTAGCAGTATATCCCAAACAGAGTAAGGCAATAATCTGGGGAGGAGCAATTCACCTGTCAAAGGACTTTTACATCGATGAACGGGGTCAAAAATCATACGGAGCAATATGCACGCTCAACCCTAACCTTACATGGTCTGATCCCATTGAAGATTTGTACATCGAATCGCTTTCCCAGGAACATGGCGTAATCAGGGCAAAAACCCCTAAAGCTATGGCTTTTATAGAAGAGAATGATTGTCTGGCCATTCTCCCAGCTCACTCGTGTCTTTCAGTTGATTCTATGAGACAGTACTGGATTGCTCGTAAAGGATTTGTTTGTATAATGGATCGTTAACAGCAGAATTATGCAACTTGTTAATTTCCATACGCATTTATCAACCGATCAACAGAATGTTATTTCGGTTAGGAGCCTATTTGTGAGCGAAGCATCTGAAATTGAGACAACAAAGTATTACACCATGGGTATTCATCCCTGGTATTCCCATGCTAATGATATCACTGAACAACTTGAAGCACTAAAAGAACTAGCCAAAAAATCCAATGTGATTGGCATTGGTGAAATAGGGCTGGATAAATTTCGGGGGCCATCGTTGGACATACAAACATCCGTGCTGATCAAACAACTTGATATTGCCATTGAGCTGCAAAAACCGGTTATCATCCATTGCGTTAAGGCATGGGATGAACTAATTCAGATTAAAAAGATGTATTCCCAAATAAACCTGAAATGGGCCATACATGGATATAGAGGAAATGCTACTCAGGCAAGGCAACTAATAAGTTTAGGATTTTACCTGTCGTATGGAAAATTCATCTTGAGTCATCGAAGCAAAGAAGTTCAATCATTAGAAACAACACCGTTTGACCAACTTTTTTTTGAAACTGATGAGTCTGATACACCAATACATGAAATATACAGCTGTGCTTCCCAAAGGCTTAACAAATCAATGCAGGAAGTCGTTCAAATGATCTATGAAAATTTCAGAAATTTTTATGCCCTTCAATAGCTACTCCCCTATGATCTTTACCAGAACCCTTTTGCGGCGTTTTCCATCGAACTCCCCGTAGAATATCTGCTCCCAAGGTCCAAAATCCAATTTCCCCTCGGTTATGGCAACCACCACTTCGCGCCCCATTACGGTGCGTTTTAGATGCGCATCTGCATTATCCTCAAAGCCATTATGCTTATACTGCGAATAGGGCTTTTCGGGGGCCAACTTCTCAAGCCAAACCTCAAAGTCGTGGTGAAGACCCGACTCATCATCGTTAATAAAAACGCTGGAAGTAATGTGCATGGCATTCACTAGTAACAAGCCTTCCTGTACCTCGCTTTCCCTTAGGCATTGCATAACGGATGGAGTAATATTAATAAAATCGCGTCGCCTACTGGTTTCGAACCATAACTCTTTTCTATAACTTTTCATGGTTTTATGTTCCAGTTTAACTTTATAATAAACTAAAAGCCCATTTCTTTAATTATACCCTGTATTTTATCATCAAGTTTTTTCACAACTATCTCGTAATCAACAGGGGACTTTAGGTATCCCTTTACACCAAAGTAGAACTTGATTTTGGGCTCTGTACCTGAAGGGCGCACAGATATCCTAGTATTATCCTCGGTAATAAGCTGTATTACATCAGATTTGGGCAACTTAATGGGCTCAATCCCTCCAGTCATAATTTTATGTGTTTGCTGCTTCAGGTAATCGTGAACCAGAATTACAGAAGAACCACCAATGGTTTTAGGTGGACTTGTCCGGTATCTCTCCATCATCGCCTTAATTTCATCAGCCCCCTCTTTACCTTTCTTGGTTACTGAAATGAGGTGCTCTCTGTAAATACCAAATCTTTGGTATATCTCAATAAGTAGCTGGTAAAGGGTTTTACCCTGATCCATTGACCATGCTGCAATTTCGGAAAACAAAGCACAGCAAAGAATGGCATCTTTATCGCGCGAATTGGTACCAGCAAGATATCCATAACTCTCTTCTCCACCGCCAATAAAGGTTTTGGTATCTTCCAACTCTCTTATAATTTCGGCAATATATTTAAACCCCGTAAGCACCTCGATGCATTCAACGCCAAACTCTTTTGCCATATCAGCAAGCAAATCAGTTGTAACAATGGTTTTAACAATGTACTCCTTTCCCTTGATCTTTCCTTTCTCCTTCCACTTTGTAAGCAAGTAAAATATGAGCAAAACTGCTGCTTGATTCCCATTCAGCAGAATGTACTTACCAAGATGATTCTTTATGCCAAGTCCAACTCTATCACCATCGGGATCAGTTCCCATTAATAAATCAGCATCAATTGCCTCAGCCTTCTCAATGGCAAGTTTAAGAGCCGATCCCTCCTCTGGGTTAGGCGATTCCACTGTGGGGAAATTACCATCGATAACATTTTGCTCTGCAATTGTAGTTACTGTGGCAAACCCATACTTATGCAGCAACTTGGGCACAAGCTTCACACCAGTTCCATGAATTGGGGTGTAAACAATTTTTAGATTTCTTTGCCTAAAGTTAACTTCTGGAGATAATGACATCGATGCCAGAGTGTTAACGTAGATTTCATCTATTTCGCTACCAATAATTTTAATAAGGTTATCATCACCATTGAACTTAACATCGGCAACGGAGGCAATCCTTTTTACCTCTTGGATAATGTTACCATCGTGGGGTGGTACAATCTGTGCACCATCCTCCCAGTAAACCTTAAAGCCATTATACTCCTTGGGATTATGCGATGCAGTGATCACAATTCCGCTTTGGCATTTAAAGGTTCGAATGGTAAAACTCAACTCAGGTACAGGTCGTAATGCCTCAAAAAGATAAACCTTTATGCCGTTTGCCGTTAATATCTCGGCTGAAGTTTTGGCAAATTCCATACTGTTATTCCGAGAATCGAAAGCTATGGCAACTCTAATCTCAGGAAGAAATGAAAATTGCTTAAGTAAATAGTTTGCAAGCCCCTGCGTTGCCATTCCTAGGGTGTACCTATTCATTCGATTAGTTCCAACACCCATTATTCCTCTTAACCCACCTGTACCAAATTCCAAATCCTTGTAAAAAGCATCTACTAATTCTTTGCGATTACTATCCATAAGCATTTTAACTTGCTCACGGGTTTGCTTATCAAATTCTGGTTGAAGCCATTTATCAGCTTTTATCTGAACCAAGGCTTCGATATCAGGAGTATTCATAATGGAATGATTAAATGGTTTAAAATTCTACAATATAGTTTCTATATTTAAAGTGCTTAAACACTTTTGCAAGCTATCCTTCCAATGAGGTATCGCCACACTATATGTTTCCTTTATCTTATTCTTATTAAGTACACTAAAAGGTGGACGATTTGCAGCAACAGGATACTCGCAGCTTAAGATAGGAACAATTTTGCAATTTATTCCATAAAACGATACTATTTCTATGGCAAAGTCGTACCAGCTACAAACACCTTCGTTGGAGTAATGAAATATGCCGGATTTAAATCTTTCCTTTCCCATTTCAACAATACTCACTATGGCTTTTGCCAAATCGTTTGCCCACGTTGGTGAACCAATCTGATCGAAAACCACCCTTAATTCAGCTGAAATTTTCGCTTTAGTAACAATGGTTTTCACAAAGTTCTTTCCATGTACAGAGTAAAGCCATGAAGTCCTAATTACTAATGCATTTACAATTTTTAATATTTCTTCTTCTCCTTTCAACTTAGAACTGCCATACACAGAATTGGGTGTTGGAGTGTCATTTTCTCCATAGGGCTCCCACGTTCTGCCATTGAAAACATAATCGGTTGAAATGTGTATCAGCTTAAAATCCATCTCAGCAGCTGCAGACGCAAGTATTGCTGGAGCACTGGCATTTAATTTAAAAGCATTCTCTTTATCAACCTCGGCTTTATCCACAGCAGTGTATGCTGCACAATTAACCACATAATCGGGTTTGTAATTCATAAAAAATGACTTGACTGCATTGGCATCAGTAATATCCAGGGTGTCAATATCTGTAAACAAAAAATTTATATTCTTATGCTGCTCGGCTAAGCTCTGAAGTTCAGAGCCTAATTGCCCGTTTGCTCCTGTAATTAATACCTTTATTTGGTTCATATTAATGGTGTTTTCCAAAAATAAAATTCGATTCAATTTGATTAAAAAAGGGCAATACCTTATCCTTAGATGATACTTTGGCTTTATCTGGTTCAACCTTCCAGTCAATTCCCAAAAATGGATCGTTATAATTAATCCCTCTTTCTGCCTGAGAATTGTGTAAAGCATCGCATTTGTAATTAACCAAGGCATTAGCGCTTAAAACCGAAAATCCATGTGCAAACCCTTTGGGAATAAATAGTATACGCTTAGTCTCAGAATCTAATTCAATGGTAAAGAACTTACCATATGTTGGTGAATTCTTTCGAATATCTAAAGCAACATCAAGTATCCTTCCATGTACAACCCTTACAAGCTTTGCTTGTGAATATGGAGCCAACTGGAAATGAATACCCCTAATGGTTCCATACTCTGAATAAGATTCATTATCCTGCACAAAATCCGATTCAATTCCAATTGATCGTAATCTTTGCTCATTGAATGATTCAAAAAAATATCCTCTGGAGTCGTTAAAAACCTTAGGTTGAATAATAAGTAAATCATTCAATACAGTTTCAACTAATTCCATCTATTATTTTTTTAGTAACCTTTTAAAATAGTCAATGGTTTTTATAAGACCAACCTGAAGTTGAACCTGAGGTTCCCAACCATTTAGCAACTTTTTAGCCAATGAAATATCGGGACGTCGTTGTATTGGATCATCTACTGGCAATTCGTGATAGGTAATTTTCGATTGGCTCCCCGTAATGTTAAGCACAAGGTTTGCTAAATCAAGCATCGAAAACTCATTGGGATTTCCCAAATTAACTGGTCCTGTTACCTCATCATTGGTATTCATTAACCTTATCATAGCTTCCACTAAATCGTCGACATACATAAAACTTCGGGTTTGTGTTCCTTGGCCATAAATAGTAATATCGGTATTATGAAGAGCCTGAACAATAAAATTTGAAACCACCCTCCCATCGTTTGGATGCATTCTTGGGCCATATGTATTAAAAATACGAGCTATCTTTATTTTAACATCATTCTGTTCATGGTAGTTAACAAAAAGCGTTTCGGCACATCTTTTCCCTTCGTCATAACAAGAGCGAGGACCAATAGGATTTACATTCCCCCAGTAGGTTTCTGGTTGTGGGTGTATTTCTGGGTCACCATAAACCTCGCTTGTTGAAGCTTGAAGTATTTTAGCTTTAAGTCGCTTTGCCAAACCCAGCATATTGATGGCACCCATAACAGAAGTTTTAACTGTTTTTATGGCATTGTACTGATAATGAATGGGTGATGCAGGGCATGCCAAATTGTATATTTCATCAACCTCGAGAAAAATGGGCATGGTAACATCATGCCTGATAAACTCAAAGTAAGGGTTTTTAAGCAGATGAACTATGTTGGCTTTACTTCCTGTGAAAAAATTATCTAAACATATCACATCGTTACCATCATTTAATAATTGTTCACATAGGTGAGAACCCAAAAAACCTGCTCCACCAGTTACAAGTATTCGTTTCATAAAATATGATTACTAATTTGATTATTGTGGAAATCGTTAATTGATTATTTGATCAAAAAGCTATGCAGCCCTTCTCTTACATGGATCAAAGATAACCTATCCAAGCCTAAAACGAAAGGTAAATGCTAAATATTTCGTTTTTTTCAGGTGATGCAAATTTCAATTGCAATTAAAACTTTTTTTTAGTATCGGTATGTTAAAATATTAAAACAACATATAATGCATTGATTTTCTATATATATCAAAAAAAAATGTTCATTTTTTCCTATAAATGATAAAGTTATGTATTTTTGCACTCACAATTTTACTATTTATAATGTCTAACTTATTAATTCTAAACAAGTTTAATGATTAATCAAGAAGAAAACACTTCAAAAGAAGTATCTGCAGAAAAAGAAGAGCAGCAACAAATTGAACCTCAAGTTGAAAATGAGGTATCAGAACCCGTTTCAGAGAAAAAAGAAGTAGAAGCTGAAAAGGAAGAAAAAGAAACACTAGAAAAAAGCGTAAGTGTTGAAGAACCTGCTGAATTCGACTGGGAAGCGTACGCTGAAGATGAAGCCTACTCAAAAGATCGAAAAGCCGAACTTTTAGCAATGTACGATGAGACCCTTTCGTCGATCGGAGAAGGAGAGGTTATTGATGGTACAGTTATTGCAATGACCAAGAGAGAAGTTGTAATAAACATTGGTTACAAATCCGAAGGAGTTGTTAGCCTAAACGAATTTCGCCACAACCCTGATCTTAAGATTGGTGATATAGTAGAAGTTTATGTAGAAAATCAGGAAGATAAGCGCGGACAACTTGTGCTTTCGCACAAAAAAGCACGCTCGTTGCGTTCGTGGGATCGCGTGAACCAAGCTCTCGAAAACGATGAGGTGATTAAAGGATACATAAAGTGTCGCACAAAAGGAGGAATGATAGTTGACGTATTCGGAATCGAAGCCTTCCTTCCTGGTTCACAAATCGACGTGAAACCCATTCGCGATTACGACATCTTTGTTGGTAAAACCATGGAATTCAAGGTGGTTAAAATCAACCAAGAGTATAAAAACGTGGTGGTTTCGCATAAAGCGCTTATCGAGGAAGAACTTGAGCAGCAGAAGAAAGATATTATTGCTAAACTAGAAAAAGGACAGGTACTTGAAGGTACCGTTAAGAATATAACCAGTTACGGTGTATTTATCGACCTTGGTGGGGTTGATGGATTAATTCACATAACAGACTTATCATGGGGCAGGGTAACCCACCCAGAGGAGATCGTTGAACTTGATCAGAAACTCAATGTGGTAATCCTTGACTTTGATGATGCTAAGAAACGTATTGCGCTTGGACTAAAACAGCTTACACCACATCCATGGGATTCTCTCGATACCAACCTAAAAATTGGTGATGTTGCTAAGGGTAAGGTCGTTGTTATGGCCGATTATGGCGCTTTTGTTGAAATTGCACCCGGAGTTGAAGGTTTGATCCACGTTTCAGAGATGTCGTGGAGTCAGCATTTAAGGAGTGCTCAGGAATTTCTTAAAGTTGGAGATACCGTTGAAGCTCAAATACTCACCCTCGACCGCGAAGAGCGCAAAATGTCGTTGGGCATGAAACAGCTTAAACCCGATCCATGGGATAAGATCGAAGAAAAATATTCAATTAACTCTCATCACAATGCCAAAGTAAGAAATTTCACCTCATTTGGGGTGTTTGTTGAGATAGAAGAAGGTGTTGATGGGCTTATTCACATTTCGGATCTTAGCTGGACGAAAAAAATTAAACATCCTGCCGAGTTTACCACAGTTGGCTCAGATATCGAAGTAGTTGTTCTCGAAATCGACAAGGATAATCGCCGTTTAAGCCTTGGTCATAAGCAGCTGGAAGAAAACCCATGGGATGTATTCGAGAGTATTTTCACAATCGACTCAGTACATGAAGGTACAATTATCGATCTGTTTGATAAAGGGGCAGTTGTTGCCCTCCCATATGGTGTGGAAGGTTTTGTTACTCCAAAACATCTTGTTAAGGAGGATGGAGCAACAGGAAAAGTTGATGAAAAGTTAGAATTTAAGGTTATTGAATTCAACAAAACTTCGAAGCGCATTATCCTCTCACATAGTAGAATACATGAGGATTCCAAGAAGGCAGAAGATAAAACTGATAAAAAAAGTAAGCCTTCAACCACAGAAAAAGCTGTAAAAAAGTTGAAAGCTAACTTAGAAAAGACTACCTTAGGGGACATATCTGAATTAGCTGCCCTTAAATCTGAACTCGAAGAGAATCAGAAGAAAAAGGTAATTCAAAATACTGAAAAAGTTAAAGAAACGACCAAAGCTAAAGCTAAGAAAGAAGAAAAAGTAGAGGCAAAGGAAGAAATTGGTGAAAAAGTTGAAGCAAAACCTAAATCAAAAGAGGTTAAAAAAACAACAACTAAAACCAAGGTCAAAAAGGACGAAAAAGTTGAGGATGAAGTAAAACCCAAAGCCAAAACAAAAGCTAAAGCTAAAACTAAAGAAGCAGATAAGGGTAGTGAATAACCAGATGAGACAAAATAGTTAATGGTCTAATTGGTAATACTAAAAACCTGATGGCAATGGAATTTAAGATTAATAAACTTGAGAACTACTCGTTAATTGAGGTTCTTGAAGAAAAGTTGGATACCAACATTGCTCCAAGTCTTAAATCGGAGTTGGTTCTTATATCAGGAAATGGAGAAAAAAACATCGTACTTGATCTTTCATCATGTCGTTATTGCGATTCATCTGGTTTAAGTGCCATTCTTGTTGCCAACAGATTATGTAAGAATGCCAATGGTACATTTGTTCTCACTGGGCTTACTGATGCCGTTGAAAGATTAATTACCATTTCGCAACTTGATACTGTGCTGAACATAGCCTACTCGCGAAACGAAGCGACAGAAATAATCAGAAAAGCTGAAAGTGAACGTCAATAGTGACTTTTTCTTTAACTATTCTAGGGAGTAGCAGCGCGCTGCCAACTTCACAACGATTTCCCTCCGCTCATGTGCTCAATGCACATGAGCGGTTGTTTTTAATAGACTGTGCCGAAGGTACACAGATTCAACTCAGAAAGTTTAAAACAAAACTTTCTCGAATTGATTCCATTTTTATCTCTCATCTACATGGCGATCATGTTCTTGGTTTAGTTGGCCTGCTATCGACTTTCAATTTGCTGAATCGAAAGAAAGAACTAACCCTTTATGCCCACGCTCCTTTGGAACCTATTCTTAAGCAGAATATCAACTTTTTCATTAACGACTTGTTGTATCCTATTCGATTCAGAGCTCTAGATGCCAAAAAACAAAAAGTTATTTATCAGCAGGAAGATATGATGGTTGAAAGCATTCCCCTAAAGCATCGAATAGCATCCAATGGATTTATTTTTCGCGAAACAGTAAAATGCCCTAACATTAAAAAGGATCTAGTGGAAAGGTATTCAATACCTCTTGCTGATATTACTAAAATAAAAGAGGGTAGCGATTATAAAACACCTGAGGGAAGAATTATTCCAAATCACGAGTTAACATATTTTGCCTCATTGCCCCGATCGTATGCCTACTGTTCAGATACACGTTACTTCGAAAAACTTGCCCAAATGGTTCAAGGAGTTGATCTTTTATACCATGAAGCTACTTTTGGTAATGATTTAGCAAAAATGGCAAAAGCCACCGGACACTCTACAGCAACACAAGCTGCAACCATTGCCAAAATGGCTGGTGCAAAAAAACTTATTATTGGTCACTTCTCATCTAGATATAAGGATATATCCCAGTTAATAGAGGAAGCCCGAACCGTTTTTCCAGAAACCTACCCAGCCGATGATGGTTCCGTATTCTCTGTTCCAATGAAAAAAGATCCTCGATGAACCAAAGATATGAACAAGTGCTTTCGGTTTATAGCGTAAAAAAACGTAAATTTGTATCCGTTAAATAATCCCACCTCTCAATGCACAATAAAATATTAATTCTCGATTTTGGTTCGCAGTACACACAACTCATCGCAAGAAGAATCCGAGAGCTTAACGTATACTGCGAAATACACCCGTTTAATCATTATCCAGAAATCGACGAAAATACTAAAGGAGTCATCCTGTCCGGAAGCCCTTTCTCGGTTCATGATCCGAAGGCTCCAAATCCTGATCTTAACTCAATAAAAGCTAAAGTTCCATTACTAGGTGTTTGCTATGGAGCTCAACTAATTGCAAAAAATTTAGGTGGAAAAGTAACCCCTTCAAGAATAAGAGAGTACGGTAGAGCGATGTTATCAATTCCATTAAACGACTCCCCTCTTTTTAAGGGGATAACTGGACAAACCCAGGTTTGGATGTCGCACGGAGATACAATTACTGTTGTTCCAAGTGATTTTCAGATTATTGCTAGAACAAATGATGTTGAAGTGGGAGCTTTCAAAGTGAAAAACGAGCAAACCTATGGAATACAATTCCATCCCGAAGTCTACCACACAACAGAAGGGTTAACCATGCTCCGAAATTTTATAGTGAACATCTGCAAGTGTAATCAGGATTGGACTCCAGCATCCTTTGTAGAAGAAACAGTTGATTTTCTTAAAAATAAACTTAGAAATGACAAGGTGGTTCTTGGTCTATCTGGTGGAGTGGACAGCTCTGTGGCTGCCATGCTTCTGAATCATGCCATTGGCAAAAATCTTACCTGTATTTTTGTCGATAACGGTTTACTCCGTAAGAATGAGTTTGAAACGGTTATCGATTCATACAAGAACTTAGGGCTAAATGTTTTTGGCATTGACGCAAAACATAAATTTTACAATGATCTAAAAGGTATATCCGATCCAGAGTTGAAGAGGAAAAGCATTGGAAAGAATTTTATTGAAGTGTTTGAACATGAAGCCAAAAAACTCACTGACGTTAAATGGCTTGCACAGGGTACTATTTATCCAGATGTAATTGAATCTGTTTCAGTTAATGGGCCTTCAGCTACTATTAAATCGCATCATAACGTAGGCGGATTACCCGAAAAAATGAACCTAAAAGTTGTGGAACCCTTACGATTGCTATTCAAGGACGAAGTTAGGCGTGTGGGAAATGAGTTGGGACTACCTCAAGCAATTTTAGGTCGCCACCCATTCCCAGGCCCAGGATTGGGCATTAGAATTCTGGGGGAAGTCACAGAGGAAAAGGTTCGGTTACTACAAGAAGCTGATTCAATTTATGTGAAAGGACTTCATGAATTTGATCTTTACAATAAAATATGGCAAGCGGGAGCCATGCTCCTTCCTGTACAAACTGTTGGTGTTATGGGCGATGAACGCACATACGAGTTTGTAGTTGCTCTGAGAGCTGTTACTTCTACCGATGGGATGACTGCTGATTGGTATCACCTCCCCTACGAGTTTATGGCTAAAATATCAAACGAGATCATCAATAGGGTTAAAGGTATTAACAGAGTTGTATACGATATCAGCTCAAAACCTCCAGCAACCATAGAATGGGAATAGTCGCTAAAACTTTTTCGTAATTAATACGTTATTCATTTATTGGTGAGTAAAAAACTTCCAAAAAACAATATTTTTCAAAATTGTCATTTTATGATCCGTCGTTTTTTAACCTTAATAATCATCATTTTTATTCTTGGGATGATTCCTTTTCAGGGAAAAGGCCAACTATCATCCAATCTTAGCCTTTTTAAGATTTATCGTTTTCTTCAATATGTTTCAAACGACTACGTTGATACTATAGACGTGGATGATCTTGTGGATGAGGCTATAATTGGAATTCTAAAAAACCTTGATCCTCATTCTGTATATATATCCAAGGACGATGTCAAAGCAATGAATGAACCCCTCGAGGGGAATTTCGAGGGTATTGGAATAGAGTTTAATATTCTTAACGATACATTGTTGGTTGTGAATCCAATACCTGGTGGACCCTCCGAAAGGGTTGGTATTGTTGCTGGAGATAGAATTATCAATGTTGGTGGTGAAAATATTGCTGGAGTTGGACTAAAAAACTCAGATGTAATAAAATTATTACGAGGCGATAAGGGGACCAAGGTGTCTGTTCAGGTTTTGCGAAGAGGTTTTGCTGAAATCTTAGAGTTTACCATAACTAGAGACAAGATTCCAATCCATAGTTTGGATGCAGCATACATGATTGACTCACGTATAGGCTACATCAAGTTAAACCGCTTTTCGCTTACCACTGAAGATGAGTTTCTAAGCGCACTCGAAAAGTTAAAAAAGGATAAAATGCATGACCTCATCCTTGATCTTCGTGGAAATGGAGGTGGGTTCCTGAATGCTGCCGTAGCCCTTTCTGAGCATTTTTTGGATGAAGATAGGCTTATTGTATACACAGAAGGTAGAAATTCGCCACGCTACGATTTTGTTTCTACCAAACGAGGTGAATTCAAAAAAGGTAGGTTAATAATCCTACTAGATGAAGGATCTGCTTCGGCAAGCGAAATTGTTGCCGGTGCTGTTCAGGATTGGGATAGAGGGATTATCATAGGGAGAAGATCGTTTGGAAAAGGTTTAGTTCAAAATCAATTGAGCCTCCCCGATGGATCAATGATTAGATTAACCGTTGCTCGGTATCATACCCCCACCGGAAGGGTAATACAGAAACCTTACGATTTTGGAGAATTAGAAAACTACTACAAAGATTTTACGAGTCGTTACGAAAAGGGCGAACTTTTTAATCAGGATAGCATATCGTTCCCCGATTCACTGAAATACTTTACATTACAGAACCAAAAACTTGTTTACGGTGGCGGAGGAATTATGCCCGATTTCTTCGTCCCCATCGACACCAGCTTCTATTCAAACTACTATGGTAAACTCGTAAGAAGAGGTATTATTAATCAGTTTGTCCTGTCATACATCGATGAGAATCGCGAATACTTGAAAAACACATACCATAACTTTGACAGGTTTAACAAGAACTTCAAAATTGACAATCAAACTATTGATAAACTTGTTGAGTTTGCTGACAAGCAAGGACTTCAACCCGATGCCATTGGTCTCGAAACTTCATTAGGGGAACTGAACTTACAACTCAAAGCCCTCATCGCTCAGAATCTATTTTCAACAAATTACTATTTTCAAATAATAAATGATAACAATAAGGCCTTACAAAAAGCTATCGATGTTTTAAAAAATTGGAATAGCTATAAATATCTTGTCAAAGAATAACCTAACCTCCCCCTTTATATTCAAAGTTCATATTTGGAGTTTGCAATATGACCAAAGAAAACTATGTGCAATTAATAAAGTATTTTATAAATCAATCCATTAGTTGATTTTTATCTGTACAGTTCTTTGGTTGCAATTGAGATTAGACGTATTTTTGTGGTCAAAATTGTTTTAACACAATTCATTCGATGAAAGAACAATCAGAATTTATGCAATTTGGCTTTTCCGATGATTCGATGATAGCCATTGCAAAAAAGGGGTTCGAAACCCCAACTCCAATTCAGAAACTTGCCATACCAGTGCTGATGAACGAAAGCGTTGATATTATTGGGCAAGCTCAAACCGGCACAGGAAAAACAGCCGCCTTTGGGATTCCCATTCTGGAGAGTTTTACTGGCAGTAAACAAGGTGTTGTAAAAGCGCTTATCCTTGTACCCACAAGAGAATTGGCTCTTCAGGTTACCGATGAATTAATATCGTTCCGAGGCAATCGGAACATTGCCATTAATACCCTATACGGTGGTCAATCCATATCCGAGCAACAACGCCGATTGAGAAAGGGTACCGATATTGTTGTTGGAACCCCCGGACGAATCCTAGACCTTATAAAACGTGGTGATTTGAAACTTAACACTATAGAATGGGCCGTTCTCGACGAAGCAGATGAAATGCTTAATATGGGTTTTATTGAAGATATTGAGGAAATATTAAGCCATACTACCGACCAAAAAAGAATGCTCCTATTCTCTGCCACAATGCCCGATAGGATAGTTAAACTGGCAGGGAAGTTTATGAAAGACCCAAAAAAATTAATGGTTGGACAGCAACATCGAACCGTTGATTTAACCGATCAAATCTACTTTGAAGTTAGCAAGTCTGATAAATTTGATGCCCTTACTCGAATAATCGATATCGAACCTGAATTCTATGGCTTAGTTTTTTGTAGAACAAGAGTTGATGTTGACGAATTAGCGTCAAAACTTATAGAGCGAGGTTATTCAAGCGAAGGGCTTCATGGCGATATTTCACAGGCTCAGAGAGAAAAAACTCTGAAAAAATTTCGAAATAAGCACATAAATATACTAGTGGCAACCGATGTTGCAGCCAGAGGAATTGATATTTCTGACCTAACGCATGTTATAAACTACAGCTTACCGCAAGATCCTGAATCGTATATTCACCGGGTTGGGCGTACAGGCAGAGCCGGTAAGGAAGGAACAGCAATAACTTTTATCACTCCCGATGAGTACAGAAAATTCTTGTACTTCCAGAAATTCATGAAATCAAACATTCGTAAAGAGATGTTGCCCGGAGTGCAAGATGTTATTGAAATGAAGAAGGCAAAGATCAGGGAAGATCTTCAATCCATTGTTGCCAATCAGACATATATTGATTATCTAGGAATGGCCGAGAACCTACTTGAAGTCAATAGCCCTGAAATTGCGCTTGCTGCATTGCTCCGTATGGCCTTTAAAAATCAGCTGGAAGAAAGAAATTATCCTGAGATTAGAGGATTTAAAGTTGACACCAAGGGGACAACTCGTCTATTCATAGCACTAGGCAAACACGATGGGATGACTCCCAGAAAGATATCATCATTGATAAGAAAAGAAATCAACATACCTGATAATAAAATTGATGACATTGGGGTTTACGATGATTTTTCTTTCGTTACTGTTCCTTTCAATGATGCGGAAAAAATACTCTCCATTTTTTCGAAGAAAACACAAGGAGGTAAACCACTTATCACAAAAGCTAAGAAAAGATAACTTTCTTTTTTTGATCACATTTTAGAATTATAACATCTTAGCATCTAATCTAATGAAAGAAAAGTGTGAATTCGTAGCAAAAACCCTTCATGGGCTTGAAGAAATCTTGTCAAATGAGCTAAAATCCATTGGTGCAGAAAATGTAGAGATTGATCGCCGGGTCGTTAAATTTTCGGGAAATACTGAAACACTATACCGAGCAAATTTTCAAACACATACAGCCACGAGAATCCTAAAACAAATATACCACTTTAAGGCAAAAAACGAGGATGAGCTATATGGTCTGGCAAAGAAATTCGACTGGACATCCATAATGGATCTTTCACATAAATTTGCTGTGGATAGTGTGGTGAATTCTGATGTCTTCACACACTCACACTTCATAGCGCTTAAACTAAAGGATGCTATTGCTGATCATTTTCGTGATCGATTTGGAAAACGTCCCTTCGTCGATCCTCAAAAACCCCATATACAGATACACATTCACATCTCAAACCAAGATTGCACTATACTCCTTGACTCATCTGGAGAATCGTTGCATAAAAGGGGATATCGATTACATCAAGACGTTGCTCCTATAAATGAGGTTTTAGCCGCAGGGCTAATTCTCCTTTCAGGTTGGGATAGAAAAACTCCATTTGTTGACCCCATGTGTGGTTCAGGCACAATTCTTATCGAGGCTGCCCTTCTGGCAAAGGGTATTTCACCGGGAATTTTCCGCAAAGAGTTTGGCTTCGAAAACTGGCTCGATTTTGACAAAAGCATTTTTGAAAAGGTTTTTAATGATGATACTAATGAAAAAGAATCAGATACTGTAATCATTGGGGGGGATATCTCAAAAAATGCAATTAACATTGCTTCCGATAATTTACGCAATTCGGGGCTTCAAAAATTTATTCAATTAAAATCACAGTCAATATTTGACTTTGTACCTCCTCAAGCTCCTGGTATTATGATCACTAACCCACCCTACGGTGAAAGGCTTCGCCAAAATCAGCTGGATGTGTTTTATAGACAATTAGGTGATTGTTTTAAGCAACGTTACACTGGATATGATATCTGGCTTATTAGTGGTAATCGGGATGCTCTTAAGAATTTTGGTTTGCATCCTTCAAAAACGATGACACTATTCAATGGACCCATTGAATGTAAATATCAACGATTCAGTGTATATTCAGGTAGTCGGAAAAAAAAGCATCAATGATCAATACATTCTTAATAATCCTACCCCCAACCTATCGCCGTGTATATCTTTACATTAAATATACATGATACAAAAGAACTCTCTTATGTAGAAATTATTGGAAATTTTTTGATTAAGTAATAACTATCTATATCTTCACAAAATACTTTATGAATTAGTGATATATTTTGACAAAAAATTTTCAGGGCTGTTTGGTATTTCGTATTTTATTTTTATATATTTGTTCTTGCGACTTTTGGACTAATAAATGAATGGCTAACATCACATCCTAATGAGTTTTTTCCTCGATCAATGCTATGAACAGATGAACCAGGGTGAGGTGGTTGTTGCTTACAAGGGAACTATTGGTGCTGACATTATAGCCAACACTCTAAGTCTAGTTGAACTTAAGCTTGAAAAAGCAGAAATCCAAAATGCCATAAAAAAGAAATTGTACAACGTTTTGGTTGAAAGCCTTCAAAATCTTTATCACCACGTTGATACACCTTTAAGTGAAAATGAAGATAAGGATGATTGCAAGTCAAATTTTGGGATTTTTATACTAAGTAAGCTTAACGATGGGTATAGAATTTCAACGGGAAATTTTATTCATCACAATAAAATTCCTATAATAAAAGAAAAAATTGATAAGATTAATTCACTTTCGAGTGAAGAGTTAAAAGATTTTTATAAATTTGTTCTCAATAATCAAAAGTTTTCTGAGAAGGGAGGCGGAGGATTAGGTCTAATTGATATGGCAAGGAAAACGGGGAATAAACTTGAATACAGATTTTTTGAATACAACAAAGATTTTGATTTTTTTAACCTTATAGTTTTCATCAACACGCCTGAAATAATTTAATAAAAATAAAAAACTATGGAATTGATAAGCATTGAAGGAACTCCCAAGACCCCAACCATTACTATGAATGCTGAAACAGGGGTTGTCGAAATTAAAGGACGATCAATTCCTGAGAACTCAATTGAGTTCTACAAGCCTATCGTTGATTGGCTTGAGGAATATTCAAATAGTCCTGCTCCCAAAACAATAGTTAATGTTCAACTTGAGTACTTTAATACTAGTTCATCCAAATGCATTTTGGATGTCTTCAAAAAACTTGAAGTGCTTAAGAAGAATAACAACGATGTTGTTATTAACTGGTACTATGAAGAAGATGACGAAGACATGCTTGAAGCGGGAGAAGACTACGAATCGATTATCAAAGTTCCTTTTAAGATGATTCAAATCGTTGATTAACTATCAACGAATTATTTACGATATTCATCTATCATATTTTTTTCTTCTGGCCAAACCTTTGGTTTGGCTTTTTTTTACCACTATTTCACACGTATTTCTGATTAAGTATAAAGAGTTAAAAAAACCGTTGCTAATAAACAACGGTTTTCTTTTGGTTATACAAACTACTTCTTTTTCTTTTGAATTTGAGTTTTCTGCTTTGCCATCTCCTCAAGCTTTGCCTGAAACTTCGATTTAGTGACCGGTTTTTTACTATTAGCATTTAGTTTGGATAGAATTTCTTTATCATCAACTGTTTGCCTAATAAGATATGTTTGCCCAAGGGTTATTACATTGGAAAGGAAGTAGTAATAGCTTAATCCTGCAGAGTAGTTATTGAACCAGACTAAAAGCATCAAAGGCATCATGTAAAGCATCATAAACTTCATTCCGGGCATCTGAGCATTAGTATCACCCATTTGCGATGTACTCGTTTTGGATGTGATAAACATTGCTACAGCCATTAGTAACGTAAAAAGGCTAATATGATCACCATACATAGGAATAGTGAATGGTAAATCGATTATTGAATCGTACGTAGATAGGTCATCTGCCCAAAGGAAACTTTTTTGTCTAAGTTCAAAAGATGCTGGGAAAAACCGGAACATGGCTATCAAAAACGGAAACTGAATTAATGTGGGCAAACATCCTCCCAGTGGACTCACTCCTACCTTTTTATAAAGTGCCATAACAGCCTGTTGCTTTTTCATGGCATCTTCCTTTTTGGGGAACTTTGCATTAATCTCATCAACCTGCGGTTTGAGAACCCTCATCCTCGCTTGACTTGTATACGATTTAAAAGTTAGAGGAAATAAAACAACTTTAATTATTATGGTAAGAAGAAGAATGATTAGCCCGTAACTACCAATATAGTTATCAAGAAAGTCAAATAAAAAAATTATTACATAACGGTTTATCCACTTAATTATCCAGCTACCAAGGGGTACTACATCTTCAAAACCATATTCATACTGCTTAAGGGTATTGAAGTGATTTGGACCAAAGTACATTTTAAAGTTTTGCACTTCATCCCTCCCATTATCGAAAGGGATGCTGATCCGTGAAGTAAACTGTTTTGTGTAGCCCCCATCTGCAATCTTGGTTGAGGTAAAATCGGCATTGAGAAAATGCTCGTCAGATACTAAAAATGTGGAAAAAAACTGCTGCTTATAGCCAATCCACTGTATTCTTGTTTTTACCTCATCATTACTCTTATCGCTTCGAGGATTTAACTCTTCAAAATCGCCATTGGGAAGGCGATACGAAATTGAAGTGTAATTACATTCGTTGGCAATCCCCTTTTCGAGTTGGGGCAACAGAAAGTCCCAAATCAAATCTATTGAACCTGGTCTACCGGATATAACATTATCCATGTTCTTGAACTGAATGCTATAGTCTATCAAGTATGATTCAGGGTAAATTGTATATTTATAATCTATATATGATAAATCGCCAGCCAAAAGTCTCATTGTTAAAGTCTTGGCCCCTGATTCTTCGGTAGCAACAATAACCTGATCGTGTGTATCGGGAATAAAAAACAGCTTGTGGGTTTCGATATTATTGTTAAAACCCCAGAATTGAAGTCCAAAAACATTTTTATCATCCGCGAAAAGCACTAATGGCTCTTGGCTATAGGTGAAATAATTCTTCAACTCAACTGAATAGATATTTCCCCCTAGGGTTGAAACATTTACCTTCATTAAATCATTCTCGAGAGCAATAAAGGTTCTTTCACCAACACTAGCATCAGCAAATGATCCTAATCTTAGCTTCTCATCAACAATAGATAGAGAGTCTCTTTCAGCCATCTTCTGCTTTGCAATTTCTTCTGCTGCTCTCAACATTTGCTCTTGTTCTGCTCTCACTAGTGCAAGGGAATCACTTCGTCTTTTAGCAACTTCTACTTCTTCCTTTGATGGACGATTTAAGTAACTAAAACCAATAAGTATTCCCAGTACTAGTAAAAAGCCAATAATTGTATTTCTATCCATTTCTTAACCTTTGATATTTTTAATTATCGATAAACCAATTAGTTGTAACTACATTAGATTTGCAAAGATAGCAAATAAATAAGCACTAAATAAAATATTGAATAACACCCATTATATTCAACTGAACAATAGAAATTTTCAATATGAATGATTTTATTTATGGCATCAAGTTCTAACATTTAGAGTCTTATGTCATTAAGAGGAGTTATCATCCCTTTAAAGCAGACTTAATAAAAGCAACAAACAAAGGGTGTGGGTTCAAAACTGTGCTTTTATACTCAGGATGAAACTGAACACCTATGAACCATTTATGATTTTTAAGTTCAATAATTTCCACCAAATTTGTTTCTGGATTAATACCAACCGCCATCATCCCACTCTTTTCAAACCTTTCAAGGTAAGCATTGTTGAATTCGTACCTATGTCGGTGTCGTTCTTTTGTCTCCGTTCTAGCGTATGCATCAAATGCTTTTGTATTCTTTTTAATTCTGCACGAATATGCACCCAATCGCATAGTTCCACCCTTATCAGTAACCCCCTTCTGGTTTTCCATTAAATCAATAACAGGGTGTGTCGTATGCCTAACCATCTCTGTAGAGTTTGCATCAACATAACCAAGCATATTTCTGGCAAATTCAATAACGGCACACTGCATTCCAAGGCAAATACCAAAAAATGGAATTCCATTCTCTCGGGCATACTTAACTGTTAGAATTTTACCCTCTACTCCTCTATGTCCAAAACCAGGGGCAACCAGTATTCCCTGAAGATGGCCTAATTTATCATCAAGATTATTTTCCTCTATATCCTCTGAGTGGATAGACTCCAAATTAATCTTACACTCATTTACTGCTCCTGCATGGATAAGGCCTTCAACAATAGATTTGTATGCATCTGGCAACTCAACATACTTTCCCACTAAACCTATTTTAACAGTTGTTTTTGGATTTTTCAGCTTTGCCACGAACTGTTTCCAATCGTTTAAATCTGGTATATTGCCCTCAGGTAAATTCAACTTTTGTAGCACAGTCAAATCTAACTTTTCCTTAAGCATCAATAGTGGAACCTCATATATTGTGGAAACATCAATTGACTCTATAACAGATTGTAAACTTACGTTGCAGAAAAGCGATACTTTCTTTCTAATTTCCTCTGTAAGTGGGTGTTCTGTTCGTAAAACTAATACATCTGGTTGAATACCATTCTCTAGCAAAACCTTAACTGAGTGTTGGGTTGGCTTTGTCTTAAGTTCACCCGAAGAGGCTAAGTAAGGTACTAGAGTTAGATGGATAAATGCTGTATTGGTTATTCCTAACTCCCATTTTAGCTGCCTAACTGCTTCAATGTAAGGCAATGACTCAATATCACCAACTGTTCCGCCTATTTCGGTTATTACCACATCAAATTTGTTTTTAGTACCGACCAACTTAATTCGACGTTTTATCTCATCGGTGATATGGGGTATAACCTGCACCGTTTTGCCCAAATAATCCCCTTTCCTCTCCTTATTAATTACAGATTGGTATATTCTGCCAGTGGTCACATTATTTGCCTGGGTTGTATGGGCATTTAAAAATCTCTCGTAATGACCAAGATCAAGATCGGTTTCAGCTCCATCCTCGGTAACATAGCACTCACCATGCTCGTAAGGGTTTAAAGTGCCAGGGTCAACATTAATGTATGGATCTAATTTCTGAATGGTTACAGAATAGCCCCTGCTCTGTAGAAGTTTAGCAAGTGAAGATGAAATAATCCCCTTTCCCAAGGAGGATGTTACTCCTCCTGTTACGAAAACATACTTTGTGTTGTGAGGCATACTATTAACAAATTGGATGTGAAATTATGCTTTATCCATATTATCAATCAAGCGTATCTTCTCTTCAATAACCTTCAAATCAACCCTAGCCTTTTCAATTTTATTCTCCACATCCTTTATCAGCTGTTCTGCATTTTTTGACTTGGTAAAGAACCCAATATTATTTTCCCAAAGTACAATATCATTCTCCAGCTGTTTCATCTGGTTGAAAAGCCTTTCGCGTTCGATCCTTATCTTATTTTCCTGCCTTGGATTACCTTGTATAGTGTCTATCTTAGTTTTAAACTTAAGGATATTTTTTCTAGAGTTATCAATTTTGAGCCCCTCAAAATGTTTATTGATAGCCTCACGATAATTTCTTTGAAGTTCATCCTTTTTCTTAATAGGGACAAACCCTATCTCTGCCCAACGACGTTGAAAGTCCTTAAGTACTTTTAGACTTTCCTCAACGTTTTCAGAAAAAACGTATTGTTGAATTTCGGCAATAAGATCTTCTTTTGCCTTAAGATTCTCTATGTACTTGTTGTCAACCTGTGAAAAATGCTTTGATTTATTTTCGAAAAATTGGTCGCATGCTGCCCTAAATCGCCTCCATAGCTCTTCGCTATGTTTTCGAGGCACAGGACCTATTTCCTTCCAACGTTTCTGAAGGTTTATAAGTTCATCAGAGGTTTTTTTCCATTCAGTGCTTTCCTTTAAAGCTTCTGCCTGCATACAAAGTTCGGTCTTGAGCTGCAGATTGCTCAACTGCTCTTCTCTAGAATCCTGATAAAATTCACGCTTATTGTTGAAAAAATTATCGCACGCTGTACGGAATCTTTCGTATATCTTGTTATTATCCTTTTTGGGAGCAAATCCAATTGTTTTCCAAATCTTTTGCAATTCGATCATTTCCTTAGAATACTTATTCCAATCTTTTGCAGATTTTATAACCTTCGCAGCAAGATCTTCAGCCTTTTCACAAAGTGCTGTCTTCGCTTCTAAGTTAACTTTTTGATCTTCTCTCAACGATTCGAAATGTTCCTGATGTCTTTTGTTGATGCTGGAGGTTACGCCTTTAAAACGTTCCCATATTTCAGTTCTATTTTCGCCAGGAACTGGGCCAATTTCTCTCCATTGATTATGAAGTTTCTGAAGCTTCTTAAAAGCTGTAATAACCGATGGTTCAAGAAGTAATTCCTCTGCCTTCTCACAGAGTATGATTTTTTCTTCAAGGTTACGTTTTAAATCAAGATCTCGTAAATCCTTGTTTATCTTGACATAATCGTAAAAAGCCTGAACATGGTGATGATATGTTTCCCATAAATCGTTTAGATTTGCCTGAGGCACTGGACCAATCTCACGCCATTTCTGCTGTAACTCTCTAAAATCCTGGAAGGTTTGATTAACAGATTCATTTCGGTTAACCAGATCTTTAATATCTTCAATAATTTGCTGTTTTGCTTCAAGATTCTTAACCTTTTGAACTTCTAAGTCTCTATTATACTGAGATTTAAATTCACGATACTGTTTTAGCAACTCCTTAATTTGAGGTTCCATGGGATCTTCAGGGGTCTCAAATTCCTCAATATTTCCTCCTGCCTCAACCCAATCCTTACGTTTCTTCTCAAACTCGGCTTTATGCTTTTTGTAAAAATTAACCTTAATGCTTTCAACTTCAGCCCTAACTTTTTGAATTGGTTTATCTGTAAGCAATTGTGTTAATCTATCCACTAATTCCTCTCTCGACATTTGAGAATAATCTGTTGATTCTTCTCCTTCGATTAATTCATCGATTTCGGATTCATCTTCATCAAAATCCTCTTCATCTTCAAGACTCTTCTCAAGTTCAGGCTCATTTTTTACCTTCTTTTTTTGAGCAGTTTTTTTGTCTTGAATTTTTTTTATGTTTTCAGAGTCTTCAATTGGTAGCACAACTTTTTCAATCCCTACTTTTTCCTCTTTTTGATCATCTTGAGTCTTGGCTACCTTCTTTTCATCAGAATCAACTGATGAATCTTCTTGAGTTGAAAGTTGATCCTTTGCTTTTTTAGCTTTACTTGTTGAGGTTTTAGCTTTGGGTTTGGACTCTTTTTTCGGTTCAACTTTGCTTGTTTTTTTGGTCGAAGTTTTGGTCGCTTTCTTCTTTTCTTTTCCACCGGTCTGTTCCAGTGGCTGATCAGCAATGTTTTCAGAGTTTTCTAAAGTACTTTCGGCGTTGCCGAACTGATCGTTCTCGATCGGATCCTTCTGGTCTTTAATTTCCATGAGTTAGCGTGTTTTTCTTTCTTTTTCAGTCTAGGAATATACTAGATTTGGTTTCATTTTCAGCCCACGAAAATAAAGAATATGTACTAATACTCAAAGATTTTTATAAAAAAACACCTTAATATAAAAGAAAGAGTCTAAAACTCGCCCACTAACTTTCATTGTATGAAAAAGCCCATTGGCAATTGTTTAAACCAATGAGCAGATTTTCAGACTATTCTAAAAAATTAATAATCAATAAAAAAACATTTTAATCTATACTTATTGTTCTAGCTGGCTTTTCAATAGCTTCCTCTCGTTTTGGAAGAATAATGGTAAGGATACCATCCTTACTCGATGCTCCTATTTTGGTTGAGTCAATAGATCTACCCATTGTAAAGGAGCGTTGAAAAGATCCCTTGCCAAACTCACACTGAATTATATTATTTTCAACATCTTCATTTATTTCAGGGTTTGCTGAAATGGTGAGAACATCCTTTTCGATATTAATCGAAAAATCTTTCTTGGAATAACCAGGTGCTGCTAATTCAATTCTAAACTGATTGGGCTCTTCAATAATATTAACCGCTGGGGTATCAGAACATTCCTTTGCATACCTATTAACGGCTCGTGAAAAACTATTTACAAAATCACGATACTCATCACTGGTTGAGTAGGGTTTCGATGCGCTCGGGCGCTTAAGACTTATTAGTGTCATATTTCATTTTTTTTTGGGTTACTACTTTAATTCATTTTAAATTATATCCATAAAAAACATTCCAAACAAAAAATTAAGCCACTATGGCACATATACATTGCAATTAATGTCATTATGACATCTTTCGTATAGATTTGTCCAGCTTTTTTTCTGAAAAATTAGCCCTTATTTTTCTTTTATGTCTGGTTATCATTTCATAGTAGCTATTTTAAAACAATTCTTCATATTATGCACAATTTTCTTATAGCTTTGCGTTTCATTTATATCAATAAAACTTTATATCTTAGATTTAACAAAAATGCAATTTATCCTTCCATCATACCATCAAATGTTTGTTAGAGTATTTGTTATCATCTTTATTCTTTCATTTTTCATTTTATCAATTCCTTCCGCTGCGCAAAATGTTGCCTTGGTAGAGGGAAGAGTAACCGATGAAAACAATAGTCCCATATCATTTGCCAACGTAACCATTAAGGATACGAACCAAGGGGTTGCCTGCAATGCAGATGGATACTATAAACTCTATATTTCTCCATCGGATTCAGTTTTTTTAATTTTTTCTGCCGTTGGTTTTGAGCCACATGAACAAATTATCAAAGTTACTCAAGGGCAGAGGTATTTGGTGAATACTACTTTAAATACATCGATAAGTCAATTAGAGGAAGTTTCGGTGCTTTCTACCCAAAGACGATTTGGCAATATTGAAAGAATTAGCCCTAGGGATATGGAGTTCATACCAGATGCATCAGGAAGCTTTGAGTCTATTCTGAAAACCCTCCCAGGTGTTTCCTCTGCCAACGAGATGAGCTCTCAGTATTCGGTGCGGGGTGGTAATTTCGATGAGAACCTTGTTTATGTGAACGATATTGAAATATATCGACCTTTCCTTATCCGATCTGGACAACAGGAAGGACTTAGCTTTATCAATTCTGATATGGTAGAAGGTATAGAATTCTCAGCAGGAGGATTTAATGCTGAATTCGGCGATAAAATGTCATCGGTACTCAACATTAGATACCGTCAGCCAACACGAAATGCTGCTCAGGTTGAGATGAGCCTGTTAGGAGCCAATGGATTGATTGAAGGCATTGGTGTAAACGAAAAGTTTACTCATATTACTGGTGTTAGATACAAAACATCTCAATATCTGCTTAGCACTCTTGATGTTAGTGGCGAATATGCCCCCTCATTTATCGATTTGCAATCGAATCTGTTCTGGCGTTTCTCCCCGGCTTTCCAGATCAGTTTTCTTGGCAACTACTCGTCGAACAAGTATCAATTTGCTCCGGACATACGTGAAACCCGATTTGGCAGCTTTACCAACGCATTGCAATTAAAAGTATTCTATGAAGGGCAAGAGGTGAACCGTTTTGAAACCATGCAGGGAGCCATTACTGCCGATTTCCGGCCATCGGAAAGTGTACTACTTAAGCTAATTGCAGCCAGCTATATCGCTCGCGAAGCAGAAACCTTTGATGTGATAGGACAATATCTCCTTAACGAACTTGATAACTCCTTAGGTTCAACCACATATGGCGACAGCAGTATAAACGTTGGTATTGGGGGGTTTATTAATCACGCCCGTAACTATCTTGATGCTGAATTCTACCGTATTGAGCACATTGGAACAATTGCAACCAACGGAAATAACCTAAGATGGGGTTTAAGGTATCAAATTGAGAATATTGAGGATAGAATCAATGAATGGGACCTGATTGATTCTTCAGGATATTCTGTTCCCTACAATGGCCAAGATTTAATTCTTTCATATCACCTACGATCGGCCAATAGTATTCTTAGCCATCGTTTTTCTGGCTTCTTACAGGATAGCTATCGATTTAATATAAAAGAATGGGAGTTAACAGCTAATGCTGGAGTAAGGTTTTCGTTCTGGAGTTTAAATCAGGAAATGAATATTAGTCCCAGAGCATCACTCATGCTTAAGCCAAACTGGAATCGAAATATGGCATTTCACCTATCGGGAGGTTTCTACCACCAACCAGCGATGTACAAGGAATTCCGATATCCCAATGGAAATTTAAATCCTAATATCAAGGCACAGCAATCAATACATGCTGTTTTTGGTATGGAGTATCAATTCATCGCTTGGGAGCGACCATTCCGTTTTCAAACCGAAATATACTACAAGCATTTAAACAATTTAATTCCTTACAAAATTGATAATGTTAGGATAAAGTATGCTGGAGAAAATCTAGCCAAAGGATACGCTCAAGGCATTGATTTAAAGATCAATGGCGAGTTTGTTAAAGGAGCAGAATCATGGGCAAGCTTATCGCTCATGAAAACATTTGAAGATATTGAAGCTGACTTTTATGTTGACAAGCATGGTGAAATTCAATATCCTGGATACTATCCCCGGCCAACCGACCAGCGTTTTAGTGTTGGAGCGTTTTTTCAAGACTATCTACCTGGAAACCCAACATTTCGGGCTCATATAAGTGGTTTCTTTGGCACAGGGCTTCCATTTAGCGTGCCCAGCTCTCCGCGTTACGATGTAGTTGCACGGATGCCTTCATACAAAAGGGTTGACATTGGTTTTACAAAGGTATTCAAGGATGATGGAGGAAAAGGTGGAAATGCTTTCAAGAGTATAGCCTGGATTAAGAGTTTCTGGGTAGGTGCTGAAGTATTTAACCTGTTCGACTTTAAAAACACCGTCTCTTATCTTTGGGTTCAAACCGTATCGAACCAAAACAACGAATCTGGCCATTATGCTGTGCCAAATTACCTTACATCCAGGAGAATAAATATCAAAATTTCCGCTAATTTCTGATCCATATAGTCACAATCTTTTATCTCTCACAAAATTTGATTAAAGTAATACATACCTAAGCAAAATTGATTGCTTTTATTGTTTACTTTTAGCTTTTATAATACCTTGCAGAAATTTCAATAATTTATTTATTTTCTTCAGCACTTAAAAAAAGATAAATGTTGCTTCTTTTTCCTCAGGATAAACTGTTTATAACCTTCAGAGAATATCCATTAGTGTCGTTCAACGCATTAAGATTGTTTGAAATTTCCCACAACTGGATTATTATATTATTATTTAGCCTAATAATTGTAATTTCTGCACTTACTATATTTTATTTCAAAAAAAAATATCAAAAAAGAATTGTTGAGCTAGAGCAAAGATTTTTGCTCACCCAAATGAATCCCCACTTCGTTTTTAACTCATTAACTGCAATTCAGAGTTACATCTTCAGGAATGAACCTTACCTAGCAGGAAAATATTTGGCAAATTTTTCAAAGCTTGTACGACTGATTCTGGAAAACTCACGCAAGGATTTAATTCCTATTTCCAAGGAAGTAGAAACATTAACACACTATCTAGAATTACAAGGTTTAAGGTTTGAAGATAAATTTGAGTATTTAATTAACATCGATCCAGACATTGATGTTGAGCATCAAACCATACCACCAATGCTTGCTCAGCCATTCATAGAAAATGCCATTGAACATGGAGTTATTCATCTAAGTGGAAAAGGTATCATTAAAATTAGTTTTAGTTTATTATCTTCATCAATTATACTCGAAGTTGAAGACAATGGAGTTGGTTATGAAAAGTCGTCACAAATAAACCAAAAGAAAAAGAAGGATCACGAATCGCTTGCAATAAGAATAACCAATGAAAGGATTCAAAATCTTAAAAAAGTATACCGAAGACAGGTTAAAATGGAGATTACAGATCTTTCACAAGGATCAACAATTGGAGAACATGGAACTTTAATACGATTTACAATACCCATGCTTTAGCAAAGTAAACACATAAGCCTATGATGACTGCAGCCATTATTGACGACGAAGCTCCAGCAAGGGATGCCCTAAACAATATGTTGCGACTTTTCTGTCCAAATGTTAAGGTAATTGGACAAGCAAATAACGTTGAATCAGGGTACGAACTAATCCTTTCTCAAAAACCAGAAGTAGTCTTTCTCGACATTCAAATGCCTGATGGAACAGGGTTTGATTTACTAAAAAAATTTCCTTCCATTGATTTTAAATTCGTTATTATTACAGCTTATCAAGAATTTGCTGTTAAAGCATTTCGCTTTAGTGCAATTGATTTTATTCTTAAGCCTATCGACCCGAATGAACTTATCATAGCGGTTGAGAAACTAAACGAAACTATTTGGGAGGAAGAAGTTAACCAAAAATTTCAAACATTTATAGAAAATATCCAAACGGATGAAAAGGTTCCACAAAAACTCATTCTAAAAACATTCGAATCAGTAATAATAGTAGATAAAGATGAGGTTATACGATGTGAATCGCACAATAACTACACCATGTTTTATTTTATCAGTAAACCTAAGGTGCTAGTATCAAAAACATTAAAAGAATTTGACGATATGCTTTCTTCCTCTGGTTTTTTCAGATCCCATCAATCACATCTTGTTAACTTAAACTATGTAAAAAGTTACAAACGTTTCCCCGAAAGTTGCATTATCATGTCAGATGATACAGTTGTTCCTGTTTCGGTACGTAAAAGAGATCTTTTAACCAGCTTATTAAAAAAACAGAATAAAAAAAATTAGTGTCATTTTTCTGAATTTCAAATAAGTATATTTCATTGAAGTATATTAAATATACACATAATACTTTGTAAATATTTTTATTTTTATAAATTTACGAACTGAATAACTGTTGGGTGAAATTAATATTACCTTAATATGAAATATTTGTTAAAAATAATTTTACTAGTTTTATTTCTTGCCTCTTTTTTTTCAGCGAAGGTTCACTGTAATAATAATGAATTAAGCCAAAAAGTTTCTCCCGAACTTATCGATTCATTAAATAACCTTTCTTATAAAAACCGTCGAAATAATCCCAAGCTATCTCTTGAGTACGCCATAAAAGCCTACGATTTATGCAACCAAATTGATTATATACATGGCTTAGCAACTGCAATTCACAATAAAGGAACTGCAGCGGCAATTTTAGGACGATTTGATTTAGGAATGATTGATTTAGCGGAAGCCTCGAGGATAAGGGAGGAAATTGGTGATTTTGAGGGCATAATTTCGACTTTTAATAATATTGGATTCATTTTTTCGGAGATGGGCAACGATAAGGAAGCCTTGGAATATTATCAAAAATCGCTTGAATATAAAGAAAAAACAGGGTCTACCAAAGATATTGGAATAACTCTAAATAATATTGGTTGGGTTTACTTTCGGGGTAGTAAGTATGACCTAGCCCTAACCTATTTCTATAGAGCTTTAGCTGCTAATGAGGAGGATAGTGATCAAAGAGGTGTTGGAGCAAGTAAAAGCAATATTGGAACAATCTACAGGTACATGGGTGAATCTCAAAAGGGACTAGATTTTCATTATCAAGCATTAGAAAATGCTCAACAATTCAACGATAAAGTGGGAATGATAAGCATTCTCAGGGAGATTTCAGAAGATTATTTCTCGATGAAAAAAGTTGACAAAGCTGCCAATTATGCTGCCAAAAGTCTTTCAATGGCTAAGGAAATTGGTTCGCTTAGTGAAGAAAAAAACTCTGCAACTTTACTAGCTAATATCTTTGAAACAAAACAACAATACAAGGACGCCACAAAGTTATACAAAAGAGTAAGCCAATTAAATGATAGCCTTTTCAGCAAAGAAAAAGCTGAAGTTCTGGGTCAAATTAAAATAACATACGAGCTGGAAGCGAGAGCAAAGGAAAACCTTTTACTTCGCAAGGAGCAGGAGATCAATTCTCAAAGGATCAGAAACCAAAAATATTTTCTTTTTCTATCTTTTGCTTTTACAGCAATAGCAGTAGCTTTCATTTTTTTTATTATCTCAATTAATAGAAAAGTTAAGGTTACCAACCTTCAACTAAAGCATAAAAACTCAGAGATTGAAAAGCAAAAGGAGATTATACAAGAAAAAGCTAACGCCGTTGATGAAAAAAATAAAGAACTTGAAAAGATCAACCAAATAAAGGACAAGTTAATAGCTGTTATTGCACACGATCTAAAAAATCCTTTTAACAGTATTTCTGGGTACTCTGAAGTATTACTATCGCAGTTTGACTCGTATAGCAAAAATGAGATCCAATCATTTTTAAGAATAATCTACGATAGCTCAAACAAGGGTAACGTTCTGCTTGACAACCTATTACAATGGTCAATGTTACAAACAAAGACCTTGAAGTTTCTTCCTATAAGGCAAAATCTTTACAAACTTGTTAGCGAAGAACTAATATACGTTCAATATATTGCCAAAGAAAAAAATATTCAAATATTCAACCATATTCCAAGGGACATTCAGATAGACGCTGACTCAAATATGTTAAAAACGATTATTCGGAATCTTGTTTCAAATGCTATAAAGTACACTGGATTAAATGGAACAATTACCCTAACTGCTGCTAATATCGATAGCGAGATTAACGTTTCTGTTGAGGATACAGGTATTGGAATTGAGCCCTTCATAAAGGAAAAACTATTCACTGGAGAAATTGGCGTTACAACCAAAGGGCAAGGCGGTGAAAAAGGGACTGGGATTGGGCTAATGCTCTGCAAAGATTTTATCGATATGCACAACGGCAAAATATGGATTGAAAGCGAAATCAAAAAGGGTGCTAAAATTTATTTTTCTATACCTAACCTTGACAAAAACTAGCTAAAAAGCAATCTATTCATCCTTTTTTAGTCAAACTATCAACTCAATTATTAAGGGATTACTTCAATTCAATAGCAATTTCTTCTTTTTGTTTTCTATGGCGAGGCGCATTATCTCTCTTCCTATTCGAATCACTTAGCTGGTTAACATCACCTTGATATCCAATAGCAATTGCTGCTAAAGGCATATATTCATCAGATAAGTTGAGCAGTTCACTTGCAGCAGATTTATCAAAGCCTCCCATTACATGAGTTGCCAAACCCATTGCTTCAGCCTGAATGAGTAAATTTGCCGTTGCCATACCAGTATCGTGCATGGCATAGCCATTTTCCTTACCGTTTAAAGTTAAATTCTTCTTTGTTACTGATATCATTAATACTGACCCATTTTGTGCCCATTCGGCATTTGCAGGAACAAGGCATGATAGGATTTTTTTAAATGCTTCGGGATTTGAACGAGAAGCAAAGTAAAACCTCCAGGGTTGCTCATTATAAGATGAGGGTGCCCAACGTGCAGCTTCAATAAGCAGATTAATCTTATCGTCTGAAACAATCTGAGAATTAAATGCTAACACACTCCTACGATTGGCAATGGGTTCATAAATATTTTGTATCATCTCTGTTTAATTTTTTTTGTACAATTATTTAACAGCAATTTGAGATTAATGTTCAATATGTTGCTTAACATACAGATATATAGGTACTAAATGTTTGAAAAATGGAAAAGTTACCTTATGATTGTAGTCCAATAATTTGTATTTTTGTTTTATTGTATATATCTGAAAATCAATAATAATATCTAATCACAATGACTATGATGACCAGTAAAGATTACATGGACCGTGAAGATAAGTACGGTGCGCACAATTATCATCCTCTTCCTGTTGTTCTTGAAAAGGGTGAAGGTGTTTATGTATGGGACGTAGAAGGTAAAAAGTATTTTGACTTTCTATCAGCTTACTCTGCAGTAAACCAAGGACACTGCCATCCAAAGATTGTTGAAGCCATGGTTAATCAAGCTCGCAAGCTAACCCTTACATCTCGTGCTTTCTATAATAACGTGTTGGGTGAATACGAGGAATACATAACCAAATACTTTGGTTACGATAAAGTTTTACCCATGAACACGGGTGCTGAAGCTGATGAAACTGCCATTAAACTTAGCCGTAAATGGGGTTATCAGAAAAAAGGCATTAAAGATGGTGAAGCAAAAATTGTTGTGTGCGAAAATAACTTTCATGGTCGTACTACCACCATTATCTCCATGAGTACCGATCCCGATGCTCGTGCAGAATATGGTCCATACACTCCAGGTTTTATTATTATCCCCTACAACGACATACCTGCACTTGAAAAGGCTCTCGAAGATAAAAATGTTGTAGGATTTCTTGTTGAGCCAATTCAAGGCGAAGCAGGTGTTTTTGTTCCAGATGAAGGTTACTTGAAAAAAGCATCCGAACTATGCAAGAAAAATAATGTACTCTTTATTGCTGATGAAGTACAGACAGGTATTGCACGTACTGGAAAAATGCTTGCTTGTGATCATGAAGGTGTTCGTCCTGACATTCTAATTCTCGGCAAAGCCGTTTCGGGGGGTGTTTTTCCTGTATCTGCAGTTCTTGCAGACGATCATATAATGCTTTGCATTAAACCAGGACAACATGGTTCAACTTTTGGTGGAAACCCAATCGCTGGCAAAGTTGCAATTGCTGCACTTGAGGTTATAAAAGAAGAAAAACTTGATGAAAACGCTGAGCGTTTAGGAAAAATTTTCCGTGAGGAGTTCCGCAGTATCAAAAGTCATTTGATTGAGTTGGTTCGCGGTAAAGGATTGCTGAATGCTGTTGTTATCCGTAATCAACCCGGTAAGACCGCTTGGGATGTATGTGTTGCTATGGCTCAGAATGGGGTTTTGGCTAAACCTACTCACGGTAATATAATCCGATTTGCTCCTCCTCTAGTAATTACAGAGGAACAACTTCGTGAAGCGATTAATAGAATTAAAGAGGTTTTTAAAAAATTTGAATAAATCACATTACTTTGAAAGAAAAGACCGCTACCCTAGAAATAGCGGTCTTTTTTTCTTCTTTAATATTTATTACTTTCACAAAACTTTTCTACAAACAAAAAAAGAAAAGTAGAAAGAGATTTCCCATATTGGCTGATTGAGTGATTAAACTTATATGATTCGGGAATGAAAAATAGGTGGTTAAAGATTATTGCTCTATTGTTCATTTTAATAATCTGTTTACCAGGGTATTCGCAGCAAAGGAAGAAAACAAACTGGATTCAGGATAAAAAAACCCATGAGGCTAGATGGCGCTTTGGGCTGGGATTGCATGTTGGAGAACCCTCTGGAGTACATCTTCAACTCTACCGTTTATGTCGAATCTGCAAACAATCCATAGCCATTAGAAAAAGAATATCCATCGATGCTTCCGTTTCAAAAGAGGGTTACATACTACCCGCACTGGTTGAAAAAAGTAACAATAATTGGCAGGGTGGTGGAACACGTATTGGGCTCGACTTCAAGTACTATTTCCCCATTTCACTTAATCCATACCTGGGTATAGGGATTGAAAGTGGATCGAGAAATTTAAACCTAGCAGATGGTTTTTATTCTGATGTTATAGGTAGAATAGGAATAGAACAAAAATTATTCGGTGTTCGCATATCATCAAAATCTTTGCTACATTCAGGTTGTTTTGTAGAATGCAAATACAACAAATGCCTTACAAATAACTTTACCTATCTTACCCCCTCCATTGGATTAAGAATTCATTTTCTATAGTAATCTGCATATTAAATTCATATTATTGATTATTTGTCATATTGTACATTTAATAAGAATTTGTAATTTGGCATTGTAATTGTTTATCGCTATCAAAAACAAAAAATCATGAAAACACATCAATATTTGATTGTTAAATGTATTCAGCTCTTTTTTCTTTCAACCCTTTTTTCCCCTTCTATTGCTCAAGAAATCATTAAGGTTAATGGTATTAAAGGAGTAGGTGTAATTGCTGGCAGGCTTAGCTTTGATGATGCCCGACACTCAAACCAACCCGATGTTTTTTATTTTTTGCTCTCCACACTTTTTTTAAAATAATTGCCAGCACACATTGCTCACTTTAGCAAAGCCGCAAAGCCTGTCCCGACCCTTTAAGAAGCAAACACAGTATCCAAAACTTTGTCATAGAGTGCAGTTATGTCGTCTAATTATTTTATTAATAATTTTCTTAAATAACTTATTAAACATTTACGATAAATGCTAGTTTTTATGACAAACAACTACAAGTAATAATATTTCTATGCATTAAACCTATAACACCTTATAGTAAATAATCTTAACACATCAAAAAAAACATTCAAACAAGTTATAATTTGAATTTTAGAAATTGATAGATGGCACTTTATGCAAGAAATAGTACTTCCCCATTTAATGCCATTTTTTACTGCCCATCTTCAATATTTGCATTTAAGAGAATTGATTTGAATACGGCATATTCAGCATATATTTTTGATAGCTAGTTTATAAAGTTAGTTTATTTATGTGACTGACGGGGCGAAGCTGTATTAATCAAACAATAATTACTATGAACAAAATAGTTGCAGTAATTATCCTTACCTTATTTCTATTCGAAACTAAAGCACAATCAATTCATCAACTTACCAAGGAAGGTGGTAAAGAATTGGTATTTAACTTAATTGAGAAAAACAACAAGCTAATCGACACTACAGATGATGTGGGTTACACCCCCTTACACTGGGCATTAATTCGTGAGAACTGGGATATTGCCAAACTCCTTATCGGTAAAGGCGCTGATGTTAACATTCAGGGTACCGATGGTGGATTGCCATTACATTGTGCTGCAAACCATGAAAACACTGAAATTATTGAACTCCTGATAAAAGAAGGAGCTCAGATTGATGTAAAAAACCTTTGGGGTAACACCCCACTTTGCCTGGCATCGCAGCGAGGATGTAATAAAACGGTTCAATTTTTAATTTCGAAGGGTGCTGATTTTTCAGCAAAATCGAACGAAGGATGGACTGCATTGCATTATGCCTATAAATGCGGGCATAAAGAAGTTCAAAAAATATTAATCCAAGCAGGTGCATCAGATACAATAAAGGATTCTTTTGGCAAAGTTCCATCCGATTATACCTTTGAAAGACCCGTTTCGATTTCGATTAATCCACAAAATTTGATGAATTACGTTGGCTACTACAATGTTGGTGGCAATTCAACTGTTCGTGTTTTTATTTCAGAAAACAAGCTAATGATGGAAGAGTATGCAGTTGATGAAATTTATCCAATAGCTCCAGACCAGTTCTATGATTATCGTGAACCCTGGAAAGTTCGCTTTTTTAGAAATGTAAATGGTGATGTGGATAAAATTGCCATCGATTTTCAGAGACAAACCATAGTGGGAAAGAAAGTTAAATCAAAGGACGAAGTTGTTGAAAAACCACGCCTCGGTATTAAAGTTCGGCCTGTAAATGCAGATGATTTAAATGATGAAACATTAAGGTTATTGTTCTTAGATGAAAAAGCTAATGCCAATGCTCAAATAGTAACTTTTGTCCAGGAAGGTTCTGTTTCGTTCAGTTCTGGATTAAAGGAGAATGATATTATTCTGGAATTTAATAACGTAAAATTACTTGAACCAGGAGATCTGTTTAGATTGCTTTATGATGTAAAGCCAAACTCGGAGGTGCCAGTTAAAATATTGAGGGGATTAAACATAGTTTACATTCAACTTAAGTTCATTTAACAATAAAATATGTTTATGAAAACAAAAAGTACAATAACAGGATTGTTTTTTTGTGTATTATCTCTTGCTGAAACAATAGTATTTGCACAACAAATTGATTATTCAAAATTAGCTGGCTCTTATTTTGGACAGAAACCTCCCGGTGTTAAAGCAGAACTATTTGCACCGGGTATAATTTCAAACAATGTTCATGACTCTCCAACCTTTTCTCCCGATGGAAATGAAATAATCATCGATGCGAAATACTACAGAATGAGAGATGGTGTCTGGCTGCCTCCGGAAGATTTGCCATTTAAACTGCCGGGTTTATGTAATGGAACATTTTTTTCACCCTCAGGGGAAAGGATATATATATTAGTTTGGACAAACAATGAAGAAATTTTTTTGTAAGTGAAAAGTTGGAAGGTCAATGGGCTGCTCCGCATTTTTTGGGGAAGGAAGTTAATTCATTTAAGACTCATTGGCAGTTCTCAATTGCAACGAATGAGAATCTATATCTTTCCGTTAATGACACAATCATGATTTCTGTTTTTGACGGGAAAGCGCATCTAAAACCAAAGCCCTTAAAACTGCAAAACAATACAAACATGCAAGGAATGATGCCATATATTGCCCCTGACGAAAGCTATATTCTCTATTCTATCAGAAAAAATAAAGCAGATAAATTTTCCGATCTGTATATAAGCTACAGACTTAAGAATGGTAAATGGACAGACCCTGTAAATCTTGGATCGGATATAAATACTGCAAAAAATGAGTACCTCCCAATCGTATCAGGAGATGGGAAATATCTCTTTTTTGTGTCGAACAGGGAGGAGGGAGACTTCCTACGGTTTTGGGTTTCTGCAAAAATCATTGAAAAACTAAAACCAAAAGAATTAAAGTAATTATCAATTAGTAGGAAAAGAAAATGAAAATAATACCTCTAATTGGTTATTTGCTTGCAATAGCAATAACCACTAATGCACATCAAAGCGATTTTTCAAAAATTATGGGTAATTATTTCGGTCAAAAACCACCAGAATCAATTCCAGAATTGTTTGCAAGTGAGATAATTTGTAAAGAAAGCAGATGGGAGTTTGCACCGACTTTTTCACCCAATGGAAAGTACTTCTTTTGCACCATTTGGGAAAAACAAGACAGGTCGGATGAGCGAATCTGGTATTCAAAAATAGACGATGAAAAATGGACTGATCTAGCTGAAGCTCCATTTTCTTCTGATTACTTTGAATATCTTCCTTGCTTTACTTCTGACAGTTGTTTGTTTTTTCTTTCGAAAAGACCGTTCGAAAATCAAGAAAAATCGTTAAAATATGCCAGACTATGGTCGGTGAAAATTTCGGATTCCATTTTTCGAAATCCAAAACCTATTTGCTTGGGAGATAGCATATATCCACGTTATTTTTCTGTTTCAGGTAATAAAACAATATATCTAAATATTGAGGGTAAAAATGGAATATTTAAATCCGTTTTTAAGGATTACAAATACCAAAAACCGGAAAAAATAACTGGAGATATAAATTCATTGGAAGGTATTTCACGCCCATATATCTCAGCTGATGAAAGCTATATGTTAATTGATGCTCCTGGTAGTTCGGGAATTGAAGGAGATTACGATTTATATATATCCTACAGAAACGAAAAAAACGAATGGTGTTACCCTATTCATTTAGGGAATAGTATTAATAGCCATTACTTTGAAGGAGCGGCTACAGTAAGTCCCGACAGTAAGTATATTTTTTTCACCCGATTTATCAATGGGATTTCAGACATTTATTGGGTCTCCTCAAAAATTATTGAAAAATTAAAACCAAAAGAATAAATATAGTATTTTATTCCTATTCCCTATTTTACTAGCTATTGCATTTCTGGATTTATACCATTAGGCGAAGAATTTTACCACTCATCTTGGCAATCCGTCTATTCAGATAATACAATAACAATCAATGCAGCAGAGGGAATTTTCCATCGTCAATTATATAGTAACAAACAGAATTTGTAATTGAAGCTATTTACTAAAAATTAAAAGTATGATAAAAAATTTCCTAGTAATAGCATTACGAAAAATGAATAGACAGAAATTCTATTCAGGGTTAAACATCCTTGGTTTAACTATTGGTATTGCAGGAGCAATTTTTATTTTGCTTTGGGTAAACGATGAGAATAGCTACGATAGATTTCATGAAAATGCAGATCGAATTTATAGAGTGTACCAAACTTTTCGTTTTGATGATCGGCATATCGAGCAAACTCAAACACCATCTGTTCTTGCTCAAACTATAAGAGAAAAGTGTCCTGAAATAAAAATGGCAACGAATATCAGGGGTTTTAGAGGTGAACAGCTGGTTGAAGTTGATAATAAAAAATTTAATGAAAAAGGTGTTGGAATTGCCGATGTATATTTTTTCGAGTTTTTTTCTTTTCCTCTAATTTCAGGTAATCCTCAAACTGTTTTGTCAAATCCGAACTCAGCTGTCATATCGGAATCAACAGTCCGGAAATATTTTGGTGATTCGTTGGCGGTTGGAAGAAGCATTAAAATATTTGGTGATGAATTCACAATTACAGGTGTATTTATGGATATGCCCAAGCAGTCTCACTTTCATTTTGATATTATTTGTTCATTTTCAACATACTATAGAGATGTAAAACCAAATTGGGGAATTAACTCCTTTAAAACGTATGCGCTTTTAAAAGAGGGTATTAAACCACAAATTCTAAGTGAAAGACTTGATGAAATAGCTAGAAATTACCTATTCGATTCTCAGGAGGAGTACCAAAAGGTAATGGATGCAGGAAATTATAAAAAATTTCCAGTACAACCCTTGACTGATATCCATCTAAAATCAAACCTACTATGGGAGTTTGAAGCAAATGGTAATTCAAACTACGTTAATTTCTTCTCAATTATAGCTCTTTTTATTCTACTCATAGCTATAATTAATTATGTGAACTTATCAACAGCGCGCTCTGCTGAACGCGGAAGGGAGATTGGAGTTCGAAAAACCTTAGGGTCATCGCGATTATCATTAATCCGTCAGTATCTGTTCGAATCAGTATTAATGTGTGTTATAGCACTAATTCTAGTACTTTTAATTTTGCCCTTGTTAATGCCTGCGTTCCAAAATTTAGTGGCAAAATCTTGGCTAATTATTCCTTTCTTTTCCAATCCATCTCAACTTTTCATACTAATTCTAATAGTATTGCTCATAGGTCTAATAGCAGGAATATATCCTGCATTTGTATTATCATCGTTCAAACCGATTGCAATATTTCGAAACAAGATTGGAAAAGGAGTAAAAGGGTTAGGTGTTCGAAATGGTTTGGTTGTTTTTCAGTTTTTTATAACAGTATTGCTTCTTGTAATGACTATTGTTGTTCAAAAACAGATGAACTATACCCGAAGCAAAGATTTGGGATGTAATGTCGATCAGGTTGTAATAATAAAAACGTATGGAGGAATAGTCCCAAAATTACATATTTTAAAGGAATCCCTCCTTAAAAACACCTCGGTTATCTCATTGTCAGCATCGTCAAGTGTCCCTGGAAAACAATTTACCAATATTGGAATGGGTCTAAAGGGCACAGGTATAAATTCAGGAACAAATATGTATATCGCCGATGCCGATTTTCAGAAAACTTTACAATTAGAAATGATTGCAGGACGCTACTTTGATGAAAATATTTCATCCGATGGACAAGCGGTTGTTATAAACGAAAGTATGGCCAAAGCGCTTGCTGTTGATAATTTACTCGAAAAACAGATGATGATTTGGGTGGGTGGTACAGGACAGGAGCCTTTTAGGATTATAGGAGTAGTAAAAGATTTTCACTACGAATCATTCCATCAACCTGTAAAGAATTTAGCAATTGTAAAGCTAAATGGAACTTGTCCTTGGAATGAGGAATTTTTGTCAGTAAAAATTAGACCAAACAAAACCGATGAAACCTTAAATTACATTCAGGAGGAATGGGGCAAAATTTTACCAGGAATACCATTTGAATACAGTTTCCTCGATTCAATATATGAAGCACAATACCAAAATGAACAGAGAACAGGGCAGGTATTCTTCCTCTTTACCTTATTTATGATTTTTGTGGCCTGTTTGGGGCTATTAGGAATGACTTCCTTCACTATTGACCGGCGCACTAAGGAAATTGCATTACGAAAAGTTATGGGAGCAACAATAAACCAAATAATACTTCTGCTCTTAAGTGACTTTATGCGCTGGACTATAATTGCAACTATTTTGGCCTGGCCAATATCGTATTTACTAATGGATTATTGGTTAAATCAGTTTAGCTACCGAATAGGCATAACCATTTGGCCATTTCTATATGCAACAATTCTTATTCTATTAATAACCCTGTTTACTGTTCTTTTTCATGCTCTTAAAGCATCTGTAAAAAACCCTGTAAACAGTTTGCATTATGAATAAAAAAATGATTACTAATTTAAAACGAATAAAATGAAAAAAGTACCTGTTTTATTCATTGCTTTTATGGTCATTCTCTTTATACAGAGTTGTCATGAGAATTCTAATAAGTATGATTCTCTTGAAAAGAGTATTGATTCTTTGTTTATACAGGGCGATCTTGTGGGATTTTCCGCTGGAATTATTGAAGGAGAAAAATTGGTTTGGACAATGACTCGGGGTATGGCTGATTTAAAAAAAGGAATATCAGTTAATATCAACACCCTGTTTGTTCTTGGTTCCTTATCGAAGACTGTAACAGGAGCTGCGTTAATGACTTTGTACGACAAAGGCAAGTTTGCACTTGATGATGATATTGATTTATATATGCCTTTTAGTGTAAGAAATCCAAATTTTCCCGATATACCTATTACTTTCAGAATGCTGTTGACACATACATCATCATTGTATGATAATAGTAAATATATTTCCAGCCTTTATGCCTGTGGTGATCAGACACATATATCATTCGAAGAGTATCTCAGGAATTGCTATACTCCCGAGGGCAGCAAATACGATTCTGCAAATTTTGCAAAATACAAACCGGGTGAAAGTTGGGAATATTGTAATTCAGGGTATGTTTTTATAGCCTACATAGTTGAAAGAATTTCAAAGCAATCTTTTCCTGATTATTGCCTCGCAAGTTTATTTACCCCACTCGAAATGAATGAGTCGGGTTGGTTCTATAACAGCCTTAATATAGATCACATAGCCTATAACTATATTTCAGAAGAAGAAGCAAAGAAAGAACAAGGTCATCCAAGTATCGACCCTGAAACTATTAATGGAAAGAATGCTGTTTGCCATTATTCCTGGCCTGGCTATGCCGATGGAGGACTCAATACAACCCCACTGCAATTTGCAAATTTTATGATTATGTTAATGAACAATGGTCATTTTAAAGGTGAGCAGATTTTGATACCCGAAACGGTAAACTTAATCTTTACTCCTCAAAACGTGCAAGGAATGGGTTCGTCTCCCCGTTACAAACGGCTTGATATGGGCTTAACCTGGTGGCTAAGAGAAACCGATACAGAATATTATTTTTCTCATGGTGGAGGCGGAACAGGGATTACAACTTTTGCTTTTTTTGATCCAAACAAAAATTATGGTGCAGTTTTTTTCTTAACTGGCGATTGGCATGATAAAGCTTACGACCGCGAAATTTTTGATCTTTTTAGAAAACATTTTAAAAACTAAATGAACTATGATTAGAATAATTATTTTATCACTTTTATTGTTTTGTTACTTTGGATTTTCCTTTTGCCAAAATAACAAATCGGTAATTTCGGAAGAAAACAAATATCTGGGACAAATGCTTCCTGGATTAACGCCCGAACTTTTTGCTCCCCAGATTATATCCACAGAAAGCGAATGGGAAGCGGCTATATCATTTTCCCCTGATGGAAAAGAAGTTTTCTTTACAAGAAGAGCTGATATCCAGGGAACAGAAAATAGAATAATGCACATGCAATTCGTTGATGGAAAGTGGACTAACCCAAAATTAGCTCCATTTGCAAAGGATATCATAGAATATGAAGCCTTTATTACACCTGATAATAAAAAGGTTATTTTTAAATCACAAAGGCCAAATCCAAATGGAACCACCAGGGAAGGAGGAATATGGTATGCGCAAAGGGAGAATGGAACTTGGAGTGAAGCCAAATATATTCCCGGACCCATCAATAAAGGATGGATTATGTCGGTTACATCAACATTAAATTGTACGCTTTACTTTACCGGAAGTTTTGATGCTGGTTATGGGATTTACAAATCTCAATTCATTAATGGAGAATATGCAAAGCCTGAATTCCTTCCCAAGGAAATTAATAAAAGTAAATATTTTGGAGCTTCCCATCCGTTTATTGCTCCTGACGAAAGCTATCTGATATTTGATGCTCCAATAAATGGAAACTCTGAGTTGTTCATCAGTTTTAAAAAAGAAGATGGTAGCTGGTTTGAAGCAATTGCGTTTGGCCAAACAATAAACACTGAAGGTTACGAAGGAATTGCCACTGTTTCACCCGATGGAAAATACTTCTTCTTTCACAGGAATAATGACATTTACTGGGTTTCTGCTAAAATTATTCAAGAATTAAAACCAAAAGACCTATGAAAAAACAATTGGTATTTTTAGTTTCGATTTTAATTATTATTGGTAAATCAAATTGCCAGGTTCTTAATAATGAAAACTCATACCTTGGTCAAAAACCTCCTGAATTATCTCCTTTGGTTTTTGCTCCAGGCATTGTATCTGCCCCTGAATCGCTTGAAATTGGCTGCACTTGGTCGCCCGATGGGAAAGAATTTTACTTTGTACGCCAAATGCAGAACGGAGGCCAAATGCTTTGCTCCCGATGGGAAAACAGTCAGTGGAACGCCCCTGCAGAATCCGAAATTTTTAAAAAACATCCGGGTTTTGAACCTTTTATCTCTGTTGATGGGAAGAAATTTTTCTATACCCGTTTTGCCTTACCTCCAGAAATGTCAGAAAATCCCGAGAACTTTACAGATCAGCAGAAACAGGATAATATGGTTAACATTTGGGTTATGAATAAAAAGGATCAGGAATTTAGCGAACCCGAATTTTGTGCTCAGGGAATGTTTTGTTCCTCTTCAAAAAATGGAAATCTGTATGTAACAATTACTACAGGCGAGAAGCTGGGGATATATCGATATGTTTATAACGATGGCAAATACTCCGAAAAAGAATTTTTAGGAGGTGGAGTTAACTCGCCTATTATGGGCGCTCATCCTTGCATTGCTCCCGACGAAAGTTTTATTGTTTTCGATTCAAAACGGAAAGAGGATCCCGAAGACACCGACCTATATGTTTGTTTTAAAAAGAAAGATGGAACCTGGAGCGAAGCCTATTGGCTCGGTGATCAGGTAAACACCAAATGGAACGATATCTGCCCATCGATTTCGCCCGATGGGAAATACCTTTTCTATATGTCGAAAGCTGATATTTACTGGGTTTCAACTGACATATTTAAAGAATTGTATTCCGAGAAAATCAATTTGCAGCAAGATATACATAAAGAAAATTACCAAATTCTTTCAGCCTCAAACAACATAACTATACCCTTTGAATACTACCGCAACAAATTTCGGTTTAAAGCACATATAAATGGAAAGGAATGCTATCTAATGCTGGATAATGGTTCCTTATGGGATGAACTTTTGTTTTTTGGAAGCCCTAAAGTTGATTCATTAAATTTCAGGTTCACAGGAGAAACTTCAATTGGTTTAAACAAGGCCGATTTTGCAGAAAATGTTGTCATGCAATTCAATGATATTGTATTTAATAAACAAACAGCCATTGTTACAAGATACAATCCCAACCTTCCAAATCTTTGGGAGGGAACTGAAGGACAAGTAAGTGCAGCTTTTTTTAAAAACTTTATAGTTAAAATTGATTTTCAGAAAATGTTTTTAGAATTAATCCCACCTGAAAATTTTAATTATTCGGGCAATGGGCAAGTTTTGGAAATGAAGCCCGGGCCATTCAATTCCCGTTTGGTTTCAGCAACCGTTGAACTTGAGAATGGAAACAGTGTTAAACTCGATTTGCTTGTCGATTTGGGGGGGCTGTATCCGCTTTACCTCCCTTTAGGTAGAATAAACGAAATTACAATCCCCGAAAATGCTAAAGAAATTACACTTGGAGCAGGATTGCAGGTTCAGAAAGGTTATTTGGGAAATATTAAAAGCATTCATTTGGGTAAAATATCGGAAAACGATATTGAAGCCGCATTTATTCCCGTTTCTTACGATACTGATGTTTATGGTAATACAATGATAGGACTGCCTCTGCTTCAAAAGTTCACAGTTTTTTTTGATTATTTTAATAATAGGTTAATCCTTGAAAAGTAGAAACAAAATAAAAGGTTAATTATGACCAAGTTTATCTGTTTTCTAAATTTACTAGTGTTAAGCACAACAATCTTTTCTCAGAATTATGAAGTTCTTAATTCCACAAACTATGTAGAGAAGTTTTACGGAAATACTATAACTGATAAAAACACGCCAATCATATTTGCTTTTCATTACATGGGATCGGATCCCGAAGAATTTGAGAAGTTATTTAGCGATATTGATTTTCCGGTTAAAGTAGTTTATGTTGCCGGAGAGTGTGAATTTGAGAATGGTTACTCCTTCTATCCTGTTGAGTATTATGATATAATGAGCGATGAAGAAAAGGGATTGGTGCAGGCAAAAACCGCAGAAAAGATTAATGCATTCATTGCTGAATATAAAAAACAAGGAAACAACAATTCTCCATCTATAGTAATTGGAGTATCTCAAGGCGGAGATTTATCTTATCTGTTGGCTTTAAATTATCCGGATCAATTTGTGCTATCTGTTCCTATTGCAGCCAGCATTGAGAAAAAAGCAATCAACAAAGTTCATTTCATAAATAAAAACCAACACATCTATCCATTTCATGGCACATTAGATAAAATTGTCCCGATTAACGAAGCAAGAGAGACTTGTGAATACCTAAAAATTCAGGGATTTAATGTAAACCTGATTGAATTTGAAAATAAGGGACATGAGGTTTCAATAGAAATGAAAGAAAAGTACAAATCATTAATAAAAGAATGCATCTTGTTAAACAGATAAATGCCAGTACATTATGAGTTTATTTATTATTTGAAATATCATACAAAAAAAGGAATAAGACTATGAAATCACAAGTAAAAATTATGTTTATGGTTGCAATTTTCTCTACCATAAACTTTAGCCCAGCATTTGGTCAGAAAAAAATTATTCTTTGAAAATGAGAAGCATACAAAATGCCGGAATTTTAAAAACCTACCGCAGGCGGATTAATTGGAGCTTGCGAAAGTTGAATTTTTAAAATTTAAATTATGATAAGGAATTACTTAGTGGTCGCGCTTCGAAATATGAGAAGAAACTACATGTTTGCAGGAATTAATATACTGGGACTTACCCTTGGTTTAGCTATAAGTGCTATAATTGTATTATATCTTGTTAACGAACTTACATTCGATAGATTCCATAAGGATTATAGGCAGATATACCGATTACATCAGGAGATAAATTACGGGGGAAGCGCAAGGGGGTTAGATCCGAAAGTTAATGCCCCATTTGGGCCATTCTTAAACGAGAACTACCCTGATGTTATAAATCAAGCTAGAATATCTAGCGAAAACCCCATAAAATTCATTCTTGGGGAAACAACATTTGACGAGAAGATTTTTTATGCTGATTCTACCTTTTTTAAAGTATTCACCTACAGGTTTATTTACGGAAACTCAAAAACTGCACTAAAAGAACCATTCTCATTGATACTTACCAAGAATGCGGCAATTAAGTATTTTGGAAAAATTGACCCCGTTGATAAAATCCTTACTGCTACTAATGGAAGATTATATACGGTTAAAGGGGTTATTGAAAACGTTCCTGAAAACTCTCATTTCAAGTTCGATATGCTTAGTTCATTTGTGAGTTTAGCATATTTAGATGATTACAATGGGAAAATTGATGGCTGGGGTACAAACTATAGTAGTTTTTACACTTTCATTAAAACTAAAAAAGGTTTTGATATCTCGATTTTAGAGAAAGAGTTACCTAAAATTACTGAAAAATACTTGTCTGAGAACTCTTTTATAAAGTACAGTTTCACTTTTCAACATTTACATGATATATACCTCTACCATAGCGATCAAGGAAGTGTTTCGAGGGTTATTCTTTTTGGTGTGATTGGAATGTTAGTATTACTGATACCAACCATAAACTATATGAATTTAAATACTGCCGAATCGATTAAACGGTTAAAGGAGGTTGGTGTTCGCAAGGTTTTAGGATCAACTCGAAAGCAGCTAGTAATTCAATTCCTATTTGAATCGATGCTAATTAGTGCAATATCGCTTGTTTTAGCACTTACACTTGCCGAAATTATTATTCCATTCTTCAATTCATTATTAAATAAAAACCTAGATTTTACCTATTTAGAAAGTTGGCAACTAAGCATTGGGTTTGCTGTTATTGTGCTAATTACTGGAATACTTGCTGGAAGTTACCCCGCCATTTACCTCACATCTTTTTCATCGTACGATGCACTTAAGGGTAAATGTGTTGTTGGATCTGGGCGGTCGATATTCCAGAGTGCATTCACCGTTATACAGTTTGCCATTTCAATCTTCTTAATTTGCTGCACCGGGATTATAATGTTGCAGATATGGTATTCGAATAATTCCGATCTGGGTTTTAAAAAGGATAATATATTATCAGTAACACTACCATTCAATTCAACTGTTCCACAAAATGTTATGGTTGAAAACCTGTCGTCAATCCCCGAAGTGAAAAGTTTGTCGGTTGCATCTGGCTTGCCAATAGAGTTTACTATGTTTGGTCGATTTAATTTTGATGATGTAAATAGCAAAAAACTTGTTATGTTCTTTTATACCGATGACAAATATTTTGATATGTTGGATTTTAAGCTTTTAGAGGGGAACAAGTTCAGCAAAGAAAGCTCCACCGAAAAGAATAGGGTTATAATAAATGAAACATTGAAAAAGGAACTTGGTTGGGATGACCCAATTGGCAAAACTTTTATCGATAGTGAGTATAAAACTGAATATACCATTGTAGGTGTAATGAAAGATTTCCATTGCAGGTCTTTTCACGAAAAGATTTTCCCTTTTGCATTTATCTATTCCAATGATATTAAAAACATTGTAAGTATAATCTGCGAAATAAAAGCTGAAAATCTTAAAAACATACATAAATTAATTTTGAACAAAATCGAAAAGATAAACCCTGAATTGAAATTAAGTATTAAGTATTTTAATCAGATTGTTGAGGATAAATACACCAAAGAATTGCTTGTTGGTTATATGTTTATGTACTTTGCCATAATTGCAATTTTTATCACCCTAATTGGCTTGTATGGGATGTCTCTATTTATTGCCCGTCAACGAATTAAGGAGATTGGAATTCGTAAGGTTTTTGGTTCCAGCACAAAAGAAATTGTCAGCCTACTAACCCGTCAGTTCCTAAAAGTAGTTGTAATTGCACTGGCAATTGCCATCCCTGCTGCCTGGTACTATACCAGAATTTGGATGCAGTCGTTTGTATATCAGGCAGAAAACAGGTGGCTTGTTTTCATTCTGGCACCGCTTTTCGTTGTTTTTGTTGCAGCTATTACAATAATAACCCAATCAATCAAAGCGGCCAACTCTAATCCAATAGAAGCGCTTAGGTACGAGTAGGGAAACCAGAGTAATCTTTTAGGCAATTTTAAGTATGTAGTAATAATTAATGAAAAACCTATGAAAGGGAGAACGTTCATTTCACTATTTATTGTTGCGCTTTTCATTCTGATTGACTTTAACTGTTTGAAAGCTCAGAATAATGCGTTCAATTTCCAAAATGGATTGTTTGGAGTAGGGTTCCAACTTTTTGAGCAATATGATTTTAGCAGATCAATTCTTAAGATTTCTGATTCCGATAGTTTGCTAAGTAACCCAAGACCAATAAGAACTTATGTATGGTATCCATCAAAGGAAAACAATCAACAAAAAATGCTGGTGAATGATTTTATTGAATTGGCAAAAGGTGATTTTTGCAATGGAACAACTAGCAATATAAATTGTGCCGAACCAGTTCAGCTGCTAAAGGGTTTTAGCACCACCAAGCTCAACAGTTTGAAATCTCAAAAGACACTATCTGTTCATAATGCTGGTTTTGTGGATCAAACCTTCCCCGTAATTGTTGTAGGGCAGGGTTTGTACTACGAATCGCCATTTACGCATTTTATTTTATGTGAGTATCTTGCCAGCCACGGTTATGTTGTGGTTAGCTGTCCGTTAATGGGAACACAATACCGTTTGGTTAATCTGAATACTGTTGATCTGGAAACATTGGTTCGCGATCTGGAGTTTTCATTATCTGTTGCACTTAATTTACCAATTGCAGATAAAAAAAGCATTGGTGTTATCGGGTATGATATGGGTGGAATGGCAGGTATGATACTCTCAATGCGAAATCCCCAGGTTGATGCATTTATCAGCCTCGATGCGGGTATTCTATATCCGCACTATTCGGGTCTCCCGAAAAGTCATCCAAACTATAGCTTATCAAACCTTACTATTCCTTGGATGCACGTAACACAGGCTCGATTTTGTCCGGGAGGGTTTGAAAAATCGCATCCATTAAACACTATGAAACAAAAGGTTTTTGGTAATAATTACCTATTATTGTTAAATACAACAAATCATGGAGCTTTTACTTCCTATGCTATGCTTGGAATTGAGAATCAAGTTCCAGGGTATTGGGAAAATGATTACTCAGACATTGCCCCCTTTTATGAAAAAGTTTGTACATATTCTCTTAAATTTTTAAATGCATATTTAAAAAACGATAAAGACTCCAAAAAAAGCATATCAGAAAAATCAGGTAATCAGGGCAATAACGAGTCCTTTGACATAATTGGAAACAGAGATCTTACTTTTTCTAAGAATCAGATTATCAATAAGATTATTATCGATGGTGCACAGGTAGGAATCTCTGCATTTTACAAGATTGACAAAGAATTTCAGGATAAAGTATTCGCCGATGAAAACGAATTAAATTGGCTGGGATATCATTTCCTGTATTGGTGGGATAGATCAACTGAAGCGATTCAGGTTTTTGAATTTATAACCGAATTATTCCCAAAATCAGCTAATGCCTTTGACAGTCTAGGTGAATCTTACCTTAACTCAGGAAATAAAGAAAAAGCAATAAAGTATTATCAAAAGTCTTTGGAATTAAATCCTGATAACGAGAACGCAAAGCAAATGATTGATAGATTAAATAAAAACCAATTCAAATGAAAATACTATTTACTATTATGACTATTACGACATTATCTATTTGTAAATTAATGTCTCAAGAAACAATCCCATTTGATGCTAAAAACTGGACGGTTTACGATGGTGCTTTTATTGAGTTCGAGGGGAAGAAGGCTTTTCAGGGAACTGCTTTACTCAATAATTTTGAAATTGAAAACGGTACAATAGAGTGGGATATGTACACAACTGGTAAGAGAGGCTATCCCGGTATTTTTTTTAGGATGAATGAGCAGCAGGATTACGAGAATTTCTACATCCGTCCCCACAAAACGAATGGTTATCATTACGATGCGCTTCAATACACTCCGGCTTATCATGGAGTATCGTGCTGGCAGCTATACCACGGTGAAGGTTATACAAAGGAGGCAACTATTGCTTCAAACCAGTGGGTTCACTTTAAGCTGGTAGTAAAGGACGATCAAGCAAAAGTTTTTATTGGCGATATGGCCAAGGAGGCATTGGTAATTCATAACCTGGAGCACGGAAAAGCAAAAGGTTCCATCGTTCTGAATGGGCAAACCGATGGCTCGGCATACTTTGCAAATTTCAGTGTAACTTCTGACATAACCTGTTCATTTGGACCTAAGATGAACAGACCGGTTTTACCCGGTACAATTTTGAAATGGGAGGTTTCCCAATCTTTACCCAACAATTTGGTTGACAATGAGAACTACCCATTAAACAGTTCCTTTGATGGATTAATATGGAAATCTGTTGATGCTGAAATATCTGGAATGATTAATCTCACAAAGAATATCACCAATGTTAATCCTTTTCAGCCAGCTTGGGTTTATGCTAAGACAACACTTATTTCGGATACTGACGAATCGGTTTGGTATTCATTTGGTTATAGCGATCATATCACCATTTTTCTAAATGGCCAGGTTATATATCAAGGTAATAATGCATTTACCAGCCGCGATCCTTCCTATGCTGGTCTATTGGGTTACTTTGATAAGGTGAAACTTAACCTAAAGAAGGGAGACAACGATTTGCTTCTGCTTATCGGCGAGCAGATGGGCGGATGGGGATTTGCTTTTCGCAATGCTGAAACAGAAGTTCTAGCATCGGGTGTAACAAAAAAATGGGAAATCATGAATACTCTTAATTTTCCTGAATCTGTTGCCTGGGATGAGACGAATCAGGTGCTTTATGTTTCCAATTTTGTACAAGGTCCTGAAGAATACCTATCGAAAATCTCAGTTGACGGTAAAATTATTGAAAAGGAATGGGTAAAGGGATTACGTCGCCCCTCTGCCTTACTTTTAACGGGTGATAGTTTACTGGTAGTTGAGCGAAAGGGAATTGCGGTTGTTGATATCCACTTGGCATCAATTCGTAGAAGAATACCCGTTGAGGGTGCTCGCTTCCTAAACGATATTGCCATATCGGATGATGGCAAAACCATTTTTATAGGCGATAGCGAAGCAAGTCGAATATATAAACTCGAGAAATCCAACGTATCAGTTTGGGTTGAGGGTGCAGTCGCTCCAAAACCTAACGCCATGGCCATTGATGGCCAGAAACTCATTGTAGGGTGTATGGGCAATAATAGCCTGATGTCAATTGATATTTTAACAGGTGAGGCAATAACTCTGCACGAATTCTTCCCAGGTACAATTATCGATGGTGTTCAAATTCTCGACAACGGTTCAATCCTAATTGCAGATTTTAATGGGATTTTATACATAAGGGATAAGGATGGCAATTTGAACGAACTGCTAAACTCCTCGGGTAAAAATATTAATTTTTCAGATTTTACACATATTAAGGAGAGGGGAGTTATTGCAATTCCCGGACTATATAGCAATAGTTTAATTATGTATCAATTTTCGAAATAAACCAGAATTAATAATTGTATTGATGCATACTTTTATTTGTTTTTTTTTAACTGTTGCCCCCTAAAATATTTAGTTTTACATTAGAATAAAATGTAATGAGTTCTACAAAAAGAATATTAGTATTTAAATGGAAGTACTGGCAATTTCAATTGTTCGGTTGGTCTTTATACCTTTTAAATGAGATTTCTAGCGCTTGGAACGCAATAAACTTTAATCAGGGATTTGCATTAAGATTTATCTCTACGTTTGCTGTTCTTTATGCCCTTCTTGAATTGAATCGTATTTTTTATCGTCAGATTTTTAATAGAATTGCAAATCCTGCTGTATATCTTATTATAGCTTCAATATCATCGTTTATTTGTAGTTTTTTCTGGAGAGAAATTAGGATAATTTTGGATGCTGTTTTTTTTAATCCAGAAGTTAAGTGGATAGAAATACCCCGTAATTTTGAATATTTATCGGGAATAATTACAGGAACATGGGTTCCATTTGTTTGGAGCATTCTCTATTTTGGGATAAAGTATTGGCAGGAATTGATTAGTGAAAGGGAGCGTGCACAAAAGGCAATTGTAATGGCCCAGCAAGCCCAACTTCAAATGCTCAGGTACCAGTTAAATCCACATTTTCTTTTCAACTCATTAAACTCTGTTCAGGCGCTTATACATGAAAATCCCGATCAAGCCGATGATATGATTGCGGAACTTTCGGAATTTCTGCGTTTAACATTGAGGTATAATAATAGAGTCAATATATCTGTTGCAGAAGAAATTGAGATTACAAAGAAATACCTACTCATCGAAAAAATTCGATACGAAGAACGGCTGAACTATACAATTAATGTTGATGAAGAGGCACTTGCTATCGAAATTCCTTGTTTCATTACTCAACCCTTGGTTGAGAACTCTATTAAGCATGGCCTTTATGCAAACCCCAATGGTATTGAATTGAAGTTTATAGTTTCAGTTACCACTACGGAGCTTTCCATTGAGGTTGCTAATACCGGTAAACTTTCAACTGGATGGAGAATTGGAGTGGGATATAAGAATGTAAAGGAAAGACTACAGAATTCATATCCAGGTAAATTCCGATTCTTCCTTAACGAGTCGGAAGGTTTAGTTACTGCTAAAATCTTAATAAGCTTACTTGATGAAAAGACTCAGATCCATAATAATTGACGATGAGCGTTTGGCACGGGTAACGCTTCGAAAACGACTATCTATCTTCCCAAATATCGAAATAATTGGTGAAGCAACTAGTGTGAGAACCGCTGTGACGGCGATTGCAGAGCTAAATCCTGAATTGATTTTTCTAGATATTCAGCTATCGGATGGCACGGGTTTCGATGTGCTCGAAAGAGTAAAATTTGGAGGGAAAGTTGTGTTTGTAACTGCATTCGACGAGTATGCCATTAGAGCATTTGAGCTGAATGCCCTCGATTACCTCTTAAAACCTATTTCAAAAGAAAGGTTGGCAAATCTGATTAGTCGCATAAATTCAATTAATATCACTCGCAACGAAAAGGTTGCCTCAAAATTTTCTTACGACGATAGAATTATGATTGAGCAGAAGGGGTATATCCATTTTCTACTAGTTAAAGATATTTTACTTGTATCTTCGGCAAAAGACTATTCATTAATTACTTCTGCCGATAACAAACGTTTTATTGTAACTAGTTCGATGAACGAATGGGAGCAAAAATTACCCCAAGAGCATTTTTTTAGGGCCAATAGAACTGCCATTGTTAATTTGAATCTTGTAGAAAAAACTATTAGAGTTGGTGCAACGGCTGATATTTACGTTAAGTACCATTCTAACGAACCGATACATATAAGTAGAAACAGTTATAAATATCTTAGAGAGAAATACTATTATAAATAATTTTAGTTATTGTTGCTATTAATAATCATTTCTGTTTATGTGAATTTATGATGGAAAAGTTCGACAAATGGTAAACTTTAGCAAAGGACTTTGTTATAAGTGTCTTCCAGTTGTATAACCATGAAAATAGCAAGCACTTTGCCAAAGCCCCATATACCAACACTTTTACTAAAACTTTGGTAAAGAGCTTGCAAAGCAACGCACCGAGAGAAATTGTTTTAAAAAAATTGCCGAAACTTAAAAAATAAAAAAAAAAATACGAACCGACAGAAAAGAAAGTAAAATGACAAGGAAATTGAATAATGACAATGGTTTACAAGACTTGAAGACAGAGCACCAAGCGGTAACAAAATGTATATTCCAGACGGGCAAATTTGATTAATTTTATAATTTGCTCTAAGAGGGAATTAGTAGACAAATCAAAAATGAAGCAGAATTTATTCTCACCCTTAACATGCACTCAACCATTGTAGGAAGAATTGGAATAGAACAAAAACTATTCGGTGTTCGCATATCATCAAAATCTTTGCTACATTCAGGTTTTTTTGTAGAATGCAAATACAACAAATGCCTAACAAATAGTTTTACCTATCTTGCACCCTACATTGGATTAAGAATTCATTTTCTATAGTAATCTGCATATTAAATTCATATTATTGATTATTTGTCATATTGTACATTTAATAAGAATTTGTAATTTGGCATTGTAATTGTTTATCGCTATCAAAAACAAAAAATCATGAAAACACATCAATATTTGATTGTTAAATGTATTCAGCTCTTTTTTCTTTCAACCCTTTTTTCCCCTTCTATTGCTCAAGAAATCATTAAGGTTAATGGTATTAAAGGAGTAGGTGTAATTGCTGGCAGGCTTAGCTTTGATGATGCCCGACACGAGGCTCTGAATAAAGCAAAGGTTGAGGCATTACGTCAGGCAGGAGTATCCGAGCATCTAACGGTTTACGAGCAGCTTTACCGTAGTGAAATAAATAATGATTTCTCGGAGTTCTTCAATTCTGATGTACAGGCTGAACTTCAAGGAGCAGTTAAGGAATACACCATTATCAACCAAGAAACCACTACTGATCCTCAAACAAAACTGCCTAACGTTGAGGTAACCATTGATGCTACTGTAATAAAATACTCTGCACGCCCCGATCCAACTTTTAGCGTTCGGGTTGAAGGTATCAAGCAAGTTTATGAAGTGGGCGAATACTTAACATTTACCGTTTTTGCAACCCAAAGCTGTTACCTAAATATTTTTGCCATTGCTGATGATTATACCTGCCTTTTGTATCCAAATTTTAAGGAAAGTTTCACTCAAATCCCTGGCCAGCAAAAAGTTAACTTCCCTTTCCGACCAGAATTAAATGATTACGAGTTATATAAGGAAAGCAAACAACCTGAAGTAAATAGAATTGTATTTGTTTTTACAAAAACACCTGTTCAGTACTTGAATCACTCTGGAGGACAAGAACAATTCACTTCATCAGAAGCCATTTTTTCATGGATATACGGATTAATGCCCGATCAGAGAAAGGTTGATTACCAAGTTTTCACCCTTAGATAATGGTATTTCTTTTTTTTCAATGCCAAAAGGGTGGAAGCCAGAATACTTTTATTTGATACACTTTCATTTAGAGCTTAACGCTATTTAATTTTTCTATTACGTCTTCAACTTCTTTTATTGTAGCTAAGCAAGTATTGGCTTGACATAGTTTAAATCTGTTATTTTCTGTTGCTGTATTTAACATTGGAATCGTCGATGAAGAGTTTGAAATACAAGGTATAAAATAAGGATGGTGTGTGTTTCTTTCTACAATATTAAGAGAATCAATGGCTTTATCTCCTTTCGAAAGCAATTCGGCCGGTCCAACTAAATACTTGAGGTAATTATTTGCCCAGCGATAAACGTAAGGCCCTCCCCTTTGCAGCTGCTCATAGATATTTAAAAGCATTTGATTGGCCATTCCTGTATATTTCTGATCACGAAAGTAAACTGCTAGCTCCATAAGATTACCTGCCATTACAGCACTCGAAGAGGGAATAACCCCATCGGTTAGCTCCATTTTCTTTACGATTAGATTATCGTGATTGCTTGATGAGTAGTAAAACATACCAGTATAAGCATCGAAAAATTTTTCAATGGATAACTCGGTCAATTTTTGAGCATTAAAAAGCCATTTTTCATAAAAAGTAGCCTTATACAAAGCAAGATACGCTTCAATCAGCAATGCATAATCGTCTAAAAAAGCGGGAATGCTTGCCTTGCCTTTGCAGTACACTCTTTTCAATGATCCATCACCTCCAATAAGATTCTCCTCAATAAATTGCATAGTATTAATCGCATCGGTTAGGTAACGTTTATCGCCAAAAACGATATTCGCTTTAACCAGTGCTGTAATGGTAAGCGCATTCCACGATGTCAACAGTTTATCATCGGTTATGGGGCGAACTCGGGTTGCCCTTGCGTTGAATAGATTTGCCCTGGCTTCCTTCAACTTTGCACTTACCTGATTTGGCTCTAGGCCAAGCAAACAAGCAGTTTCATTATCGGATGCTGCAATTCGCAGCACATTCTTTCCCAAACAATTTCCCGAAGCTGAAATACCATACGCAACCGATAAAACCTCAGCGTTATTACCTAAAAGATTATCAATTTCTCGTTTTGAAAAGGTGTAAAACTTACCCTCTTCTCCCTCGCTATCAGCGTCGATGGCACTATAAAAGCCTCCTTCGGGTGAGCGCATTTCACGTCGCAAGAAGTCAATGGATTGGTATACAACATCTCGGTATTTCTCATCGTTAAAATACTTGTATGCTGATGCATAAAGGTTTATTAGCTGAGCATTATCGTAAAGCATCTTTTCAAAATGGGGCACATCCCAACGCTCATCGACCGAATAGCGGAAAAAACCGCCCCCAAGATGATCGTAAATTCCACCTTGCCGCATTCTATCAAGCGTTGTTTTCACGTGTTGCTTTGTAGAATTATCGTTGAATAACCATGAGAAATCCAATAGAAACTTGATCGAACCAGGCATCGGGAATTTTGGAGCACCTTTATTGGCACCATGCCTTACATCGAAATACTTGCTCCAATTCTCTACGTATGCCTTTATCCCATCGGGTGAGATTGTGTGATCATTCTCTTTAACCTTTACTATTTCGGTACCGGATAATCCCTGTGTCAAATCCTCAGCAACGCTTACAACTCTTTCCTTATCTGTAATCCAAGTGGAATGGAGGCTTTGAAGTATATCCATCCATTGTTGGGTGCGAAAGTATGTACCCCCAAAAACTGGACGACCATCGGGGAGAGCAAAACAGTTTAATGGCCAACCTCCTGAACGGGAGATTATTTGAACAGCATTCATGTAGATTTGATCCACATCAGGTCGCTCCTCTCGATCAACCTTTATACACACATAATTTTCATTCATGTAATCTGCCACATCAGCATTGGTAAAGGACTCCTTCTCCATAACATGACACCAATGGCAGCTGCTATAACCAATGCTCACAAGTATTAGCTTATCTTCACGTTTTGCCTTTGCAAAAGCCTCATCGCCCCAAGGATACCAATTAACTGGGTTTGCTGCGTGTTGAAGCAAGTACGGGCTAGTTTCTTTCGAAAGACGATTGAAAGAGTTGGTCATAGTATGCAATTAAAGTTAAAACTACTGGTTTAACAAAATGATCTGCCAATTGTTGAAAATAATGGTAAAGAAATAATGATGATAAGCGTAAACTTTTTATACTTTTGGCTTGATAAATGGGTTATTTCTTAACATGGTATAGTTTTTGGTTTTATCAGAACCATGCTAGTTTATCTTGAATAATACATAAAACACTATGAAAAGATTAGTCATTCTTGCTATTGTTAGCCTTTCCATATCCTTCACCGCCTGTGCTCAGGGTTATAAAATTGAGGTGAATATCGAAGGTTTGAAGGATACATCCATTCTTTTGGGTTACCATTTTGGGGAGAAAAAATTTGTTTCGGATACTGCTCAGGTTAACTCAAAGGGCTTTGCCATTTTCCAAGGCGATTCGTTACTCCCAGGGGGTATGTATATTGTAATACTTCCCCAACGCAGCTACTTTGATATCCTAATTGGAGAGAACCAGAGATTTAGCATTTCAACAAGTTTGGATAGTATGATGGAGGATTTGGAATTCAAAAACTCCCCCGAAAATACTGCTTTTGCCAATTACCAAAGATTTATGGCACAAAAGCAACAGAAGATGGGTGAATTACGACAGCAACTTCAAACAACTTCAGAAAACGAAGAAACTGAACAGAGCCTTGTTGATCAGATCAACCAGCTTGATCAAGAAGTTAGAGCTTACTGGGATAATATTATTGAATATTATCCGGGTACATTCTTCGCCAATATAATAAAAACTCTCAAACCAATTGATTTTCCTGATTTTAAAATCCCTGAAAATGCAACTAATCCCGACTCTCTAAAATGGGTTATGAGCTACCATTACAATCAAAAGCATTACTTCGATAATATCGATTTGACCGATGATAGGCTTATACGAACTCCTTTTTTTCAGAATAGGGTTGACAATTACTTCGACAGAATACTCTTACCTATTCCCGACACAGTTAAGCTTTATGCATCCAAGGTAATCGATGCCACAAGGTCAAACCATAAAATGTTTCAGTTTATGGTATCACATCTTCTAAGCAAGTATCAAAACCCTGCCATAATGGGTATGGATGCCGTTTTCGTGCATCTTGCTGAAAAGTATTACCTCAGCGGTGATGTTGACTGGCTAAGCAATGATCTTATTAATCGTATAGCCAATAGGGTGAATGAGCTTAAACCTAATTTAATTGGCGAAGTAGCTCCAAATTTTAGGATGCTTGATATAAACAATAAGCTGTTTGAACTTCACTCTGCTAAAGCCAAGGTTACAGTTTTATACTTTTGGGAACCTGGGTGCAGCCATTGCAAAAAAACTACTCCTTTATTAAAGGAGGCATACAGTAAATTGAAGTCGCAAGGCATGGAAGTGGTTGCCATATACACCCAAAACGAAATGGAAAAATGGAAGGAATACGTAACCAAAAACGAGCTCAACTGGATCAATGTTTGGGATCCCAATAGGGTAACCAACTACCATAAGCTATACGATATATACGCGACACCTGCCATTTATATTCTAGACAAGGATAAAAGAATAATTGCCAAACGATTTGGGATTGAATCGTTGGAAAGAATTGTTGAGGAAGAATTAAAAAGATAGGATTGTGAGTAAAAAAAAATGATTGATTGATTGATTGACCTGCCTGCCGGCAGGCAGGTTGATTGATTGATTGGTTGATTGATTGATTGATTGGTTGATTGATTGGTTGATTGCCCTTAATGATCAGGTTTGGGAGAATAATAAGAGTGGATCATTATTCATCTACTTTTTTAAGGTTCTCAATTTGCTTTAATCTACGACCCAAATCGGTAAGATTATCAACTCTTGAAATAAGGTTACCTTTAGTAGCTATTTCCCAAATGCAAGTATTGTTTTCCATGCTAATTGAAACCATAAGGTTTACAGCTTCTTTTCTTACAATATTATAACCAAGTCGTTCCAACAATCTACGGGTCCATATCAGCGAATCGCCTTGCCCCTCAAGGGCAATATCCTTGTTAGGAATACGATAGTTCTTAAACAAACCTGTTTGGGAATCGAACATAACATCAGTATTAATCAGAAGATGTTGAAAATGCTGATTAATGGCTAAATCTTCGGGAGCACCTGAAATAAAACCTGTTGGAAGCATCATCCAAACCATATCGGCTTCGCCCATAGCTCCCTGCAGATCGTGAGTAGAATAAATAATAGTTTTACACTGTTTTCTAGCCAATTGCGAAAGCAAACGGACCATCTCAAACTTATTAGGCAGATCGAGGAATGCTGTGGGTTCATCCATAAGAATAATCTTGGTGTCCTGTGCCAATGCAAAGGCAATCATTGCCCTTTGCCTTTCTCCATCGCTAATGGCAGTTATGTCCCTATTAGCCAGATGTTCAATGCCAACCATTCTCAATGATGCGTCAACCATTTCCCAATCGTTTTGGCTTAGTCCTCCTGTCCAGCCTGAGTAGGGGAAACGTCCAACTGCCACAAAATTCTTGATTTGCAGGTTGGGAACCCTAACAGGTTCAGCGGGGACAAAGCTGATAAATCTTGCCCGTTGATGCCTTGTCAACTCACTGTATGGGATACTCATTATTTGAATTTGGCCTGAAAGGGTTGAGTGCAAACCTGCCAAAGCTCTAAGTAGGGTGCTCTTCCCTACCCCATTTCTACCAACCAAAGCGATAAGCTCCTGAGCATCGCCACTAACCGTAAACTTTGGATAAATTGGATTATTTGGGGTATATCCCAGTTCAACATCTTTAATACTAATGGTCGTATTGCTTCCCTGCATGGCTAAACCCCCGCAAATTTTTGATTCTTGAAAACAACGTAAATAACAATGGGTATTCCCAAAAGGGCAGCAACTGAATTGAGAGGTAAGGTTATATCCAGTCCCGGAAGTTGCGAAACTATATCGCATAGAAGCATTACCAAACTCCCTATGATAATTACCCCCGGTAAAAGTACCATGTGGTTGGAAGTCCTAAAAATCATTCTGGCGACATGTGGAACAGCAATACCAATAAAGCCAATGGGACCACAAAAGGCAGTAACTGAACCTGCCAGCAAACTTGTTGACACAAAGATAATCGCCCTTGCCATAGTTATGTTTAGCCCAACGCTACGCGAGTACGATTCACCCAGAAGCATAACATTTAATACCCTAATGGAGAATATGCTTAGAAGCAAACCCAAGGCTGTGGCTGCTGCAAAAACCCAGAGTTGCATACCTGCAACCGAGCTGAGGCTGCCCATAGTCCAAATAACAAAAGCCCTGAGCATAGATTCGTTGCTGAAATACTGAAGAACGCTTACCAATGCCGAAGCAGCAGAGCCAAACATCATTCCCAGAATAAGGATAGTCATAATGTCCTTTACCCTTACCGATACTGTAAGAATGATAAGCAGCACCAGAAACGACCCAATCCATGCAGCTCCTGCTATTGAAAAACTGGTAAATAACCCTGTAATATTACCCACACCCAAGGCAGAAATGCCAAGCACCATAATGGCTACACCTAAACTGGCACCTGAACTGATTCCTAGCACATAGGGTCCAGCCAACGGGTTGCGGAACACTGTTTGCATCTGTAGCCCGCTAACAGACAAAGCGGAACCCGCCAAAACAGCTGCTATGGTTTTGGGTACCCTAAACTCCATAACAATGGTATTCCAAACCTCACTACTTCCGCTCCCAGATAAAATTCTAATAACCTCAAGCATGGGTATATTAACCGAGCCTAGCAAAAGATCGAAAACCAATAGTGCTAACATAATAATGGAAAGGCTAAAGAATAGAAAGACCATTCTACCTCGATGAGTTTTGTATGTTAACTTGAATTGGCTCATAGCAGCTGTTTGTAGTAAACCAAATCATGATCAAGGCTATCGGGGTAAAAAATCTTTACCAAATCCTTAAGGATCAAGTGCGGGCTGGTAACGCCCGATTCCCAAAAATCGTTTCCTCCTGTGGGGATTGTTCGATTATTGTTATTGAAAACCTTACCATTTTTGTAGGATGGAAGAATAGTCAAACGAGGAAACTCCAAAGCGATATTCTTTAGAGTTTGAGCTGTCCCTGTATTAATCCAAACATCGGCCATCATGCCCTTATCAAGGGCAACCTCCACGCTAAAAGGATAACTATGGTTTCCTGTGAGGTTTGAAAAAATGTAATTTCCTCCAGCATCCTCAATCAGACTTGCCATATAACTTTGGTTGCCCGGAAAATACCAGGCTTCCTGCCACGGTAGGTTAATAAACACGTTTGGCTTATTTTCACTACCAGCAACAATCTCTTTAACTTTTAGGTACTCCCCCTCTATTTCAGAGAAAAGGCTATCCGACTCATAGTATTTTCCAAAAATGGCTCCAAACACTTTAACCCATTCGGATTTTCCCAAAGGACTTTCCTCAAGGTAATCGGCAATGAAAACAACGGGAATTTTCAGATCCTTCAATTTCTGTAGGTAACCTGCTGATTCGGCCCCCACTCCATAGCTGAAGACTACATCGGGTTTGAGTTCCACCAGCAACTCGTAGTTTAACGACTGCTCATATCCCACATCTCTAACTATTCCCCTCTCAAAACCAACCCGTACCAAAGGATTCGACACAAGTTCACTGCCAGATATGCCAACAATTTTCTCCGATTCGCCCACTAAATCGATAAATGCCACATGTGTTGTAGATAAGCAAACTACTCGTTGTACTGGAAAGGTTATAACCTCATCGAAACCCTTAAGCTCATCTTCGGAAGTCTCATCCATAAAAGCGTAGCGATATTTAATATTAGTTGCTCCCTGCCAAGGATTAAAAACCTCTATAATAAAACCGTTTGAAATTAATGAAATGGTAAAACCCTTTGCGTATATAGTTTGGCGAATGGATAAACTGTCAATCTCAGGTTTTCTACTTTCATTTGAAACCTGCTTACAGCCCATTGCTGTTATAATTAAAACATAAAGTACTGGTTTAATAATTTTCATTAATAAGAAGTAGTTTACATAACAAGTTTCAAAAGTAAGAATATTGCTTTACAAACAGATTACGATCGAATAATTCGATTTTAAAATTATTGTTGAAGTTTTCAATACCGAAAAAATAGAAAGATTAATTTTTTTTTTATATAAATGAAAGCTATTTTTAAAATCATTAATAAGTTCATTGATCTTTAGAAACTGTTTAAGTTTTATTTATGAGAAACACTCTGTTTATTGCCATGGGCTTTAGCCCGTGGCAATTGAAATTCAAGACATTGAATAAAACCTAAAAAGTTTCTTATAATTCTGAATAACATAGAGTTAAACAATATTAAATAAATTAATACTAATATTATCATGAGATCATTAAAAATTATCAAATTAGCTTTTCTAACCTTCTTTATGTACCAAATATCTTTTGGTCAAGATAATTTTTTACCTGGATTTACTATTCAGAATAGTGGTGACACCCTTTATGGTTTTATAGATTATCGCAATTGGAGCATTAACCCTAAATCAATTAGATTTAAAGAAAGCAATGAAAGCAATTTAATTAATTATTCACCACTTGAAATCAAAGGTTTCGGTGTGTATAATGAAATTTATGAAAGTGCAATAGTAGTAATAGATACAAGTTCTGTTACAACACATAATTTGGGATATGATTTTGAAATTCGCCCTAGAGTTGACACTATTTTCTTACAAGTAATGTTTACAGGGGATAAAATCTTGTACAACTACAAAAACATTTATAAAGAACAATTTTATATAAAGAGTGAATCAGGTTTTGAACTCTTAGTATATAAAAAATACATTAAAAAGATAGTTCACAAGGCAATGGAAGATTATAGTGCAAGTGAAAAAAAATTCATAATGGAAAACAAGGGATACTTATTGCAACTTTCCAAATACCTTGGCGAATGTTCCACAATTATACCCGAAATAAATAAAACTAAATACAACAAAAAAGATATGGAAAGGCTTTTTAACTATTATTACAATTGTATAGGAAAGGAACCTCTCTTTACTCGGGTAGTTGAAAAGCCAAAAATTGAATTCGGTATCACAGGAGGACTATCCTCTAATACTATAAATTTCACTGGAGATTCCAACTATCATTCTCATCTAATTGATGGTGAATTTAACAGTTCACAGAATTTAACGATTGGATTATTCCTTAACCTTGTTTTACCACGCAACCAGAAAAGGTGGTCATTAAACTACGATATGGTTTATTCCTCCTTTAACGTAAAAGGGTATCATGAATATATTGAAAGTGAAAATAAATACACGATCACTGATACTAAATTAGAGTACTCCTTTATAAAGCCCAGTCTATCTATATGTTATAAATATTATATTGGAAAAATTGACTTATTTATGAATGCTGGAGGGTTTTCTTCAATTTATATAAGCCAAACAAATTATTCTAAGGTATTAGAAATGCTATATACTTATGAAAGAATAACAGAAAAAAAGGCCATAAAACATACAAGACCATATGAAGTTGGAGCATTTGTTAATTTGGGAGCTGAGTATAAATATTTCCATTTAGACTTGCGTTACGAAAGAGGTAACGGCATGAGCAGACTCCTTAATTTAAAAACGACAACAGATAAATTATATCTTCTACTTGGATATAAGTTTTAAAATGCTGAATAAATGGATTGTGAATTAATATCAAAAAGACTCTAAACAATTTACCACATTACTGTTATAATTTATCTGAAAAAACTCATCCATCAATAAGACCTTCTAATTGATTGAGAAAGCATTTGAATTATTTTTTTAAATAATGCAAATTAACTGATAAATTCTTATTTAAGCAGTTAATTTGCATTAGTAATAAAATATTGACTTTCAATTAGAATTATATTACAAATCTTTACAAAAATTACCTTATCTTTTCAAATGCTTTCTCCGATGCCACTAGGAGGGGTTCAATGGATAGCGATTCACCCACTCCACCCTTCATCCATAGCTGAGGGATTATGGTACCCTGCTCAAAGATTCGCTGTATCTCACTGGCAAAATGCTTACCGGCCAGATGCTGCTCCAGCTGAAAGCTGATTAGATGTCCCAATGGATATGCCGATAGGTAGAGAGGGTTATCGATCATATGGCTGTAAATGGCAAGAATTGGTTCGTCGGCACTTCCAAAAACGTCCTTATAGTATTTGTTCCAAACTTCTTTAGCAATGCGAATGGTGGTTTGCTTAACCTCCTCGGCTGTGGCATTGGGATTTTCGTACAGCCATCGCCAAAGGTTAATGTCAACAAGTGAAACGCCCATGATCTCGTAGCACGACCATAAGATATCCAGGGCCATAAGATGATCTTTTTCAGGATTACTATCCTTGATGTTGAGCACATCCAGATCGCGTTTCTGAAAGATGAATGCCAACGCCTCAGTGAAAGCCGTATTGGGTACACCGTTTAGTACATAGTAGTCCACATCGTGCAGAGTAATGGTTTGCTCAACGGTATGCCCAAACTCATGCATGGCAATGTTAAACCCCTTGTAGTTCATCCCTTGATCGCCAATTCGTGTGCGAAGCAACGCAACATCGGAGCGCATGGCTCCTCCCCAGGCATGACCTGCTCCCCTGCTACCCTCCACAACAATTTTTGATGCCAAAAAATTGGCCTTATCTTTTCCCCAGCCTAACGAAGTGAGGATATTCGGTATTTCTCTTTCGAATGCCTGTGCACTGGTGAACCTTTTTGAAACAGCGGCATCGAGTTTCTCGGCAGGAATACTGCTACGCGATTTAAAACCATCGTACCAAATATCGAATGGCTCAAGGGGTCGACCCAGCCTTTGGCTTATTAGTTTTCCCACCTCGCTAATCTGCTCTGATGAAACAAGATCAATGAATAATTTCTCAACATCATCAACCGGTAGTTCATAGTTCCCCTCAAATGTTCGCTGGATATAGTTGGGCATGGTTGGATAATACGGATCCATAGCCTTTAAAGCCTGAAAAAGGTTTACAACCTGCTGGTATCGAGTGTTTGGTTCGGGTTTAAATGATATCTTTTCGCCATCCTTTGACAACTCATTTGATGTTGGATTCCATAGATAATCGGGGTTATTAATTACCATCTGCGGTATGGTTTGGTCAATAATCCTCTTCATCACTTCATACACCATCTTTTGATTAGCCAATCCGTTATCGGGATTGGAATACTGAGCTTTCAGCTCATCGCGAAGCCCCCAGTGAGTTATTAATATCTTGTTATCCGAGAACAGCTGATTACCCTTATCATCGCGAAGGTTGTCCATGTAAATATTATACTGGCTTATGTATGTATCCGCTTCGGTGCTAATCTTAGAATAATTCTGCAGTAATTCTGCTGGAATGCGTGAGGTAAACATGTTGCCCATGCGTGCGTATGCCCATTCTCTCCTCGACCAACTTTTGCCCAGTTCTTCCTTCTCGGTTAGTGAATAATAAGGGAAATTAAGCGCGGTAACAAATGCTATTTTGTTTGAGAATAGATCTTCGGTTAGATGCGCTGAAGCATTAAAACTACCGAACATCATATCAATAGGAGTAATTTCACCCATATCCAAATGCAAGGGACGCATCAAATCCTTAGTAATTCTAAGGAAATTGCCATAAAGAACCTCATAACCAGCCGAAAGCTTCTCGAAAAGGGTATAGAGGTCATCGGGGTTAGCAATAAACTGTTCCTGGCAAAACTTTTCGAAATCGCTTATACTACCATCAGTAGAGCGCCATAGGTTTGCCACCTGGGTCACTCCTCTTTGGGCACGGAAACTAATATCCTCTCCATGCTTTTCCTTTAAATTTTCAACTATTTGAGACACAACCTGCTTAGGAATTTGACTTGACTTAGTGTCTTTCTCCGTTTGTTTGCACTGAACCATAATGGTTAAAATTGGAATGGTTAAAAGTACTGCTATTTTTTTCATCTTACTAATAATTAAATTGTTATAACAATCTCCAGATTATTACTTTGTGTACAAAAGTAAGCATTAATATTGACTGTGTTAAAAACTAAAAGTTTATCATTAACGATTAAGAGATAAGGATTTTTTAAAAGAATTCTTAGCTTAATGTTAAAATGAATGGATTTCTTTTGAGTAATTTTGTCGCTTACATAATAAAAGAGATGAAGCAAACAAAAACTATAGCGTTGGTAGCCCACGATAACCGAAAGAAGGATATGGTTGAATGGGTGGAATGGAACTGGCAAAAACTTTTACGCCATAAGTTAATATGTACAGGTACAACAGGGAAACTTGTTGAAGAGGCTTTCAACCGGATGCATGGTGATGAAGCAAAAAAGCATATATCAATTAAGAAGTTGAAATCAGGACCTCTTGGTGGTGATCAGCAGCTGGGTGCCATGATTGCCGAAGGTAATATTGACATTCTGATTTTTTTCTGGGATCCAATGCAGGCTCAGCCTCACGATGTTGATGTAAAGGCATTGCTTCGTTTAGCTAGTGTATACAATATCCCCACTGCTACAAATCGGTCAAGTGCTGATTTCATTATTGGTTCACCGTTGCTAGACGAAGTATATATACCAAAACTCATAGATTATGAGGATTATATCAACCGGGATTTGGAAAACTAATTTGAAGTAAATTTGCAAAAATTAGTGACTTCTCTTTTGAGCACTCTTCTTCTTAGTCTTTTTATTTATCTGCTCAATAGTCCAATTAATGCGTTTCGCATAGTAAGGGCTTGCCAAAATTGAAAGGAAATCGGATACCCCTTCGAGTTTAGGTAATGCAGGAGAGCCAATAGCTATTATTGTATCAAGAATTCGCTCAATTTCCTTAGCGTTAGTTGTAACAAAAAAACGCTCAACTAAATCATCAATGGCATTTTTCCCAAAAGCAATCAGATCATCGAAGTTCCCCTTTAAAATTTTTAGAATAATCTGTAAATCAAAGTCTGTTGGAGAAAAATCTGGAAACTTATCAGCTAGAATTTCCACTGCCTTAAGGCGTATTAGCAAATTTTGATCGTGCAATAATTTGCTCAGATCTTCGGCTTCAAGCAACTCAATTTGCTTTAGGGTTTCGGGTTCGATTGAAGGTTTACGCTCTTCCTTTTTTTTGATAAAGACCTGAGCCTTTCGGGTTAATGTTCCACTTGCTGTAACAAGAACAAGTACAGGAATTCCACCATGATAGAAAAAAATGTCGGATACTTTAAGAGGAATATTTTTAAGCGCAGGGACATCGGATGGTTTTAGCCACCAGTACTCATTCAACACTTCAGGAAAACTCTTCCGTGCCTGGAAACGAGCACATTCTAGGTCAATTCCAACCTTAATCTCAACAAGTTCTCCTTTCTGAAAACGAGTTGAATATCTATAGGAAAAAAACTCATTATGCATATGGTCTTGGGAACCAACCTTTAATTCCATAAAAAAATTCTATTTTTTATTAAACTTTTAAAGTTAAAAAAAGTTCTTAAAGGTGATAATACATTGATGTTATTTTTTGATTTTTTTATTCTCTCTTTAACCAACCTAACTACTCTCACTTTGTTCGTGAGAACAGCTCATAAACATTGTATTTTCTTTGTATCTTAGTAACTCCAGAGGATTCGAGAGTAGCATAAACTTTTTCGCCACAAATCTACCTGTCAGCAGCAGAAACACTAAGACACTATTTCTGAAAGATCGGGATCACTAAGATGTATTTATAAATTAATCAAGTTAAGCTTATACCTTTTTCTTATTCTTAATTTTTTTATATATTTAAAAGTAAATAAGAATAAGGTTTTTATAAACGAAAAGAATAAGTATGACTTTCAGCAGAATAGCAATGATAATGGCGATGGCTGCAGAGGCAAACCCTATTATTGATCGTTTAAAATTATCTGCACAAGGACAAATTTATCCCCAATTACCCATGCAGCTGTATAGTGGGAACCTTGGTAATTCTTCAATTCATCTAATAATTAGTGGAAAATGTAACCGACATGGCGTTGATCATATAGGAACCCAAGCTGCTGTATTAAACACCCATCTAGCCATCGACTTTCTCGTACCTGATATAATTATTAACCCAGGAACGGCAGGCGGATTTAAAAAAGACAACGTCTCAATTGGTGATGTTTATCTTGGCCATCCCCACGTATGTTTCCACGACCGTCGTATTAACCTTCCCGGATTTAAGGAGTATGGAATTGGGTATTACCCATGCTTTAATAGTGATGAAATTGCTAAAGTTTTAGAGTTGAAAACGGGAGTTATTTCATCGGGTAACTCTCTAGACTACACCCCAATGGATTTAGAGGTGATGCAAAGCCATAATGGAATTATTAAAGATATGGAAGCCGCTTCCGTTGCCTGGGTTTCTCAACTTCATGGCATTCCGTTTATTGCCATTAAGGCAATAACTGATCTGATCGATGGTGATGTGCCAACCGAAGAAGAATTCCTGAAAAATCTCCAAAAAACTTCTGAAACATTGAGTGAAAAAACATATCAACTTCTGATCCATTTAACATCAACTTAGAAATTGTTTAAGTTTTTTGGAACTATTCATTTTATGATGCCGCCGTAGGTGGCACATAACGATTGAAAAAGTTTTAAATATATCTTAGCGCCTCGTAGAGAGCGCAATAAGTTGTTTTCAATATTGCACCCACTCTGGGGTGCTTAGTTTAGTTTTACATATTTTCAATCGCTATATGCCCTCTACGAGGGCACCTTAAAATTTAAATATGCAAAACTTAAACAGTTTCTTAATTTTTCTTCCCGTTTTCAAATAACCTTAAATGATGTTTGGAAACATATCAGGTCAATAGTTTTCCCTTAACAATTTCTAGGTTTTCTTTTGGTCAGCACACCCTTTTTTTGCTATCTTTCGGGCTAATTTATAAAAACCTAAATCCCCTAATAATATGAGCATAAATGTAGCCCATGCAGGAAATACTGGCGACAAGGTTAGATCAGATTGCCACGTCACTATTGAACTTACCTCCTCAGGTGGAATTGAATTAGAACTCAATAGTAAGGTAGTGGTAATGTATGGTGATTCCATAAAGAAGTTGGTTCTGGATTCGCTCTCATTTTTTGGCATTGAAAATGCCAAGGTAAACCTCGATGACAAGGGAGCATTGCCTTGGTTAATCATGGCACGAATTGAAGCAACCGTCAGGCAGTTGACAAAAACGGATAAAGAGCTTCTTCCCAAATTCCTTCCGCAGAACAAATACTCAACCAAAAAGGATCAGTATCGATTCTCGAGGCTTTACCTACCTGGCAATACCCCCTCGCTTATGATCAATGCCGGATTACATAATCCTCATGGAATAATACTGGACTTGGAAGATGCGGTTGCTGTGGACAAAAAACCCGAAGCACAACTTGTTGTCCGAAATGCGCTTAGGGCACTCGATTTTTATGGTGCTGAGAGAATGGTGAGAATAAACCAAATTCCCAAGGGACTTGATGATCTTAAGTATATCATACCCCATAATGTAAACCTGATTCTTGTTCCCAAATGCGAAAGTGCAGATCAAATAAAGCAGCTAAACCAAAAAATTGATGAGCTTAAAAAGCAACATGGCATCAACAATCCTATTTGGCTAATGCCAATCATTGAA
>CAYNHM010000003.1:0-205346 GCA_964397135.1 uncultured Rikenellaceae bacterium
GTTTCTGAAAAACAAAGATAAAAATAATTTCAAACGACAACAAACGAATGTTAAACGACTATACCCATTTAATAACCGAATCGACCACTGAGCGCATCGTTACTTTGCACTATCAAATTCATGTTTAACCATTTTAAAAACTTACAACGATGGAAGCAACAGTAAACAGAGTAGAGATTAAGGGATTCCTTGGACGCGATGCAGAGGAGAAGAACTTCGAGAGCGGACGCACGCTTATCAGCTTTAGCGTGGCCACCAGCGAGAGTTACAAGAATGCAAAAGGCGAGTGGGTGGATAACACTACATGGCATAACGTATCCCTGTGGAAGAATGGCAAGGACGAAAATTTTAATTTCCTAAAAAAGGGAATGCTGGTTGCCGTTACCGGCAAACTGAACACTCGGAAGTACACTGATAAGGAGGGTAAGGATCGTTACATCACTGAGATTATTGCACAAAAAGTGGAGCAGGTTGCACCTGAATTGTAGTATCTGTATTGATTTACTTTTGCATTAGTGATCCCTTCGTTATGTAGGGAGAGAATGTATGAAAGCTTGAAGAATGCTCCAAGTGAGGAGAGGGAGAAGCAATTTCCTAATAAAGGGGATAGGGATTGCTTCTCCTTCTTTTTATAGAAAATTATATCATCTGGCCATAGTGGTAAACACAATCCGTTTTTCAGCCCTGTCCATAGGCTTGTCGTCAACCCTTTTAAAGCCCCTTGTTCCCAGAATAATGTCGTTTAGCGACTCTTCGATAAACTTATACCCGTCAACTTCTTTAGTTCTAAGCTCATCGAAAGGTAAACTTTGGGCGTTTACCTGCAGGGTTTCGACTCCAAAGGGCTCGGCGCACTCAAACTCATCGGGCAGTTCAATCACCTTGTTGGCCATGTGGGCAGCAACGTAGTAGTTGTCCATCAAGAGAACCGACTGGTTATCGGCCAAATGGTAAATCATTCGGATGTAACACTCCTTGTTAGCCCTCACAAAAAACTTAAGCTTTTCGCCTTCGGTGTAAACAAGATTTTCGTCGCCTTTGTTTGTCCAAATTTCAACATTCAGATCGCCTTTCACCACCTCATCCCTGTTGAAAACCCGCATACGGGAGAATGCCTCCTCGAAATTTTCGGGTAAATATTTCACTCCGCTTCCCTTAACCCATGCCAGCGGGAGAAATGCTTCGGCGGTTGCCACCAGGCTACCATCAGTTTTCTTGAGCGAGGCAATCAGTTTCAGGTCCGAAGGCTCTTTCCAATATGTACCAGTGAGCACAAGGCCCTCGGACTTTGCTCCCAAAGTGGTTACCTGGTAACCATTCTCAACCAGCTTGGATGCAAGTGTTTGGTTTAAACGGTTGGAGAGTTCGCTCCCGATTTTAGTATCCTGATAGGTAAAGTTTGAGAGGGAAACCGGAGTTGTAAGTTTTCCGGTTTGCAGCATCAGGCCACGAGCCAGAAAAAAGCTGATGTCGTCGATGGTGTTGCCGCTGCTACGCTGAACCTGGCGCATAATCTCCTCAATGTCTGTTTTGACCTTGTTTAGACGAGTCATCTGAGTTTCGTCGTCGGTAGCCGAACCCCTGCGCAGGGCAAATATTACGCTTTGAGCCTGCTCAACAGGGGTTACAAGTGAAATGGCCTCCAATGACATTTTAAGGGCTTGCTCCCCATTGCCCGAATTCATGGCCTGCTGCGCCGATTTGATCTTAACCTCAGCATTATGAAGGCTACTTATTACAGTCGCCTGGTAGTAGCTAAGGAGATCGCTCCGCTTGGCATAGGCTATGGCATAACCTGTTTTTCCTTTCTGATCGTATTCAGTTTCAACTTTAAGTCCTGTAAGGCTAAGGTTAGATGAGCTGGAGTTCATGCTCTTATAGTTCTGTTGGAACTTATTACTGGTTTCAGTTATACGTAACTCGGTCTCACTGCGTATGGTAACCTGAATGTACTCAACCAGCTGGCCCTTGGCGTAGTTCTCTAGTCGAGCTAGCAGATCTGCCGGATTCTCCTTCTGGGAGTTTGGCTCGGAAGCAAATCCAACGATGTACTCGGCATCGCTAAACCTTAACCTACGAGATTTGGCATCAGCCCAGTCGGGAGATTGAGCAACAGCAGTAAATGATAGTAAGACAAGGGATAGAGCTGTGAGAATTTTGTTTGCTAAGTTCATGGTAGAATGATTGGTTGATTGGTTGGATGGTTGATTGTTCCAAAAAGTATTCCAAAAAAAATTAAATCAATTTTGCCATCGACTGCAAATTGCTGTCAGAAAGGCGAAAAACAGACCATTCGTCCATTGTGTTGGCTCCAATGCTCTTGTAAACATCGATTGCGGGCTGGTTCCAGTTTAGCACCGACCACTCCACCCTTCCAAAGCCATTATCCACAACTAGCTTGGACAGAAAGGCCAGAAGCGTTTTGCCAAAACCCTTGCCCCTATGCTCGGGTAATACAAACAGATCCTCAAGATATATCCCCGGTCGCCCCAGAAAGGTTGAGAAGTTGGTGAAGAATAGGGCAAAACCAACAGGTTCGCCCCTGTACTCCCCAATTACCACATGTGCAAAGGGTGGATAGGCAAACAGGTACTGGTTCAGGGTCTGCTCAGTGGCCACCACTTCATCAATCATCCTCTCGTAAATAGCCAGCTGCTTGATAAAATTCATCACCAGAGCGCAGTCACCAGGAACTGCCTTGCGTATGGTGTAATCAAAAATTGACGTAGAAGTAATTTCGGGTATCTGGAATGCCATAACTATATGGTTTTCATACTTGGTTGTTTACAAAGATAGTGTGATGAACAATTCTTGCAATAAAAATTGAAATGATTTTACCATGCTACTTGTATGAAAACCTCCTATCCCATTACCCGACTATATCTAGAGATACACATGCTAGTGACAAAAGCAATGAAACCTAAAAAATTGGACATTTAAGCATAATTGTGCTATGTAATCTAAATACTGAAATTGTGTTTATCAGGAAAAGAGTAACCACTTTTGGAATATGGTTTTTCCTATAGTCTAGATAGTTGCTTATTTAATAATCTGGTCCAGATTAATAATTCACACCATGATCACAATCAACTACTTATACGCAAACAAGTCTAAATAATGGAAGAATAAAAAAAAAAAATTACAGAATGCTAAATTTATTGCCCAACCTGCCTAACATTACCCTAGTTCGCTGGTAGGAGGAAGGGTATGCTATTCAATAGCCATCACACCCTAAATCGAACTCCATATCCTTCCTTTCCATAGTGGTTTTTGTTCTTAGTAAACTGTATTTGCAATTGATAGTTTAAAAAGCAATGATGTCAATGAAAATAATGATAGTAAGCTTTATATCAATCGTTATTTCTTCAAATTTTGCGAAGTATTTTAGATTTAGGACAAGGGAAATTTGAATGAATGAAAGGTTGGGCAGGTGTAACCCTCATATTTACAGATAAAAACGAAGCGGTAAATAATGCCAACAGTGCTATTTACAACCATCGATTGGTAAAACCAATATTGGATTTTTCGTTACGATGCAACTTCAATCTGCTTGTGAGGTTTGCTCCCTGCCCAAATATCAGTAGAAAAGAGGATTGGTTCACTGGCTCCTGTTGGCGAGTTTGTTTGATTTGTTTGTAAGTCAAGGCTTGACTTAAAGTTAAACCTTGACTTGGTAGGTTTTATTACAATCCAATCCAAATTCCGGTTCTAATGCCAAAAGTATTTACCGCAAACCTTGGCCTTCCTTCGCCACCATCCTTAAACCGCTTGAACTTATAGTAAACCCCGGCATAGAAGTATTTGCTTAGGGCCACATCACTCTCGAGAACCAATGCCATGCCTTTTTGGGTGGAGTATCTTCCAAGCCACAATTTATCAATCCTTAGCGACGAGCGCATCATCTTGTTGATAAGGTAAACTACCCCTCCCACTGCGATGTAACCATCGCCATTTGGCTGAGCCGAAAAATCTGCTGTATTCTGCATTTTGGTAACCCCAATAGATCCCATATCAAAATCTCCTCCGATGTAAATCCCTTCAGCCCCCCAGGCCATATTGGCTTGAAAATATGACCAATCTGCACCCCAGGCTTTGGCATTGGCACCTGCGTATTCCTGGATCTTATTCATTTTTCCTGTCAGTTCAAAATCCTTTTTCCCAGCCAGCACCATTCCGAGCATTATTACAAGATCGGCTGCGCCGGTTGCATCCACCATGCCTGCAAAGTGTTCGCTAACCCCGTAGTAGCGAATATCGAGGTTGATATAATTGAAATTATCCTTGAAGGTAGATCCGTATGCTGGCTTAACGTAGCTCTTGCTTAGCTGCCCGCCAATGGTAAAACCTTCCTGGTTTAGCTGGCAAAAAGTGTAGATTGACGAAATCAACAAAACGAATATAGTGGTGATTAATTTTTTCATGGGAATATTTTTTAAGAATTAGAAACCGGTTGTTTGAATTTACTGGAATAAGCGAACATAAAAAGGGGCAGTTACAATTTTTACCACCCCTTTCACAATTCCTGCTAGTATTTTCCAGCCTTCATCTCCTCTGTCCTTGCATTTAGGCTGTTTAGCATTTTCCTGGTTAAACGGCCAACAAATTGGTCAAACCCTTCGTAGTCTTCGCTTTCGATATCCTTTTTCTTGAAAGTAGCAATTTGAATGGGTTTTGGGTAGTCGATGCCGATTTGCGTTACGGGCAATCCCCGTGCAGTAAGCGTTTTCTTTTGTCCGCCAGTTACGGAGTTAACGCAACCGGTTATGGATATTATAGTTTGGTTTGCAAAGAGTTTTCCGTCCATTGATAACCTGTGGTTTACATAAACCACCGCATCAACTCCCAGCGCTTTGGCCAAATCGTACATGGGTTCGCTGAGCCAAACCATGCTAAATTCGGCGAAGCCCAAACGCCAGTTTCGGTACCCCTGCATGGCAACTCCTGTTTTACGGCTAGTTTCCTCGTAGCCCAGAAAGTTTGATTTATATTCGGGTTTCTCGCTTTTTGATACACGTTCCATCCATTTGGTTGATGCAAAGTCAGACAGGATTGATTTCTGCTCATCGGTCATATTCTCAATGGTTATCAATTCGATACCAGCATTCGAGAACTCCTGTTGCAAAACCGGAAGATTCGACTCATACATTTTTGCCACAAAATGTTTCAAACCCTCCTCGCTTAAAGCCTTGTTTGTAGTTGTTTTCCCAATGGGATCGGGGGAGTAAACGGTAAAAGCTACCAGCGTAACCTTTTTAATTGGGGTTTTTGCCAAATCGGGGAACAGTCCGGATCCTCCCTTTAAATCGGGTTTGCGGATAGTCCACTCCCTGACATTTTTATCGAACTTTTTGTCGTCAAGGGCATTCAGTTCCGAAAAGTTTTTTTGGGCTATTGCTCCAAATGCAATTGCCCAGACTAATGCTGCCGTAATAATTTGTGTTTTCATTGCAGTAAAGTTTAGGTTAGTAAATAGTTTAACACTGTTGTACTGCAAAGATGAGACGAGAAGGACACATGAAGCAATGGTGTAATTCGGGGATTTTTATGGGGTGATAACCCTATAATATGAATATTTAATATCTAATATCGAATGAAGAATGATAATTAATGGTAAGAAATTTTAGCTGATTCTTTTTAGATGGACTAAAGAATTCTATAATAATCTGTTATTCAAACAAAACCGTGTAAGTTCAACTACATTGTGCACATCTAGCTTGCGCATAATGTTGGTGCGGTGATTATCCACTGTGCTAGGGCTTAGAAATAGTCTCTCGGCGATTTTGGTATTTGATAGCCCATCGCAGAGGAGTTTAACGATTTCGAGTTCTCGTTTTGTTAGCTGAGATATTTTGGCCATTTCTGAGGATTCGGTTTCTTGAGCAGAAAACTCTTCGCTAATAATCTCTTCGGAGTAGTAGGTTTTGCCCTTAAGTACATGTTTAATGGCAAAGAGCAGCTCATCGCTATCGCAGGTTTTAAGCACGTATCCTTTGACCCCCATGCACTTAATGCGTTTTATTATACTGTTCTCCTTGTGCATGGTGAGAATGATTATTTTGATTCCCTCGTATTTTTTTAGTAGCAATTCCGATGCCTGCAAACCATTCATAATGGGCATATCCAGATCAACAATGCAGATTTCGGGCTTGAGCTGCTCGTACTTAACAACCAGTTCGCTCCCGTTGCGGGCAACATCAATTACCTGCAGGGTTGGCTCGGCATTGATTATGGCCGAAAGGCCATCGAGCATGATCTCGTGGTCGTCGGCAAGGAGGACGGAGAATTTTGTGTTGTTTGTCATTCTGATGGAACAATAAAACAAATGTAAATGTAAAATTCAAAATGTAAAATGTATAAGGGTAGAAATCACCCCTTAATCTGTTCTACATTGGAATTTCTATATTGCAAGTTTTACATTCTTTTTAATGGGTTTTCACCCTCACAATCGCCCTTGTTCCGCTGCCAACCTCCGATTCGATGTGGAATTCGCCCCTGAGGGCGTTTACGCGACTGGTGATGCTGAGCATGCCAATGCCATCGGATTTTGTATCTTCAAATCCTCTTCCATTATCGGCAATGGTTAACGTACAATCCTGCTCGTTCCTAACAAGGTTGATTTCTACTTTGGTGGCATTGGCGTGCTTGATGATATTGTTGACCAGCTCCTGGGCAATCCTAAAAAGACCAATTTCCACAGTTTGCGGCAAGCGTTCCTCCATTTTTCGATGCTCAAATTTACATTCTACTCCAATGCTGGTGAGACTTTTATCAACCATATCCTCCAACGCATCAACCAGTCCAAAAGCAGTAAGAGCCTTTGGCATCATTTGGTGCGAAACGGATCGGATATCGGAGCCTGTATCGTGAATCATCCTTTTGATTTTTTCAAAATCAGGAGTCAGCTCTGGGGTAATTACGCCAACCTTTTTAGCTAATGCCTGAAAATTCAGCGATACTGCGCCTATTTGCTGTCCAACTCCATCGTGCAGCTCCTTGGCCACGCGGATGCGTTCCTCCTCCTGGGCGTTGATTATTGCCGCTAAGCCTTTCTCCTGTTCCAGTATAACTGCTTTATCCTTTTCCTCCTGCGCTTTTCGATTATTTCGCTGCATTACAATAAGAATGGACAGTACAACTATTCCGCTTAACAGCATAATTCCCCAAATCCATTTCTGCCGGATGCTGGCTGTAAGTTCTGCCTGCGCTTTTGCTGCCCTCTCCTCAAGTAGAGCTTTCTCCTTCTCCTCGGTTTCGAATCGCACCTGCAAATCGGCAATGGTTCGGTTTGTTTCGAGGTTGATGATGCTATCCTGAAAATGCTTATGCAGCTTATAGTAGTTCAACGCTTTGATGTAATCGCCCTTTTCTTCGTGGAGCTTCGATAAATCTTTGTAAAGATTTTGGGCCAATAGCACGTATCCATGCTTTAGAGCAAGATGCAATGACATTTGGAAGTATTCGTCAGATTTGCTGTAATTACCTTTTGCAGCATAAACTTGTCCGTATTGCTGGTAGTTCTCGGCAAGTCCAATAGCATCGTTTTTTATCTCTCGAATTCTTGTTGATTCGTGCAGGTAGAAAAGGGCAGAATCGTATTGCTGCTGCATCTGCTTCACTGCTGCGATGTTGTTAAGGCTGTAGGGAATGCCCAAGCTGTCGTTTAGCATCCTTTTGGCTGACAATGACATACGGTAATAGAACGTTGCGCTATCGAGCTGGTAACTCATCTCGTGGAGTACGCCGTAATTGTTGTATAAGCTGGACAATGGGTCGATTTTTTTCAGATCCTCCAGAATCTGCTTTCCCCTCCTCATCAGCTCAAATGCCTTGGGTAAATCCCTGCGTTTCATTTGGTAGCCCAGCTCGCCGTACATATTGCCTAATTTCTTTTTATCACCTATGCTATCGTAAAGGGCAATGGCTTTTAACCCGTACTTTAGGTTCTCATCGTACTTGCCGCTGTAGTAGTATGCCAGACTAAGGTTATCGTAGATTCTAGCTAAAGTTTCTTTGTCATTCAGTTCAGTGGCGATACTCTCGTATTTTCTAAGAATGGGAATTACCTTTTGGCTTTGCGAAACAATCAGGTTGTAAGACAGGCCATTTATATGGGTCAGTTGATTTTTTAGGGGCAATTTGCTTAGTAAAAGCTGTAATGAGTCGATGTTTGTGGCAAGGGAAGAAGAGCCAAAAACCGTAATCATAATTAATTTAGCAATAATTCCCTTCATTCAATTTTGTTTGATGCTAAAAGTAAAATTAAAAAAAAAAATTAACCAGCAACCTTGTTGCTAAATGCTTTGATGGAAAAATGAGATATTATTAATTTAAAAGCCAGTTTTCAGAGAACATTGTAGTCGTTCTGATATCATAATGAAGTTGGAAAGCAATATCTTATGTTATGGATTAGTATAGATGATAACGCATTGGAGGCAGTAGAAAAACCGAAAGTTATAACCAAAGGAAATTTTTTTTATACGAAACAGTATAATTGCAATATGCAATGGTATATCGATATCAAGATTTTTGATATACAGCATTGAGTTACTGTTTAACCAAAATAACACTTGAGTTAATTTATGGAAACCAGTAAGAAAAACTTAATCAGTGCCTTGCCTTTTAGTTCTCTTTATTAACTTTGTTTATAGTTGTTTCGCCTTTTGAAATATTGTGTTTATTACTAAACCCAGTAAAAACATAAGCCATGAAGCCACTTACCCTTCTTTTTGGATTGCTGGTTTTGAGCAATCTATCATATTCCCAGGTCGATCAGCAAAAGGGCATTTTCAAATTTGACGCTGAACCACTTTATGTTTATTCCGAAACCAATCGAGCATTAGTCTGGTCGGGTTCCGAAAAGCCTAATCTTTTTTTAGTAGATATGGAGAATGATTTAGTTACATATACTTATGATTTTGCATATAACCAGTACTGCGCTGTGAGTAAGGATGGTAGGTATATTTTTTATACAAATCATAAGGAAGGGATAACAGCTCTTTACGAAGCACAGACAGGTTCAAGAATATGGCAAAAGAATAATACAGGGAAGGTTGAACGGGCTTCATTCGATTTTCAAAACCAAAAAATGGCCATGGTTGAGAACCAAATGCTTGGTATGTTCAATGTTAGCGATGGAAGTAGCTGCGGATTCAAAACTCTGCCTTTAGCAACAAATTCGGTCCATTGTATGCCGGTTGAAGACCATATAGTTTACTACAATGACAATAAATCAGGCAAGGGAGAGCCAAGTTCTTTGGTTATATATAACACAGCCAAAGGGAAAGTTGTTGGGAACCTTGTCTCTGAACATGTTCCACAGCTTATCAGAGTTGCTAAAAATGGTTTGGTAGTTGGTCATAGCTGGAAAGGAGTGGCTTATGCCTGGCAGGCAACTCAGGATGGGAAAATTATTGCTACTAGAAATACTAAACCCAAAAAAGAAATCAAATGCGATGATTTTAGACTAAGCGATTCGGGAAACTTCCTTATTACATTTGAAAAGGAAAGTGATGAAAATCATTATTTTACAGTATGGAAAACAAACACTTGGGAAACAGTTAGTTTAGGTGGATTGAATACTTATTATGCGCATGGAGTATTCTATGCCAACGACACTAAATTTGCTTGTAATGCTAAGGGAAAAGTAATTCTCCTCAATGTGCAATCGGGCAAAGTGATAAGGAATATTTATGGCGGAACAGGAACCGGAACTTTTCCATTATCCAGTCAACCCGTTGCTTCCACCCAAGCAAAAAAAACGGAGGAGCCATCATACACTCAAAAACCCTTGCCAACCCCATCAACAGGCAATCCCCTAGACGAGGTACAGCAGTATTTTCAGCAGAGAAATATGCCAAAAGCCATCGAAAAACTTACTGAAATTATCAGCATAGGTGAAGAGTATGTCGATGAGGCCTACTATTACCGTGGCGTTGCGCATGTTTACAGCAAGGATTACCTCAAAGCCATTGCAGATTTGGAGATGGCCCTGCAGCTTCGACCCGATCAAGCACACATATACAACGATTTGGCGTGGGTTAATATGCTCGAACGTAGGTTCGATATGGCCCTTCGCGTTCTTCGTGAGGGCTTAAAGGTTGATGATGAGCTATTCCCATTAACTCTCAACCTGGCCAATGCCTACTACCTGAATGGAATGCAGGATGAGGCAAAGGAAACTTATAAAAAGGTGTTTCTGCTAATGGAAACCGATGAGCAGTACCAGAATGCGGTATTAGCCGATCTGGATCTTTTTATCAGCGAGAACTTCCGCTCCGATGCCACCGCATGGAAGAAATGGGTTGCCGACTACTACAATGGAGGAGCAAAGTACTATCCCATTTCCAACCGGCTACAGAAGGAGGGAAGGGCTCTTAAGCAAGAAAATAAGTGGACAGATGCTGCGCTAAAATACATCCAGGCTGCTGAGGCAGAGGAGAAAACACCCTCGCCACGCCAGAGCAAAATATCGCTGTGCTACTGGGGCGCCGGTAGCTGCTACTTCGATTTGAATCAATTCGATAAGGTTGTCCCTCTTTACGAGAAAACCCTTGCCATTGAGCGCAAGCTGGCCAAGGGCGAAGCCCTTGCTTACCGGCTCGAGTTCCTTTACCATACCCATACCGAACTGAAGAATATCGAAAAAGCCAATGCCTATAAAAAGGAGTGGGATGTTGAAATAGCAAGGCTTAAGGGAATAATTGCGCAGAATAACAACGTGCGAACCGCCTGCGAAGATGCCTACCTGGCTAAAGATCCCGTTAAGGGGCTGAAAATAGCCAATGAATGGTACGAGAAAATTAAGGATACTGCGAATGATCAGATGATTGCCTCGGTTATCAGTAATCGTATTATTTTCAACGATATGCTAGGAGATATTGGCGCTGTGGTACAGGACTATGAAATGATCAGGAAGATCATTAAGAAGGAATCAATAGATGATGATGTTGTGCTTATGGCCTTGCCGCTTGTTGGAAATGCATACAAAAAAATGGGTGATAAGGTGAATGCCATGATGGTATTTTTCCAAACAACCGAGATTGCCCAGGAAATGGGAAGTCTTAATTATGAGTCCATGTCGTATTCACTGCTTGGCGATCTGTTTGTGCATAATTACCAGTTCGAAAAGGGTTTGGAGCAGTACAATAGGGTGCTTGGTATTAGCGAAAGCAATAAAATCCACATGCTTACATACAAAACCTACACCCAGATAGGTACCTTATACAGCAAATGGGGAAAGTATGATAAGGCATTGGAGTTCTATAACAAATCGCTCGACATGAACCGAAAAATCGAATCGGGCGAATATAAATACATCAGCGAGAGCTTTAAGGGTCAGGAGCAAGCGCTGTACGATGCCAATCTGCTTACCGCCAATAAGCTCGATGAGATATTTACAACCATCAAGAAAGGAGATGTTTACCTTTTATGGGGTAAAAATTGGGATGCACGGCAGCAGTATAATAGTGCCCATGACAAGGCCAAAAAAATTGGACATCAAAAGTCAATTTCTCATGCCCTTAACAGCTTGGGGTATCTTGAATTGCTGGAGAATAAGGTGGAGTTGGCCATTCAGATGTACAGTCAAGCGAAGGATATTGCTGAAAAAGAAAACGATTCCGATGGAATTGTTACCATGACCAACAACTTGGCTTTGGCTTACTCAGAAATGGGTAAAACAGAGCTGGCACTTTCTCAATATGAAGAGGTGCTTATGTACTGGAGAAAAGGTAATGATAGGTTGGGTATCGCCACGGGTTTGCGTAATGCGGGAAATATCTATAGTGATTTAAAAAATTCTAGTAAGGCGATGCAGTATTATTCTGAAGCCTTGTCAATTTACCGTGAGTTGAAAATGCGACCCGATATTGCTTCTACCTTAAAAGATTTAAGCATTACGTTTATCCATCAGGAGAGATACGATGAGGCCATCAAAAACCTAACCGAGGCAGTTTCAATACTGGAGAATATAAGGCTTACCGCTACGGGAAGCATTAAACGCGATTACGTTGCAAAGCAGATTCAAGCCTACGGAACCCTAATTGATGCTTTGATGCTGAAGGGAAACATGGAGGAAGCCTTAGCGGCTTTTGAGAATAGCAAAACACGGCTACTCACCGAAATGCTTTCGGAAGGAGGAATGCCTCACAAGAAACTTACCATCAAGGAGGTACAAGCCATACTCCAACCCGATCAGGTTGTTATACTCTTTGCTAACGTGAACTATAGGCTTTGGAAATCGATTTCAGCAATCGTAATTACAAAGAATAATGCAGTTGGGAAGCGAATACCTTTAGAAAAATTGGTAAGCAGCATTGACCAAGACTACAAGCATGACATGATAGAAATATTTGAAAATCAAAGAGGTTTTAAAGTCGTTAAGAAGCAGGATGAACAGGTTGACTTAAGAACTAAAGATCAATTTGCCGAGATAGTTAACTACTATCGCAGTACGCTGAAAAAACCAAATGCAAGCGATCAGGAGGTAAGCAAAAGAATCTATAAGCACATTTTGGAACCGTTAGAATCACTTATTGCTGGGAGCAAAAAGTTGCTCATAGTTCCCGATGGAGTACTGGGCTTTTTACCCTTCGAGACTCTTATCGATGGTGATGGTAAGTACATGGCCGAGAAGTACAACATTTCCTATGCGTTGTCGCTCACCGTTCAGCGAATGGTATCAGCCCGCAGCTATCCCGATGGCCGCAAACCCATGCTGGCCTTTGGGGGTGCCATATACGAGTCAACATTTACTGATGACCAATTCGAAACGGATGCACAGGTTGTAGGCATGAGAAAGGATCTATACGGCAGGCCTGGGGGCAAGAGGTCGCTAAGAGATTTCTATGCCCGAATTGGCATAGGAAATTGGGAGAATCTTCCTGGTACCCTCTCTGAGGTTAAGCAAATTGAGGCTCTAATGAAAGGGGCCGAACTTGTCACTGATCGAAGGGTCAGCGAAACCTATGTGAAAGAACTCTCAACTCAAGGTAAGCTTAAAGAATACAAGGTTTTGCATTTTGCCACCCATGGTGTTGTCGTTCCTGAAGTGCCAGACCTTTCGGCCTTGGTGCTAACACAGGAAAAAGTTGATATAATGGATGATGGCTACCTGCGAACCGAGGAGATTGCAGATCTGAATATCCAAGCCGATTTTGTAAACCTCTCGGCCTGCGAAACGGGGTTAGGGAAAATATACGGAGGCGAAGGTATTGTTGGGCTTACACAGAGTTTTCTACTTGCTGGAGCAAATTCCCTTTCGGTATCGCTATGGCAGGTGAATGACATTTCGACCCAAAAATTCATGGTTGATGTTTACAGAGAGGTTGTTACTAATAAGATATCCTTTGCTGAGGCCATTGGTAAGGTAAAATTGAAGTTTATCCGGGGTGAATTTGGAAGTGAGTATAAATTACCCTACTACTGGGCACCATTTGTTTTCTATGGGGTTGATAAGTAAATTAATTTAGTTAGAAAGTTGTTTTCATCGCAAAAATTCAGCAATCCGAAAACCAATGTAGATATTTGTTGTTGAGGGCTTGCTCATCATTCGTATAGCAGTTCACAAGCACAGTATAGCTTTCCCAACGATCTCCTCTAACAAAATAGTAACTTTCATACTCGGCCACTAAGGATTTATTTGTGGTATTGTAGGGTGTTTATCCGACTGATCGTTAAATCATTCCAACACATTTTTATGCACATTGAATATTCCCCATGCATTAGGCGAGTAGTTTTCAACTAACATTGTTTTTTTGTATTCAAAAAAAATAAAATTCTAACAGTAAAAGGTACTTCCGTTAAAGAAAAAACGACAGAATTTCCACATAATAAAATTAAAGGGACAAAGGGCTGAGCCAGAAATCTTTAATGATTAGCGTTTTTTATAGTTAATTTTTACAGAAATGAAATTTTGACTTGATTGAAAAGGCTATACGAATTTTACTCCTAGAACAAGCACATCATCGGTTTGTGCATTATCGCCTTTCCACTTTTCAAACTCACTGTCCAGTATTTGTTTCTGTTCAGGTAATCTTCTACCCTGAATTTGCGAAAGTTTGGTTTGAAGTCGTTTGATTTGATATTTTTCCTTTTTTTCGCCGCCAAATTGAGTATGGTAACCATCGGTGAAAAGGTAAAGTGTATCCCCTTTTTGAAGTTGAAACTTATAGTTAGTAAACTGTTTTTCAATTGCAGAAACCCCTACGGGCGTCTTATCTGCATCGATAACAATTAATTGCGACTTGTCAGCTTTTGATACATCGGTTCTAAATATCCAGCAGGGATTATGAGCTCCAGCAAAGCTCATCTCCAAGGTTTCAATGTTAATTGCGCAAAAAGCGATATCCATTCCATCGCGCTGTTCTCCCTTTTCACCGCTTTGCTGAAGTGATTGTTTGATCTTATTGCGTAGTTCTGTTAAGACTTGAGCAGATGTTTTGATTTCACTATGACGAACAATTTCGTTAAGAAAAGCTATGCCCAACATGCTCATAAATGCACCAGGAACTCCATGTCCAGTGCAATCGGCTGCAGCAATCAGCGTGTATTGCTTAAGTTGAGTAATGAAATAGAAATCGCCGCTTACAATCTCACAGGGTTTAAAAAGAATGAAATGCTCAGGGATGAGCATCGAAACGAGTTCCTTGTTGGGTAAAACAGCATTCTGAATGAGCTTCGCATAGTTTATGCTCTCAGTAATTTGGTGATGCGATTTTTCAATAAGCTCTTTTTGCTCAGAGATTTCAGTATATATCTTTTCAAGATGATCGTTCTGTGCTCTAATCTCCTCATTGAGTTGAGTAAGCTCTTCATTTTTTTCTTCAATTTCTTTTTTCTGTGCAAATAGCAGACGATTTGATTTTCTTTTTTGGATGAAGTTGTAAAACAAAAGCGCAAGAACAATAAGCACCAGAGCAAAGCCAACAATAAAGTAGTTGCGTATCTTCATCTGGTGTTTTAGCTCCTCTTTATGTATGGCTTCAATCTTCTCCTGCTCTGCCCTATTAAGTTCCTTCTCCCTTTCGTACTTGAACTCATATTCCAGACCGATTGTTTTTCTGGTGATCTCTTCGTTCTTAATGCTGTCGCTCATGGATTTGAAAATTAGCTGGTATTCGTAGGCCTCTTTATACAAGCCCATGGCTGCGCAACTTTTTGACAGTATTTCGGAGTTCTCTTTTATTACTTCCACTTCGCCTATCTCGCTGGCAATATCAAATGCAATTTTGCTGTATCTATATGCATCATCTATTTTGTTTTGCTTTAGGGATATTGAACCTAATCCATAGTAGTTCCACCCCTGAAGCGATTTTGATCCCATTTCAACGCTAAGTTTCAATCCCCTCCGGAAGTATTCAGTGGCCTTTGTGTAAATTTCCATTTTCGAATACAATAAGCCAGCGTTGATGCAGATTAGAATGATATTGGTTTTGTCTCCTAATTTTTCGGCTATTTCCAAAGATTTTTGAAAGCACTCCAGTGCTTGTAAGTAGTCTTTTTGTTCTTGATAGATGATGCCAATATTAATGTAAGAATTCGATATACCACTAATATCTCCTAACTCTTCAGAAATTCGAAATGAATTTTGATAGTACTTTAAAGCCTTGGGCAAATCGCCTTGATCGTGAAAAATAATTCCAATATTATTGTTGGAATTTGCCATCCCATTTTTGTCGTTAGTTTCCTCATAAAGCTTAAAAGCCTTTTGGAAGTATTCCATCGATCTAGAATTATCGCCTATAACACGATGCATTATTCCAATATTATTGTAGCTGTTTGCCATTCCAGTTTTGTCTCCTATTTCGGTAAATCTTGTTAAAGCCTCTTGGTAGAATTCCATGGCTTTTGTGTAATCTGATGTTTCATCATAGTATATACCCAACATTCTAATGCTCTCGGCTTTCCCTTTTTTGTAATTGAGAATATCGGAGAGTGAATCGGCTTCACTTGCGTAGAGAAAAGTTTTACTGAGATCCGAAGAGAATAGTTTGTAAGCAGCCTTATTAAGGATATTAACCCTATTAGTGTCTATATCCGTATGCTTCTGTAATAGGGTTTCGAGACTATCGATGATTTTATTTTGAGTAAATATGGTGAAAGGCAAGAAGAGGAGTATAATAATAAGGAATCGTTTTGTCATGATTATATATTTTCTGATAACCATTCGCTCTGGCCATCATTGTCAAAACTAGAATATAAAAATAATAATTTTTTTTTACTATAAGGGTAAATATAAATACTATCCGTTGATCAAGCATAACGTACAGGAATAATATAATATAAACGCCAGCAAACGACAACAAACGAATACTAACCGACTATAACCATTTAATAACCGAATCATCTTTAAAGGCCATCGTTACTTTGCATCAACAATTTTATGTTTAACCATTAAAAAAACTTACAACGATGGAAGCAACAGTAAACAGAGTAGAGATTAAGGGATTTCTTGGACATGATGCCGAGGTAAAAACCTTAGAGAGTGGACGTACACTTGTAACCATGCGCATGGCAACAAACGAGAATTACAAGAATGCCAAGGGCGAGTGGGTAACTAATACCACGTGGCATAATGTTACAATGTGGAAGAGCAAAAGGGATGAGGAACTTGAATTCCTGAAGAAGGGGATGCTGGTTGCCGTTACTGGCAAGTTGAACACCCGCAAGTACACAGATAAGTTGGGTCAGGATCGCTATATCACCGAGGTGGTGGCCACCAAAGTGGATTTGTCGAGGATTGAATCGGAAGCCTTATAGGCAGAGAAAATTGACTGATTGACTGATTGAGAATCGGCTGGAGTAAATCCCAGCCGATTTTTTTTATTCTGATGTTAACTTAAAGGATTTTTGCATCGCACCTTTTGGGATATTTTTTGTTTTACTTGTAAGCTCAATTGCTAAAAATATGTCGAAGAATAAATCAGGGAAGGTGCTATCAGCTAAACTGCGCGATGGTTTTATCGGAGTATTAAAAGATCGATTTGAGAAGCATGAGAATCGCCATAAGGGAATTGAATGGGCTAAGGTGCAAGCAAAGCTTAAGGTAAGTGCTGAAAAGCTATGGTCGCTTTACGAAATGGAACAAACTGGTGGTGAGCCCGATGTGGTTGGCTATGATAAGTTTACAGATGAATATATAATGGTTGATTGTTCTCCTGAGAGCCCGAAGGGCCGAAGAAGCCTTTGCTACGATCGCGAAGCATTAGAGTCAAGAAAGGAGCATAAACCTATAAGCAGCGCATTGGAAATGGCTGCTGACATGTGCATCGAAATTTTAACGGAAGAGCAGTATCAAGAACTTCAAGAATTAGGTAAATTTGATCTGAAAACATCTAGTTGGATCAAAACTCCTGATGATGTTCGAAAGCTTGGTGGCGCTCTTTTTTGCGATCGACGTTACGGGAAGGTTTTTGTTTACCACAATGGAGCAGAATCGTACTATGGGGCAAGGGGATTTCGTGGTAGTTTAAGGGTTTAATGTCCAAATAAATAGCTTTATTTGTGACTGTAACTTAATTCAAGTAGCGATGAAAAAACATTTAGCAACTCTCCTATTTCTAGTTTCAATTTCGGCTAGCGCTCAGTCCGATTTCCCAAATTTTTTGCAGGGTACTTGGAAAATGGAGAACAAGGAGGTTTACGAGCATTGGGATATGCTCAATGAAAATTCCCTGAAAGGTTTTTCGTATGCATTTAACAATGGACATATTGCGGTTATTGAATATTTAGACATTACGCATTTTAACAACGAGATAACTTATACCGCTACTGTTGTTGATCAGAATCAGGGAAAGGGTATCAGCTTTAAGCTCACAAAAAATGATGAAATTTATTTGTTTGAGAACCCGAATCACGACTTTCCCAAAAGGATTGTTTACCAAAAGTTAAGCGACTCCGAAATGTTTGTTGAGGTGTCCGATGGCATGCAGAAAGGTTTTTCCTACAAAATGAAAAAGCAAAATACTCAAGCATTTGAAAGAGATTCAACCATTTTAAACCCAAATTATGACCCCGAACTAGCCCAGAAGTTGCGAGCAGATGATTACGGTATGAAAAACTATATTCTGGTTATTCTAAAAACGGGCACTAACCAAACCACCGATAAGAAATTTATAAGTGATTGTTTTAGAGGGCACATGGACAATATCAAAAGATTGGTAGATGAAGGAAAGTTGGTTGTTGCAGGACCGCTTGGGAAAAATGATAATACCTATAGAGGCATTTTTATTCTAGATGTTGCAACTATCGAGGAGGCCCAATCGCTGCTTCAAACCGATCCTGCAGTTAAGGAAGGTTTACTTGATGCCGAACTTTATAAGTGGTACGGATCTGCAGCACTACCCGAGTATTTGCCTGCATCCGATAAGATATGGAAATCGAATCCTTAACGAGTTCAATTAATAATATCCAACAAAATGGTTAATACAAAGATTTTTAGAATGTCCTTTGCAGGTGTTTACCCTTACTATATTCAAAAAGCTGAAAAAAAAGGACGCACAAAGGAAGAGGTTGATAAGATCATTTTTTGGCTAACAGGGTATAATGCAAAAACCCTGCAACAGCACATTGACAGTAAAACCGATTTTGAAAATTTCTTTGCTAATGCCCCACAAATAAATCCAAATGTTTCAAAAATTACTGGTGTAGTTTGCGGTATTAGGGTTGAGAACATTGAGGATAAGCTAATGCAACAAATTCGCTATCTCGATAAGCTAATTGATGAATTGGCCAAGGGCAAAACCATGGAGAAGATTTTGAGAAAGTGAGAATATGAAAGTGAAATTCTTTCCTAATCAAGATGAATTTAGACAGTGGTTAGAAAAACACTGCGATAAAGAAACAGAATTATTGGTCGGTTTTTATAAAGTGAAAAGCGGAAAACCATCAATGAGCTGGTCGCAATCGGTTGATCAGGCTTTGTGTTTTGGCTGGATTGACAGCGTTAGAAGATCAATTGATGATGATAGCTACTGCATTCGATTTACCCCTAGAAAGAAGTCGAGCAATTGGAGTGCTATTAATTTAAATAAAATGGAAGAGCTGAAAAACGCTGGTTTGATGACAGAAAAAGGATTGCAAGCATTTAACAGCAGAGAGGTTGGTAAATCGAAAAGTTACAGCTATGAAAGCCCTCAGAAACTCTCAACCAAATATGAAAGCTTATTTAAAGCAAACAAAACAGCTTGGAGCTACTTTACCATACAAGCACAATCCTACCAAAAAATGATTTTTCGCTGGATAATGAGTGCAAAACAAGAAAAGACAAGGCTTACGCGCATTGAGAAAGCCATTAAAGAAAGCGAGCACTTAAGACGAATTAATTTTATGTAGACACTTAAAAAAACTTCATTCATATGGCCGAACTAAAAACAAAACAAACCAACCAGGATGTTATTGAGTTTATCAACTCATTTACCGATACCGAGCAAAAGCGTCAGGACAGCCTCGAACTACTAAAATTGATGCAAGACTTTACTGGACATGAACCCAAAATGTGGGGTGCATCCATTATTGGATTTGGAAGCTACCACTACAAATCGGAGCGAAGTAGTCAGGAGGGAGATTGGCCCTTGGTGGGATTTTCGCCCCGCAAAGCCGCTATTTCGCTTTACGTTTATACAGGAAGTCCTGAGCACGAATATCTGCTAAATGATCTTGGAAAATTTAAAATGGGTAAGGCGTGCATTTATGTAAAGAAACTATCTGATATTAAATTGGATGCTCTAAAAAGGATTATGGGCGAGACAATCAAATTTTTACTATCAAAATACGGAAAACAAGAAAAATCATGAAAGAAGATAAAGTTAATTATATTGATCAATGGCAGGATGAGTTAGTCGTTCTCAAATCTATAATCCAGAAAACTGGATTGAAGATGACCATAAAGTGGGGAGCCGAAGTTTATACCCATAAGGGCAAGAATGTAGTTAGCTACTACGGTTTTAAAAACTACTTTGCGCTGTGGTTCTACAATGGGGTTTTCCTTGAGGATAAGCACAAGGTTCTTGTAAACGCTCAGGAGGAAAAAACGAAAGCCTTGCGCCAATGGCGATTTGCATCGAAGGAGGAGATTGATGAAAAGCTGATCCTGGATTATATTTACGAAGCCATTAAGAATGAGGACGAGGGAAAGGTTTGGAAACCCGAGAAAACTGCTGAACTAATTATTCCCGATGCATTGAAACAAGCCTTTAAAAGTGATAAGGAGATAGAAAAAGCGTTTAATCAGCTAACTTTTTACAAGCAAAAGGAGTATGTTGAGCATATCGAAACGGCAAAAAAGGAGGAAACCAAACTGGCTCGAATTGATAAGATAATTCCTATGATTCTTCAGGGAATTGGATTAAACGATAAGTATAAAAAATGTTGATGAACGAAGTTGATAGGTACATTCTCTCATCGCCGGAACAGGTGAGAAATATTTTGCTGCAAATCAGGCAGATAATTAGGGAAGAAGCACCCGATGCGGTTGAAGGATTTGCCTACCAAATGCCGTCGTACAAAACAAACGGAAAACCCTTGGTTTACTTTGCAGGATTTAAAAATCATATTGGGTTTTATGCCACTCCCTCGGGACATGCTGCATTTAGCGAGGAGTTGTCGAAATACAAGCAGGGTAAAGGTTCAGTTCAGTTTCCTCTAGACAAACCAATCCCTTTCGATTTGATAAGGCAAATGGTGGCATTTAGGGTTGAGGAGAACAAATACAAATAGGTAGAATTATATCACTAAAAATTGACTGGTAATTGCCATGCTATTGCGTACCTAGGGGCAAGTAGAAATTTGTATTTAACATTAGCTATCAATATCGTGTTCCAAGAGGGACACTCTCGCTATTTCGCGAACCGACTTTGGGAAGGTAGTGGCATCCCCGTTTAATCAGATTTGCTCGAGCATCATCAATGCTGGTTTCAAGCACATTGCCCATTTTACCCTGACAAAAAGGACATGCATGGAAGTCGCCGTTAGCATCAATGTATAGGTATCTATCGCCCGCCCCATGGCATCCAATTCTTCGTTGATGGAATCCAACAAAATTTACTATTGGGTAATTGGCATATTTTGTTTCGCTATTGATTTCAGAAACAAACTTCTGGATGGTTTCAATGGAATGTTTCGTAAGCAGCACGTCCTTGCCCTCAAAACGTCCAACTCTTCTTGCTTCCAGAATCCTTATAAAATGAGCACCATTTTCACGAGCAAGTTCTATGTAATTGAAAAGGTTTTCATCAGACACAAATTCGTTGGTTGCACATAGCGATAGGCTAACAATTATTCCTGCTTTTCTGCAATTTTCGATGGCCTTCATCACCCAGTCGAAACTCTCTTGATTCCCGCGAAACTCATTATGCCTTTTTTTCTCCCAGTGGTCGAGGCTGATATTAACCCCTGTTAAACCAACATCCTTAAGTGCAACCGCTTTTTCGAGGGTAAGCCCGAATGCCGAAGTGAGCAACCAGAAATCGATTCTGTGATCCCCAAGTTCTATGATTGAAATCAGGTCGTCGAACCTTTCCAAGGGTTCCCCGCCACTAAGCTGAATGTGCCTAACCCCATTCTCTTCCAGCTTGAAAAGAATTTCTTTGAGCTGCGTAAGGGATAATTTCTCGTTTGAACTGATATTGTTCCAATCGTAACAATGCTTGCAATTTAGTGAGCAACGATTTGTAATACCCCAGATAACGGTTTGAAGATGACCCGTTAAAACAGAATTATTGCTGATCCGATCAACTTCGTTCCTTAACCTGAATTTGAGATTTGCAGAAGGGATTCCGGGGAAATCGATATTCCAGAAGTGTTTTTTTCCGGACTTAACCATTTTTGTGATCTTCCTATTGCCTAATACAGATTTTCGGAGGAGGATGATCTTTCGTAAAAAACGTAAGGCTTTTGCAGGATTTCTTGTGCATACTAATCCCTGATATGCAGTATACAACAGCAGTCGAATACGGATAATCTCGCACCTGAATCCAGTAACAATTTGTGGTTCAGGGTGTTTTTGGCAATTTAATGGCATTTTGGAATTAATTGATTGAACCATTTTTTAGTATCTCGTCGATACGTTGGTTGCAAAATCGATTGAACTGACCTGGCTCGGTGAAGGTTTTTAGATAGCTTATATTCGGTTCCCCCACAGGATCTCTGAGGATCTCGTAAAATCCTTTGGAGTGGAGAATAATACTCCTGTGACTATCGGTTGGGGCAGGTAAATCAAAAGTCAATATCGCTTCATCGCCTACATTTGGCTGAACGTAGTACCTTTTATCGTCCTTCAGCAGTTTCGTCATGATATCCTTTGATTTTTTTGTTTTGGCAGATTTTAAAGGTATCCTATAATTTTTACACGAAATATTTTCAGAGTAATCAACTGCAACATAGTCAACTTCCCAGAAATTAGTTCCCCACTCCAACTTCACTTTAAGGGGATTGCCAGTGTTTTCGTCAATGGGAATAGCCAAAACATCATCCTTTAACGCCATGGGGCCGGCAATGTGGTAGTAATCAACAAAATGCCACTTGCCATTCTTTTCAACGAATAATGATAAAGGGATGTTCTGGTCGAGGGTCCACTGGCGAAGTTTTTCCTCAGGTGCTTTCCGCTGCATCTTTACCCATTTATGGTACTTGTTGCCAAAAAGATCGTGGAACTGACCCATCATATAATCGAGGATAAAGGTATTTTTGGCCCGCAGGGCCACTTTTGCCACCTTTGCAGTTGGGGGTTTCGGGAATTCGAGAATTAACCCATCGATTAGTTCGTTTTTGTCGGTTTGGTGGCCAAAATACGATAGGCTATCCTTTGATGCAATGGAGTTTCGGGTATCAACGCCCTTAAGATTTGATGCCAAGGTAGGTTCTAGGGGATTGGAAATTAATTGTGGTGCTCCGTATTTATCAACCAAAACTTCGATCCCTCTGGGGTGATCAAAAACCATCAGTTCACAAAGGTTAGTGTTTTGTATCTCCTTTACCTCGTTGGTAATCTTTAATTTGTACAATCCTGTGGACGTATTAACAATTGGGAGTTTCAAGTAATCATGACGCTCGATTGTTGGGTAAATTGCGCCACTAAATATTTCGCCTTGAAAAACATACCTATCTCCATCGTAAAGGTAAATGAATGGGCATGATTCTTTTGTTAATGCAACTATCAATGCTATTAAACCAATTACTCCGGCAGTTCCTCCTAATGCTCCAAAGATCCATGAGCCGGCTGTTGCACCAATATCATTATCATAAACCTGAATAGATTTAACTGCTTCGAAAGGAAAAGAAACATTAGAATTGCCAAGATCCGCAAGTTCTGTTATGTGAATGTGCACTTCATTTAATACCCAAGATTCATCAACTTCAGTATTTTTAAGGTAACGATTTGGTTTTGTAGGATCAGTCTCAGGGTATTTTGTTGGGGAAGAAAGTTTTGAAATGGTTCCAGAAACATTGTTCTCTTCAATTCGCACATCACTTAATTGCCATATATTATCTTCGAGGTGAAGAAAGATTTGCTTATTTTTTGCATAAAGTTCATTAATCGTGTTAATGTCGGTTTGGGGGGGGGCGGTAACATGGTAGTAGTATCTACAGCTATATGATAGATTTAATATGGAAAAAATCAGCAACCAGGAAAAAAACTTAGAAATTATTGAGGTTCCAAACAGTTCTTGTTCCCTATAGTTTGATGCCCGAAATAATCGAAACAAAAAATAAGTCGATTTTTTCATAAATTAGTATTTAGAAGTTGAACCCAATGGATACTTGTAGATTAAGGTATATATAATTACCAAAATATGCTTCCAATGCAGTTGAGCCATAAACTGAAGGAATGAATCGGTAAAGCCCAAATACACCCAATCCAAATACATTGTAGATTGCTGGTTCTATCAGGAAATCGGAGTCAAATTCGTAATGGAAAAACTTTATCTTGTTATAAAAAATACTGTAATTAATCAATCTAATTCCGTAATTAAAATTAATTGTATTTAGTGCGTAAAAATTTGATGTAATCTTTAACCCATATTCAGGCTTACTATATGGGACACCAAAGGGAGTATCCATATCTTCTACATTCACAGTTTCTCTATTTACACTCCTCGTTAACATACATGATAATCCAACTTGTGGCCGAACAAACATATACTCATATCCAATGTTGAAGTTATTAAGAATGACAAGTTCATAAAAATCAAGGAATACCGTATTTGGTTTTGGGTAAGCCATCCCGACCAGACTTCTTTTGTCTAAATCGTATTTTATTTTACTGTATCTTATTACAGTGCCACTTGAATACACAACACTATCAACCAAAATTACTGATATAATATACTTGTAATTTGTTGTATCGTTGTAAATTTTATATGAAACTGTTTTAAATGTGGAATTGACTTCTTTTACGGGAATTACACATCCGTCCTTTTTATACAGGTAGTCCTGCGAGAACAGAGAAATCGAGAAGGTAAAGCACATTAAAAAAGCTGTAAACCTCACCCCAGTTTTTATTAAAATATTTGATTTTGAATCAAATGTACAACTTAAAAATACAAAAGTCAATAGTTTATAGCTAATAGATGGTGTGCTGAAAGGTTGCACTAAAAAGAAATAATTCAACAGGATGGCAATGAATGCTAATTACAAATTGCTAAATGGACCTAATAAGATTAACGATTGAGTTGTAATTACTTTCATAATTGTAGTTTTTGTAAGGATAAGAAATTGTTTGCTACAAAAAGTATTATGAGTTAGCAGGTTGCCATAAAATGGAACTTTTAAAAATGGTTGAAGAAAAACTCTTTTTTTGGTTCAAGTTTACTTTTTTAACTCTAAATTTGATTAAAACAATTTTAGTTATTCACATATTCATTAAATACAAACCATCATGAGCGCACACAGAATAGCAAAATTTTGGAAAAGGCCGGCTGCCTTTCTAATCGATGTTTTATTATTAGTTGCAATAGGGTTTGTTTTGGGATTACTATTAAAAGAATATTTCATCTCGTTAAAGAGTAATGGAATATTTATCGGTTTTTTAATTAGTCTATTGTATTTTACTTTGTGTAATTCGAAGTTTTGTAAAGGGCAAACCCTCGGACAATTTATTTTTCGAATTACAGTCCTAGATTCTAATGACAGCTATTTACCATTATGGAAATCTTTAATAAGAAGTTTGGTGTTAACAATTCCCCTTTTTTTTCTGAATTACCAGATACCAGGGCTTTCTGCAAGTTCGATAATTTCAGATGTCATTTCCAATCTTTTACTTTTCATTCTTATAGGATTTGCATACTTCTATGTTTTCAATAGATCCACTCGACAGACCATTTACGATTTCGTTGTAAATTCCTTTGTGGTTAGCTGTAAAAAAGAAACTGAGAGTATTGAACGACAGCATGTTAAACCATTGGTGTATTATCTTTACCTCTCCATTTCTATTGCATTGATTATCGTTTTTGTAATCTTTTCTCCATCAAGAATCTACTCAAAAAAATATCCTGAGAAGGCTAGCGTTCCTTCAAAGCTCAATCAAATTGAAAACATAAGCAAATGCAATCTTACTTTGGGTATCTTCAAATCCTTTGATTTAGAGTCTAGTAAAACGTATATAGTTTTAAGTTGCGATATATATGTTATTCATGAAATTGATGATAATCCTGAGAGCCTCGAAAACAATGATCTGGTAAAGGAGGCTATAGGCATTATTCTAGAGAATTATCCAGATTTACATGATGTTAATAGTATCAAAGTAAGCATTAACAGAGGCTATAATATTGGAATCTACAGGTCTAATCAAAAGGTGAAGGTGGGAAAAACCCCAACCGAGTGGATGGATTTTCTGGAGAAAAATAATGATATTGATTAATGTAATGGTTCAAATCATGAATTCGCATAATTGACTAAATGGGCATATAATCTTTTTACCTAGGTTTTCTTATTTAATTCATTAAGTAAATCTCTGGTTGTTTATGAAATCACCTAATGCTTTCGATAGTATCCGCCATAACATTGCCGACAAACTTCTTTTAGTAGGATTAATTGTTTCAATTCCCTCTGCCATTGCCTCAGGGTATCGGATTACCACAATGGGGGTTGAACCCCTTTTTATTCTGGATATAATAATTGCTTTTCTTCTTCTTGCAGCCTATTTAACCCGGGGTAAGACCAATTATAGAAGTAGAATGGCCTTTTTATTAGGTTATGTTTTTATACTTGGTTGGATTTCGCTATACACCTGGGGTCTTTGGGGGTTTGGGTTATTCATAATATTTTTTACATTAATAATTACAACCACTTTTTTTGGGATGCGCTATGGGCTTGGACTTCTGGGCTTGTCCATATTGATTATCCTACTAATTTCATTAAGCGTACATAATCAGTGGCTTAATTTTCAGTGGGATTTCAATACTCTTTCTCATTCCACTTTTCATTGGCTATCACGAGTAGTTTTCTTCTCAGCTTTCACATCAATGGCAGTGGTTACCCTAGGATTGGTTCACAAGAATTTTGAACGCATTAATAAAGATTTATCCGCAAGCGAACAGCGTTATAACCTAGCCCTCGATAGCGTAAATGAAGCGGTTTGGGAACTCGATCTGATAAATAGGAGCACGTTTGTTAGCAAAAAGTTTTTTGATATTCTCCAATTTGCCCCCGATGAGTTTGCAGTCAGTTTTAGTCATTGGAAAAAATTTATTCACAAGGAGGATAAAGCTTATGTTGAAGAAAGTATTCGTGAGCATATGGAAGGTCGCTCATCATCAATAACCATTGAGTACAGGGCACAAAATAAATTTGGCGGATGGCAATGGATTCTGACAAAGGGTAAGATTGTTTCTCGCGATGAAAAAGGCAATCCAATCAGGGTTTTAGGGACACACACCGACATTAGTCCGCGAAAGGAGATGGAGAAAATACTTCGCCAAAGCGAGCAACGCTACCGGATGCTCTTTATGAGCGCGAACGATACTATTCTGCTTGTTGAAAACGGAATGATAATTGATGCCAACGAGAGTGCATTTGATCTGCTGGGAATTAGAAGAGAAAACCTAATAGGAATGGATATATGGAGCCTTTGCCCAAAAATCCAATCAGATGGAACTTTATCGAAAAAAGGTTTATCAGAATTCTTAAAGGATTCAACTAATGAGAATGCTAGTAGAACCGAGTGGGAGTTTGTGCGAACGGATGGTCAAATCGTGGATACCGTAATGAGTATTAATAGAATAACAGATACCGATTGGCCATTCTATCAGTTAATACTACACGATATCTCTGATAGAAGACGGTTTGAGCAAGATAAACTGAATGCTATTGTTGAAGCCGAAGAACGCGAACGATTAAAACTTGCTGGCGATTTGCACGACGATGTTGGACCGCTGCTCTCAAGCCTAAACATGTACCTATCGCTTCTTGGCCGTCCACAAATTGAAAATCGAGAAGAGATAATTAAAAGCATGGAAGGAATTCTAAAGGAGACTATTGGAAGCGTTAGAGAAATATCTAATAATTTAAGTCCACATATTTTAACGAAGTATGGCTTATTGTCGGCAGTGAACGCTTTTGTTGAATCAAATAAAAATTTGCTTAAAATTGAGCTAAAGGAAAACATTGGAGATATCCCACTTCCCAAAATTGTAGAAACAAGCTGCTATAGAATTATCAAAGAGTTACTAAACAATACATTGAAGTATGCTCAGGCAAAAAATGTTGAAATTACCCTAACAATTCAGGAAAAAATGCTTTATCTTGGTTATCGCGATGATGGGATTGGGTTTGATTTGGAATCAAAGCTATCTAAAGGTAAAACTGGTATAGGTTTGCTTAATATACTCGATAGGGTGAAATCCTTAAAAGCGACCTACAGTATTCACAGCAAGGCAGGGGAAGGGTTCTGCTTAGACATGAAATTTAGGATTTAAATCACAACATGCTTAAATGAAGATTAGAACAATTATTGTTGATGATCACCGAATCCTTCGGGATGGCATAAAGGCGTTACTTCGAGAGATGCCCAACATTGAACTTGTTGGAGAGGCTTCCAATGGTGAGGAACTTTTGCCTATGCTCAGGAACTTTGGTGCTGATCTTTTACTGATGGATATAAACATGCCCAAGATGAATGGCATTGACGCCTCACGCGAAGCGCTAAAGATTTGCCCCAGCGTGAAAATTATTATCCTTTCAATGCACGACGATATTCAGTACTACGATTCAATTGTTCAGCTTGGTGTTGATGGTTTTCTGCTTAAGGAATCAAATTACAATGAATTGGAAAAAGCCATCGAGTCGGTGTTCGATGGCCGTCCATACTTCTCACAGGAACTGCTGCTAAAACTTTTAAGAGCCAAAAGGGAAACTTCTCCAATTAATATTTCGCAAAGGGAGAAAGAGGTTCTGCAGTTGATTTGTCAGGGACTTTCAACAGCCGAAATTGCCGATAAACTTTTCCTGAGCGTTAGCACAATTGAAAAGCATCGTGCGGAACTGTTATTAAAAACCGATTCTCCAAACTCAACGGCACTAGCTGTGTTTGCCATCAAAAATAACCTTGTGGATTTGTAATACCGATTAGAATAAATCCTAGTTTGTTCCCGTCAGCCAATCTTTAGCCTCCTCCAAGGAACTAAATGATTTAATATTACGTCCTGTTATCTTCATCAAACCATTGTAAACAATTTGCTGCAAACCACTTAGCCCCACAACAGCGCTTGATTTTACAAACGGCTTATTTCCCTTAACAAAGATTTGGAAAAGGTCTTTTATCTCATTGTTGAAATGCATTTCCTTGATGTTTGTTAAGCAGTAAAGCGAAGTCGCTGGCCTTATCCGTATGAAATTAGTGCTTTCGTTAATAACCGCATTTATTTCGTGTAGAGTCTTGAGGTTCGTAAAGTCCATATAAAAAATATTTTTTCCTTTGTGGTAAATTTGTTGTGACCTTGCCATACTCAAATTTTTTAAATTTATGAAACATAAAACACAGAATAACAGATTATTGCAATATGTTGTTGTTGTGAGTAGAATGCATTAATATAGTATATTTATAAAACCTAAAAATGATATATGTTAATACAACCACCTAACATCAAATACTTTTTCTAGTGCATCCATTGATAGCTTATCCTTGTTGATAAATGCTTCAGCGCCTGAGAGAAGCATACTGTTCACCGTATCAAAATCATTGTTGAATGATACCGCAACTACTTTTGTTTCACGGTAAAGTTGCCTGTTAATCAATTTTGTTGCACTAATTCCATTCATTTCGGGCATATTCACATCCATGAAAACAACATTATAACGATCTTCACGAGTAGCCTTCTCCACTGCCTCTTTACCATTGTATGCTACATCCAAACGGCTCAACTTCTCTCCAAGTATCGACCTGATTAACATTCCAAGTGTTTTCACAAAGGTTGGGTTATCGTCCACAATCAAAACTTTGTAGCTAGATAATGTCATGATTCAACTTTTTTATGATTTTTGGATTAAATGACTTCGCAACTTTATTTAATACGATACATATTTCTTATCTGCCCCATTTATAGCATGCATTGCATACTTAAACCCTTTTGGCTTATGGTTACTGCTATGGTCATTTCGTTCTTGAGGTTTCTGGAAACCGTTAACGTTTGATTTAACTATTTTTAAATTTCTAAAGTTTTTCTCATCTACCTCGGTGTGGAAGAATGATATAGCCTCTATAAGCATCTCCGATTGGGCGTTTAACTCCTCAGCGCTTGAAGCTAGCTCTTCACTAGCCGATGCATTTCGCTGGGTTACCTCGTTAAGTTGCTGTACAGACGAATTGATCTGTACCGAACCATGTCGTTGCTCCATACTGGAGGCGGCAATCTCTTCTATAAGCTTAGCGGTTCTGTTAATCTCAGGAAGAATTTCTTTCACAAAGGTTCCTGCCTCCTCGGTGATTTGGAGGCTCGACTTGGATAGTTCGATGATTTCATTTGCAGAAATCCTGCTTCGTTCGGCCAATCGACGAACCTCAGCAGCTACAACGGCAAAACCTTTCCCCTGCTCACCCGCTCTTGCCGCTTCAACGGCGGCATTTAAGGCTAAAAGATTTGTTTGGAATGCTATATCGGTAATTATGTTGATTTTCTCTGAAATATTGCGTACAGCCTCAATGCTTCGTTGCGACGACTCCTCAATCAAACTCATTTTATGGTAGGCATTTGTTGAAATCAGATTGGTTTGCTGAGCATTATTACTATTCTGCTCGATGTTTGCCGTCATCTGTTCCATTGATGCTGATACCTCCTCAACCGATGATGCCTGCTGATTGGCTCCCATTGAAAGCTCCTGTGAGCTTGAACTAAGTTGCTCACCGGCTGCCGATACCTGATTTGCGCTCGATGATATTGTTGTAACCACATCAATGAGTTGCTCTGTAAGGGTTAAAGTGGATTTGGCCAAAATTCCAATTTCATCATTTCTATCAGCTAAAGTTTTGTCAACCTTTGTGTTTAGTTTACCTTCGCTTATTTCATTAATATTGAAAATTATTTTCTCAAGAGGTTTCTTTAAAACGTTTGCAACATATATATAAGCTGATACTGCAATGGTAATGTTTAAGGGGAATGCCCATAGATTGTGCCAAGGACCTAGTTTTGCCTGAATACTAGTGAAGAATGCTACCAGTACTATAGCCGACCCTGTTGCAAATCCAATTTTAAATAGAACTGAATTTTTGAAAAGTATTCGCATTACAATGAACATAATTGTAAAACTTACTGGTCCTGCTAGGATTAATCCTTGAATTGTGATTGCTTCCATAATTGTAATTTTTTAGTAAGAGTTGGAATTCTTTGTTTGATGCAAAAGTATTGTAGCCTAACAGGTTTACATTAGAGGAAACTTTCAAATATGAATGAGGAAAACCTCAATTCTTAATAGGGATGGTTTCAGTTAAAGTCTAAAGGATTGTATTCCCTAACTTTACTAAAAAAGGAGGCTGTCATCAAATGGCAGCCCCCTTCCCAAACAATTAATTATGAAAAACCCAAACTATTTATTAACCTGTATCCTTTGAGTGTAAACTCCTTGTATCGTAAAAACCTGAATTAAATACATTCCATCTTTTAAACCGCTAACATCGAAAAAAACTCTTTGGTCATGAGCATTTGACGAGTAAACTGTTTGCCCAAATATATTGATTACTGTGAATTTCTCGATGTTTTGTTGGGCAACTATATTAACCATGCTGCTAGCTGGATTTGGGAAAACACTAATACTAACTAATTGCATATCTTCTACTGAGTTAACATGTTGAACAACTAAACTCACGGGAACAATTATTAGAGGGTTTCCACTATCATTACTAGAAATTCTAATATTGGCGTTGTATGTACCATCCTCAAGTCCTTCAGAATCGAACGAGACCACAATCTCATCAGATTGTTCGTTTTCAAGAATGCCAGATGAAGGACTAATACTTAGCCAGTTTAATCCATTGAATGAGAGATTTGCGCGAATATTCCAATTGCTGTTCAACCCGTAATCGGTAAGGCGTTCCCATTCTATTGCGTCAACGCTTACCCAACCTCCATTTGCATCAGCAGGCCCTCCATCAATACCTAGAACATATAGACCTACATCATGTGTAATCTCTAAGCCAACCCAGATGTCAGAACCATTAATTTCAACTTGGCTATCAAGGGTTACCCTATTCCAACCTGCTTCGTTAGGAGTAAAGGTTTGCTGGTACAGTAAAGAGCCAGCAGATGTTGTAGTTCCTGCGCCCCAAATCATAAGCTTTGCTTCTGTAGGTAGGTTACTAATATATACATCTACAGATTCAAGCTGATAGCTTTCGAATACAGATGTTAGCTCAGATGGGAAACGTGCTGCTGCATAAAATGTTCCTCCATTAGTAAGGCCTATGGCATCAACATTATCGCCATCGTAGTTTAGGGTAGCGCTTTTTGCTGATTTTGGCTCTAAGTTACTTTCGTTGCCAATCACTTGCTTCTTAGCTATGGATAATTTGCCTGATTTGAATTCTGTTCCCTCTGGTACTTGTTGTACTTTAGCATCAGCTAGAGTGTATTGCACCAATACATTGTATAAAAGATATCCATCTCCCACATTCTCTATGCTAATGGTTTGTGTTGAAGTTTCTCCAGAATTAAGGGTTTCGGATATTTCAAGCGGATTGACTTCAATGATTGGGGTGCCAGGCTCCAAATCGAGCATAAAGCTAATCCACTCGCCTGTTGGCAGCTCGGCTGCACCGACAAACTTGTTGCCATCGGGGGTAACATCGTTCACGCTGAAGAAAGTCCAGTCTGCTGCTTCAAACCAACCCCTGCTTGCAACGTACTCGTTGAATGTTTCCATGGTGCCATCGGGATGCCTTACAAATGCACGGCGAGTATCTGGAGTTGGAGGCCAACCTTCAGATGTATAGCCAAATACTGTTCCATCTTCCAGAATAGCTGTTGGGCTGATAGTGCCCGTATTTATAGTGTTTTCAAATTGGGTTACACCCTCAGTTAGCGACCAGATGAAACCATAGGATCCAAAGTAACCGGCAACGAAGTTTCCACTGGAAGAAGCAGCGGTTGATTCGCCAAAATATGATTGCGTTTCGTCAATGAATATCATTTCGTCATTATGCCAAACCACAGGCGACCAGCTCCAATTTGGTGATGCCCAACCGTAAATAACATTGCCGTTGTCACTGATTCCACTGGCTCTTGAATCGTAATCGCTAGGCCCAATCATCTCATAACCATCGGCCTGAGTCCATTTAAATGCTCTTGCGCTCCAACTTTCAGTAAACTGCAAACCCACAATTGTAGTCCCATCAGCAGAGATACCCCAAGCTGAATTATATGATGCTCCAAAGATTTCAGGGAACTCGGGATTCATACCCAAAAACTCCCACTCTTGAGTTGTTTTATTCCATGTCCCTGCAGTTGTAACAGGCATGCCATTGTGTTCAAATTCTGTATCATAGGTTCCGACTACCAAGCCATTATCTGTAACACTACTAACATCTCCCTGAATATCTACTCTGCCTTCAAACCGAGTCCATAAATAACCTTCCATTCCACCAAACTGGCTGCCCGATACATACATTCCATCAGTAGAAATTCTTGTGGGAACAGTGAACTCAGGATAAATTACTGTAAAGTTCACAGGTTGAACTTCCATCACGTTGAGGGTAGCAACTACTGTAGCGGTTGGATTCTCAGTGTCGTTACTGGTAATATTAACATTTGCTAGGTATGTTCCTATTTCAAGTTCGGTTGCATCGAATGCTAAAGATATGGTTTGGCTTGATTTTGCTGGAATACTCCCGCTTGTAGGTTCTGCTGTTAACCATGCATCTCCATCAGTGAATTCAATTGCTATATCGAAGGTAAGATTCTGAATACCATCATTAATAACCTTGAAGGTTTTTGAACCAGCGCCATCCTGACCCACGGTTTGCATAATCTCCGATGTACTGATATTCATCACTGGTGAATCGTCAATCTCTTCTCCTAATGAAATATCATCGATAGCCCAGTAATGAGCGTATTCACCTTCATACCTGAATGCTATGTAAATATCTTGGCCAGCATACTCCTCAATATTAATGAAATACTGTGTCCAGGTTTCGGTTACGTCCTCAACGGTCCAAACCTCAACAAAGTCAGCATCATTGGGATTGCCGCTACCTGTGCTTACAAGCACACTATTTTTCCCATAATAAGTGGCATCGCCAACATAGCTCCAAAACGATAGGTAGTAGAAGCCTTCGGTAGGCACTGTTATTTGGGGTGTTACCATCCATCCATCCTGCGGAGACCAGCCATACCCATGGTAAGCAGAGTATTGCCCTCCGGGAGTATTGTTAAACCAGCTTTGCATCCATTCGTTTTGATCACCATCTACATCGTACATTGTCCAGCCTATGGGAGGGAAATCTGTGCTCTCAAAATCTTCAACAAATGGATAAACATTAACATCCACAACATCCATTGTAACCAATACGGTAACCGTTGGGTTCATAGGATCGTTACTGGTAATGTTCAGGTTTGCCTGGTAAGTTCCTGGTTCAAGCCCTGCTGCGTTAAAATTTAGGGAAAGAGTGTCTGGCAGGTGTGTGCTAACGCTTCCGCTGGTTGGATCTGCAGAAAGCCACCCGTCAGAGTCAATATACTCAACCTCTATTTCAAAAGATAAATCAAGTATCCCATGGTTATCAATCATAATGGATTTTGAGCCGATCCCATTAATAGCTAACGCTTGGCTAACCTCAAGTGTGCTAAGGCTAATCATGGGGGAGTCGTCAACTAGATCAACATCATCAACATACCATGTATGTCCCCAAGTATCTCCCTCGTACCTAAAGGCGATGTAAATATCCTCACCAACATAATCTTCGAGGTTTATAAAGAAATGAGCCCACATCCATCCATCGTTTGAAATTCCTGCCCATTTCTCAACGAAATCACCATCGGCTGGATCCGGGCTTCCGGTGCTTACTAATACACTGTTTTTCTTGTATGACCAGCTATTTCCTAAATAGCTCCAGAACGAAAGGTGATGGATTCCATCGTCGGTAATGCTGATCTGCGGAGTAACCAACCAGTTGTCAACCGATTCTTCTCCGGTTGTATTGTTATGGAATGCCGATTGTGTCCCATCGGGAGTATGGTTCTGCCAAAAATCAAGTTCCCAATTCTGGGATTCGTCTAACAGGCTGTAAATCGTCCATCCTTCGGGTGGAAATATTTCACCCTCAAAATCCTCATGAATTGTGCTTGTGGGCGATATTCTTGCAACATCGGTTCCATGGGCGACATTAACGCTTTTACGAACGCCATCCTGCACCTCGGAGGAATAAACACTCAGTGTGCTAAGCATCAACAGGGTTGTGGCAAGAATCGCCAATCCTGTTTTCAAAGTAAAGTTTTTAAGCATAGTTTGTTTTTTAAGTGTTAGTAAATAATATGGAAGTTATCTTTTTGTTGATCTTGATTTATCAATTTGTTTTGGCTCTATGACCTTCTGCTCGATAGTCTCATCGCCCTCAATAAGCTTAAGCATCTTTTTTAATGCACTAGTCTTAGCCTTGTTTTGTTCAATAAGCTTTTTAATGCTTGATGAAGGGTTAGTTGCCTTTTTACTATTCTTTGGTGAATGATTCATAAAATTATTTTTTCACAATATTATTCCTGATTAAACCCTAATGCAAAAAATGCGAGTGCACAATTATGCTACAACGGTTATATATCTGTGCTACTTTATTACTACAAGACATCATAAAAATCTATTAATAAACGATTTATAACTTGAAGAAGATTTTAGATTATTGTTCTTGTTGGGAGATTTATTCGCACTATAGTGCCCTTGCCAAGCTCTGACCAAAACTCCATTGAACCATTAAAATCCTGGATTGTCTTTAAAGCCACGGCCAATCCTAACCCGGTTCCCATGCCAGGATCTTTGGTTGTAAAAAAGGGGTCGGTAACTTTTGCAATGTTCTGGTTTGGTATTCCACAACCATTATCTATTATTGTTATCCAAACCATCTTATCTCGTAATTCTGTACTAATTCTAATAACCCCATTGCTTTCGATGGCATCAATAGCATTGTTTATTATGTTTAGAATTGCCTGGTGTAATTTTCCTTCATTGCAGATTACTGTAAAAAAGTCATTGGTAAACTCTTTGTTAACCTCAATTCGCCCCTCTATTCGATGATTTAGCATTAAGAGGCTGTTTTCAATAATTCTGTGGATATCGCAGGCTTCAGATGTATGGTCTTCTTTTCTAGTGTAATGATTAAGGCTAGAGACAATGGCTGATGCTCTCTTGACGCCCGTTTCGATAATTTCAATAAGAGAATTAATCCCTGCTGATTTCTTGCTTGGAATATCTTTAAATGAATCTTTTATGGCATTAATCCCGCCTTGGATAAAGTTTAAGGGATTGTTTATTTCATGGGCAATGCCAGCAGCCAGCACTCCCAGCGAAGCCATCTTCTCTGTTTGAATTAGCTTATCTTGAGCATTCTGGAGTTTTTCTAAGGTCTCGATTAAGCTGTCTCTTTGGGCTTCAAGCTCTTCGTTGGTAGTTCGCAGTTCATCATTCAACGCTTCAATTTCATTTGTTCTGTCAGCAAGCGAGTGGTTAAGTTTTTTGGTTTTCTTAATGCTTTTTAGGAGAATGAAAGAGAAACTTAAAACAATGATTATAACAATACCTGCAAGAAGCTGAATGATCTTTGCATTCCTGATTTTTTCCTGCTGAACCTTGTTGAACTTTTTTAGTAATTGGTACTCCTGCAACTTTTTCTCAGCACTAACCAAAGTCTTTATTTGCTCGAATTGCCTGTTTCGGTCAAGCAGGCTTAGGCTGTCCTTTATTTTGTCCTTCTCTTGAATAGCCTTGATGGCTAACTCAAATTCCTTCGCTTGGATGTATAGCTCGGACTTGACTGTAAGATTGTGTACCCAAAGGGTATTTGATCTTACAATTTTATTTATATGCTCAGCTCTATTGAGACTTTCTTTGGCTTTTGAATATTCCTTTAAAGCAATATAAGTTTCCGACAAATTGTTAAGAATGTTTGCTTGTTCGAATAGATTATTTAAACTTCGATTTATCTCTAGGGCTTTGGTAAAATATTCTATCGATTCGCTATGGCGTCCCATATCCCTGATGGTATTCCCGAGATTGCTTAAGCTAAGCGCCTTTGCCTGAGAGTGACCCAATTCATCACTTAATATTACCGATTTCTCAAATGCCTCCTTTGCTGCCTCCAGCTCATTTATCCCTTTTAGGCTTATTCCAATGTTATTCCAAATAATGGCCAGTTGACCTTTGCTTCCAAATTCTTCTGCCCCCTTTAATGCGGTTCTGTAATAATGCAGCGATTCTCTGCTCCGCCCCATACCACTGAGGAGTAATCCAATATTATTGTATTCGACCCAGATCTTATTGAATTTTCCAAGTGACTCTTTAATGGAAATTGCTTGCAAATACTGCTGCAAAGCGCTGTTGTAATCGCCAAGGTAATAGAATGATATTCCTTTTCTACCAATAGAATGAGCCAACCTAATGCTATCGTTGTTTTTGGTCGATAATTGTACTGAGCTATCGGAGTATTGAAGGGTCACAATTGGGTCGTTGGCAGCAAATTGGGTAATGAGCCTGTTTAGCTCATCTACTTTTATGGAATCATGAAAACTCGAATTCACAATAATCTTCAATGAATCCTCAATGGTAATTTGAGCCCCAAGTTTTATGGTAAGCACCATAAACAGCAGGAGTATTTGGGTAGTTTTCGGCATAATTAGTCTGTCATATCAAATAGTAATGCTAAGTTTACTTTACGACCTGAATTTTTCTGGTGATTGTACCGTTTTTTGTGCGTACTGAAATCAAGTAAATGCCATTGGAAAGCCCTTCGAGGTTAATCTGAGTAGAGTTATTTCCAATAGCTTGTCTTTGAACCATGCTTCCAAGCAAGTCGAAAACCGTTACATCGTCAATTACTTCTTTTGAAACAATTGAAATAAAGCTACTTGTAGGATTTGGGTATATTTTTAACGTTGTTGATAAGTGACTGCTTACAGAAGTATTTTCAGAAAGCAATGTGATGGGAACGGTTATATTCTGATTAACAACCTCAACTTCGCCCTCCGAAGAAACAAAACCTTCAAGGGAAACGCTGTAAGCATAAACACTTGATTCGATTTGATAAAAAGAATGATTATTAAAAGGATTTGAAGTGCCTTCAAGTGTTACAATTGCATTGTCAAGTTGGTTTCCCTCCTCATCCTTAACATCGAAGAATATTTTATAAAACTCTTTCGATAGGTCCCACTTTAAATGAAAACCCGCCCAATGATGGGAGAAGAACTGATCACCTTCAACAAAGCTTACATAGTCCAACGATGCGCCCACCGCCATAACAATATCATTCTCTAAAACAACGGCATCTTTAGACTCAACAATTGAGTAAATATCCTCCCCATGAAGAGCAAATGCTTTTTCAAACTCACCATCCTCGTCCATAACCACCTGAAACATTGCCAAGCTATTGGTTGGGCTCTCCTCATCAATCAATTTGTGCCCTTCGAAGTAGAGCGGGGTATAGCTATCAAAACCACCGCCCACAAAAATTCTATTGTCATCGGTAATTGATAGGTTAAAGCACCTAGAGGAGAACTCGCTACCCATGCTTCGGAGCCATATCAACTCAAGTTCGTTGTTTAGCATTGCCACATAGCCGTCCTCTAATCCATACGAAATAGGCGAAACGCCATCAATACTAAAATTCGAATCTGATGCAAAGAAACCAGCCACCAATATATTTCCTGCATTATCGATTTTAAGGTCGGCAATGTTCTGTTCGGAGCTACTTCCATAGGCATTTGTTTTAGTAACCTGTCCGTCTTGGGTTGATAATTTAACAAGTCCAATCCAGTCGAAATCGCCATTTCCTTGGTAAGGTAAAGTATCCTGACCGGTTATTACAGGTTTTGAATACTGAAATGCAAAGAAAATATCATCGTTAACCAGCTCCATCGACCTTGGCATTGACCATCCCGCATTTCCCTCCTCAACAAAATGGAATTGCGTTCCCCAGGTTATTGAACCGATGGAGTTTAATTTTGCCATAAAGGTTAAGCTGCCCCAACCTTCCTGAGTGTAGGGAAACTGAACACCTTCGATCTCAAAACTAGTATTTGAATTTCCCGAAATATAAATATTGTCTTCAGCGTCAACAGCAACTTTGGTTAATGTTAGTTCAAAATAATCTTCGTTTGGGTTTATAACTTTAGTCCAAATTAAGCTGCCATCTTCTCCAGAAAATTTTGCAATAATGCCCTTTGAAGTCCACTCCATGTCGGGTTCATAAACTGGCACACCATTAATTTCAATGTACTCATTTGAGGATGACCAGCCCACAGCAATAACGTTGTTTTCGTTATCAAGCGCAATATCAAAGAAAGTGTCAAGATTATCACCCGTCAGGGTGGAGTGCCAGATAATGTTCCCCTCAAAATCCGTTTTTACAATTAGTGCATTGCTGCCCACATGGTAAGGCAACTCTATGCCATCGTACTCGGCTTCTAAAAACCAGTAACCATTGGCAATGATGGCTTCACCATCCGATAGGATGTTTAGAAAAGAGGTGTTTTCATCTGCAACTATATGCTTTGCCCAATCGGCATAGGTATGTTGCGAGAAAACTTTTTGAAAAACACCAGTAACAAGCAGTAATGAAATGAAAGTGATTTTTGTTCTCATGGCTGTTATTTTTCTGCAAATGTGCTGTAGCTTTAAGAGAATATAAAATATTCTTCATGCACATCAATGCCACAACAGCCAAAAAATATTGCTACTTTTCTGCTACAACAAACTATAAAGACTTGTTTTTCTTTAGATTACAGGGTCGAGAGGAATTCTATTAACCCTAAGTCGGTGTTGGTGAGCTTTAACTTTTTCCGCAATCTGGTTCTTGCCACCTCAATGCTTCTGAGCGACTGGTTGGTGATTGAAGATATCTCCTTGGTTGACATGTTCAGGCGAAGAAAGGCACACAGCCTTCTTTCATTTGGCGAAAGTTCAGGGTTAATCTCGTTCAACTTATCGTAAAACTCGTTATGAACCTGATGAAAACGGGATTCAAACTCACTCCAGACATTGTCTTCCTGTGTATTTTCTAATTCCTTAATTATCTCGCTAATTAGATTCTGGTTTTCCTTCTTAAAATTATGGCTATTCGCCATTAACTTCTCGGCAATGCTGTTAATCAGCTCGTTCTTGCGGATTTGATACATCACATTGGTAGTGAGTTCCTTGTTCTTTAGTTCTAGCTCCTTGGATAGGGTTTCTCTCTCCAGCTCGGCTTTTTCAGTAGCTAGTTGAATATTCTTATTCATCAGGCTTACTCTACGCAATCGGTTTTGTGTTAGAATGTATAGAAGACCTAGGATTATAGCGATAAGCGAAAGAACTACAGCTATAAAAAGATGCCGCATGGCTTGTTTCTTTTGCTCTATTAGATTAATTTTCTCCTTTTCCTTATAGTGAGATACAACCTCCATTCGGGTAAACTCTCTTTTAGTTTCCTCTGCATTAATCCTATCAGAGTAATTCTTTAAGAGGACATGGTACTTCAAAGCCGAGTCGGATTGATTTTTTATGCTGTAAATCTCGAAAAATTGTTCGCTTAGCGAGGAGAGTATAGAGGTATTTCCTACCTCAGATGCTAATGTGTATCCAGCATAAAACTTATCAAGAGCTTTATGATAATTGTTTTGGTATCTATATAATAGTCCCAACATTCTGTATGAGGATGCTTCACCGTTTTTATCGTTGATATCTTTTCTAATTTTCAGTGCGATATCCATATTCTGAAAAGCTTTTTCATACTCCCCCTTTTTCATGTGAATGCTCCCAAGGTTATTGTATAGCATTGCAAGGTTTCTCATTTCGGCAGGCATTCTTTTGGCCAAACTAATGCCTCTATGATAGTAATCAATTGCCTGGTTGTATTCATTCAAATTCTCATGCGCTATGCCAAGGTTGTTATAAATGCTTATTATCTGATACGGGGGAATTGTATCGCCTTTCCTTTTTGCCAGATTAACGAATATTGGCAGAGCTTCGTGAAAATTTTTCTTAGCCTCTTCAAAATTATGAAGTTGAAGTAGTACTCCGCCTAGATTGGTTAAAACATTTGCTAAACCCTCATCGTCCTTAAGTTCCCTATTTATTTCTAGAACTTTATAGTAGTTTTTAACTGATAGATCGAGTAAGCCTTGATAAAAGTAATTATTGCCAATATTCATTAGAACTTGTGCATAAAGTTGCCTATTTTTGTTTTGTTCAGCAATGCCTAAAGCTTTCTCGGAATATTCGAATGATAGTTGAAGATCAGTTAATAAATAATGATTGGAAATTTCAAGCAAAGTAGCAACTCGGGTAGAGTCGTTTTTTGAAATTTCAAATCTAAACAGAAGAGAATCAAGTTTGTTTTGATTTTGACCGGTTACCTTAATGGCAATAACATTTATTAATATAAACAGATATAAATATTGTAAACAGAGATTTTTCATATAAATCTACTGAGAATTATTTTGCAAATATATGCAAACATAATAATTACATTTTATTACTTATAAATAGAACATTTTTTCAAGAAATTTGCCCAGAAATATACTTCAATATTATTCCAGATAAGGTATTATTATTCTAGTAATTCAGTGATTTTTTCTTTGATTACTTCTAATTAACTCTAATCGGTTTTAACTCCTCGAAGAAGATATCATCGTTGGGAACATCGAAATCCATACTGGTAATATTAAGGTTGTTGTCGGTATTAAATTTCAGGGTACCAAAGCTAAACCAGGCGTGCTTCTGATCCCACTTAATCTCCCACACGTCATAATGCCAATGGCTAAGGGTAGCCGATAGATAGTCAGAATGTTCAAATTCCAAACGCAGCTGACCATCCTCATATACAACCCGAATTTCCCCGTGCATATCAGACTTGTAGATACCAGCATACTTTTCGATGGGTAATGACGGTTGAGTGTTTAGCACCCTGCTCTCCATTCTACTTGAAATTCTTGTGTCGGAAGCCTCCCTCTCCTTAAGCCTTTTTAGCATATCGGCCGACCAGTCCTTGGTTCCGGTACCCAAAAACCTATCGAGTGCATAGTTGGTAGCAGCCCCAATGGGGCTGTTCATTCCGTTGGTAAGCACCACAACGCCAAGGTTTTCATCGGGAATTAGAGTAATTGCGGTGATCATCCCATCGATGGCTCCCGTATGCGAAACGCGAAGCCTACCATGAAAATCACTTAGACCCCATCCTAGGCCGTATGCGCTAAAATGTCTTCCAAAATCATTTTTTGTTGTATGATCAACCGTAAAGTTTGAATGGGGAGTCCACATCATGTTAATGGTTCTCTTTGTGAGCAAAGTGTCCAATCCAAAAATTCCATAATTCAGGTTCAAGAACATCCATTTAGAAAGGTCGTTTACGCTGGAGATAATTCCACCCAAAGCACCTATCTCCTCCCAATCTTCCCATGCAATGGGAATATTCTTATTTCCCTCAAAAGCATGAGGGGTAACGTAATTGCCCTTACTATCCAAGTGTTTTGGCGATGTTATGGTTCGATCCATTCCCAGGGGCTCAAAAATACGTTCCCGCACATTCTCGCTCCAACTCTTACCGGTAATAGCCCTTATTACCTCACCAGCTGCTATGTACATGATGTTTGAATAACCATAACCTGCCCTAAAATCAAAGGCCTTGGGGATATGTCTGGCATTGCGAACCACCTGCTCAGCTGTAAAATCTGACTTATACCAAATAACATCTCCACTAAAGGTACCCAGACCTACCCTGTGGCTAAGCAAATCTCTTATGGTTACCTCATTGCTTACCCAGGGATCATAAACCTCAAAGTAGGGGAGGTAATCCTTAACCTTATCGTTCCAGTTCAACTTTCCCTCCTGAACTAGCATCCCAATTATTGCAGCCGTAAAGGCTTTGGAGTTGGATGCAATGCCATATAGGGTGTTCCCGTCTGGCTTTTGCTCATTACCCTCCTCAAGAACTCCGTATGAACCAACAAATACTAATTTCCCATCTTTAACAATACCAATGGTTGCACCAGGGATTCCCCAGTCGGATACCATTTGGGTGTAGTATTTATCCAGTTGCTTGGGGTCAACCTTTGTTTTTGTTTGGCCCACAATGTAAATAGATAGGAAAAGAAGGGTTGACAGTAGTAAGAAAAATCGTTTCATGATCAATGTTTTGAATAATTTATGATGTTATTTATTTGGTTTATCCCTGAACATGGTATTACCCTTAACCAACCACGATATGCCAAAGGCAACAAGGGCAATCCATTCCAACAAGAAAACAGGCTTAATTGCTTTAAGATTATCCCCCAGCCAAGGTATAATACGGATTAGAAAGATAAAAAAAATTGAAACAAGCATCACTATACCGCAAGTTCGGTAAACTCGGTTTCTTTTAATTTTTTCAGGGGTTTTCACCCCGTCGCTTTTTGTGAAAATGAAAATAGAAATGTACGAGAGGGTAATAAAAAAGAGTGCAGCAGAAATGTAGTGGGTAAAAATCCTTGCTTTGCAGTCGGATAAACAGCAAACCATGCAGTCAACGTCCTCGATATGTGTTGTAGCAAAAAGGGCAATCCCCAGGGCACACAAACCAGCAAAGCTGGTAATAAGATTGTCCTTCAATCCATACCCCTGGTAAATAAAAAGGATTACAGCAAATGCGCAAAGCGTGGCCACCAAAAAGCCTCCCATGATGGTGAAGTAGTAATGGCTTATGGAATCTTGTAGATGTGAGCAATTACCAATGGTTAATGTTCCCACCATGAGGATAGCGGGCATTATAATGCCCAGGTAGCCAATGGCTTGCCTTACCCCATCGGGCGAGAGAACTGAAGCTCTTTTTTTGGGGTTCTTGGACTGGTTTTCCATGCGAAAAGTTATGAATTTTTTTGCGAATATAGGTTTTTTAAGTAATAGACAAATTACAAGATATTCTAAAAACTATGATTTCGTAACCAACTAATTTTACACTATTAACACTTAATGTTGAATGGTAATAAAAACTTGATCAAAGAGATATGTTTCTGTTAATATATTTTATGAAATGTTGAATCACTATAATATTATTCTATAATATTTTGAAACCGGTTTAGTGTTTTCATTTATTCTGTTTGGAAGGAAGTTCAATGCGAACTAAGGTTCCTTGATCAACTTCAGATTCAAACTCAAGAATCCCGTTGTGTTCTTTAATAATCTTGTATGCTATCGAAAGACCTAAACCAATGCCTTTCCCCGGATCTTTTGTTGTGAAAAAAGGTTCAGTAATTTTCCCTATGTTTTCTTTGCTTATGCCTTTACCTGTGTCAAGTATCTCTATAATAAATCTATTCTTTACTATATCCATTTGGGTTTTAATGGTTATTTCCCCCTTTTTATCAATTGCCTGCAAAGAGTTAGTGAGGATGTTCAAGAGCGCATGATGAAGGTTAGCTACATCGCCCTTAATGGTGAAAGAGTTTTCTGCATACACTTTCTTTATGTTAACCTTATCAGATATTTGATTGTTGAGTATAGTAAGGCAATTATCTAAAATGGAATTAATGTGACATTTTTCGTTTAGATCCTTATTATTTCGGCTGAAATGGTTTAGGCTGTTAATAATAGTCGATATCCTATCAATCCCAGTTTTTATGCTGCTAAGCAAAACAGAAATATCTGGATCTTTATCATTTTTCTTTTTGAAAAATTTATCAAGTCCCACATAGGCTCCCATGATAAAATTTAGGGGGTTGTTTATCTCGTGAGCAACACCAGCTGTTAATGTTCCCAGCGATGCCATCTTTTCACTTTGGAGTAAGTGTGATTGTGTTTCTTTAAGATACTGTAGTGTTGCCCTTAGTTCATTATTCTGACTATTGATTATTTCATTTTTTTCATAAAGTTCATCATTTGCTGCTTGCAGTTCCTCAATGGCAGTATTAAGATCTTGGGTTTTTTCGTGAACAAGTTTTTCTAGATTATCCTTATGTTTCTTAAGATCTTGATGTAATCGAGCGTTTTGAATGGCAACAGAAAATTGGTTTGCAATGGTTTGTCCAAGACGAATTTCATGGTTGGAATATTTTCTCGATTTATTACATGTACCCAGAATGAGAACGCCCAATACAATATCATTTTGAACGAATGGAAAGAATACTAAACTTCTTAGCCTTCGTATTTCAACTATATTTTTCTCCGCTGGTGTTAGTTTGGCTTTAGATGTATCAGTAATTACTTTTGATTTGTGATTCCTTATGACGTCATTAATATTTGGGTGGTCTGCAAGGTTTGCCTTTCTAAGTTCATTAGGCATACTTGGTGGTAAGGGAGGTGTTGTTGCTCCAAGGAGCAATTCTGTATCGTTTTCCAACAAGTATATGGCTGCCGTTTCAATCTCGAGAAGTTCAGACATACCATCGCTTATAAATTGCAGAACCTGTTGTAGGTCAAGAGTGCTAATAATTTTCTGACTGAATTTAATTAAAATATTTAACTCTTTATTACTCTGTGGGATGGTTGTCTGTGCCATTATTGCCATTTTTTATCACAAGATAGTATAAATTATCACATTTAAAATAATTATTTTATAAAGTTATACCATACTTAAAGAAATATTTTAAAAAAAGTGTTTTTTTTATGGCTAATAACTTTCCATGTGTTTGCGAAGCGGTTTATATATTTCAATTAAAAATATGATGAAGACACTTTACCTTTTCTGCTAATCCATTGGGCTTTAGGCATTATATTTGATGAGCATTTTGTATTTAATATCAGGTAAACAATCCTGTCAAACAAATGGTTAGACCATGATTAAAACATTGATTGTTGAGGATAATAAGAAATCGGCTGAGTTGCTGATTAGCTATATTTCCAACCTGTTTTGTGATCTTGAGGTGGTTGGCGTTGCAAAAAATGTTAAAGAAGCGGTATCAATAATTTATCGGGATAAACCCAGCATCGTATTCCTCGATATCAACCTGCGGGAGGAGAGCGGATTCGATGTGCTCAAGCAAACCAATTCCGATGAGTACGAGGTAATCGTTACCACTGCGTATAGCGATTACTCCTTGCAGGCTATTAAGGCATCGGCAGTTGATTATATCCTTAAACCGTACGATGTGGAGGAGCTCAAGAGTGCTGTTAAAAAAGCAAAGAACCAGCTGGAGCTGAAAAATGGGAAACGGGATCAACCAGATTCTCAAATCCTCGATGATCGTGTATTCATTTCCACCCTCGATGGGTTAATATTCCTCCTTGTCGATGACATTGTATGTGTTACAGCCGATTCGAGTTACTCCGAGTTCCATACCACCGATGGGAAAAAGGTGGTTTCGTCCAAAAGGCTCTCGGTGTACGAAGATCTCCTTAAGCCTAAGCTCTTTGTGAGGGTACACAAATCTAGCCTGGTGAACCTAAAGCACGTGAAGAAGTACCACAGAGGTAGGGGCGGATATCTTGTCATGTCTAACGGAATATCTGTAAACGTAGGCGAAAGCAAGAAGGAAGAGCTGCTGAAGTATTTAAAGATGTAAACCTTATCAAAGCCGATAGGGAATGCTAAGGTAAACAGTAGTGCCCAATGGGTTCCCACTCTCGTCCGTATTATCCTCAATCCTAAAGGTTTCCTTAATAAACTTACCTTTCTTAAGCTGTAAAAGAATGCTCTTACGGCTAATTTCAATACCCATCGATTTATGCCCTTGCGCTTTTTTCTGTCCAATCTCCGATGCCCTTTTTCTTCCAATCCCATTATCGCGAAGTACAAAGGATAACCAACCATTGTTTTGCTCAACCTCCATATCTATCCTCATATCCTTATTTTTGGGAGTCAACCCATGTACTATGGCATTCTCTATAAATGGCTGAATAAGCATGGGGGAAATTTTTACCCTAGTGGTATCAATGCTATTATCAATAACGACATTGAAAACAATGTTTTCATCAAGATTTAGGGAGTGAACGGCAACAAATGTTTCGTAAAAGTGTAATGCTTCATCCAAAGTGATATATTCCATGCGTGAGTAGTCGAGGCTCATCCGCATCAATCGAGAGAATCGCGAAAGGGTATCGATGGAATCTTCCTTGCTGCTTTTAAGAATGGTATGCTGAATGGAAGTGAGGGTGTTGAAGATGAAGTGCGGATCGATTTGCGAACGCAAAAGGTGCAGCTCCATTTTTTGAAGTCGTTGACGCAGAAGTTGCCTTCTTGCTATGGTTATAACGATAACACCAAGTACTAAAAAGATTGCGATGTAAACAGAGATTTTAAACCAGGAGGTTTGGTAGTAAGCGGGTTGTATCGTCAAAAAAATCTCAATGGTTTGCCTGGTGTTGTAATCGGCAACATTAGCCGATAGGCTAAAGGTATAATTTCCTGGGGGTACATCGGTATAGCTTACCGAGTTAAAATTGTTTGTTACAGCTCTTTCAGTTCTGTCGTAGTTCAACAGTTGAAAGTTGTATTTTATTTCCTGGGGGATTCTGAAATCGAGGAGCGAAAACTCAAAGGAGAAAAAGTTTTCGTTATGTTTCAGCACAATGGTGTCCCCATGGGTGAGTTCACTTTTGACAATACTATCAAAAACACGAAACTCATTAACATACAGAGGGGCTTCAAATTCAGTGGTTACAACGCTGTCGGGATTGAAGAAAACAATACCCTGCTTGCTCCCAAAGAGCAAAAGATTGCCTTGGGTTTTTGCTGCACATTTGAAAGTGAAATCGCTATAATACTGTCCATTCTTAATGGGATAATTCTTAATGGAGTAATCTTTCAAATCGATAAAGGTTATACCTTCCTTGGTGCTCATCCATAAATTATCGTTATGATCTTTAAGCACTCCGCAGGTAAAATCGGTTGATATACCATCAGCTTTGCTGAAGTGTTTGTAGCTGTTAGTTCCACAATGATAAATGTAGAATCCGTTGGTTGTGGTAGAAACAAACAACCGATCCCTATCAATTTGCAGAATGCTCCATACGGAATTGCTCGAATAGTTTTCATTGTTAATGCCCGGTATGACCTCAACGGCTGTAGCCTCATTTCGACTGTTGTCGAAATCTAAATAGTACAAACCCTCGCCACCAACCCAAATACGATCCTCGCTATCCTTATAAAGGGAATTAACAACATCGGGAGGGTTGGTGATTCTGAAGGAATTGTCAAGCTGCATTTTGCCAGCCTTAATACTAATTCTAAAAAGCGATGGCTTTTCAAGAGACCCAACCAGAACACCCCCATTTGTTTCAACTGCTGAAAAGAATTGCCGGTTGTTTTTTACCTTAAGCTGATCGATAAATTTTGACTGCATAACATTGTAGTAGTACAAGGTACTTCGGGTAACAAACAGAATATTGCCATCCTTCAGCTCTACAATTTCGTTTGTGGCATGCACATCATCGTTGGGCTTGGGGAAGGGAATGCTTTGAATGTCATCAATTCGTTTTATCAGATAATCATCAATATTTTGTAGCTTAAAGGCTGTGCCATCGCGAACACCAATCCATAGATTATTGTAACTATCGACGATAAGCGATCTGATATAATCATTGGGCAGTCCGCTTTTACTATCTAGAAAATGAAAGGGTGAATCGGGTGAGACTTTTAAAAGACCATTATTTGTGGCAATCCAAAAAGTGCCATTCTCTTCCCTTAGAGCATCGTGATACTCTGCACTAGCATCAGCTTTTTGTTGCTGAAAAACTATAGTATTCTTATGATTAATGTTCAAATCAAAGATGCATATTCTGTTATTATGGATAAAGTATAGGCTTGATTTATCATAAAAAACAGTACCGTTTGCACTTACATCATTTAGAAGGACACTCTCTTGTTTTGTTGATATGTTGAATTTTATTAGGTTAAATCGATTCGGTTCGGTGTTCTTTAAACCTATTATATGATTATTGAATACAATAGCCTTACTATACCCTTGTCCCACGGGAAGGGCTTGATACGTATCATTCAATAGGCTATAGAGATAGAAGGTGGATGAAATAGAAAAGGTTATGCTTTCATCAGGAATAATTTCATGAATTTTTGAAAAGAATATCCTTGAGTTTGGTTGAAAGTTGATGAGTTGAAATCTACCCGTTTGAAGGTTAAATCGGTTTATACCATTTCCCGTGATAACCCAGAATATGCTATCGTTTTCCTGTGAAATTGATGATACGGAAGGATTACTTATTGAAAATGGATTGCTGGGATCATGAAGGTAGTTTTTCCATACTCCCGTTTTACGTTCTAATACGGATAATCCATTGGCACCAATAAGGATATTACCATTATTATCCTCAAAAATTGTGGATATTACATCACCCGAGACACTATTCTTATCGGATTGATGCTTGAAAACCGAAAACTTATTGCCATCGTATTTGGCTAGTCCGTAAATAGTGCCAACCCAAAGGTAACCTCTTGAGTCCTTAAGCAAACTTCTAACTTCATTGTTTGGCAACCCATTGATTTCGTTAAAAACCTCATGGTTAATGTATTGTGGTTGTGCGAATTGGTTTTGCGGTTTAAGAAACAGCAAAATTAAAGAGAGTGCTATAAAGTATCCAATTCCTTTCACTTGTGTGTTTCAATAAATTATCTCAAATGTATGAAAATAACCGGTAAGCCAAAAATTGCTTGGCACAATATTATGCACGTTGGTAAGCTCAAACAGCATGGTTGTGATTTTTGGCTTTTCTGAACCGTAAACTTGTAATATTTTCATGCAGCAAAAGAAGTAGTATGGTTAACCTAAATAGTACAATTATGAAAACTCACAGAATGAAAAAAAGAACCCTGCTAATTCTGTTCCAATTAGCTGTTCTGGTTGGTTTGTGGGGTTGTGCCCAGCACCAGTACGTAACAGTTGATGGTAAGCTAATGTATGATGACAATTACGGGTTCTTCGATAGCAACGACACTTTAACGATTTTGTACACATTTAATGGTTTAAATTGTCCGATTAACATTGAGCTGCACAACAACCACACCAAACCTATTTACGTGGATTGGAGCAGATCGTTTGTTGTAATAGATGGAAGGGCATACAGCTACTGGATTGATGACCCAAGGGTAAACACTGTGGTTGAAACCTATCACTACGATTATTACAGCCTAACCACTTCTGTTAGTAATGTGAATAGCATTATCTCAAAAGTACAAAAAGTTAACTTTTTACCACCGCAATCATACTCTTCTTATACACCTATTTGGTTGATGAACAGCTCAATTAATCTTAAGGAATCGAAAGCATTTTTGGATACAAATTCTCTCAGTAAAAAGAGGTTTATGGATAAGAAGTACAATTTTAACGAAACTGATAGCCCAATGACTTTTAGGAGTTTTCTAACAGTATCATTTGCTGAAAATTTTTCAGATCCTATTTACCTCGATCATTCATTTTGGGTTTCGGAAGTGGTTGAGACAAAATTATCTTTGCGGGATATATCGGGCATGAATCGCAATAAGTTTTACCTCGAAAGAGACAGGAGAAGCGAGAGCATTTTTATGTATGCCGCAGCAATTATTGCTATTCCTTTAATGGTTATTCCTTACTTTTTAATGATCAAAGACCAAACATTTATGGAAGGACTTTAGCAAAAGAAAGTCTGTCATAATATTTTTTTATTTTTTAAAAATTCAATTAAAAAAGGTGTTGATATAACGAAATGCGTGTTGGTAAGCTCAAACTACATGTTGGTGATAAAGTGAGTGAATATTGTAATTTATGGCACTATTTTTATTCAACAATAAGTAACAAAACAAAGAATGATTAACCAAATACTTATAGCTATGAAAACACTAATTTATAACTCTATGCTAGCGCTCATGCTCATAATGAGCAGCACACTCAGGGCACAGAATAGGTCGGCTGAGTACCTTGGCCTTCCTGGCGACAATCTTAACTTGTTTGCCGTACTGAACATTTTTCAGGAATCTGAAACGCTCGAAGGATTCGAGAGGAAACTCAATGATCCTGATCTAATGATCAATAACCTCGATCTTAACATGGATAATAAAGTAGACTACATTATGGTTTTTGACTACTCCGAAGGAAACCTTCACAACATTGTTTTAAGAGTTGCCTTGAACCAAAACGAAAAACAGGATGTTGCCGTATTTATAGTTGAGAGGTATGACGATGGCTCAGTGCTTATTCAGCTTATTGGCGATGAGGCCTTGTATGGGCCTAACTACATAATTGAACCCAACTATGCCGAAACCCCAAATCCGGGGTATAGGGGTAACACTAGCTATGGTAGTTCAGATGTTGTAACCACAACTTACTATGAGGTTGCTACCTGGCCAGTAATCGTTTATCTATATGAGCCATTCTATGTTGCATGGCATTCTTCGTGGTATTGGGGCTTCTATCCTCCATACTGGTACCCATGGTCACCTTTCTACTGGCATTATTACTATGGGTATCATTATCACTGGCATTCCCATTACTACGCATACTATCGCCCCTGGAGGCACCATAGATGTCATTGCTACCATAATGTTTACTACACCCGAATTCGCAACTACTCGCCAACGGTAATTGTAAACATAAGCAATAGCGTTTATGCAAGCACCTATAGCCGACCAGAGAAGAGAGTTGAAGGGGAGAGGCTTTTTGCCGAAAAACATCCCAATGGAACGAACAACTTATCCAACAGGATATCGAAGGATTCCCAGAGGGTTAACCAGAGTTCACAGCAGAAGCCGGGAGAAAAACAGATCAAGGAAATTGGTGTAGCAAAACCTAGTGCTGAAAGCAAGAGGCCCATTAAGGAGCCAATTCAAGCAACGGGTACTTCGCAGGGTAAAATGGAAGCCGAGAGCACACAAAGGGAGGAGAGCAGCAAGCCGAAGCAAGTTGCTCCAGCTGTTCAATCTCGACCCAGCAGCCAACCAAAAGAGCCATCAAGACAATCTTCAGGATCAAATACAGGACCATCATCATCCAGTTCAAAAAGATCAGAATCATCAAAAGGCTCCAGTTCATTTGGTTCGAGTAGCAATAAGTCAAGCGGTTCGAGTTCTTCAGGAAGCTCACATTCAGTAGGATCTAGTGGCAGTAAATCGAGTGGTTCTAGTTCCTCGGGAGGAAGCAGGCAAAGTTCCAGCTCAGGGTCGAGTTCTAGTAAAAGCAATTCAGGAAGCAGTAGTAGCAGCAAATCCCAGAATAAGGAAAGTAGTAGTACTCCAAAAAGAAGGTAACAGGTTTTAGGTTTGAAGTTTGAAATGTGCAGCGTATTTACTTAGTATGCTGCACATTTTTGTTTAATGTTCTATTTAACAATAATTCTATTCCACCTCTCCGATAATCACCACATAATTCTTCCCATACTTCTTGGCACATTTGGGGCAGGTGGTGTACCACATGTACCACTTCTTAACCTTAAGGTCTCTTTTTGTGGCCTCTGCTTCAAAATCCTTGCCCCATTTCCCGGTATCTTTGAAGGGACCCTCGTACACCTTGCTAAAATATTTACCGCTTAGCGAGACATTCTGAGCATTGGGGATCTCCTTGTCAACCGCAAGGTATATATCCATGTTCCAACCCGAAGTGTGATCGGAAAGGCAAAGCCAATCGGGCATGGTGGCATTGGCCGCATTTACCTTTTCGTTGAGGCGTTTAATCACTTTGCCAAAGCCAAATGGCATGTACATAAAGGTAAAAACCTTGTCCTTAACAAAGGTCTTGTTGTTCCATTCAAAAACCTTATCGTCCCAATTGGTTGGATCGAAAGGTGGGCAACAAGTCAAATTTTCGTCTGTTTGTGAAGTCATGGTTACTGGTGTTAGTGGTTTAACCTATCAATGATATCGGTTTTAACTATGTATATACTGCTAAGCCTGTTTTGGGGTAGAAGAGAGAAATCAATAATATCCTGATATGTTGCTGGTGATTTAATTACTGCCAAATTTGTCCTATCGCTAGTAAAGAATAAATATTTTCCGTCGTGCGAAACGAATGGGCAGTACTCGAAAGCGGATGTATTTATGGTTTCACCCATATTAATGGGTTTTGTCCATGTGTCATCGGGTTTTCGATAGCTGATCCACAGGTCGCCTCGTCCAAATCCGTTTCCCCACCCATGCGAGGTGAATATGATGTAACGCTCATCGGGGTCAATAAAGGCATTGTACTCATCGCTTTGGGTGTTGATTGAATCGGGCATTGCCTGAACCGCTTGGTACTGTTCATCCACAAGTTTTGAGAAAAAAATATCCTCACCGCCAATGCCATCGTTACGGGTGGCGCACCAGTAAATTGTTCCGCTTTTGGCAATCGAGGGGTAAAATTCGTTGGCAGGGGTATTCACCGGTTGGCCAAGATTGATGGGTTTACTCCAGTTATTTTCGGTTCTTTCAACATACCAGATATCGAAGTCTTTGGGTTCGCCACCCTCTTCAAGTGGACGATTGGAGGCGAAGTACAGCCTGTTGCCATTGGGGGAGAAGTGTGGTTCCAGGTCGGAGTATACTCCCGAAAAAGATGCAACCCGAGGAGTATCCCATTTACCTTCTTGCTTTTGAATAAAAGCAATGGTTGGCCTTATGAAACTTGAAATGGTGTAGTAGAACTCGCTGCCATCTGGAGAAAGTGCAGCATCGCGCTCGGCAAGGTGGGTTGACACCAATCCGGGGGCAAAAATAACCGATGTGTCCTGTTGCGCTGTGCTAAAAATTTCCTCTTTGCTTAATTCTTTAGGTATTTGGTTACAGGAAAAAAGAATTGTAAAGCAAAGAAAAATGCCGCCATAATGTTTTACAAAATCCGATTTGCTTTTCATTTGGGGAATTGGATTGAACTATTTTGGAGAACAACACATTAATTGTTGGAAGTAAATATAAAACAATTACGATATTTTTTCAACTACTTTTTCCAGACCTGCATAAAGAACAGGGACTATCAGCAATGTTAGCATGGTGGAAACCAGCAAACCTCCAATGATTGTCCATCCCATAGGAGCCCAAAGGGTTCCTCCTTGCAAGGTCAATGGTAACAACCCTCCAATGGTGGTTAATGCGGTTAGGATTATGGGTGTAAACCTAACCTCGCCCGATTTCCGAACTGCCTCGTACAAGGGAACTCCCTGTTTTCGGAGGATATTGGTGTAATCGACCAGAATTATCGAGTTGTTCACTACAATACCCACTAGGCTTATTAAACCTACCGCTGCCGTGAACGAGAATGTATTGTTGGTAATGTAAAGTGCCCATATCGAGCCAATCAAGGCCAGTGGTATGGCCGAGAAAATAATAAGTGGCTGAAGGAAGGAGTTGAACTGAAGAATTAGAACGGCAAGTATTGCAATTATTGCAATAATAATGGCCATTTTCATTCCTCCAAACGACTCGTTTCGGCTCTCTATTTCACCTGCTAAATAGTAGCTGTATCCCGATGGGAAAGGATAATTATTAAGTTTTTCGATGATTGGATTCAGCACATCGTCCAGGTTGTAGCCCTTCATCAGATCGGCCTGAATGGATGCGTTTCGCTCCATGTTATAGCGGGTAATCAAACTTGGAGCCTTTTTAAATTCTATGCTGGCAAGCTGCTTTAGGGGTATCTGATTACCCGAGAGGGAAGAGACGTAGATTCTGTCCATGTCAGCAAGCGTTATTCGCTCATCGAATGGTATACGAACAACAATATTGTATTCCTTACCTTCTCTATCAATATGCTTCGAAACGATTGCTCCGCTTAAGGCTATACGCACGGTTCTGTCAATTTCATGGATGGGAACGCCCAGCATGCTAGCCTTATCCTTGTTAATATTCACAAAGAGATCTGTTTGAACCCTATTAAGCAGGTTCTCAACATTTATGGCTCCCTCTACCTCCTTAAGGTAGCCTTCAACATCTTCCGATATCCTTTGGAGTTCCTCTAGTCTTTCCCCAATAATGTATATTGCTATTGGTGCCTCAATGGGCGCACCTTGCTCAAATTCCTTTATTGTAATTTCTGCCCCTGGATACTCATTAAATCTTGCACGAAGTCTTTTAACTAGTTCATCAAAATGCTCAGCTTTATACTTGTATAGTTCTACGTACAGTTCAGCAAAATTTGTTGAGAGTTGCTTCTGCATAAGGTTGTAATAAATTCGTGGGTTTCCCCTTCCAATGTTGGACGCATAATGAGATATCTCAGGTATTGTATCGAGTATTGATTCAACCCACAGGGTGGTTTCGAGGGTCTTATCCAGATTTGTACCTTCGGGTAAGTTTACCCTAACCATAAACTGTGGAGTTTCTGCTTTTGGAAAAAAACTTTTCCCCAAATGAAAGTAAAAAAAGTAAACAGAAACAGCAAATACAGCAACAGCAATGCCAAGTGTGACGAACTTATACCGAAGGCAAAAAAGGAGAGTTTTTCGGTATGGTCCTTGAATGAAACGATTCAAAAATCCTGGAACCTGTTTGTTGGGCTCTACATTTTCGAACACCTTAATCCCATTTCGCTTTAGTATTATACTTGCAAGAAAGGGAGTAAGGGTTAATGCAAAAAATAGCGATACCGAAAGCGTAGCAGTTATGGTGACAGGAAGACTTTTAATGAATTCACCAGCCTTATCGGGCATTAGTATTATGGGAATAAAGGCAAGTACTGTGGTGGCTGTAGCACTCACTATAGGCCAACCAATTTCCGAAGAGCCTAAAATTGCAGCTTCTCTGGGGCTGTGCCCCATACGAATGTATCGAGAGATATTCTCAACTATAACAATAGAGTTGTCAACTAAAAGACCTAGCGCAATTACCAGCCCGGCAATTGTAATTTGCTGTAACCCGAAGCCAGATAAATCGACTAGAGCGATCCCAACAATTATTGATAGTGGAATTGCAATTATTACAATTAATGAGGATTTAAACCCTATGGCAAGCAGTATGATAAAGCCAACAAGTATAATTCCCTGAACCAGATTACTGGTGAAGTTTCCAACTCGTTTCTTTACATTCTTCGATTGGTCGAAAACAATCTCTAGTTGAATATTACCTGGCAAATTTTCTCTAAACTCATCGATAATGATGTTAATATTCTCCGATATTTGAAAGATGTTGATGTCGGGGGTTTGCTCAACGGAAACAAAAGTTGCCTTTCGATTGTTGAATCGCCCTATGTACTGAAGATCTTCGTAAGCATACTGAATGCTAGCAATTTCTTTAAGGTGTACAATCCTTCCCAAGTATGAGTTTACCACTGTGTTTTTAATATCTTCAATATCTTCGTATGAACCGCTGGTTTGAATATTGAAGTACTTGTCCGACAGTTTAATTGAGCCGCCTGGAATATTTGCATTGTAACTGCTAATAGAGTTAATGACCCTTTCAAGGGTGATATTCATTTGAGCCATCTTCTCCATGTCAACTGATACATGAATCTCCTGCTTTGGTAAAGCATGTAGTTCAACCCTTCGAACGCCGAACGATCGTTCAAGTTTTCGCTTTAAACTTTCCGATACCCTGTCGAGTTCAGCATACGAAGCTGACTCCGATGCCAATGCCAGCTGCATAATGGCCACATCAGCACTCGACCACCTAGAGGTGTACAGATCTAAAATATCCCTTGGTAACTTCGACTTGGTATCGTTTACCTTTGAGACAACCTCATCGTACTTCTCCTTGGCATTGGTTCCAAACTCAAACTCAACGTGTATTGCGGCAATACCATTCCATAGGGAGGTGTTCATTCTTCTTATATCTTCTATCTCATTAAGTGCTTCCTCCAAAGGAAGAGCAATTAACTTCTCCAAATCGCCGGGAGTTGCACCAGGGTATATGGTTATGATGGATGCCCCGGGGATGAAGACGGTTGGGTTTTCTGTTCTGGGCATATTTATAAAGGAGAAAATCCCTGTAATGATCAAAACAGTAGTGACCACTAGGGTAAAGATGTAATTATCAATGGCAAGCTTGGGAAGTTTCATTTTTTTGATTATGCTTATGGTTAATGCTGCTGAACAACCTGATATGGATCTCCTGGTTTAACGTACCTGACTCCTTGGCTAATTAGGCTATCGCCCACTTTTAAGCCATTCGATTGCGTAAGAATCCCCTCGTCAATAATTTTTTCCACAGGAAAAATCACTTTTACAATTCTCCCGTTTTCAATTTTATATACCTGTCCTTCCCTGTTGTTAGCTACAACCAGAGAGTTGAAGGGGATTAAAATGTACTCTTGCCGGGATTGCGTTGAAATACTCGCTTTGGCTATAAGACCAGACGCCAGAACAACTCCCTTAGGGTATATTTTGATGCCTATTTCGAAGGTTCCCGTGTATGGATCGGCATACTTTCCCGTTTCAGTTACTACCCCTTTTAGAATGACCTTGGGGTATGCATCAAGTGCTATATCTACGCTATCGCCTATCTCAACCAGGACAGCCTCCCGGTCAGCTACGTTTACTTTTAGTAACCAGCTTTGCGAATGCTTCCCGAAGAGAAAAACCGGGTATCCCTGACCGATGATCTCATTCTCCGAGGCCAATTTCTTTAGAATTGTCCCATCCTCTGGAGCGACAATGGTGGATAGGTTTGCGTTAAAATTCGCCACATCGACATTGGCCTTGGCGTAATCGAGAGCTGTTTTGGCGTTCTGCAGCTGCTCCAGGGTTGCCACGCTGTCGTTGTATAGGTTAAGCGCCCTTTGGTAGTCGCGTTGAGCTTTTTCATGGGCCAATTTAGCTTGCTGCTGCATGGCGTTGATCTCCGAAAGGTTGAGGCTGGCTAGTGTTTGCCCCTTTTTTACAAACTCGCCATCGTTCACATGAACCGAATGTATAATTCCTCCGGTTTTAAAGCTCAGCCTCATTTCATCCTTTGACGTGATCCTTCCTGAAGCGGTAACTCTTTGGTTAAATCTATAGGTTTCAACCTTATCTACCATTATTTTGGCGGGTTCCTCTTTCTTTTCAGGCATTTCGGTCTTGCACCCACCCATAATCAGCAGTGATAGCAAGATAAGCATTACTGAATTTAACTTTCCCATTGGTGTTATTGATTTTTTTAGTGGTTTACTTCCTTTAGGCAGGCGGCCCTCTCAAATCCTGCCCTTTTTATTAAATACCCGTATTTGCTGAGAATAAGGTTTTGCTGAGCGTTGGTGTAAGCGGTTCGTGCATCGATATACTCTATCATTGATGCCTGGCCAATGCCATACCTCTTCTCAACGATATCGTAGGTTTTCTTGCAGGCATTTACCTCCAGCTCAGCAATGGCAATTTCCTTGTATGCTGCTTCGAGTTCGTAGTAGGCATTCATTACCTCCAGGTTTAGCTGCTTTTCCAGTTCAGCCGTTCTGAACGACAGGATGTTCCTGTCAATCTTCGATTGCTCCACCTTGTGCTTATTCTGAAATCCGCTGAACAGGTCCCATTTTAGCACCACTGATGCCATGAAAAAATCGTAATCGCTTGAGAATTGATATTTCTCTCCCTGATATCCGTAGTCAATAACCCCAGTAATGGTTGGCAGCATGTTGTAGCGATTTAGCTTAACGCTTTCGTTGGATGCCTGGCTGTAATACTTCAGCATGGTGAGCTCTTCCCTACGGGTGAGCGATAAGTACTGGGCTTCGCCCAAATCGTATGCAGGGTCTGTAACGAATAGCGTTGAATCCACCGCAATGGCAGAGTCTAGCGGGAAATTAAGCAAGAAGTTGAACGAAGCGCGAGAAAGATTTTTTGCCTTTAGGGCATTGGTTTGCAGTTTTTTAATCTTTTGCACTTCCGTTTCGGCACGGTAAACGTTGTCGATGGTAATCTTATCGTTCTCCACCAACTTCCTGTTTACTCGAAGGTTCTCAAGCACTAAGCGCTCCGTTTCAACCAGCAACCTTTCGTACTCAAGGCTTTGGAGATACTGGTAGTAAGCCATTTCTATTTCGGCAATTAGCTGCCTTTTGTACCCGTCGAGCTCTGCCTTCTCGGCATTCGACAGCTCCTTCTTGATTCGTTGGTTGAAGAGAATCTGAGAGTTTAGGATAGGCTGCACAAGCCTAACCTTGGTCTCGTGTTCGGTGGGGCGAAGGAAGTTTATATATTGGGGATCGAGCATTGGGTACTCTGGAAACAGGTTGCCATAGAGCTGATGGTTAATAAGGTTCAGGTTTTGGTATACGGGGTTTAGCATTTGGTCAACAGGGATTTCTATTACCCTACCCCCTTCGGCCTTGGTGTATCGTGCATCGAGGGAGACTTTGGGGAGAAACAAGCCATTGGCTTCCTTTAGGGCTTCCTGGCTTTTGGCATGGCCAGCTTGTTTTTGCTGCAACGCTAGGTTATTCTCAAGGCCAATCCTAATGTACTCTTCAAGAATACCTTTTTGCGAAAAGCCTTTCAGCGTTGATGCCATGAGCATTAGCAATACTGCTGTCTTTTTCATATCCTTCTTAAAAAGAATTCATTAAAATAGGCTTAAGCTTAACTTGATGGTCTAATGCCGTTGGTCAATATTTCGATGTGGCATTGAAATAGATTATCGAAGTTAACCCCATGAATCTTCAACAGGGTCTTTTTAGAAGATATAAACTGTAATACACCTGTTGTTTGTGACCATAATATGTGCATTAACTCAGGGGTTGGTATATCGGTACGGATTGTCCCCTCCTGTTTTCCCTTCTCCAGAATATTGTACAAAAAGCCCATCACATCATCTTTTGGGGAATGCTCAAATGTACAATTGTCTATATCGTCTTCGCTGATTCCCTCGAAATGCATCATGGTTTTGAAATGGTTGGCATGCTCCGAGGCGAATTGCACGTATGCCTGTCCAATTGCCACCAGATTTTCAACAGCAGTTTTACTGGGATGAACAAATTTTGTGAAAAATTCTTTCATCATTTCCAGCCCCCTAATGCAAATGGCGAAATGCAATTCGGTTTTGCTTTTAAAGTACAAGTACAGCGTTCCCTTGCTCAGCTCGGCTTCTTGAGCAACCTCGTCCATGGTGGCATTTTCAATGCCCTTTTCGAAGAAGACTTTTTCGGCAGCATCTACTATGTCCTCTCTACGTTGCTGCTTTTCACGCTCTTTCCTTTCGTTTATTCCCATACAATTATATTTTTGCCCATTAAATGACCGTTAGTCATATATTAGACAAAAGTATATAAAATAAACCTGTGTGCAAATGTTTATGGAAAATTTTTCACCAGAATAAGATAAAAAATTCTAAGGTGTATATTATCAAAAAGTTCAGATTTTATAACTTCAAGTTTTCCAGTTCGCTTAGAATATCACTTACCTCTCTGATAAGATTGGAAATTTCTATTTCCAGTGCTTTAAGCCTATTGGGTTGAGCTAAATTCTCGGAGTAAACATCAACTACCGCCTTAAGTTTGAAAAGCAACTCCTGAGCTTTAACTACTTTCTGTTTATGCTCCGATTGGTCCTTAATTTTTTCAGTTATGAAGCCATACTGAAATTCGAAAATGGATAAAAAAACATTGGCTTGTCTTAATACCGAGTCTTGAGCAGCATAAGCCTTTTTTAAGTCTCTTGGGGGTTGTGTTGAAATATCGGGGGTAGCCTCAATTTTTTGGCAAAGTTCAGGTTTTAAACTGCACACTAAATCTAGAGTTTCTTCTGCTTGTTGTTTTGTTTTAATTAGCCTTCCGTTCAGCATTTCAACCATGGAGAGCTCTTTGCCAGAAAGATCAATTCTACTAAAATCCTGCAGATTTCTTATGTCTCTGTCAGCTTCGGCAAGTTTTGATGCCAAATATGTACTTGTTTCTACCTCTTGTCCCTTGGGATAGAGTATCGCAAGATTTTCTCTTGCCATTTGTAGCCTCTGAAGCTGAACAAAAAACCAGGGTTGAAGTGCAATTACAATGCTATCGCGGGTATTGAGAGCAAGACTAAGGTTAAAGTCCATCATTCGATTGGCAAAATCATCGATGGCATCAAAACCTTTATCTCGGCATAACCCACACGATGTGTTACGAATAACGCTTCGTAAACTTTCGGGAGCCGATTTGGTTTTGCTGTTTGCTGGGATTTGTTTAAGCATTTCAACCTCCCTTTCGTATACCCTTTGGTAGAGTTCCTGCTCTAATCTCTCCGTCTGTATTTTGATCAGTTGCCCCTCAAGGGTCTGATCAGTATGAATAGGTTTAAAAACGTCAGCAAATCGGAGGGATGCTATTGCTGCCTCCAATTCTTCAACCTTTTCAATTTTTGGTTGCTTTTCGAGCTGTACAAGGGTATATGTTAAATCCTTTAACCGTTTAAGGTTGTGATCTTCATCGTGATAGAGCGAAGCGTATCCAATTATCGATTCATACTCCCGTCGGAAAACGTTGCTAAAAGTGCTATTACCTCGATATTTAAATACAATCTCCTCGTGTGCCTTGAGTAGTTGACGGTAGTATTGAAGCAATTTAAAGAGGCTGCCCGAAATGGCATCGGTATTACCTGTTCTGTAGTTAAGGCTGTAAACTTCAAGATGATTCTTTAGATTAGCAAATATGGTAATGAAGTTAATAAAATCCCTTTCCTGGCGATATGTTTCAGCATTTATTAGCCCAGCCCTAAAATCGTTCTCAATTTTAATCTTACGCTTTTCAATATTGGCAAAGTTAACCTCATCGCCAGTAACTTGTTCCATTCGGTATAGCGATTTGTAGTTGGCAACAACAATTAAAGGGTATTCACCAAAATTGATGAGTTCGGTGAGCAGCTGACGGTTAACCACAGGATTATCGGTGTTTGCAAGTAAAAATTTAATTGGATCAACATTAAGTATCACTGGCTCGCTATTGCCCGTTAGCAATGCATAGATCCGGATGGAGTGTAGGCGTGTGTCAAAATTCTTCTGTTCGAAAAGCCGGATGGTGGAGCTAAAGCGGTACTCCTTCTTCTTGGTGTTTGACTCAATAAAATTGCCAAACTCACCTATTATGCCCAGTAGGGCATTGGTTGGGGTGTTCAATCGGGATAAGTTTTGCAGCTGCGATGCCACAAGCCCTAGTATCTGATCACGGTCGTTGTTTGTAATGGCCCTAACGTTTATCTCCGCATCTATAAAATCGCTGGCTGAGTATAGTGGAAGGTTGTCGATAATTCTGATATTATCGATATTATCGCTTACAAAAGTTCTGTACTTCTGATCGGTGTCCCTTGAAATCTGAAAGTTGTATAAAGGATATGTAACATCATTGTCGCCAAAAAAACGGACATTCTTCAATCTAGCTGTAATGAAAAGATACTCTAAGTACTCTTCGGATAGTGCTGTTCTTCTGGATCTTCTTCCTGATCGTTCCTGCTCTTGCCTTACGAAATCCAGCTCGTTGATTAGTGTGCTGAACTTATCGCCATTTAGCAAGTATATATCGGTTGATAAGTACTGCCATTCACCCGAAAACCTATAGCTAACAGTGTCTGAGAAGAGTAACGTTGGTTCAATATCTCGTTGTCCAAAGGTGAAGTTCACTCCCGTGAAGAGCAGAATTACCAATACGATGCTATATAAAATCTGTTTTCCCATTTTTGATAATCATTAATTTGCAAAACTAACGCGACTCCAAATAATCAATTGCAAATACAAACAAATTTTGTACCCTTAGCTAACACGCCTAGGAGGTATCACCTCTTTGGTTGGATCGAACATATAGCGATATGTAATATGCACTTTTCTAATTTTTGCCCCGATTTGCTCCAGCATTTTGCGCATGGTTGGGTTAAAATCGCCAACCCAGTTTAGGTCAATATCGGTATATGGATAATCCTTTTGTAATGCACATTTGGCAAAACCTTCAATTAAGGCACCCTCGACACCCTTGGCTTGATATTGGGGAACCACACCGTAAATAAGCCCAAGAGCCCTTGTGCAAACCTTTTTTACTCTGAGCAAGTATATCAAGCGGATCTTTCCCCAAAGATTTAGCTTACCGTTCAAGTGCTTTACAACCTGATTTAGGTCAGGAACCATTATCAGCATTCCAATGGGTTCATCCAGATGGTAGGCAAAAACCATAAGCCGTTTATCGAGAATGGGCTTAATGCTTTTCAACAGTGACATTGCATGTGCTTTCGACATTTTGGGCACACCGGTGAACCGTCCCCATGCTTTGTTGAAAATGGATACAAAGTCCTCTGCATACTTCTTAAGGTTTTTTACAGATATATTCTCAACTCTGTATTCAGGGTTTTGAGCAATTCGCTTAGCTTTTTCCCACACAATGGGATCAACATTTTCTGCTGATACGGGCATATGGTAAGTAAACTGATGAAAATATACCTTAAACCCATACCCTTCGAAAAGATTTGGGTAGTAGGGTAAACTGTAAACAGTACAATAGTTTGGCTCAAACTCACCCTCAACCAGTAAGCCCCACCAATTTTCCCGAGTGCCAAAGTTTATTGGGCCATCCATTGCCTCCATACCCTTCGCTTTGAGCCAGTCGCGGCATGCATCGAACAGCATATATGCTGCCTTTTCGCAATTAATGCATTCGAAGAAACCCATGCCTCCAGTTGGTTGAGGGTTGGTTTTAATGGCAGAGTAATCGATAAAAGCAGCAACCCTGCCAATGGTTTCCCCCTTCTCGTTCTTTAATATCCAGCGGATAGCCTCTCCATTTCTGAAGAGTTTATTCTTCTCTGGATCGAATATTTTCTCAATATCAATATCCAAAGGACGAACCCATAGTGGATTTTTTTTATATACCTGAATGGGTAAGGAAAGGAACTCCTTTCGAGTAACTTTATCATTAACTTCTACTAGAAAATGTTCCATATCAGATCGCTTTAAGCTTAGGGAGTTAATGTTGCAAAGATATAAAAAAAGGCTTTTTTAGCCGTTGATACCTGTGAGTGTTACTGATCAGCCCTCGGGCTGAAGGGCAATACCTGTTAAGTTAATTAACTCCCCACCTTCCATGCGGGGACGAATGAAAAAAACCATTGGTTTAATATGCTTTTCAGCTGTTTTCACCTCAAGACGAATGGGTTCGAGGTCGGAGGCTATTATTACATTATTCAGCAGATTTTTCATTTTAACTACCTCGCGAAGCGGAAAAAGATTCCAAACAAAAAGACCCTTTTTAACCTGATCCTTTGTAACCCCAAAGAAGTTGCATCCTGTTAAGTTTAGGAAATCGATCCGGCCATTATGGGATACTTCAAAAATAATTTGTGGGAGTTTTTCTGTTAATTCTCGGTATCGCTCTTCGTTTTGTTGATAATGCATTTGGCTAAGCTCGCGCTCATAGGAGAATGATATGAGGTTTGAGATGGTCTTTAGCAGTTCAATTTCAGACTTTTCCCAATTTCTTTTGTATGTACACTCATCAAATCCGATGTAGCCAAAATGCTTTCCGCTAACCTGTAATGGAAAAACCAAAAAAGATTGAATGTCTTGGGGTATCAACATCATGGCAAACTCGGGAGAAAGATCTTCTTTTATATTACATGAAAAAAGATATTCTTTGCCTTTAAAACCTTCTTTTATAACATCCAATGTAACATTCTGAAGGTTATCTATCTGAGGAATAATGTTGTTGTTGCACCATTCATAAGTGTTGACAGTGATGTTTTTTTCCGGAATATTCTCGAATATGTATACCCTGCTAACATTGGTAAAATTACCAATAAGCCTCAATACTTCACTGTTTTTCCACTGAAAGTCGATATTCGTGTTGAGTACATAAGATATTTCAGAAAGGATTTCGTGCTGCTTAAGGTTTTTTGTAAGATCTTTTTGGCTTTGCCTTAGCTCAATTTCAATATTTTTCTGACGCGTAATGTCGGTGATTGTGCCTGTCGCTCTAAGTTTTTCTCCATGTTCGTCACGGATAATTCTATTTTTTGAGAGGATCCAGATATATTCACCATTCTTTCTTCGAACCCTTAGCTCCATTTCAAGCACGTTGCCAGAAATAAAAAGAGTTCTAAGTTTTTGAGTAATCTCATCATGATCATCCGGATGAATAATTGATTTGTATAGATCCTCGCTGGGTTCAATCTCTTTGGGAAGATATCCAAATATTGTATATGCTGTGGGAGAAATATAAATTTCGTGATTTGAAAAATCATAATCCCAGATGCCAACATTTCCTGCTGATATTGCCAATTTTAAGCGTTCTTCACTCTTTTCAACTTTTAAATGGCTAGCCTTACTGTCAGTAACATCCTTTATGGTTGAAGCAAACAGTATACTCGAAGACCTTTTTATTAGGAAAAAGGATTGTTGAATGTGTTTTTGTTCACCAGAATCAAGTTGAATAGTTGTTTCGTAAACTTTTCCTTCCCAGGGGTTAATACCATTCTGAGTAATAGTTGAAAAAACTTTTTTGAGCAGGTTAAAATAATTTATGGCAGTTTCCTTTTTAAGCGAAAGATCTTGTTGTACTTCCCAAACAGTTTTTCCTACAACATGATCCCTCTTTATGTTAGTTATTTGTTCTTGAGTTTTATTCCACTCTTTAATAATACCTTTCTCATCAAAAATAATAATTCCGTCGTGGGAGTGTTGGAAAAAGTTATTCAACAAATTTTGATACTCTTCCTTCTCTATTTCGCATTTTTTCTGCTCGTTGATATCCTTGTGTAATCCAGTAAGTCTTGTTGGTTTACCATTTGTATCCCAATCAGTGACCTGATTTATTCCCAATATCCAATGATAATCATTATTCTTGTCCCTTACCCTATATTCCCAAGTGCCCTCTATTTCTTTTCCTTGCTTATATTCTTCGATCAATTTTTTAAAGTCACTTAAAGAGTCGGGATGAAGAATTTTTCCCCATGATAATGAGTTGGAGTTACCTTCTCTGGGACTATACCCAAGCATCGAAAAGAACTCTTGGTTAATATGAGCTTCAGAGCTATTTATGTTATAATTCCAAATGCCTTGCTTAGCTGTTTTTAGTGTCTGAAGAATGCTTTCATTGGAAATTCTAGTAAGCGAAGAGGAAGTGTTTTCGTTATTTAATTGCTGTAAATCAATCATTAGAGCAGGTTTTCCTTTCCAAAGACATCTTTTAATCCTAGGTGAAACCCATTGCTCTTTACCTTTACTAATTTTTAGTTTTACCTCATCAATTAATTGTGAGTTTTTCAGGGTTGATGCTTTTGCGAAGATGTTTACCAATTGTGCCCCTTTGCTTAAAGTAAATATCTCCTCAATCTTTTTTTCTTTTAATGCCTTTAACGGGATGCCAATAAGTTTTATGGCTTCATGGTTGGCATAAACAACAGAATTAACAGAAACAATTAGTATTGGCTTAGAAGCTATATCAATAATACTTTTAACCAAAGAATCTAAGAGCTTCGTGTTTTGGGAAATTAAATAAGAGATTTTTTGATTTGTTTCAGCTCTTTTTGCACTCAAGTTCATAATCACTAATTAATTAATAAATGAGTCGGGCTAAATTAAACTATTTCTTACGGTATTGTTTTGTTTTAGTAAAATTTTAAATAAATAATTTAATTTTGCAAAGGTTTGCATTTTTTATAATTATGAAGACAATTCAATATTACAAACATTTTAATTTCAATTTTTAGGCCATATTACACTTTTTTTAAATATAAATTATAAGATTCCCATTATTAATGAACGAGAACCAGCGTCTAAAGGAGATAAGGAAAGCCTTAAATCTTAACCAGCGCACATTTAGCGAGGCACTTGGTATAAAGCAGGGGTCTTATTCCGATGTAGAGAGAGGAAAAACGGGTGTCAGTGCAGTTATCATTAAGGGATTAATCACAAAGTTTCGTGTTGATCCTCTCTGGCTCTGTGAGGGGAAAGGTGATATGTTTATCTATGAAAAGGGAGTTGGCACAAGATCTTCTAATGATAACTTGTCAAGGGCAATTTCATTGCAATCAGATGAAGAAGCTGAATCACAAACTGTAACATCCAAATCGCTGACATCACACCTTGATCGCCAGAAACATTACATTGAAAGCATTAAAGGAATGCTAGAATTTTTGAAGGAAGACTAAAAATAGAAAAAATTCTCAGCAGTTTTAGCTATTTGTTTGAACATTCATTCCTACCCTTTAAAATGCAATTTGCAAGAAATAAATCCAATGGAGTAGTAATTTTAATGTTCTCGATATCCCCTTCGATTAAGTTTATCCTCTCGCCACATGCCTCAGCAACCGATGCGTCATCAGTATAATCCTCTTGCCATTGGGCTTTGTAGTGATCCCTAATCCGTTCAAGAAAAAAAACCTGAGGGGTTTGTATTTGCCATACTGAATTCCGGTCCACTTTTGTATTATCTGCATGTGTTCCTAGCCTTATAGACTCTGTTGCCCTAACTGCAGGTATTGCATTCCCAAATTCATAGGCAAAACTATAGCATTTCTCAATTAATTCTGGTTGGATTAATGGACGAACTCCATCGTGAATGGCAATCAATCCTGCTTCATTGCCAAAGGCATTAATTCCTTTCTTTACCGAATCGAACCGGGTATCTCCTCCAGCAATCACAGTATGGGGGATGGTAAAATTGTACTCTTTGCAAAGCAAATCCCATCGCGGTATTTCGTGTGATGGTAAAACTAGCAAAATGGAAGATATTGTTTTAAGCGATTGAAACAAATTTATTGTGTGCATTAGAATAGGAATCCCTTGTAAGAGTAAAAATTGTTTTGGAACTTCTGATTCCATTCTAATGCCTGAGCCCCCTGCAGCAATTAATGCAAACCGTTTGGGTTTCATTTTTCAGCTTCCTCGTGTTTTTCGAATAGAAATTTCCTTTGAAATATGAGTAAGTAAAAAACACCTACAGTTATAGCGGAATCGGCAATGTTGAAAACAGGACGAAAAAAGACAAAAGGTTGGCCTCCAATCCAAGGAATCCAACTAGGCCAAGTAGTTTGAATAATGGGGAAATAGAACATATCCACAACACGACCATGAAGGAAACTGGCATAGCCACCATCAGGTGGGAAAAAAGTGGCGGGTTCGTAGTACGATTCGCCAAATATTATGCCATAGAAAGCACTGTCAATTACATTACCCATAGCACCTACAAGGATTAAAGACATGCCCAAAACCACTCCGGCGGGCATTTTCTTTTTAATCAGCCACGAAATGTAAATGCAGATCAGAATAATTGCAACAATACGAAACAAGCTAAGAGTGAGCTTTCCGTATTCTCCCCAAAACTCCATGCCAAAAGCCATACCTGGATTCTCAGTGAAATGTATGATAAACCAGTTGCCTAATACATGGAATTGCTCACCCAGCACCATGTTGGTTTTAATCCATATTTTCAGAGTTTGATCGGCGATCAAAACAAGGCTAATGAGCAGAATAGATTTATATCGAAGAGATAATTTTTGCATTCTGGTAATCCTTTAAAATATTGCACAAACCTATAAAAAAAGTGGCTTATTCAAAGCCACTGTCAATGGTATTTTGTAATAAATAACGTTAGCGTTGATTGCTCTTTGCCTCAAAGCTAAGCGTTGCGTGAGGAACTGCGCGAAGCCTATCCTTGGAAATGAGTTTACCCGTTTCGCGACAAATGCCGTAGGTTTTGTTTTCAATACGAACCAATGCAGCCTCAAGGTGCTGTATGAATTTTATCTGGCGTTGAGCCAATTTGCCCGCTTCCTCTTTTGAGAGAGTTGCAGCACCCTCTTCTAGCACCTTAAATGTAGGCGATGTATCCTGGGTATCATTGCTCTCGCTCATAGTAATTGCGCTCTTCAGTATTTCGTAATCATTGCGAGCCTTTTCGAGTTTTTTCAGAATTATCTCCTTGAATTCTGCCAACTCCTCATCGGTGTACCTATTCTTTTCAGCCATAGCTCAAAAATTTTGTCTAAATATAATGATTAATACAAATAATAACAACGTTTACATATCAATCTTTTCAACTTTTATTGTTGTAACCAAGTCAACATCCAGTTCAATGTTGGTTGCAGAACCACAGGGTAAAGAATCAACAAGACAAATTTCCCTTGCAAGGGTTTGACTAGCTATATATTCTCTGTGATTATTTATAGTTTGGGTTAATGATTGATGTTTTAAAATGCTAATCTTTACTTTATCAGTAACCTCAAATCCGGCATCCTTGCGTAGGTTCTGGATACGATTTATAAGTTCACGGGCAATTCCTTCCTGTTTCAGCTCATCTGTAAGGGTAATATCGAGAGCTACGGTGAATCTCCCCTCATTGGCAACCAGCCAACCCGGTATATCCTCAGAAATAATTTCCACATCGTTTAGATTTATCTCCGATGGTGCCCCGTTGATATTGATACTATAAAAACCTGTTTGTTCTAATTGATTAATATCACGCTGTGTCATTGATGCAATTGCTGAGGAAACTTCTTTCATCGACTTGCCAAATCGTGGTCCCAGAGTTTTAAAGTTGGGCTTAATCTTTTTAACCAAAATCCCCGATGAGTCATCCAAGTACTGAAGTTCTTTTACGTTTACCTCAGCAAGTATTAGATATTCAACGTTCTGTAGTTGCCTTCGAAATTGCTCGTTAAGGATAGGTACCATCATTTTACTCAATGGTTGCCTTACTTTGATGCTTACCTTTCGCCTAAGGCTCAATACCATTGATGATAAGCTTTGGGCAATTTCCATTCGTTCTTCCAAATCCTTATCGATGAATTGCTTATTGGTTTTTGGAAAGAGTGAAAGGTGAATGCTTTCAACATCATGCTTTTTGCAGATCGAATTAAGATCCATAAACAGCCTATCGCTATAGAAAGGCGCTATGGGTGCTGCCAGCATGGCTACTGTTTCAAGACAGGTATATAAGGTTTGGTATGCTGCAATCTTATCGATATTGTAACCTCCTCCCCAGAATCGCTTGCGGTTGAGTCGAACGTACCAGTTGCTCAGGTTTTCAGTAACAAAATCCTGAATGGCTCTACCAGCTCGGGTTGGTTCGTAATTTTCGAAAGCTTCCTCCACTTCGGTAATTAGCGAGTTAAGAAGTGATATGATCCATCGATCGATCTCTGGGCGTTCCGCCATTGGAACTTCGGGCTCATTGTAAGTGAAACCGTCAACATTTGCGTAAAGGGCAAAGAATGAGTAGGTATTGTATAGGGTTCCAAAGAACTTACGCTTTACCTCTTCCACTCCTTCAATGTCGAATTTTAGATTGTCCCATGGTTGAGCGTTGGTGATCATATACCAACGTAGGGGATCGGAACCGTGCTTATCTATTACATCGAAGGGATCCACAGCATTGCCCAAACGCTTGCTCATCTTATTGCCATTTTTGTCAAGCACCAATCCGTTTGAGATGATGTTTTTGTAAGCAACCGAATCAAAAAGCATGGTGGAGATGGCATGAAGGGTGAAAAACCATCCACGGGTTTGATCAACACCCTCGGCAATGAAATCGGCGGGAAAATCTTCGCTGAAATCATCCTTATTCTCAAAAGGATAGTGAAGTTGTGCATAGGGCATTGCCCCAGAATCGAACCAAACGTCAATTAAGTCCAGCTCTCGCTGCATCTTTTTCCCCGAAGGGGAAACAAGGACTATTTCATCTACGAAAGGACGATGTAGATCAAATACACTGTAATTCTCCTTAGTGAAGTTCCCAACTTCAAATTTTTCAAGAGGATTCTTTGCCATGTAACCCTTCGATACGGCTTTTTCACACTCTGCCTTTAGTTCTTCAACCGAACCAATGCATATCATTTCCTTCCTGTCGTCGGTAACCCAAATGGGCAAGGGTGTTCCCCAGAAACGTGAGCGTGAGAGATTCCAATCGACCAGATTCTCGAGCCATTTGCCAAAACGCCCTGTTCCGGTGCTTGCAGGTTTCCAGTTTATGGTATCGTTTAGTTCCATCATGCGCTCTTTCAGAGCGGTAGTGCGTATAAACCAGCTGTCGAGAGGATAGTAAAGAATTGGCTTGTCGGTTCTCCAGCAGTGTGGGTAATTGTGAACATGCTTCTCAATGCGGAAAGCTTTGTGTTCCTTTTTTAGCCATACGCAAAGATCCACGTCCAAAGTTTCAGCATTTTGAGACGCTAGATTATCATATTCGTTTTTTACAAAACGTCCAGCAAACTCTTTATAAAGCGAAATGTTAACATGGTCTTTCACAAAGTCATCGTTAAGCTCCTCGATTCGGTAAAACTTGCCGGTACGGTCAACCATAGGTTCTGCATTACCCTGTTTATCTCTTAGAATTAAAGGAGAGATACCGGATGCTTTGGCAACCCTATCATCGTCAGCACCAAAGGTAGGTGCTATATGAACAATCCCGGTTCCATCTTCTGTGGTAACAAAGTCGCCCGTTACAACTCTAAATGCATCTCCTTCGGGGTTGATCCATGGGAAGAGCTGATTATATCGAATACCGGCCAATTGACTTCCATTGTATTCTGCCACAACCTTAAAAGGGATCTTTTTGTCTCCTTGCTTGTATTCGTCAAATGGTAAATCGGCGTTTTCCGGCTTAAAGAAAACATGCTGAAGATCTTTGGCAAGAATTACAGAAATGGGACCACCGCTGTATGGATTGAAGGTTTGTATTTGAACATACTTAATCTTTGCTCCAACAGCTAAAGCTGTGTTGGAAGGCAGCGTCCAAGGGGTAGTGGTCCATGCCAAAATAAAAACATCGGTATTTACATCCTTAAAAATAAATTCGGAATTTTTATCACGAATTAGCTGAAATTGAGCGACAACGGTAGTGTCCTTTACATCGCGATAGCAACCGGGTTGGTTTAACTCGTGGGTGCTTAACCCTGTTCCAGCAGCAGGGGAAAAGGGCTGTATGGTTTTGCCCTTATAAAGTAAATCCTTCTTAAATAATTCTTTCAGCAAATACCATAATGTTTCGATATACCTGTTATCGTATGTAATGTATGGATCGTCCATGTCGACCCAATAGCCCATTTTATGCGTTAAATCCTCCCACAGGTCTGTATACTTCATTACCTCAACGCGGCACTTCTCGTTGTACTCCTCTATGGTAATTTTTTTCCCTATATCTTCCTTGGTGATACCTAGCATTTTTTCAACACCCAACTCCACGGGTAGTCCATGAGTATCCCAGCCTGCTTTACGGTGAACCTGAAAACCCTGCTGGGTCTTGTAGCGACAGAAAATATCTTTTATTGCACGTGCCATAACATGGTGAATACCAGGGATTCCATTGGCAGAGGGTGGTCCTTCGTAGAAAACAAAGGTTGGATGCCCTTCACGAATATGAAGACTCTTTTGAAAAGCGTTATTTTTTTCCCAGGTTTTTAAGATATCCTTGTTTACCTGAGAAAGATTTAAACCCTTATACTCCTTGAATTTAGCTTTCATTTAAAACGACTTCAGTAGGTTCTTATAAAAAACTCACAAAGATAGGTTACACTACGATAAAAACAAACCCATTTACCCTCTTTTTGGTGGTTGAGTTTTTATGGCTATATTTCATTGAAATTTGATGTTGATTATGTTTTGGAAAAACCATTGGAAATCGATATTGTGGGCGTTGATAATCCTATTCCTTTCCACATTCTCGGGAGATAGGATTCCCAGAGTAGATTTTATTAATATTCCCAATTTTGACAAGTTTGTTCACTTTTCTCTCTATTTTGTTTTTTCTATTCTACTTATATCTGCAAGCAACCAGTATAAAAGACAAAGGGGAGTGACATTAAATTCAATCAAATGGGCAGCATTAGTGGCAATTCCTTACGGTTTTTTCATAGAAGTACTTCAACACTTTCTTTTAACTACACGTAGCGCTGATTTTCTGGATATTGCGGCAAATGTCATTGGATTTGTAATGGCAACCCTATCATATAAATTGGTTAATCAAATCACCAGAGGTTATCTTTAATTCTATTTTTTTTTAGTTGAAGTAAACCAAGAAAAAAAAATCCGAAGAAAATTTGATTTAACAATTAATATTTACTTTTACTATAACAAAGCAATCCTATCATCATGAAATGGAATAAGATACTGATTACAATTCTGCTCATTACAAGTCCATTCTTTGCTATCTCAACTGAAAACTTTCAAAACGATAGCCCAAAAGAGCAGTTGATCCTTTTTAGAATTGAGAAATTTGGGAAAAATATTGGCCCTAAACTTTCGGGAGACAAACAGCATCAGGTAGTCAACAGAAACCTTACAAGTCCATTTGTTGTAAGGGTAATTGATTCGTTGGGGAACCCTGTACCAGATGTCAGGGTTTACTTTGAGATTGTTCAGGCTCCCGATAAGGCGGACGGGTATGCCATTGATCCTAAACATACTAAAACAGACTCTCTGGGGATTGCTTTTTGTAACCTTACTTTAGGGGATGTTTACGGAGAGTATCAGGTTACAGCTAAAATCCGAACAGATCATTTGGAGTCTGTTGTGCTTTTCACAGCACATGCTAAAAATGAGAACTGGGTAACCATGCTGGTGGTTGGCTTGCTGGGTGGCTTAGCTCTTTTCCTTATGGGTATTAATATGATGAGCAAAGGTTTTAAGCACAGTGCCGGGCAAAAAATACGAATGATATTAGGCAAACTTTCAAAGAACAGGATTACTGCCACAGGTTTTGGAGCATTTATAACTATGGTTACACAGAGTAGCAGTGCTACAACGGTTATGTTAGTAGGTTTTGTACAATCGGGTTTGCTAAGATTTAACCAAACCATTGGGATGATATTTGGGGCTGCTATTGGAACAACTCTTACTGTTCAGCTTATTGCCTTTAATATTGCCGATTATTCACTCCTTATTATTGCTCTCGGGTTTGCCATGATGACTTTTTCCAAGCGAGAGGGGGTTAGGTATGCCGGAGAAGCAATACTGGGTTTTGGTATTCTATTTTTTGGCATGTACCTTATGAGTCAGGCGATGTACCCATTGCGAACCTATGATCCTTTTATCGATTTGCTGGGTAAGCTTAAAATCCCCATTCTTGGAATTATTGCAGGGACACTGTTCACAGCCCTGATACAGAGTAGTGCCGCTTTTGTGGGTATTATGCTAACCCTTGCTACACAGGGACTAATTTCTCTGGAGGCTGCCATTCCATTACTTCTTGGGGCCAATCTTGGCACTTCGATAACTGGAATTATTGCAGGGATGAACGCAAGCAGGGATGCTCAAAGGGTTGCTATGGCATATACCATTTTTAAGCTGATAGGAATTCTTATGCTAGCATTCATAATAAATCCTTTTGTTGATGTTGTGCGTTTTACAACCCCAGATATACTGGCTGAGGGTTCCGCGATACCGGTTAATATCCCGAGGCAAATTGCCAATGCACACACAATTTTCAATGTGTTGATAACAGTTGTTATGCTGCCTTTCACAAATTATTTTGACAAGTTAATCTGCTGGATACTGCCAGCAGCCAAGGAGAAGAAACCGCAGTTCAAGGTGATGTATCTGGATAGAAACCTTCTTTCAACCCCATCTGTCGCCCTAAAATTGGCAAAGCAAGAGGTTCTGAGAATTTGCGAGTATGTTGAGCATATGGTTGATGATATTCTGTTCCCTTTTATCGACAATGACAAAACTCCCTTAAAACGCATTGAGTTAATGGAGGAAAAGGTTGATTTCCTGAGAGATCAAATAAACAGTTACCTTATAAGCCTTACCCGCGAGGATGTTACAGACCAGAGCATTCAGGAGGCATTTCAGGTTATGTACACTGTAAAGGAACTGGAGCAAATAGCAGATATAGTCTCAAAAAATCTTTCGGAGAGGGCAAAAGTTTGGCTCGATTCGGGTGCAGAATTTTCACCTGAAGGAAAGCAGGAAATCAAGGAGTTCCACTTGCTAACCCAGCGGCAGATAAAGCGTGCCATAAACGTATTTGAGGAGTTAAACCTTGAGAAAGCCCAGAAAATGTTTGCTAAGTACCAGAAATTTAAGGATATAGGAAGGGATATGGAACGCCAGCACTTTGAACGTCTTAAGAAAGATGTAAACAAATCGGTGTCCAGCTCAAAGACACATCTCGAGTTGGTTTCCATGTTCCGAACCATTGGCAGCCACGCCAATAATATAGCGCAGATAATTCTGGAATGGCCGGGAAATAAGGAAATGGTTAAGGAAAACCATGAGGCTTAGGGTGGTTTATGACAATGAAATTCCTGAGGGCATTCAGCAAAATTTTATATATTCGCAGGAGTTATTACCCTATGCCCTATGCTATTTGCAGAACCTTTAATTAATGGCCGTTTAATCAAGCGATACAAGCGTTTTCTAGCCGATGTTAAGTTGGATTCAGGTGAGGTTGTAACAGCTCATTGCACCAACTCGGGTTCTATGAAGAGCTGCCTTGAGGAGGGTGCAGAGGTGTTCCTTTCTCCTGTTAATGATCCCAAGCGGAAAACCCGCTTTACATGGGAGATGATTCTAATAGGAGATGTGTGGGTTGGGATTAATACATCCAATCCCAATAGGCTAGCAAATGAATACGTTAGCAAAGGAGTAATTTCTGGTATTGAAGGCTATACAAACGTAAAGCGTGAGGTTACTTACGGCGATAGCCGTTTTGATCTTTATGCAGAAAAAGAGGGGGAAAAGTGTTTCATTGAGGTTAAGAACGTCACGTTGAAGGATGGAATTTACGCTCGTTTCCCTGATGCAGAAACCAAAAGAGGACAGAAGCACTTGGAAACTCTAATTAGCGTTAAGCAAAATGGGATGCGTGCCATAATGCTTTATATCATTCAACGAACCGATGTTGAGATTTTTGCCCCTGCATGGGATATTGATCCCCAATATTCCGAAACGCTTGTTAAAGCCCATGCCAATGGAGTAGAGGTATTTCCCTTTCAGGTTAATGTTACTCCCGAGCGTATAACCCCTCTTAAACTTTTACCTTACAAGTTGGATGGGAGTTAATTTTCATCAATGATTGAAAAATAAAAAAAGCACCCGAAGGTGCTTTTTATTGGTGGGCCCAGCTGGGCTTGAACCAGCGACCCCCTGATTATGAGTCAGGTGCTCTAACCAGCTGAGCTATGGGCCCTAAAAAACAAAAAACGTTTTTTTATTGGATTGCAAAAGTACATATTTGTACTTTAATTTTCCAAACTCAACCCCTTTTTTTGTGAAAAAACCTTTTTTTTCTCCTTTTATCAACCCCCAAATAAAAAATATCATCTTCGATTTGGGTGGCGTTATTTTCAATATTAACTACCGCTATACTATTGATGCATTCATCAACCTTGGGGTTATGAATTTCGAAAGGCTTTACACACAAGCTCAGCAAATTGACATCTTCGATGCGCTCGATCGGGGCACAATTACTCCTGATGAGTTCAGAAACGGAATCCGGACAGCTTCGAACCTTAATCTTGCTGACCAACAGATTGATGATGCCTGGAATGCCATGCTTATTGATCTGCCAGAGAACAGATTACACATTCTTAGTCAGCTTAGAAACCAATACCGAACCTTTCTGCTTAGCAATACCAACACCATACATATTGACGCATTCCATAGGATCATCAATAAAATTAACGGGTTGGCAAATCTAAACGATTACTTTGAGCGTATTTACTTCTCGCACCTCATCCACCTGCGCAAGCCCGACCCCGAGGTGTTCCAATACGTAATCCGCGACAATGGACTTATACCCAGCGAGACTCTCTTTATCGACGATTCGTTGCAGCATGTTGAAGCAGCAAGGAGGTTAGGAATCCCTGCCTATCATCTAAACGTTAATGAAGGTGAGAGCATTGAAAATCTTTTTGTTCTTCCATGAATCCTTTGCTAATTTTTGAGATCGAAATGATCAACCCCAAATAAAATCCGCAATTAAATTGTAATTTTGCACACGTTTATTTTGTAAAAGCACTTATAATGACAGCAACAAATGGTAATTCGGAAGTTCTAGGAAATCCTCGCAATTTTCTTGAAGAGATCATTGAGGAGGATATCAAATCGGGTAAACACAATGGCAGGGTATTAACCCGATTCCCTCCCGAACCTAATGGCTACCTGCATATTGGACATGCCAAGTCGATATGCCTGAATTTTGGGCTGGCACAGAAGTATGGTGGGAAAACCAACCTTCGTTTCGATGATACCAACCCAACTAAAGAGGATGTGGAGTACGTTGACTCCATAAAAGAAGATATTCAATGGCTTGGTTTTCAGTGGGCACAGGAGTTATATGCATCAGATTATTTTGAGCAGCTTTACCTGTGGGCCGAGAAGTTAATTGAAAAGGGATTGGCTTACGTTGACGATCATTCGCAGGAAGAGATTCGATTGCATCGAGGAACTGTAACCCAACCAGGGAAGAATAGCCCAAATAGGAATCGCTCAAAGGAGGAGAACCTCGACCTATTTCGTCGGATGAGAGCTGGAGAATTTCCTGATGGTAGTAGAGTGCTACGAGCAAAGATTGACATGGGGCATCCCAACATGCTGATGCGCGATCCCATACTATATAGAATTATCCACGCTCATCATCATCGTACTGGAGATGAATGGTGTATTTACCCCATGTATGATTATGCTCATGGGCAATGTGATTCCATTGAGAAGATAACTCATTCAATTTGCACTCTTGAATTTGATGTGCATCGCCCTCTTTACGATTGGTTCATTGAGAAGCTTGGAATTTTCCCATCGCGTCAGCACGAGTTTGCCCGTCTTAACATTAACTACACTGTAATGAGCAAGCGTAAGCTGCTTCAGCTGGTTCAGGAAGGGTTTGTGAGTGGTTGGGACGACCCTCGTATGCCAACCATTTGTGGCCTCCGCCGCCGGGGTTACACTCCCGAATCGATACGTTACTTTGCCGATAAGGTAGGGGTTGCAAAACGCGATAACGTAATCGACCTTTCGCTGCTAGAGTTCTGCCTGCGCGAAGATTTAAATAAGCGCGCCGAACGCCGTATGGCAGTTCTAAACCCCCTTAAGATTGTAATTACAAATTATCCTGAGGGTAAATATGAGGAGTTGCAAGCCATAAATAATCATGAGGACGAAAACGCCGGAAAACGTTCAGTTCCATTTGGAAGAGAGCTTTATATTGAGCGTGACGATTTTATGGAGAATCCTTCTAAAAAATTCTTCCGTCTTGCTCCAGGAGCCGAGGTTAGACTACGATATGCTTATTTCGTTAAATGCAATGAGGTGATTAAGGATTCGAAGGGCAGTATTGTTGAGCTTCGTTGCACATACGATCCCGCATCAAGGGGAGGGAATTCGCCCGATGGGCGAAAAGTGCAGGGAACAATTCATTGGGTATCCATTAAGCATGCCATTGAAGCTGAAATTCGCCTATTCGACAGGCTATTCATGAAGGCAGATCCCGACAATGTTCCCGAAGGAATAGATTGGAAGACCAACTTAAATCCTGATTCTCTTAAAGTTATCAATGGATACCTCGAACCTTCGCTTGAAAACGCAAAACCCTTTGTGAAGTTCCAGTTTGAACGACTAGGCTACTTTAGTGTAGACCCAGATAGCAATTCGGATAAGCTGGTTTTCAATCGAACCACAACGTTAAAAGATACCTGGGCAAAAATCGCGGACAAATAATTGATAGCATTCATAATTTGTTGCTGCATTGATTAGTTCAAAAGAATAAAATACATCTAACATAACAGTACATTTACGATGAGAAAACAATTCCTCACCCTTTCCTTTGTGTGCCTTTTGGCATCATTTATCGCCCCTGAAGTATCGGGACAGGTTACATCTAGCCTAAGCATCAGCCACGATGGGAACATTACAAGCATGGTGCTCTCGCCCGATGGTAAGTATATATACACAGGGGGCACCGATGGGGTTATCATAAAGTGGAGCGCGAAGAACAAAAACATAATCCAGCGATTTAGCGGTCATAGGAAAGATATTATAAGCATAGGGATAACAGGCGATGGAACAAAGCTGATATCCTCATCCAGTGATCATACCATAAAGGTTTGGGATACATCGAACGGAAAAACCATTAGGACCATTGCCGATTTGCCAAGGAATACAATCGACAATATTGAACCGAACCCAAGAATTGCCGTTCATCCAACATCGGGGAGGATTGCCGTAATTTCAGCACAAACCCATATATTGCTAATTGATATTGCCACAGGATCAACCATCTGGAAAAAAAAGCAGAGCAAGGCCTACGACATTAAGTTTAACGATGATGGTTCAGAAATTGGGCTGGCATGCTACAACTCCGTGGCATCGATGCAACCCAGTAACGGCAAGAGCCTGGGCTCTATAACTTTAGGTGGTTCCTTTGAGCAGTATCCAGTAAATGGCATTGAGTATTTCCCCGAGAGAAGAATGTGGTTCTTCTGCTACAGGGGCTCCATTTTCCTTGCCGACATTAAGGGGGGAAAGCTGATTGTTAGTAGCAAGTTCCCAACGCTAAAAAGGGCTGAAAAGCATATCCAGAGCCGTTCGTTGCCTATCATCAACGGGAACAAATGTTTTTACGATAAGAGCAGCAAACTGCTTATAACCAACACATCTGGAGCGTTTGATTACAACAGGTTCTATCAGGATAAAATTGGCAGCGGAAGAACTGAGTTGTACTCGTTTGCCAACGCTGATAACCCCGCTTTTCTAAAGAGTCTTGGGAATGGGGCTGCCCTTACCCTCATAAGTTCGGTAGGCCAAACCATGACCCTTGCCCACAGGAACGCCCTAGAGGTATTCAGCATTTCAGGTGAGAAGAAACAGGTTGCCAGCGATGAGAAGCCAATTCCCAACCCTAAAATGCCCATCAATGTAAGCTTTAGCTCCAATAACAGCTACATGGTAATCTCTTTCCCCGAATATGTAGTACTGCTCGACCTTACAACTGGTAGGCGTCGTGTAATCAGGGACTACAAGAACTCGGGGGTAAATTTTATCCCCAGCACCAACAGATTTGCTGCCCTTATAAAAGATAACCAGATTGAAATTTGGGATGCCCCTACGCTTAAACCAACTGAGAGGTTGGAGCAATCCTACCCAAACCTGAAGCGGCTGGGTTTTTACCATACCCCCTCTGGCCTTAGGATATTCAAGAATAAGCCCTACGTGGCTTACCGATTAGGTACTACAGTAATGGTGAAGAATTACAATACCGACGAAACGGTAAACCAAACTAAGGGCGAGGGTAAAGAGAGGATTATAAGCTTTGACCTTCACCCAGCAGAGGAGGGGTTCTTTACCGTGTACTCGAAACCAGCAGCCTTTGATAAAAACGCTTACTACGAGAACTTTGTTGGTCCAGCCCGAACCCATTGGGATTTAAATAACCATACGAGTACGGTTTCCGTAAAATTCTCCGACGATGGAAAGTATATGGCCACTACAGGCCGTGACAATACCATCTTAATTAGCGAGGTAAGTACAGCCAGTTGGAAGGTTGGCTGGGTTGAATTTGGAACATGGAAAAAGATATTTGGCGAAGGAAGCTACTTTACCCAGGTATGCTTTAGCCCCGATAACAAGTATATTGCCGCAGTGAATAGCGATGGGAGCATCACCCTTTTTGATTACCTCGAAAAACTTAATTATAGGGGTCAGTACACTGGCGATATTACCACCAAGTACGTCTTCAAATATCTGGATTTTGACGAGGAGAAGTGGCTGGCATTGAATCAGAGCATGCTATTTACCGGTAATGAGAATGCTTTTGGCTACATCAATTTTGCGCTGGGCGATGAGCTGATTCCTCTGGACAACATCTATGATAATTTCTTTAGGCCCAACTTATTGGCAATTCAAGGAGGAGTAACATATGAACCAACCCTAAACGTATCAAAGCTAACACCACCCCCAACGGTAAAAATTCTGAGTCCCGAAAACAAATCCAATAGCAGCAATGCAGTAGTTGAGGTGAAGGTTCAGGTTGAAGACGCAGGGGGAGGTGTTGATGAGATTAGGCTTTACCATAATGGGAAGCTGATTGAGGGAACCCAAAGGGGCTTTAAGAAAGTAAGCCCCCAATCGAATGATAACATCAAGGTATTTACCGTTCAGCTGGTAGGTGGGGCGAACAGCATTAGGGCCAATGCCTTTAACAACCAGCGAACAGAGGCAATACCTGCCGAGATAGTGGTAAACTATCAGCAAACCCAGCAGGCAAAACCAAATCTTTATGTAATTGCCATTGGAATAAATAAGTACCGCAACCCCAAGTACAACCTCAACTATGCCGAAAATGACGCTTCGGGCTTTGTGAGGGCACTTGAGAATGGAGCAGCATCGATATTCGGATCGATTAATAAAACCTTTGTGCTCAACGAGGCTGCCACGCGTGATGGTATCCTATCGGCATTTGAAAAGGTTAAATCGCAGGTACAACCACAGGATGTCTTTGTTTTTTACTATGCCGGGCATGGGGTGATGGATGGTGGAAGCAAACGCTCGCAGCCCGAATTCTATCTGGTTCCCCACGATGTAACCAAGATGTACGAAGCCGATGAGCTGCTGAACGAGAAAGGGGTTTCAGCCGATGATCTGCTACAGCTCTCCAAGAGCCTGTTGGCACAGAAACAGCTCTTTGTGCTGGATGCCTGCCAAAGCGGGGGAGCCCTGCAAACCTTTGCCATGCGCGGGGCAGCCGAGGAGAAAGCCATTGCGCAGCTGGCCCGAAGCACTGGCACCTACTTTATTGCTGCCAGCGGTACCGAGCAGTTTGCCACCGAGGTTGCCACTCTGGGGCATGGAGTATTTACCTATGCCTTGATACAAACGCTGAAAGGTGACTGCAGGAATACACCCGACAAAAAGGTTACCGTAAATATGCTGAAAAGCTGCATTGAGGAGTTGGTACCCGATTTAACCCAGAAGCACAAGGGAGAACCGCAATTCCCCACAGGTTACGGTTTTGGACAGGATTTTCCCATAGTGATTGTTAAGTAGCGTTCGATGGGTTAGAGGTTGTAAAGGGGAATATCGCGATAATGAATTGTATCGAAACGGCTGTAATTATTATATAGTTAAGGTTTATATAAGTCCGATTTCGGGCTTCTATGTTTATTTAAAAAAAACCTGTTTTTTCTTGATATTTTAGATAATCTGTTTTTATCTTTGCAGCCTCAAATTGTCCTGTGGTGTAATTGGCAACACGTCTGACTCTGGATCAGAAGAGTCTAGGTTCGATTCCTAGCAGGACAACAAAAACCTCCGAAAACATAATATTTCCGGAGGTTTTTTTAGTTGAAATAAAAAAGAATTTATTCTTTATCAGTAGGAGTAAACCTTGCCAGGTACCTAGCGTTGCTAATAATATCCCTTGTGGTAAAGATATCGTTCTTGTACTGATTGTTCACATACATTTCGGTTTGGTCGCAGTAGTATTTACTTGCGGGAATACCTGATGTTCCAGTAGGAATTATTACCAGCGAATTATCCCAATTGGAAAGGTCGTATATATGCCTTTGGGATGAACCATGATTTACTTTAAAGGGTTTCCTAAAGCTGTATGAGTAAGGACTAACTGTATGGTAGCTACCACCAACGGAAAATGGACCCTTATTGAGCCCAAAGATTCTATCCAAAATTTTTACCGAACCCATTGGGTGATCCAGCGATAGCTTATGTATCCGTTCCCATTCCCAGCTTGCGGGATCATTGCCAATATTTTCCTCTAACCATTTTACAGTTTCCCTATAGCTTAGCAAAACCATATCTTCAAAGGACTCATCATCTGAGGTATTTATATTGTTAATCCAAGGCGAATGGGGATTTCGCCAAACATGATCAAATATTTCTCGGTTTAAACCACTGCCACCATTAAACTCAGCGTATAAATCTTCTCCCATTTCATCTATTACAATGTTTTTTACGAAAAACATAAAGAAATTTTCGAAAACTGTTGTGGCAATACTTTCAGGGTTTAGCACCATATCCCATCCCTTTAAGATTTCGAGTGCTTTTTGTTCGTTGGTCGAAAGGTTTATCTCGGTTGAAAGTATGGTAACCAGTTTATCGATGTATCGCTCCACATGCTTTGATTTGAAATCGGCTAGCATATCTTTAAAATCCTCAGCATCAAATTTCTCCTTTTGGTTCAGCATTTCAATTATCCTCTCTGCACGGTTAGGAATGGTAAACCAGTAACCAATGTAATAGGGATATTCATCGCCAATGGTGCGGTTATTAGCCGAAGAAATATGCCCTTCGGGAGGGTTATAGGTATAAGGTAATTTTTCGAAAGGCAAGAGTCCGTCCCAATCGTACTGATCGGTTTCGCCTGAGTAAATATAAATGCCATTGCCATCCTTTCGCTGAGGCGCACCTGCAGCTGTTTGTAGTCCAATGTTACCCTCAATATCGGCATATATTACATTTTGACTTACCGATGTCATGGTGGTTAGCGCATTACGAAAATCTTCCCAGTTGGCAGCACGGTTCAAAAGGTATATTGTGCGAAGTTCATTGCTATAAAGATTTCCTGTCCACTGCATGGAGATTGCCTGAGTCTCGACTTTTTTAAACCCAGAAATAATTGGACCCCTATGTGTAAAACGAGTTTCCTTGATAATTGAATCCCCACCCTTAATCGCTATTTTTTCCTCTTGTATATTCATACTTTTCCACTCACCATTAAATAGATATAATTCAGGATTTTCATCATTTATGGTTTCAAGATAAAAGTCGATATCATCAACATAAACATTGGTCATTCCCCACGCTATACGATCGTTGTGACCAACAATAACCAAGGGTTGTCCTGGTAAAACAACACCAGTTACATTCAGTTTGCCTTCAATAACTTGATGCATTTGGTACCAAATGCCCGGGGCGTTTAGTCCAAGATGCATGTCGTTAGAAAGTAAGGGCCGTCCAGATTTGCTCTTTTTCTCAGAAACGGCCCAATTATTACTTCCGCTAAAGATTTCTAATCCAAGCTCCCTTAATTTTGAAGAACCTTCAAGCATTGAGAACAATGCAGTGTTTTTTTCTTTTGAGATTTCTGGGTGTACGTATGTTTTGTGTTGATTAAGGTCGGGTATCAGCTCATTAAACTTTTCTTCATCAAGAACAGTTCTGAGTTTATGCATGAGTATTTCTGTATTCCATGAGCCGGTTAGATCCCATGCCATATACCCAATCAGATTTACTGAATGAACAGGCTCCCAGGGCTCTGGCTTATAACCTAGTATGGTAAATTCTAAGGGTAGTTTCTTCTGATTATTTTCAATAAACTGATTAACACCCATGGCAAATGCATTGAGAGCAACATGAATGCATTCATCGGACTTTGACAAAACCATTTCAGATTTTTCTTGCATACGCAAGGCTCTGAGTAAATGATCTGAATTTACCATATCCTTACCAAAAATTTCGCTAAGTCGTCCTTGTGTAACACGGCGAAGCAAGTCCATTTGCCAGAGTCGGTCCTGTGCCATTAAGTAACCAACTGTAAGGTATAAATCATGTTCATTTTGTGCGTAAACATGCGGAACAGCATGATTATCCCTATAAACCAAAACTTCATCAGTAAGCCCAACCAGTTCTATATTCTCATTATAATTTGGTAGCGCTTTCCTTGAAATATTGCGGACTATAACAATACCAGCAACTATTATAAGTAGGAATAATATTGCTAATCCTACAAGAATCCTTTTAAAAATTTTCATGGCTAAAAGGTTTTTTGGTGTTTTATATGAACAAATCTATCAAATTTACAGCAATTGAAAACAATATCAAAATGAGAAAGATGTAATTAATGTCTTTTTGTTGCTGATTAATAAAGAAGTCCAAACATCCAGAGTGGTACAATGTTGTTGGTGCCAATTTCAATTCCATCAGTTGCCAAATAGGCATTTGGATTATCTTTGAGATGCCTAGAAATCTTTTTGTGATTACCTACCTCAAAAATCCACTGTGAGTCTACCTCAAAATCACCGAATTGAGGTTTTTTGACCGAGGCAACTGAGCCCACCTGATTCATGAAAAATGTTTTGCGAAGCAAATCCATTTCAGGTTCTTTTTCAGACAGCAGGTAGTTTAGATTTGGGTTGTTTAGAAAGATAACATGTGGTTTTTGTAGGATGCTGACAATGCTACCTGAAGGGTAGAGAAGTTGAATAAGTTTTGCCTTCTCGAGATGAAAAAGGTAAACGACAAGTGTATTTCTATGTATCCCAATCTTTTCGCTTAGTTTAAGAATATTTGGCTTAAATGGCACGTTCTGCGATATTATGTAAAGCAGTTGCTTCATGCTGGATGCATTATGAGGATCGTAACCCTCCATATAGTTTAGATCGATTTCAATTGTTTGCTGCAAAACCTGCTCAATCCACGATTGATCCAACTCGCCCTGATCGTTGAAAGAAGGATAGTAACCACTTCTCAGATATTTTTCAAAATGTAGCAACGGTTTAAACCTATAAGAAAGATCATTGGCAATCTCCTTATGGTTTTCAAGAAGATTCACGAGGTTTAAAGCTGAAATATCAGCAACATTGATATGGGATAAGTACTCCCTGAACGATAATCCAACAAGGTTATGTGTTGCCGCATTACGGCAGAAGTCAGCGTCTTGTTTAAGTAAATCAATTATTGATGAACCAGCAAACACAACGTTTAAGTCAGGAATACTATGAAAAATATTTTTCAGATCGTACGACCAGTCTAAATATTTATGAACCTCATCAACAAAAAGGCATTTACCTCCCCTGTTTCTAAAATCGAAAGCTAACTGGTAGAGAGAGTTTGCCGAGAAATAAAAGTCATCAAGCGATACGTAAAGCGCTTCGTGGCTATTACCGTATTTTTGCTTAAGTCGCTGTAACATTAGGGTTGTTTTTCCAACACCCCGGGCGCCAATAATTCCAATGAGCCTATTACTCCAATCGATTTGCTTGCTTAAAGAACGAGAAAAACGAAGTGTGATGTTGCCAGCAAGTCGAGTAGATTTGTTTCTTAATTCATTCATTGCATAATTATTTTAGCAAATATAAAAAATAATGCATAAAAATAAAAGCAAAATATTGAAATTATTTCATTTTTTCAATAAGAAAATGCAGTTTGGTGGTTTGAGTTGAAGAAGCAACGGCGATAAAATCAGTGAAACAATAATTTTGAGAAATAATAATATTCAGTAGAGCTGATCCTGAATTAAGTCGAAGAATAAAATAGGCTTTACTCCCAAACTTGTAGTGAATCGAAAATTAGTTCATCTGTGACACCTCCTCTGCTTGCGTTGAGGGACTTTGTTGCATTGATAATCCTTTAATTTATCTGAATGAATATGCTATATAATGAGATGACAAAATGAAAGAAAGTAGAATGGCATTTATGGAATAGTTTGTTATTATGGAACTTAATGTATTGAGAAGATTGATAAAAAATAGGAAGGGTAATAAACTATAGATTGTTCATATCTTTTTTAAGCAAAGCCTGAACTCTGATCACCTCGTCGCTGATGAAAGAAAGTGTTTCGTTTATGTTGGATCCATTAAGGTTTTTCGAATCGATGTCTTCAAGTGATTCAAGAGCGTTAGCAAGATCAAAAATCTTGATCTGACGGAATGCAGATTTCATGCGATGGGAAACCTCAGACACTCCCTCCCAATTATTATTTTCAAAATGCTGAAGAAGAGCATCAAGATTAGCATTAGAGTTTTCGATAAAAGATTGGATGATTACTTTGGCAGAATCTTTATCACCACCGGCAAAACGATATATATCATTGAGGTTATAACCCGATGAATCTTCATTTTGGAGTAGCAAGTTTTTATCAATAATTTCAATAGCTTTTTTGCTAACCAACGGAGCAAGTACGTTATATATATCAATCTCATCAAAGGGCTTTATCAGCACATCATCGAAGCCAGCATCACGATAGAAGTTTGGGTTGTTGATGGTGCTATTAGCTGTTAAGGCTATAACCAAAGGGGATGGATCAATGGCTGAGTTCTCTTTAATGGCCTTAACCAAATCGAATCCACTTAATCCGGGCATCTGAATATCAGAAAGAATTACATCATACTCATTCTTTTCAGCCTCTTCAATTGCTTCCTTGGGATTGCCTATAACTTTTGCGTTTATGCCAAGGGTTTTAATCATTTCTGCAATGAGAACTTGGCTGATGTTATCATCATCAACCACAAGGATTCGTAGTGATTTGGGTAGGAAAAGGTTGGATATAATTTCATCAATGTTTTGTTCATCCACTTCAATATTACTAACAGAATACCCAATTTGTATGGTGAACGTTGTTCCCTTGTTCAGCTCGCTGTACACATCGATTTTTCCACCTTGAAGTTCTGTGAGTTTTTTTACAATGGTAAGTCCAAGTCCGGTGCCCCCGTACATGCGCGATGTGCTTGAATCGACCTGTGTGAACTGTTCAAATATTGAATCTACTTTGCTAGGTTCTATGCCAATACCCGTATCGGTAACCTCGAAGTTGAAGGTTATACTATCACCCGAAGTGTTACTATGACTAACCAAGAGGATAATACCCCCTTCATTGGTAAACTTAATGGCGTTGCTAACTAAATTGAAAAGTATTTGCTTTAGCCTAAAGGGATCACCCAGAACTGCCGTTTGCATTTCCTGTTGGCAATGTAGCTGTATTGAAATACCCTTGTCCTTTGCTTTCAACGAAAAAGTGTCGACTGTTTCCTTAGCAATCTCATAAGGAGAAAATGGGATCTTTTCGAACTTCAGGTATCCTCCCTCAATTTTGGATAGATCGAGGATATCGTTAACTATATGCAGAAGGTGCTGCGAGGAGTTCTCAAGAGAATTGACAAATTGATTCTGATTGTCATGAAGTTCTGTACGTTTAAGCTGCCGTGAGAATCCAATAATAGCGCTAAGCGGCGTACGAATCTCGTGACTCATGTTGGAAAGAAATTCTTCCTTGATCTTCAGTAACTTCTCAGCATATTTTTTTGCTTCGAGGAGTTTACTTCTATAGTAGTTGGCATTGGTAACGTCTCTAAAAATTATTATTGTAAAAAGAATCACCATGAAAAAGGCTGCACCGCCAAGTATTAGCAATGAGTTTGTAGAGTCGTTAACCACTTCTTTTGCTTCCTCGGCAAGACGAAACGAGTACTGCAGTTCCTCCTGTTCGAGCAGTGAAACCATGGTTCGGATTTGGTCCATAATCTGTTTGTCGCTTCTTAACAGCTCCAATTCCTTGGCGCTAATATTATAAATAGCTTCCTGTTGCTGATCTTTAATTGAAGTAAGAATTCTCACGACTTCATTAAGAATGCTATCTGATGAAGATGCGACGCCTAGCTTCAGAGTGTCAACCTTTGTTTCAACCTTTACATGTAGTTTGGTAATGGTGGTGTCAACGGGTTCCGCTGGTTTTGAGAACCATCTTTTCATGCGGGTTAAAACTCCTTGTGTAGCTTCATCAATTGGCTGACGTGTAATTATTGTGTCATGTTTTGATGTTGTAGTGGTTGTAGTGCTGGTAATAATTGATGCCTGCTTAGAAGTATCGGGTTCAATTTTTTCAACCTCTTCAAGTGCCATGAAGTAAAATTGTGAGTACTGATCTTCTGTTTTAAGTTCCAAGAGCTCATTGAGAACCCTCTTTTTTCTCTCCAGGAGCTCTTGAATATATAGAATTTTTCCACTTTGAACAGGGTTGTCGTAGGCAAGGATTAGCAAAGTATCAACCTTCTCGTTGATGTTTAGGAGAAATGAAAAGTAGAGGGTCAAATAATGCTCATTATGGGTAAGGGTGTAAGTGCGGATATTACTCTCAGCTTCGTAAATATCGGCAAGAATTGAATTGAGTTTGATGAGTTTTTGACGAGGTTCAGATAGTATTTCTCGGGTTTCGCTAAGCTTCATAAACCCTTTATAGGTGACGAAAGAAGCGGCAAAGGTAATGCCAAGTATGATTAAAAATCCAAATAGTACTTTGGGTTTAATCCTTAACCACTGCTTCTTTTCGCTCTTATCCACTTTTTTCTGTTTGTATCAAGGTTTTGAACAAGTGCAATATACAAAAAAGTAATGGTTCAAACCCTGAAGGCGTAATTGAATCGAAAAAATTGAGTTCTGGCATTAAAAATCTCAATCCGTCAATTTCAAGAGCTAGTTAACCTCAACAACCAAGTATCTGCTTGATCCCCAAAACGATTTGGGGTTGGATATGTCTAACCGTTCCACTATGCCATTTTCGTTCTCCACAAATCGATAGGAATCTTTTGGGTGTGGAGTTATCATTGTTGGTTTTTTGGCAAATAGGGGGATACTCAGAGTTGAAGATATATCTATTTGAGTAAAGTAGGTGGTATTTAAATCAGACTTGAGCTGTATGCTTTTTCCAAGCCCAAGAAATCCTCCAACCTTCTCAACTATATGGTTTTCGAGGAGTTCCTTTTTTGTTCCGTATGCATACCAAGCAGCATTCAATTCTTGGGTCTTTCTTTGTACTTCTGTGATAAGATTATGCTTTTCACGGCTTAAGGTATCAAGGGTTGCATTAAGTACTTCTATTGAGAAATCGAGTTTTACAAGTTGTTCTTTTAATGAATTAATTTCCAGATCTTTAGTCTCAAGTATATTCCCAGTTTGCTGAAGACGCTTTTCAAATTCTTCAATTTTAAAGTTTGCTCCTTTTACCTGATTGTTTAGGTATCGAATCGACTGTCTGTTTTTGCTCATCAATTCGTTGATCAGATTGATATCACTATTTATCCTTTCACGCGAATCGGGTAGCATTTCTTGGCCAAGTGCTGCTCGTTTTGAGATTATCTGTTCCTTCTCCTTGATAATGGCAAGATTAGATTCTATTTCGTTTAGCATCTTAAAAAACTCATTGATTGCAGAATCTTTAGCAAAGGATTCTGCTTTCAGGGTTAAGATCTCCTGATTAAGAGTTTCTATCTCTTTCTTCTCGGCTTGATTGCAGGCAAAAAGAAGGGCTAAAATACCAGCCATTGGAATTATTCTTTTCATAGTAAGTAGTTGTTTGTTAAAAATTTTAATACTTATTGCAATAATAATCCAAGCAAATATGCTAATAGCATACCAATTCCTAAAAATACGTATAATTACGTTATCTTATTCAAAATATGAACGTTACGATTTACTAAAAAGTATTAACCTTATGTGGAATGTGTAAAAAATCAACAGAATGTTCTAACTTGCCCAGCACAAGTAGATTATCCTGAAACCGAAGCTTTTGAAAGGTAATGATTCAATAATCTAAAGAAATCATCAGGATCGATGGGTTTTGGGATATAATCATCGCACCCTGCATTAAGGCATTTGGCCCTATCATCGTTCATAACATGAGCGGTTTGAGCAATAATTGCAATGTTCGGATTAATAGCTTTTATCTGGTTAGTAGCTTCGTATCCGTTAATAAATGGGAGTTGCATGTCCATTAACACTAGGTCAATGTTGTCGACAAGTTTACATATTTCAACTCCATCCTCGCCGTTCTTTGCATGGATAATCCTAGCATTGGTTTCACTGAGCAACGCCTCTATGAATTGATAGCTATTCAAGTCGTCTTCAACAACAAGAATTATCTTATCCTTATAATCGTTTTTTAAAAAAGGGGAAGTTGAGGCGTTGCTGGTTTTATCAAAAATTTCAGCTGGAATAAAAGGAATGGTAAAGTAAAATGTTGTTTCCTTATTTACTAAGCTGTCAAACCATATTTTACCACCTAGCACTTCAACCATACCTTTGCAAACGGATAGCCCAAGTCCATTGCCTGCGCTGCTCCCCTTGTGAGCTCTTTTAACCCTATGAAATTTATTATAAACCAGTTTGATGTCTGTTTCGGGTATTCCAATTCCAGTATCCTTAACAAAGAATTGTATGGATTGATTCATTTCAATTTTATAACCAAACTCGATATTTCCTTTAACAGTAGATTTAAGGGCATTGTCAAGAAGATTTATTAGAATTTGCTCTATAAGATTAGGATCTGAAATGATGTAGTTTTTTAGATTTGTTGTTGGATGCATCAACTTCAGGGCCACACCCTCTTTCATCTTATTTTGTTTATCATTACAAAAACGGGTATGAATATGGTTTAGAAGTTGGTGCAAATTAAAAGGAATCATTGTAACCTCGAGGGATCCGGCATCTATTTGCGAAATGTATATAATGTTGTTCAGCGCAGAGAGAAGATTTTCACCTCTTTTATTGATGATATTAATGTAATGTTGGCGAGTTTCATTGGGTAAGTCATCTTCCACAAGCATTTTATTAAAGCCAACTATACTTTTTATCTGTGTACGAATTTCAAGGCTCATGTTGGAAATGAAGGAATTTTTCTGAGCTATAATTTCTTCAACATTTTTTATTGTAGCTTTAAGTTCTTCTATGCTTTTTTGCATCGATTGATTTTGATTTTTGATATCATCAGGCAAATTAAAGCCTGAAAAACGATGCTGTTTACTTCTATTAAGTTTAAATAGAATCGCTATTGAAAATACAAGCAAAAGGAAAGTTATCGATGTGAGAATAATAAGCATCAAGTTTGGATGTTCTACCCTCGACCTTTCCATTGCTTGAGAAGAGAGAACATCTAGCTGTAAACTACAAACAATAAATTGTTCCTGCTGGTTGTTGATTAAAAAGTGGGTTAAGGGTATTGATGAATTAGCCTGTGCAAAAACAGGGAGGATAATAAGCAAAAAAACAAGAGGTATCCTATATATCACTGTTTCCCTCATAGAAGGGTTTATTGTGCAGCAAAAATAGGATTTTTATCTATTAAACCTAAAATATAGAGATGTTAAGAACCATTTTTTTTATAGACTGCTCTAAATAATAATTGAACAGCCAGTGAAGAAGAATGAGAAGTGGCTTTCCTTTGATTTGTTTTTAGATATTCCTAAGTTCGGAAAGAAGTTTTCGAACACTTTCTACAGAGTCGATGTAGTAGTTTGCCTTAGTGTTTTTTGTTCCAACTTTAATAGTGAAAGAATTTACTGGCATGGTTCCAAAGGTGTACTCATCTGTCCAATCATCACCTATGGCCATAATAAATTGGTATTTATTTTTCCCTAGTTGTTGTGCAGCCGCCCGTCCCTTATTAATACCAGAGTTTTTCACTTCTATAACCTTATCACCATCCATTATTTCCAGGTTAAGGTTTGAGACCAAGTCGCGCAGCTCATCCTTCAGCTCCCATGATCGGATTATACCCAAATCAGGATCGGCATTACGGTAATGCCAAACCAAAGAATAGTTTTTCTCTTCAAGGAATGATCGCGGCGTTCTATCGGCGTAAAAATTAATAACTGGTCGGATGCTATCCATCCATTTCTTATCTATTTGCTCCATCATCCCCCACTTACCGTTAGGTGCTTTAATCCAAACCCCATGCTCAGCAATAAATGTTATTTTTTCGAAATCCTTGAACCACCGTCCAAGGGTTTCTTTATCTCTCCCGCTTATAATTACGATGTGATTTTTTTGATCATTTACAAGGTTATTAAGAATGTTGTATAGCTCTTCGTTGGGCATTGCCATTTGTGGATCCTTATGAAAACCTGTAAGAGTACCATCATAATCGAGGAAAATGATTCGATTATCAGCTTCGGAATAACTGTTTTTAATACTTTCGATAATACTTGGAGAAATTTTACGGGTTAGATTTGTTTCCTGAAGTTTTTTTACGCTACTAAGTGTATTTAGGATATCTGTTGCCCATTTTTGCTCGTTGTATACCTGAAGTCTTTTTTGCATTACGCTAATTCGTTCCTTTTGCTCATCAACAGGCATCTCAAGGGCAAGTTTAATCGCATCTACTATTTCGCTAATGCTATAAGGATTAACCTGTACTGCCTCACTCATTTCTTTTGCGGCACCTGTCATTTCGCTAAGTATAAGTACACCATTTTGATCTACTTGCGAAGCAACGTATTCCTTTGCTATAAGATTCATTCCGTCGCGTAGGGGGGTAATAAGTGCAATGTTTGATATTGAATACATTTCAATTTTTTCGTGCTTGGTTAGTTGCCTATAGAAATAGAGTATGGGCATCCAGTTGATATTCCCAAATTGCCCATTTATTCGTCCAACCATTTCGTCAACTGCACGTTTTTTTGACTGATACTCAATTAAAACTTCTCTTGAGGGAATAACAAAAAGGGCAAGGCAGATCTTTTCGTGATATTGAGGGTTTGTGTTTAAGAATTGCTCATAAGCTTCGAGCCTAATATCGATACCTTTGGCATAGTCCAACCTATCTATGGATAGCATAAGTTTGGTTTTGCCGTTATTTAAAGTCTTGCTTATAAAATCCTTGCCTAGACCAAGAATGGAGTGTGTTTTTGAAGCCTTAAATTGCTTAGAACCTTCCTCAAAGAATTTATAGTTTACTCCCATGGGGAAATTGTCAATTTTAACAACCCGCTCATCAATTTTCACCGTGTTAAGCACATTGTCGAAGCCAAGCAATCGCCGTACCGAGCTCATGAAATGTCTTTCGTAGTCAAATGTATGAAAGCCAACAAGGTCGGCACCCAATAATCCTTCAACAATGTCTCGTCGCCATGGGAGCACCCTAAATATCTCAAAGGAGGGGAAAGGTATATGCAGGAAAAAGCCAATTGTCAGATCAGGGCTTGCTTCTCTCAGCAGTTTTGGGAGGAGTAAAAGGTGATAATCGTTTATCCAAATTGTATCCTCCTTATGGGCAATGCTAAGCACAGCATTGGCAAATTTTTGGTTTACGCGTTTATAGCTTTCCCAAAAATTCTTATTAAACTCACTAAAATGTGGAAAGTAATGGAAAAGTGGCCATATTGTTGCATTGCAGAATCCATAGTGATGATTTTCAATTTCCTCATTTGAAAATTCTAACGGTAGGCAGCTTTCAAGGGCAAGTTTCTCATCAACATATTTTTTTTCGTTGTCATTAAGGTCATCCTGTTCGTAACCAGTCCAACCAACCCAAGCGCAATCTTGCAGATTGTAATATGAGTTCAGCTTGTTAGGTGTTCTTGTCGATTTTTCGACCACTTCAACTTTGCCATTATTTCTGATAACTTCAAAGGGCAATTTATTGGAAACAATAATTAGCTTGCTCATTATAATAGTATTATTTAAACCGATGTTTACTTCAAAAAACTTTACTATATTAGCAAAAAATACCATTTTTTCAAAACAACTTTCCTTTAAATATTCTAAATGTTTCTTTGAAAATGCCATTAAGAAAAGTTTTTTGAAAAAGATTAAAACATAATATCATGAGCAGGTATAGTTTTGATGCGGTAATTTTCGACCTTGATGGTGTGATTACCAAAACAGCGCTAGTCCATGCATCGGCTTGGAAAGAGATGTTTGATGAGTACCTCAAAAAAAGGGAAAAGGATCATAATGAGACTTTTAAAGAGTTTACTCATACCCACGATTATTTACCTTATGTTGATGGAAAACCTCGATACAAGGGAGTGGAGTCGTTTTTGGATTCAAGAGGCATTAAAATACCCTTTGGCTCACCCAATGACCCAGTAGATAAAGAAACGATTTGTGGTTTGGGTAATCGTAAAAATTTAGCTTTCAATGAGATCCTTAAAAGAGATGGAGTAGAGGTTTACAGCAGTACTGTCAATTTTATGGATGAGCTAAAAGAAGCAGGCATCCGTCTTGGAGTAGCATCATCGAGCAAGAACTGTAAACAAGTGCTGGAACGGGCCGGGTTACTCCATTACTTCGAAACTCGAGTGGATGGTGAGATATCGGCTGATTTGGGATTACACGGAAAACCTGAACCTGATATTTTTACGGTAGCCTGTGATAACCTCAAAGTCCCATATGATAGAGCAGTTGTGGTTGAAGATGCTGTATCGGGCGTTCAAGCTGGGAAGAAGGGGAATTTCGGATTTGTACTGGGCATTGCTCGCGAGGACAATGCATACGAACTCAAGTATAACGGTGCCGATGTTGTGGTAACCGATTTGGAAGAACTCGATGGAATTAAAGGGGTTGAAAAATGGTTCGAAGAAGGTTTGATGAGAGATCTATGGTCTATTGAATATAATAATTATGATATAAAAAAGGAAAAATCCCGAGAAGCGTTGTTAACCGTTGGGAATGGATATTTTGGAACTAGAGGTGCAATGGAAGAGTGCGAGGCTAATCAGCATCATTACCCCGGAACCTACATGGCAGGTCTTTACAATAGACTAAAAACTCCAATTGGAAACCGGATGGTTGAAAACGAGGATTTTGTGAATGCACCTAATTGGTTACCCATAACCTTTAAAGTTGGTGAGGGAGAATGGTTTGACCCCAATACTGATAGAATACTTGAGATTGAAAGAAGCCTGAATCTTTTAAACGGGGTTTTGAATAAAAGGATGATAGTTCAAGATAGTAATGGGAATATAACACTTATAGAATCGAGGCGTATTTCCAGCATGGCTAACAGGCATCATGCAGCCATTGACTATTCAATTACTCCTATAAATTATTCCGGTTATATCAGGATAAAATCACGTATTAGTATTCCACTAAAAAATGAGGGAGTAGAACGATACAAGCAATTGAATCAATATCACTTAGAACCAACAGAGCAAGGAGGGAATAATAACATATCATATTTAGCAGCCAAAACAACCCAGTCTGGGATAACCATTGCAGTTGCAGCACAACTGGGAGTATTTTATGGAGACCGCCCTATGGCAACAGACTTTGTAATTAAGCAAGAAAAAGGGTGGGTAAATACTTATATAAAAGCAGAGGTTAAGAAGGAAGAAACGTATAGGATTGAAAAATTGGTGAGCATAAGCAATTCGCTTTCTGGTGAAGTAAATGACCCAATTCCCTTTGTGAAGGATGATATATCAAAACTTAAATCCTTTGGGATTATACATGCAGCTAGTATCAAAGAGTGGGAGAAAATTTGGCAAAAGGTAGATGTTAAGATAGCCGGGGATAGATTGGCCCAAAAACTTTTAAGGCTACATATCTACCATAGTATTGTTACCACATCGCCTCATAATGAAAATATCGACTTTGGGATACCCGCACGAGGCCTTCATGGCGAAGCGTATCGTGGGCACATTTTCTGGGACGAACTCTATATCCTTCCGTTCTTCTGTTTACACTTCCCCGAGATAGCCAAATCGGTGCTAATGTACCGATATAGGAGGTTGGATAAAGCTCGTGAGTATGCCAAAGAGCATGGTTATTCTGGTGCCATGTTCCCATGGCAAAGCGGAAGCGATGGGCGAGAGGAAACCCAGGTTGTTCATCTTAATCCCATTTCGGGAGAGTGGGGTGACGATTATAGCTCGCTACAGCGACATATATCCATTGCAGTGGCATACAACGTATGGATTTACTATAATATTACGGCCGATATAGAATTTATCCATAAATATGGGGCAGAACTTTTCCTTGATATATGCCGATTTTGGGCAAGCAAAACCATGTTCAACGAAAAAACGAGTCGTTTTAGCATTGATAAAGTCATGGGACCCGATGAGTTCCATGAGAGTTTACCCGGCTCCAAAGAAGGAGGGCTCAAGGACAATGCTTACACCAATATTATGGTGGTTTGGCTTTTCAGCAAGGCCTTCGAAATAATGCATGCCATGGATCCAAAAAGGAAACAAGAGGTTCTCAAAAGAATTAATCTAAGCGAAGAGGAACTGGTTAAATGGCACAATGAGCTCAAAAAAATGAATCTCTCCATTTCCCAAGAAGGTATCATTGAGCAGTTCGATGGTTACTTTAACCTTAAGGAACTCGATTGGGATGCCTACCGCGAAAAGTATAAAAGTATCTACCGAATGGACAGGTTGCTAAAGTCTGAAGGGAAGACTCCCGATGAATTTAAGGTTGCAAAGCAAGCCGATACTCTCATGACTTTTTTTAATATCGATCCTCAGGAAGTAATGAAAATAGTTGAGGGATTAGGCTATAAACTGCCCAAGGATTATTTGGAGAAAAATTTTGACTACTACTACAACCGGTGTTCACATGGTTCAACCCTTAGCCGTGTTGTGCATGCCTATATAGCTTCGCTAATTGGCCGAAAGGAACTAAGCTGGAACTTATACAACGAAGCGCTAATGAGCGATTATGTTGATATACAAGGAGGAACTACAGCCGAGGGTATTCACATGGGAGTTATGACGGGTACCGTTCTCATGGCATTAACTGCTTTTGCTGGACTAAATTTCCACGGAGAACATCTTTCCATAAACCCAAATCTACCATCGCATTGGCGCGAGATTGACTTTTCTTGCTCATTCAGAGGGGTAACCTATAAGATCAAAGTTCAAAAAGATTTTGTTCAGATTAAAACCAATGTAACCCCTGGCAAAAATATAAAGGTTATTGTTGGCAGTAAGGAAATAATTATAGCAGAAAACAAGGAAATACGCGTAGATATTAATTGAAAGAATTAGCTTTGTGCAATTTTTATAACATCAACAGAAAATAATCAGATAACATGTTAGGAGATATATTGCTAATAAATGATTTGCACAAAGCCGCAGCCCAGTCGATATTGGAACATGTAATGGTCGATAGGGATAAGAAAATGGCAAAAGATCCCAATTACAAGTATTCAATTGCCATATCGGGCGAGTCTGGAGCTGGCAAATCAGAGTTATCACACTCATTGGCACTTCTGCTAAAAGCCCTTAATATTCGTGTAAAGGTAATTCATGCCGATAACTACTATAAAGTTCCACCCCTGCTTCGAAAAGAGTGGCGTCTAAACAAGGGGCTAAATGTAATTGGACCAAACGAGTATAACTGGAAGTTACTCCAAAAGAACATCCTTGAATTCAAGAAAGACATGATTGCCCGAATTCCCTGTATCGACATTGTTCCAGAGCAGGTGGATGAATTGATAACAGATTTTCAGAAGATCAACCTATTGATCATTGACGGGCTGTATGCCATTAAAGCCAAGGGAGTAGATCTTCGGATATTCATAGAGCTAACATACAAAGAAACCAAAATGATGCAGTTGATGAGAGGCAAAGAGCAGGTAGATGAGTTCCGATCAAAAATTCTCGAAAGAGAACACGTAGGTGTTATAGCTCTTAAACCCTTGGCTGATTTAATTGTTGATAAGAATTATGATGTTCTCCTTCCCGAATAATATCTTTAGATAGTTTCTCTATGGACATGAAACCATATGTAGTTAACCACTTTTTTATTCTATCAGCCTGATCTCTGTGCTAACTGGCATAGTTTTTTTATATACTGCACTTACACCACAGTAGCGCTCCTCGGATAGATTAACGGCCTTTTCCAGCTTATCCAAAGGAAGATCCTTCCCCTTGAATTCATAGATAACCTTCATGGAAGAGTAGTGTTTAGGATGCTCTTCTGTTTGCTCGGCCTCTACCCATATTCGCAAGCCATCCAATTCAACGCGCATCTTTTTAAGCATTGATACAACGTCCATCCCAGTGCAGCCAGCAAGGGCAACCAGCATAAGTGGCTTGGGACGCGGACCCTTATCAGATCCACCCACCTCGGGGGTGGCATCAATTACCAATTTATGGCCATCAAGCTCTGTCTCGAAAGCCATTTCGCCTTGCCAGTCGATATAAATTTTTGCAGTACTCATAAATTGTTTTTTTATTATTTAGAATAAAACGCTTCAATTTACCAATTGTTTAAGAATTAAATAATTTCTATAGGCAAGTTCTATCAAGATTATATAACAATAGAAGTTAAGCCAGTAAACTTAAACATTTTATTGTTCAGTTGAAGTAAATAAAGAATAATCAAAATTGAATATCAAAATCATTTAATGATAAGATATAAAAGAATAAATATTTTCACTTTCAATAAATCCATTGAGTTGATTTAAATGACTTACAGAAGCCTCAACTGGTTAGTGCAGCTAGTAATTGTGATGTTATGTCGAATAATTTATTCGACAGGAAGTTTTATAAAAACCTTAGTACCCTTGCCTAATGTTGATTCAAATTCAAGAATCCCTCGATGTTCTTCAATTATATTTTGTGTAATTGATAATCCCAATCCTGTTCCTTTGCCAGGATCTTTAGTTGTGAAAAAAGGATCAGTAACCTTAGATAAGTTCTCCTCACTTATCCCACACCCATCATCAGATATACATATAGAAAAAACCTTTTTCTTAACTTCTGTCCATATTGATATTGTGCCTTCTTCAACAATGGCATCGATGGAGTTACTCAGGATATTGAGAATAGCCTGATGCATTTTTCCTTCATTGCAAATAAGTTCACTACCGACGTCCTTAAAGTTCTTATCAATTCTAATCCTGTTTTTTATCTTATTGTGAAGCATTAGGAGACAATTGTCAATGATCTTATGGATATTGCATTGTTGAATCATAGAATCATCCCTTCGACTGTAGTGATTCAGACTAGCTACAATACTGGCTGCTCGCTCTACACCTGTATTCACAATCTCAACAAGAGGTGTTAATTCATCCAGATTACCAGATAAATTTTCCTTAAAATAGTTTTCAATTGCAGCCACCCCACCATGAATAAAATTTAGGGGATTGTTTATTTCATGAGCAACACCAGCAGCCAGAACACCTAATGATGCCATTTTCTCAGCCTTAATAAGCTGTTTTTGAGTGCTTTGTAATTTTAATAGAGTTGCTTCAAGTTCTTCGCGTTGATGGTAAAGTTCTTCATTGGTCGCAATAAGTTCTTCGTTGGATGCCTGTAACTCCTCTGTACGCTCTTTTACAAGAATCTCGAGATGATTCTTGTATTTTTCCAACTCTACCTCAGCAATTTTTTTATCGGTTATATCTCTAGTTATTGTTTGTAAGTACAATTTGTTTTCAATATAAATTTTTGAAATGATACCACTGAACCAGTGTAAATTACCCCAAGAGTCAATGAACCTATTTTCAATAATTTGAGTATGCCTACTATCGCTGGAAAGCAACTTTGTAATTTCTTCTCTTACGTTATTTATATCATCGGAATGAATCTTGGCCTTACGATTCTTGTTTGAATAATCAGCAGTGGAAATTCCAGTGATCCTCTCGAGGGCATCGTTGGCAAAAATAATTCTACCTTCTAAATCGCTAACCATTATTATTTCGGGGAAGGCCTCAATAATAGTTCTGTATCTCTCCTCACTTTCCTTTAGCGCTTTTTCTGCCCTTTTCCGTTCGGTTATATCACGCATTGTATCCATCAAATATTTTGGGTTACCTGCTGAGTCTTTAAGCACTGTAACGTTAAATTCTGCTGTGAAGATACTGCCATTCAACCTCCTCACATCGGCTTCAAGTGCATCGAGATAGCCTTTTTCCAATAGGGTAGGCATTATTGAGTTAACTTTCTCAACGCTTTGGGCTGTTAGCAGGTTAAAGGCATTTTTTCCTACAAGTTCTAATGGGTCTTTTGCACCCACCATTAACGCCTTTCTAGTATTTACAAATATCATTTGCCCGTTAAGAGCCATGAGTGAAATTCCATCTTGTGATGTTTCAACAAGGGTTCGATACTTCTCTTCACTCTCTTTAACCTTTTGCTCCATTAGTTTACGGTCAGTTATATCCCTTACAACAGCCAAAACCCTTCCCCGACCACCAATTTCAGTACTTTTCAAGGATATTTCAGAGAAGAAAACCTCTCCATTTTTCCTCATCGATTGCCACTCAAAAACCTGTGGTCCCTCCTCAACAGCCTTACGAATAAGTATTTGAGCCATTTCTTGTGTTTTTGAGTCGTTATTGGCACTAATATCCTTCACGGCTAATTTAAGTACCTGATCTTTAGTATTATAGCCATACATCTTTAGCATCACATCGTTCACATCATATATTGTACCATCAGATGCATTATGAATAAATATAGCCTCGTTGGTTGAGTTAAATATTTCTCTGTAATTTTTTTCATTTTCTGAAATTACTATGTTTTGTTCCTTCAGATCATGAATTAAATTTGAGAATGAATTAAAAAACTTACGGGTTACATACAGGATAACAAGTCCAACAGTCGAAATGTGTATAGCATTTATTATCCAAGGGTATAGTTTTAGTATGTAATAATTTGGTTCATAACCAATTGGAAGATTTAATATACCCTTACTATGATGAAAGCCAATAATAACAAAACCAACTATTGCAACAAGATAGATAATTAGGCTTCGAGTAAATGGAAAATATATTATAGCATACAAAGGAACTAGAACCAAATAAACACGGGTTGATGAAAGTAACCCGTAAAAAAAGGCATCGGAAAGAGATAGAAATAGTATTAAAGAAACCATTATGTAGGCTTTAATACTGTTGACAATATATTTTCTTCGGATGGTTACACCTAAAAGAGAAATAAGAACAATTGACTCAAAAATTATTGATGGGTTGAAATTGTGGTTGGCAAACCTGGATATTAAACTGGTTAAATATGCAATACTCCCTATAATTGAAGCAACAAGAAGAGAGGTGTTGATCACTTGCTCTTTTACCATTTCTATGCTATGCTGCTTTAAACCCATTTTCATTGCTCTATCATGCAAGAATTATTAAAACTGTTTTAAAATAATAAGGTTTAACTTTGAAAAACAGTTAAATATACAATTAAAAAGTTGTTCTGTTTAGTAAAAGAACCATTAATTAGACGAATGAAATATTAATTTTGATGAAGCAACCGTTTAGAGAGAATGTATTTTTAATCAATTGGAAAAATAAAAAAAGGGCATTCCTGCCCTTAAATAATTATACTTAATTTTAACCACCACTTGTACTAAAACTACCCTTTACTGATGTTTCTCTGGGTGTGATGCTAAGAACAGGAACTGGTGATTTACTGAGTATTTGTTGGGCATTTGTACCCAATACAAAATCGGTAAGAGATCCGCTTTGCTCGGTCATTATGCTAATTAGATCAGCTTTTACCTCTGAAGCAAACTCAACAACAGTATTTGTAATACCTTTTCCTACCCTATTTGTTACTTTGTGCTTTACACCGTGTTCTGTGAAGTAATCGCACACTTGATTTGAGTAAGCAGATACTTTATGCTCTGCTTCGTTGCTGCTGGAGGAACTAACCCCAAGAATAAGAACTTCGGCATCGAATGCTTTTGCAATTAAAGCAGTGTAAGGAGCTTTCTGTCGGGTTTCTATTGATGGATCAATGGGGAAAACAATAGTGTCTATATTTCTTACTATGGCACCATGCCTAACAGTTATAACAGGTATATCTGAGGCTGATATTATTTTCAGCGCATTGCTACCAATAAAAAGTTCTTCAAAGCCTGAAGCGCCATGGGTTGAAAGAATAATTGCTGAATTATCAAATGCCTCGGCTTGTCCAATAACCTCATGGAAAACTTTGCCCTTTTTAATGTGATATTCAAATTTTGTGGGATCATTTAGTTTTCCTCCATATTCCTTGGTGATCTTTTCAAAAGCTTCAACTACCTTCAAGTGTTCCTCTTGCAAATCCAATCTTCCTATTTCAGCGGTTGGTTTTTGAACGTATACCATTTGTAAATTTGCCTTGAATCGATTGGCAAATATTATGGCCAATTTAAGCCCATTTAACGATTCTTCGGAGAAATCAATGGGAACAACGATTTGTTTCATGATTGAAGGATTTAAGGGAATGTTTTAAGCAAACTTAATGATTTTCTTTTGATAACATTCAAAAAGGGGGCATTATTTAAAATCTCATGCATAAATTTCTATTACTCCAACGAAACCATTTTCTTTGCATAAATATTAAGCATGGAGAAAATAATCAACATATTGGGTTACCGCAGAAAGATTACCCGTGAGGTTAGTATTGGGGAAACGGCATTGGGAGGCAGCAACCCCATTCGAATTCAAACCATGACTACAACCAACACAAACAGCATTGACGAAACCGTTGAACAGTCAATAAGATCCATAGAAGCCGGAGCCGATTACATTCGAATTACCACTCAGGGTAAGAGAGAAGCCCAAAGTTTGGCTTTGATTAAGGAAAAAATTCGACAAAGAGGTTATAGAACCCCTATCATTGCAGATATTCATTTCAATCCAGCGGCAGCATTGGAGGCTGCAAAATATGCTGACAAAATAAGGATCAATCCCGGCAACTATGCTGATAAGTCAAGATCATCAGCCTCTTCTATTACGGACATCGAATACGAACAGGAGTTAACTAGGGTAGAGGATCGTTTCATTGATCTTTTAAATCAATGCAAGCAGTATGAAGTTGCAATTCGTATAGGAGTCAACCAAGGTTCTCTCTCGAAGCGGATTATGAATAGGTATGGCGACACACCTGTTGGTATGGCCCATTCGGCCATGGAGTTTCTGAGGATATGCCGAAAGCATAATTACCATAACCTGGTGGTTAGCATGAAATCGAGCAATACAAGGGTTATGGTACAAGCTACACGTTATCTTGTTAAATTCATGCAAGCCGAAGGTATGGATTATCCGTTACACCTAGGAGTTACCGAAGCGGGAGAGGGTGAGGATGGCAGAATAAAATCGGCAGTGGGTATTAGTGCTCTACTCATTGATGGTATTGGCGACACCATTAGGGTTTCGCTTACCGAAGAGCCAGAAAATGAGATTCCGGTTGCCAAAACCCTTGTCAACTTTTTCGAGAGTTGGGAAAGCCATTGTTGCCCAGTTCGGCCTAACGCAATTGCAATAAACCCTTTTGAATTTAACAGAAGAGAAACTTTATCGATAGTTAAAATAGGAGGGAATAATCATCCAGTGGTTGTGGCCGATTTATCGCAAGGAGGAGAGATAACTTTGGAAATGCTCAAATTGTGGGGGTGGACATTCCAGCAAAACAATAATAAATGGCAGGCTGCAGATAATGCAGCAGATTACATCTTAGTTGGAAATTCATTGGTTTCGAGAATTCCAACACCCATAGGTTTACCTTTGGTGGGGAATGATAAATGTTGTGCCATTAAATTGGTGAATAAAGAGACATTTCTTAAATCAGAAACCTATGATAACCCATTTTTCCTTGATATTGGCATTGAAGAAGTTGACAAGGAGTTAATGGATAAGCTGTCAAACTCAAAAAAGGCAGTTCTTTTACTTAGTGGAATACCCTATCAATTCCACTCCATTCGTAATACAATTTTATACCTTGTTGAAAACAACATTAAGAATCCTTTAGTTTTTGCACTCAGAATAAATCCCTCAAGTATTGAATCTTTCCTTATACTTTCTTCTGCTGTAGCGGGGCCCATTTTCCTAGATGGACTAGCTGATGGAATTATGCTTTCAAACTCTACCGATATAGGACATAAGGTCATTAGAGAAACTTCATTTGGAATTTTGCAAGCGTCACGAGTTAGGATCTCGAAAACAGAATTTATATCGTGCCCAGGTTGTGGCAGAACCCTTTTCAACCTAAATGAGACCCTGCGAAAGGTAAAGGAACGAACCTCACATCTGAAAGGGCTTAAGATTGGTGTTATGGGCTGCATCGTTAATGGACCAGGCGAGATGGCCGATGCCGATTATGGGTATGTGGGTTCTGGCCATGGATTGGTTACCCTTTACCGTAGAAAGGAGGTTGTAAAAAGAAATATTCCCGAGAACCAAGCAGTAGATGAGCTTATCGCTTTGATTAAGAATAACGCAGATTGGGTCGATCGCTGATGCTGCCGAGAATTGTACTAAATGCTCATTTAAAAAGTTATTTTTATCAATATTTGATAAAATAGCACGGGTTTTGTGTTAAAAAGTGGCATTAAAATCATATATTAGCAAATTGGGGAATAGATAATACGCTTGGCAGCAAATGGCTAAAATACTTGTAGTTGACGATGACTCAAGCTTTTGCATCATGCTTAAAACTTTTCTTTCTAAGAAGGGTTATGATGTAGTTGAGGCTTTTTCAGTTAGTGAGGCGCAGAAAATATTTCGTACCGATGAGTACGATATAATCCTTACCGATTATCGCTTACCCGATGGTTCTGGTCTTGATATTCTTAAAGATATTAAGTCGATTCGTCCTGAAACGGGAATAATCATAATGACCGGTTATGCCGATATTCGGATGGCGGTTCAAACCATAAAAATGGGAGCCTTCGACTATGTTGCCAAACCAATAAACCCCGACGAGATTCTGCTAACCATTGAATATTTACTTGCCCATAGGTCAATTAATGAAGCTGTTAATAAAAAGCATAGTCTTAAGGAGGATAAGCAGTTCATTCAGGGTGTAAGCGACAACGCCCATGAGGTCAAGGAGTTTATAAACCTCGTAGCCCCTACAAACCTATCAGTTATTATTCAAGGAGATAGTGGTACAGGTAAAGAGTACGTTGCACGCAGAATTCACAATGAAAGCCAGCGAAGCACAAAGCCTTTTGTGGCAGTCGATTGCGGCGCATTATCGAAGGATCTTGCCCTTAGCGAATTTTTTGGACACATTAAAGGATCATTTACTGGAGCCATTTCGGATAAAATAGGTCAATTTGAGCAGGCAAACGGTGGTACAATATTCCTCGATGAGATAGGAAACCTTTCCTATGAGGTTCAGATCAACCTGTTAAGAGCCATTCAGGAGCGGAAGATCAAACCCATTGGAAGCAATCGAGAGATTCGTGTTGATGTTAGGATAATTGTAGCATCAAATGAAGACCTTTTAGAAGCTGTTAAACGAAACCAGTTTCGCGAGGATTTATATCATCGCCTTAACGAGTTCTCCATTTTTGTAGCTCCATTAATTGATAGATTAAGAGATCTGCCAATTTATGCAAACCATTTTCTGAGACAAGCAAATAGAGAACTAAATAAATCAGTAACAGGATTTAGTAACGAAGTGTTAGATATTTTTAACTACTACCCTTGGCCAGGAAACATAAGGGAGTTGCGAAATGTTATTCGTAGAGCTGTATTGGTTGAACAGGGATCAACAATAAGCTTGAGGAGTTTGCCCTCCGAAATAATTGCCAGCAAGAATCGTCGATTTAATAATTCCGTAAACCACATTCAACCGGAAAATCTCAGAGACCTTAAAGAGATGGCCGAGAGAGAACTAATCCTTTCTACCTTAGAGAAGGTCCGTTACAACAAGAGTAAGGCTGCTTCAATGCTCAACATCGATCGTAAAACGCTATATAACAAGATGAAACAGTATGGACTTCAAATGTAAGAGTTCTGATGAATTCACTAATATATTCTTTTACCTCACATCGTTTTTTATTGTTAAAAAAAATTGGATAGTTCAATTATTGAAATCTTTTTAGTCCACCCTTTTTTGTAGAATTTACAAAACCTTAATCACGAAATAGTAAATGCCGCAATTTTTAGCTTGTAATGCAATTTTTAGCTATATTATTTTCATAAATTGTAATTTGCGTTGTTTATTTTGTGTATCTCCGTTTTGCTTAATATCCCTAAAGGAATATCTTTATTTTTATAATTCAGTCAAAATGAAGATTATTTAAAGTCTCTAACTTAAATTTAGAAAACATGAAAAAAGTTGTTATATCCACTAAATTTTTAATAATTATTTTTTTTGCATTGGCATCTAATGTTTTGAAAGCACAGGACCAAACTGTTCCGTTTTGTGAAAATGTCAGAATTATTAATTCTGACATTGGTAGCAAAATCAACTTTTTTAAAGATTACAAGGATTTTCAGCAAGCCACACTTTCCAAAACAGAAGAGGGGCATTTTTTAGTTGTTACCTATAAAGTTGATGGTATTTTCCAAGTAGATAGACGAGTCATTAGCGAAGAAGAGATTCAAACAATTTGCGAAGAAATTGATGTGATGGGTAGTAGGATGGAGGCAAGGGAAGAGGATATTTCTCAGGAAGCTCGCCGAAGGTTGATTATCTCCTCAGCTACCTACTCTCTAGGTTATTATGGATGGGCAATTCCCTTATCATTTGGAGCAGAAGATTATAAAGTTTACATGGCATCCTATCTTTTAATTGGTGGCGGTGGATTCTATATTCCACTTATTGCTACCAGAAACAAGGTAGTAACCAATGGAATGGCAAATGCATATTCAATGGGTGCAGGAATGGGTATTGCCCATGGGCTTGCTTTATCAATTCTGCTTATGGGTGAAGACTTAAAGTACAAACCAACTCTAGGACTAACCGTTGCTGCAAGTTTGGGGGAGAGTTTTATTGGTTATGGGTTATCCCAAAAGCATAGCTATACATGGGGTCAAACCAGTAGCATTTGGAGCGGAGGAGCGTGGGGTTATGCTTTTGGTGCAGCAACAGCCCTTTTAATATCTTCTGATATTGATGCACATCTAGGTGCACTTTCAATGCTTACATTCTCAGGTGCAGGAATGTTTTTGGGAAATTCACTTTACAAAAAGAATAGCTTTACCAATGGTGATGTTTCCATTGCAAATTACCACGGAGGATTTGGTTTAACATACCCGTTGCTATTACTTTATACACTAGATGTTGATGGAGGAGAATATCCAAGGGCATACATTCTTGGAGGGATGTTGGGTGCTGCCGGGGGATTGGCTTGGGGCATACACAGGACGAGGAGTTATGACTATACACGCCAACAGGGCAACTTAATTGTTACAGGTGGAGCAGCTGGAGGTTTGGTAGGAGCAGCCGCATCCGTACTTTTCGATGCTAATGATAAAGCATCATTATGGTTAGTAACATTAGGGACAACCAGTGGTTTTTTTATAACAGACTATGTGCTTAGAGAAACGGGTGTTTCTGGCTTCAGATCATCAAACCTAAATCTTCAAGTAAACCCATACGGATTGCTGGGCTCGGTTAACCCCGAAACAAACCCTTATAAACCCTGGGATCATCGTTATTCCAACAGTATAGTAAACCTAAGATATACTTTTTAGCTGCGTTTCAGCTATATTTGGGGTATAATTTTTAAGTTGAAAAAAGTGCATCGTGAAAAGTGTTAAACCTCATTTTAAAACATAAAACGCATGAAAAAGTTTACTTTGTTATTGTTGTCCTTTGGATTATTTCTTTTCTCCTGCAATCCCGATAAAAAATCCTCTGAACCTATAATTGGCCCTGCAAACATCAAGGTTGAGGATGGAATACTTACCCCTGAAGTGCTATGGTCATTTGGTCGGCTCGGCGAGGTGGCCGTTTCGCCCAATGGCGAAAAGATTGCCTATAGTGTTTCATTCTACTCAGTTGATTTGAACAGGAGCAACTCCGAAATATTTGTAATGAATGTCGATGGCTCCAATGGCAAACAGATAACAAAAACCCCCTCGCACGAGTACAATATCAATTGGGTTGACGATAAAACTCTTGCCTTCATATCTACAGAAGGGGAATCAACCCAGATATGGACCATGGATATCAATGGTAAAAACCGCCGAAAAGTTTCCAACTTCGAAGGCGATATAAATGGGTTTGCCATTTCGCCCAAGGGCGATAGAGTTCTTTTCATAAGTGAGGTAAAGGTTGAAAAATCAACAGCTGATATTTACCCCGATCTACCTAAAGCTAGTGGAATGATTATCGAAGATCTGATGTACCGCCACTGGGACACTTGGGAGGATGGATACTACAGTCATGCTTTTATTGCTGATTTCGCGGGTGATAAAGTTATAAATCCCAAGGATATTATGCCTAATGAGCCATACGATAGTCCACTGAAACCCTTTGGTGGCATGGAGGAAATTTCTTGGTCTCCCTGCGGCAAAGCGGTTGCTTATACATGCAAAAAGTTAACCGGTAAAGAGTTCTCCTTTAGCACCAACTCCGATATCTACCTTTACAGCATTGAATCGGGCGAAACCAAAAATCTTACGGAGGGAATGATGGGCTACGATAAGCAGCCCGTTTTCGCGCCCGAAGGTGGTAAAATGGCATGGCTTTCCATGGAAAGGGCCGGCTTCGAGGCAGATAAGGATAGGCTTTTCATTATGGACATGAGCACAGGTGAGAAAACCTACATGAGCCCCGATTTTGACTACTCCGTTTCGAATATCCAGTGGACACCCGATGGCAAAGCGATGTACTTTATTGCCGGAGTTGAGGCAACCTTTCAGGTTTACAAAATGAATGTGGAAACCAAAGAGATTAAACCTGTTACTGAGGGGCTGCACGATTACCATTCGGTTGCCATTGCTGGCAATCAGCTAATTGGAAATAAAGTTTCCATTACATCACCTGCCGAGATTTTCAGTATCGATCCAACTACTGGTACACAGGAACAAATATCATTTATTAATAAGGAGATACTTGACCAGCTAACCATGCCAACCGTTGAGCGTCGATGGATTAAATCAACCGACGGAAAGATGGTTCATACCTGGGTAATCCTTCCGCCCAATTTCGACAATACAAAAAAATACCCGGCTTTGCTTTACTGCGAGGGTGGCCCGCAAAGTCCACTGAGCCAATTCTGGAGTTACCGATGGAACTTTTCCATCATGGCATCCAATGGTTACGTGGTAGTTGCCCCCAGCCGCCGAGGAACGCTGACCTTCGGTCAGGAGTGGACAGATCAAATCAGCAAGGATCATGGTGGGCAGGAGATGAAGGATTTGCTTGCTGCCATTGATGAGGTTAAGAAGGAACCCTGGATAGACGAAAATCGCTTGGGTGCTATTGGTGCTAGCTATGGCGGTTACACCGTGTTTTGGATGGCAGGAAACCACAACAAACGCTTTAAGGCGTTCATTGCTCATTGCGGTGTTTTCCACTCCGAGATGGAGTACCTAACCACAGAGGAGATGTTCTTCGACCAGTGGGAGATGGGTGGAGCACCATGGGAAACTGACAACAAGGTTGCCACAAAGAGTTTTTCACATAGCCCCCATAAGTTTGTTAAGAGTTGGGATACTCCAATACTAATAATCCATGGCGGAAAGGATTTTCGCATTCCTTACACTCAGGGAATGGCAGCATTCAACACTGCCCAAATGCTTGGCGTTCCAAGCAAGTTCTTGTTCTTTCCCGATGAGAACCACTGGGTATTAAAACCTCAGAATGGGATTCTTTGGCAGAGGGAGTTCAAGGGCTGGCTGGACAAGTGGCTGAAGGAATAAATTTTGAAATCAAAAGATTTATATAATAACAGCTAAAATGTATAATTATGGAAGTAAAAGATCAAGTACTTGACACAATTAAGAAAGCGGGAAAGCCCATGAAGGCAGGCGAGATTGCAGAAACCACAGGAATTGACAAGAAAGAAGTGGACAAAAATATTAAAAAACTTGTTGCCGAAGGCAAACTGCATTCACCCATCAGGTGCTTTTACGATGTGAAGAAGTAAAAAGAGTTTGATTTCACATTCATTACCAAAAAACCCCCATAAGCATACACGCATGCTTATGGGGGTTTTTATATCGGTTTCAGTATCATTACCTGCCTATCGGCTTCGTTTACCCTTCGTTGAAAAAGCATAAGATCGTTGTACTTTTCAGAGTTAAACTTACCTTTATTCCATTCAACTGACCGTATGAAAGTTATAGCGTTTTCAGCTTGAACAACCTCAAGGTGGTATGCCCCAAATTCGCTTGAAAAGGACACCGCCTGGGGAACTTGATCAATGGAGAATTTGGATGGAAGCTGGTAGCTTAGCGTGTCGATCTGGATTTGATCCCTGCGTATTACAATGCTAGTTTTTCTATTACTTACCCTTTTCAATTCATCGAGCAACGAAACCTGATTAAAAGGGATGATAATGTTATTATTAGATGTAACCTGACCCAGTTGGGCTGCTGTCATTTCTGCAGTTTTTACGATTACGGGTATAATATCCCTTTTTTCGGAATAATTAAGGCTGTTGATTTTAACCTGTTTAAGGTTCAAATTTCTCAGCAAATATTCTCTTTGCTTTTCGGGTTTTTGGCTCATTATGTAACGGGGATCTTCAGTTGCAACACCCTTATAAGTATTAACTGCACTAATACTAGCGGAGTTATTAGCATCTATCTTAAAGAGATAGCTGTTGATGGTTTTGTTCTGATCCTTACCGTATACATTTGTTCGCTTAATATAGCTATTGTCTTTGTCAACCACAAGAATATCCCGATCATCAGTGAACGTTCCGTTGTAACCAAATGGCACTTGTTGGCTGGTACATTCAAGAAAAATGGTATCCCCTTCTAAAGGAAGCATTATAAAGGCATGATTAAACTGGCTGCTTACAAACTCAGCGTCGATATTGGGCACATCTTCTCCCGCTCTAACAAGGCAGTAGTATGATTTGATATCAACAACATCGAGCAAAGATTTCATGTAGTTTGAGAGGGCTTTACAATCGCCATACCAGTATTTCTCAACGGTTTCGGCAGGAAATGGCTGCCAACCACCTATACCAATGGCAATGTTAACATACCTAACTTTGCCTTGCATGTACTCGTAAATTGCGCGAGCTTTTTCGGTATCAGTTTCAAGATCAGCAGTAAGCTCCAATAATTTACTCCTTGTTTCCTGGGATACAACATTTCTTCCCTCCCCAAGCTTGTAGGCCCAATTGCCAAGTTCCATCCAACTACTATTTGAGCCAAAATACCCGTCCATGGTAAAAGATTCTGGAGCGACCAAAAGCAATGGTGTATCCTCATGGAGGTATCCCGAAAAAGGCTCATTTTCAATGGCTGCGCAATTGGATGCAATCCATGTTCTAGTGGCATTGCCCTTTCCATCAGTTTTTACTATTGGCTCTATGCGTAAAGCATCATTACCTTTAAATTTTACCTTTGAATTAGGGCTAAGAGTAAGATTATAAATAGAATTTTGAACGGATATATCATAGCCTGGATAAACCTGCCATCCTGGTAGCATAAAAAAACTGCTATGTTTTTTTGTAAAGGTATATTCAATGGTATAGGGATAATTACCATATTCAGGTGCAATAACTTTAACCCTGCTGTCATCAAAAAGAGAAAAACCAGCAATGGCACTATAGTCATTTATATCCTTTTGAGGAATGCTTTTAACCTTTTTTCCACTCTTATCGTAAATGGTGCCTTTAATTCCTGAAACCGAACTGTACTTATTGTAATGCTCAACGAAGTATTTGTATTTCTGACCATTCTCATTAAGGATGGTAATGACAATTCGAGATGTTTCTTCAGCGCTACCATTATCAAATACCTTAAGGGTCTTTTCATGAAGCCTTACAACGGCATTCGCTTTTTGTTTAAGCTCTTGGGGTATTAAACTAACTGACCAATTCTCTTTTTCTGCACCATGCAATTGTGAGCAAAAAGCAAGAAAAGCAAAGGGGAATACTAATGCGATTCTTTTCATACTCTAAACTTTTTTAAGAATGATTGATTCGTTTTGTTTCTGAATCATTTGCTCAAAAACACTCCTCATACTGTTATATTCCCAGGCATTGAATTCAAGTTTGGTTATGGTAAACTTAGAGTTTATTGTTATGGTGTTACCAGATTTTTTGATGGAGTAATTAAAATTTACAGTTTTATCCCTATTTGATATTTCTTCGCCTTTAGGTATTTCAGTTATGGTATAATTTTCAGGTATAGTTATAGTAATGGTGGAGCTGTGCTCCCTTTCGCTTGGAAAGCTAATGGGAGAGTTTCTGGTATCGCGGGGGAATGGACTGCTTAATAATTGTACAAATGCAAAAGGGTTTAGTGTGATGATATCGGCTTGTCCCATCGTTGAGCTTAGGCTTACATTGTATTCGCTGATGAAAGGTTTGTAATTATCATCCAGATTTTCAAAGCTATAATTATCTATATTCCATCCCTGATTGGCCGATTCAAGTTCTTGAATGTAAGCATCGTGATCGGTTTTTTCCTTTAAATAGTTTTTAAAATCAATTGAATTATAGTCATTTCTGGTGATAACTATTTTGCCATTGACTTTACCATTCTCATCTATGTAAAGGGAAGATTTTGTTGTTTTTTGGTCTTTTTTGATGGGGTTGAGCAACACCGAACACTCCCCCTTGCTTACATCCAGAGGATGCCCATAGCAGCTCAACAACCTGCTTGAGACAAGCCCAACGGGAATAAATTCTTCGGTGGCATCAAGATATTGAGTACCAGATTGCAAATCCACACCAACGATTACGTAGTTGAACTTATCGATGGTAGGTGAGAAGCGTGATATCCTTCCGTTGCTACGTGTGCTGAAAAGGATTGGATAAGCATTGAATCCTAATTTTTTGAGAAGTATTAGCAAATTAAGATTGACATCGGCAGAGTTTCCGCTTTTTTGCTGGTATGCTTGTCTTAGATCGCTAGAAACATAGCAAGCTTCCTGGCCATTCCACTTGATAACTTTTATTGCCTCAAATGCGTTTCGTAACAAATCCTCCTCATTATTTGAAATCCCTTTAATACTATCGGCCATACTATTTAGATAAAGAGCAAGATAGGTTATCCTTTTACCAAAGTATTCATGTTCGTTAAATGTTTTGGTAACAGCACCCCAGGTTGAGGCAAATGTGGCAAAAAAAGAACTATATTGATTAGCGAGGTGTAAACTTTTCACCTCTATCTCAAACCTAACACGGTAATCATTATCAGATAAAATGTAAGGCTCTCTATTAAACGCAGGAAGGTTTTTGTAAATCCATGTGTCACTCTGACTAAAGGTTGGGCCCAATAAACCAATGACCTTAACAGTGAAATCAACATTTGGATGCTTTGGTAATGAAATGGCGCTGTATATAACAGGCATTGTTCTTTGAATCTCAATGGAGTTGGGTAGTCCTTGCTTTGTAAATTGCACTTCGATGATGGAACCTTCCTTTACATTGGGCATTGCTATTCTGGTTCGGAAGATATTTCCAACTACCCGCTCTTCGAAAATAGCGTCTTTACTCAATTTAGTTTTAATAATTTTCCCGTCCTCAAGGTTGTATGTGTAGCCATTAATCTGTGATTTTAATCGACCCCAAAATGCAATATTTGCATAGCCAGTGGCTGTTCTTTTTAAAATCTTAATACGTTGATGCTCCTTAAACTGAAAAACATTTGGTAAAAATTCAGCAAACTGGTAAAGTAACACTGCATCAGCGGTTGTGTCCAAATCGTAAGTTTTCATTGTCATCTCTTCCATGCTGACCTTTCCAAACTTGATTTTCTTTATTGGTTCGGAAAAAGAATGAAATGAAGTAAATAGAAAGATAGTTAAATAAAATAATAGTTTTTTGTAATTCATTGTGTGTTGGTTTTAAGGGTTATTACTAAAAAATTTAAATATATATTCTATTCTCAACAAGAGCATTATTTATTTCAATTCCATAACGAAGCAATCGGGATAAATTTTTGATGCTCTATCGCGGAAGTTTTCTGCTTCTCGTCGCGTTGAGAATTGGCCAACCATTAAACGGTAAACCTTTTCGCCACCTATGGTGGCAACCTGAACTCTCACCTCCTTCTTTAGTGATGCTTTAAGATCATCGGCTATGCGAAGCAGGTTTGCCAACTCCTTGTAGCTGCCAATTTGAACCGTAAAACCCCCTGGTGATTGACGGGTTACATTTAGCTCGTAAAGTTCATATTCGGTTGAAGAAGACTGAGATGTTGTGTTTATTACAGGTTGTTTTGTAGCCTCAGGGGTTTTTGCGTGCTGAGTGGTGCTTTGCGAAGCAGATGCTGCCGTAGCTGAGGGTTTGGGTTGAGTGGTTGGTTTGGGTTCAGCCGGTTTAGGTTTGGACTCAGCTGTTTGTACAACTTTTCCACTCTCATCAATTACTTCAATTCTCACATCAGCAATTCCCTGCTCAATAAAATCCAATTTTTCAGCAGCCGAGCGACTCAAGTCGATAATGCGGTTGGGAACAAATGGACCCCGATCGTTTACCCTTACCACCACCGAACTCCCGTTGCTTAGGCTGGTAACCCTAACCAACGTTCCGAAAGGAAGCGAAAGATGTGCACATGTACTCTTGGCGTGGCTGTATCGCTCACCCGATGCGGTGGTTCTTCCCTCAAACTTATCAGCATAGAAGGAAGCTTTGCCCTCCTGAACGTAACCGGTTTGCCCTATAGAAGAAAAAGTGCAAAAAGTAAGAAGTATCAATATAATTAAAGTACGCATGGTAAATGAGTTTATTTACTATTCTAATATATCATCATTTTTTTGATTGACCTCGTTGGGAGTGCTCTTTTTCCCTTTTCGTTTCGAAAGATTCCAGTAGTAGCTGAACGAAAGGTTCTGAATACGCGAAGGGGAACGACCGGGTGTACCCTCATACTCATGATCATAAAGATCGCCCAAACCCCAAATATAACGAAAATCTATTTGAAAAACACCCAATGGTGTTTCATATCCAACACCAACAGTACCAATCAATCCGTAGTCGAAGCGTTTGTCCCTTAGAATGTTGAACTCATAGTTCTGCATGATATAGCCACCAGTTCTATTGTCTCCCTCAACGGAGTTTAGAAGAAATGCTCCGTAACAGCCTGCATTTAAATGCATGAAAAGCCCCCTATTCTCAAGCCGAACTTGCATGAATATGGGTAACTCAATGTATGAATTAATCCTTTTGTATGTTAGTGTGTCTTCGAATGGCTTTCTGAAGCCTCTTCGCACTATACTTATTTCGCTTTGGAAACCAACGTATTGTTGGTCGAAATGTTTAAAGCTTAATCCAATCTCTAAACCATCATCGAAAAGAGACTTCTCTTTTTGGGTTGGTGTAAATTCAACCGACGAAACGCTATAACCAGTTCGTGCCCCAAGGTAAACTTGCCCATGAGTAAGCAGAGAGAAGAAGCTGAATAGTACTATTAAAATTCTTTTGATCAAAATATTCTTTATTTTGTTTTACCGATCTTTTCTTCAACCGACTTAACCTTACGTTCCATTCTGCTGGAAGATCCTTTCCTTATATCTAAATTGGCAGTTATGTAAACCCTTTGGCAGTCATTCTCCAGAACGGAGTATGCCTCATTGATCACAGAAAGTGCTTGACTAAGACTGTCGGTTTCAACAATAGTCCCCATAGCTGTTAGCTGATTGGGAAATCCCATTGATCTTAATTTTTGGATTACTCTCGTAACGTAAGAGCTAACGCTATCACCTTTATCAGTTGGGAAAATGGCGAAGTTCAATAATACTGACATGACTCTTATTTGTGTTGATCTAAGTTAAAGCTAATATCATACTCCCAGTTTGCTCTGATGTTGTGGACAGTTACATTCCCTTTCTCCTGATACATCACAATTTTTTCGGGTTGAATCCCCTTTAAGTACCAACCTGTATCCCATTTACCATTCTTGTTGGCATCGAGAGTAAACCTAATGATGTACTTCCCTGGTTTAACGTAATTAAAAGAAACTTTATCATCCTTTTCTACAATTTTTCTATCAACGACAGCCCTTTTTTCGGTGAGTAACTCAACAATGACATTGGGCTCAACCCCTGTAAGGTTTAGATTAATTGTTCCAAAGTAATCCGGGTTAGCCCCGTTAAAGTCTACAACAAGAGTATCATTTGTTAATCCATTAAGGTCAGTAAATGCTCCTGGCAGGGCAGTGAAGCGATACTTTGTGTTGTGCTGCCAGAGGTGTTCAATACTATAAAACCTTGGGTTCAAGCTGTCGATTTTTGGTTCAGTGTTTATAGCTACGCTATCAGTAATATCTTCTAAAAGGATCATATTGTTATTGAGTGACAGAAGGGGCATATTGAAAGTTAACCTCAATGGTTCGTGTGGAAGAACAGCTTTTCCCTTAGATGCTGAGAACGAAACTGGAAGAGATACAGGTTTTTCAGGTTCTTCTGCTTCTCTCCTTCTCGACCGAGAGGGTTGTTGTTTTTCTGAATAGAAAAAGCGTAGAGTATCACTAACCTCATTTAAGTTTAGAATGGAATCGGTTCTGTAGTAATTAATCCTAATAAACAAGGAGTCAATATTACTAATTTCGTTGTTGGTTATCCAGTAAGTAAGGGTATCACCTGCCAATCCCCGTTCCAGCTGAAACCACGATTCCGAAGAGTCTATGGGGAAATTGATGGGTACTAATGATAGGGCACCCTCTGGTTTGCGAGAGAATCCCACTTTCAGTCCACGTCTGGAGACTCTGGAAAAGTCAGTTAATGATTGAGCCCTATTCTCCTCTTGAAATAATCTTAGCGTAAGCGATTTATCCTTTAATTTTTTAAGAGAATCGCCCAATGGGGGCGATAACAAAGTGCTGAAAATGGTGTCTTGGGAAAAAGCAACGGGTTCTGTTACCTGATCGAATAGGTAATTGGAGTTTCCATCTTTTAGGGCAAAGATTTTAAAGTCATCTTGTCTCAGGTTGCTTAAGAAGAAATTACCTTCCTTATTGGTTTTTGTAACGTAAATTGGACGTTCAAGTAATGGGATCGAATCCTTAATCTGATCATAAAGCATTACAAGAATTCCAACTTGAGGTTCAAGGGTAAATGCATCTATCACCTTACCTATAAATTGTAGTGAATCAATCTCATTGCCTGTAGAAAAGGCGAATTCGAAGTTTACCAAAGGATTTCCTTCATTTAAATCAACAATGGCATCGGAAAAGTACAGAGTATATGTGGTACTATCCAATAAAGGTTCAAAAAAAGACAGCTCTATGCTCTTTCCCCTAACCCTGAAATCAGGTAAACGCTCTTGTGGTGGCGAAAGGATTAATTTTTGACTTATTTCCTTTAGCTCAATAAACTCATTGAAGGTTAGGGTAACTCGCTGGCGATTAAAATTTGTTGAATATATAGGGGGTGTGCTACGAACAAGAATTGGCGGGATCGTATCCTTTGGACCCCCTGTGGGTGATACAACAATTGCACACCTTAGGAAAAATAGGCTTAAGAGGAATGCTAAGGGAATAATTAGTATGAACCGTTTTAAAGGCATAGTATTTATTGTTTCGGCAACAAATTTATAAATCTTTGCGATAACTAAAGGGTTGTTACAAAGAATGAACCCTAGGATAATAAAAAAAGGGTTAATTTTACATGTCTTTTTTCTAATTGAGAAACGATGGAGCAATAGGTTAATTGTTGATTGCCCGTTCATTTACAAAAAAGATTATAAATGAAAGTATTCATTTTTTACCACTGCATTAAAAGTATTGTAATATGCTAATTGAAATTGCTTTGCTTTCCTTAGGCTTGGTTATTCTTATTGCTGGAGCAAACTGGCTGGTGGAAGGGGCTTCCTCAATAGCATCACGGCTGGGAGTTTCTGCTCTTACGGTTGGGCTTACAGTTGTGGCGTTTGGCACATCAATGCCCGAATTAGTGGTCAACATTGTAGCTTCTATTAATGGAACCAGTGGCTTGGCCATAGGTAATGTTTTGGGGAGCAATATCATGAACATCTTTTTGATTATAGGCATAGCAGCGGTAATAAAACCCATTAATGTTCAAAGTAAAACGGTTAAAGTAGAAATACCTTACACTTTATTCGCAGCCATAATGCTCCTAATTCTTGGTAGCGATAGCCTGATTGACAGTGCCAATGAATCAATCTTATCTAGGATTGACGGCATTATTCTATTAACCTTTCTCGGGATATTCTTTTTCTATACCTACAAATCGGCGCAGGCCGATAAAAATCCACCATCGTCGGAAGTTAAGGTTCGAAAAACATACATTTCTGTATTGTTAGTTATTCTTGGAATTGCTGGGCTTTATGGTGGTGGAGTTCTTATTGTCGATTCGGCAACTACAATTGCCCGTTCCTTGGGTGTGTCCGATGCACTTATTGGTCTGACAGTAGTTGCCGTAGGTACTTCTCTCCCCGAGTTGGTAACCTCTGCCGTTGCAGCTTTTAAGGGAAATTCAGACATTGCCATCGGCAACGTTGTAGGATCTAACATATTCAATATTTTTATGGTATTAGGCCTTTCCAGCGTTATTCGCCCATTGCCATTTTACCCAGGATCAACCATTGATATTTTGGTTACCTGTCTTGCAAGTATCCTGCTTTTTGTCTTTGTTCTTCTTGGACCCGGACAAAAGATCGATCGAAAAGAGGGGGCGATTTTCGTATTAATATATTTTGCATACCTTTCATACCTTATCATTCAAGCGTAAACTTTTTCTATTCATTTATTACTTTTACTTAAATAATTACGAAATAGCAATTTATTTTGAACGATAGAGAAAAAAATAGAAAGACTATAATCTTTTACTGGATAGAAAATTTAGTGGGAACAGGCCCTCGTTTCTCCCTCAACTTGCTGATTTCGTTTTTTGGTGGGATTCTTTACAGCTTCAATGTATGGTCATCTGTTTATGTGCTCGTAATATTCGGTGTTATATCACCACTACTTTTCACATTATGCCTTTACTTTATAATTCGGAATTTTAATGAAGAAAAGTTACAGGAGTATGTCCCCAGATTCTTCAAGTCGCCTAATAGCAACATGCTATTAATGCTTTTCGATATGACCATTATCATTGGTTTTGCTACCCTAATTTATACCGGTTTCCTAAACTACTTTATCTTCAGATTTCTTCAAACGGTAGTATTCCCCATTCTTATGCTTTTAATCCTCAGAATGCTTTATATAAGCATTACTTCGGAAGGGAATGATAATCATCAATAAATATTTAACTTATCAAAAAATCAATATTTGCTTTACATCTTTTGATGCAAAAGTTTAACTTTGGTAATCTGAACCTAACTCCCTGTTATCATGAAAAAAGTATTGAAGATTTTCATAATCACCATCTTGATCACTATCATTCTGATCATAGGAGCTGCCATTGTGATTCCCATTGTTTTCAAGCCCCAGCTGCTTGAATTGGCTAAAACGGAGATCAACAAAAATGTCAATGCTAATGTTGAGTTTAGCGACTTTAAGGTGTCCATATTTAAGGGATTCCCCGATGTTTACATCGGATTGATGGATTTAAGCATAGTGGGGATTGATGAGTTTGAAGGGCAAACCCTAGTTGCTTTTGACGAGTTTAGCGTGAAGGTTGATATCAAGAGCGTGATAAAAATGGAGAACATGCAGGTTAAATCTATTTTATTGATCAACCCTATAATGGCAGCAATTATCACTCCTGAAGGAAAGGCTAATTGGGACATTTTTGTTTTTTCCGATGAAGAAGAGGAAATAATTGAAGAGGTTGAAGAAGAACCCATGACCATGAGGGTTGTATTGGAAAAGTTAGAGATACGTAATGCTACAATTAGCTATATTGATGGGGAGTCAGACATGAAGGCAACCATTGAGAATCTAAACTTTGTGCTATCGGGTGACATGGGGATGGATCAAACCGACTTGCAGATAAAAACTACTATTGCCAGTTTCAATTTCTTCATGGATGGAATTCGTTATGTTCGTAATGCACCCGTAGCTTTTGATGCTGAGATTGGAGCAGATCTTATGAACGATGTTTATACCTTTAATGATAACCTTTTCTCAATAAATGATATCAGCTTAAATTTTAAGGGAAGCGTACTTATGCCAACTGACGATATAGATGTTAACATAACTTTTTCCACACCCAAAACTGATTTCAAATCACTTCTTTCCATGATTCCTGCAATTTACATGTCAGATTTTGAAGGACTCGAAACATCCGGGAATTTGAGTTTAAATGGGTGGGTAAAAGGTTCGGTTACCGAAACAACGCTTCCAAGCGTAGGTATCGATCTTACAGTTAGCAATGCTAGATTTCAATACCCCGATTTGCCCAAAGCGGTTGAAAACGTTAGCGTAAAGACCAAGATTTTTTACGATGGTGTGGATGAGGACAAAACCACGATTGATGTATCTAAATTTCATCTTGAAATGGCAGGAAACCCATTCGACATTGCCCTTAGTGTTCGCACCCCAATGAGCGATATGTACGTTGCCGGTTCGATGGTAGGTGTTATCGATTTTAATAGTCTTGCCGATGTTATTCCCCTCGAAGACATGACTATTGCAGGAATCCTTGAGAGCAACATGGAGTTTGGGGGGCTTATGTCATATATAGAGAATGAGCAATACGAGAAATTTAAGGCGGATGGATCGTTAAAACTTGTAAACTTTGAATTTGAAAGTCCTGATCTTCCACAGGCGATGAAAATTTTGGAAACAACATTGAATTTCAGCCCAAAGTATGTTCAGCTGGCATCGTTCGATGCCCGCATCGGTTCAAGCGATCTTCAGCTTGATGGGCGTTTAGAGAACTTTATCCCCTTTGTTTTCAGCGATGAAACCATTAAGGGTACTCTCAACCTGCGCTCTTCGCTTATCGATCTGAACGAGCTGATGGGAGAAGAGGCAGAGGAAACAACCGAAGTTCAGGATACTGTACCCATGTCGGTTATTGAAGTGCCTAAGAATATTGACTTTGTGCTAACCTCCAACATTAAGAAAGTTATATTCGATAAGCTGGATATTGATGACATCAAAGGAAAGATTATTGTTCGCGACGGAAAAGTGCAAATGGATAATGTGGGGATGAACATGCTAAAGGGAAGTATGAATCTGACAGGGGAGTATAATACTCAGAACATGGAAGAACCAAAAATTGATTTTGCCATGGATATTAAGAATTTCGACATTCCATCAGCATTCAGATCATTCAGCATGATAGAGAACATGGCACCACAGGCAAAAAAAATTACAGGGAATGTGTCAACCAAACTTTCACTCAATGCCATTCTTGACACATTAATGACACCTGACCTTAATTCCATTAATGCAATGGGTGTGTTGGGATGCAAAAGTATTGCCATTGTGAATGCCCCAACATTCACCAAAATTGGTGATTTATTGAAGAACGAGGATATAAGTAATCCTCGCTTAAAGGATTTCATGGCCAATTTGGAAGTAAAGCAAGGAAGGATTTACATCAAACCTTTTGATACTGAGGCATCGGGAATTAAGATGAATTTTGGGGGCGACATGGGCATCGATCAAACCATTGACTACAAGATAAAGCTGGAGATGCCTCGATCGAAGTTGGGTCCTGCATCGCAGGCTTTGGAGAGCGTTACTAACTTTGCCGCAGCAAAGGGTTTATCCATTGGGCAAAGCGATGTTGTTAAGTTAAATCTATTTGTAACCGGAACAGCAACAAATCCTAATGTTAAACTAGATATGGGCGATGCTGCCCAGAGCATAAAGGATCAGGTGAAAGATCAGGTTAAGGAAAAGATAGACGAAAAAGTTGATCAAGCCAAGGAGGAAGCTCGTCGAAAGGCCAAAGAGCAAGCGGACAAGTTGATCAGAGATGCAGAAAAACAGGCTGAAAATATTCGTGCTGAAGCACGTAAAGCAGCTGAAGCTGTGAAAAAAGAGGCGAATGCCAATGCCAAAAAAGTGGAAGATGAGGCTAAAGGCAAGGGTGTTATTGCCGAAAGAGCGGCTAAGGTTACAGCCGATAAGATAAGAAGTGAGGGAGAAAAGGCTGCAAAGAAAATTATCGATGAAGCGGACGCAAAGGCAAAAAGCGTAATCGATAAAGCTAAGGTTGAGGCAGCAAGAATAGAGAGTGCGGCTAATTAGTAAGGTTTAACCCATGATAATGGAAAGCCCCCTGCAAAAAAATTTGCAGGGGGCTTGAATTTATTGAGGGTTACGAAAAAATCTAACCACACTTAGAGTTCCCGCAATTAGTGCATATTAGGCATCCTTCTTGGTATATTAATGAGTCGGATCCACACTCACAACGTTGACCTTTCTTTGCCTTAGTGCCATTTGGAATGTACTGGCGCAAGGCCCTTTCAACACCAGCATTCCATGTATTGATGGTTTCGTTATCGAGCCTTAGAGAGCTAACCAGGTTTACAACATCGGGTATGGGCATACCATTGCGAAGCACTCCCGAAATGAGCTTGGCGTAATTCCAGAACTCCTTGTTGAACATGTGCGATAGCCCACCAACCGTATTGGTATAGCCAAACTTATCAACGTACTGAAAATCGTATCGGCTACCATTCTCATCCTTTATTTTGATGATTTTCCCTTTCCTCACCGCTTTGGGGATAGGTAATACATCATCCTCTGAAATACCAGTGAATATTTCGTAGGGTTTGCCATTGTATAAACCCACAAAGGCAATCCAGTTCTCAGAGTTGTTCTTGAATCTAATAACATCGCATTCGAGCACCTGTGGACGTTTTGATGGGTGTATGTTTTCGCTTTGATCATCCTTCTTCGAGGCTGAAATCAAAACGCCATCGCGAGAACCATCGCGATATACAGTGCAACCCTTACATCCGCTCTCCCAAGCGGTTTGATAAACCTTGGCAACCATCTCTTCTGTGATGTTGGAGGGAAGGTTAACTGTAACGCTTATAGAATGATCCACCCATTTTTGAATCATGCCCTGCATTTTAACTTTACTTACCCAGTCAACATCGTTGGATGTAGCTTTATGGTAGGGCGATTTCTCAATAAGCTTTGTTACTTCTTCTTCGCTAAAGTTTTTTACATCCTCTGCGTTGTAACCATTCACTTCGAGCCATGTAAGGAACTTATGGTGGAACACATTGAACTCTTCCCAAGAGTCGCCAACCTCATCGGTAAAGGATATTTTTACATTTTTATCATTTGGATTAACCTTTCGTCTGCGTTTATAAAAAGGCATAAAAACTGGCTCAATACCCGAAGTAGTCTGGGTCATCAGGCTGGTGGTTCCAGTTGGGGCAATGGTAAGCAGGGCTATGTTTCTACGTCCATACTTTACCATATCGTTGTAAAGATCCAAATCCTCATCCTTAATGCGATTGATGAAGGGATTACTCTTCTCACGTTGTGCATCGAAAATAGGGAAAGGACCACGTTCCTTGGCAAGAAATACCGATGAACGGTAAGCCTCAATGGCCAAGGTTTTTTGAACTTCTACAGCAAAGTCAATGCCTATATCGGAGCCATACTGAAGGCCTAAGGCTGCAAGCATATCGCCTTCGGCGGTTATACCTATTCCCGTACGGCGACCCTGTATTGCTTTTTGGCGAATTTTACTCCAGAGATTTCGCTCTACATTTTTAGTCTCATCATCCTCTGGATCGTTGTCGATCTTTGCCTGAATGGCATCGATCTTTTCCAGCTCAAGATCAATAATGTCGTCCATTATGCGTTGCGCAGCATGGACATGCTCTTTGAAAAGATCGAAGTTAAACTTAGCTTTAGCCATGAAAGGATTTTCAACGTAGCTGTATAGGTTAAGAGCGATAAGTCGGCAGCTATCGTAGGGGCACAAGGGAATTTCGCCACATGGGTTGGTTGAAACGGTTTTAAACCCAAGATCTGCGTAACTATCGGGCACTGATTCACGGATTACCGTATCCCAAAATAGCATTCCGGGTTCAGCCGATTTCCATGCGTTGTGGATTATTTTCTTCCATAACGCCTGAGCATCAGTTTCTTGCTTGTATTTTGGATTTGATGAGTTAACCGGGTACTGTTGTATATAAGATTTTCCCTCGACAACAGCATTCATAAATTCATCATCAATTTTTACCGATACGTTAGCTCCAGTAATCTTCCCCGCTTCCATTTTGGCATCGATAAATTTTTCGGCATCAGGATGCTTTATGGAAATTGATAGCATGAGCGCTCCACGCCTTCCGTCCTGAGCTACTTCCCGTGTTGAGTTGGAGTAACGTTCCATAAATGGAACAACACCTGTTGATGTGAGCGCACTATTGAGCACCGGGCTACCTTTAGGGCGTATATGCGAAAGGTCGTGTCCAACACCCCCACGGCGTTTCATCAGCTGTACCTGTTCCTCATCCACCTTCATGATTCCACCGTAGGAATCAGCATCACCCTTTGAACCGATGACAAAGCAATTGGAAAGACTGGCAATCTGGTAGGGATTTCCTATTCCGGTCATGGGCCCTCCCTGGGGTACGATATACTTGAATTCCTTAAGGAGATTGAAAATATCCTGAGCGTTCATTGGGTTTGAATATTTTTTCTCAATCCTAGCAATCTCATTGGCCAAACGCCAATGCATGTCTTCGGGGGTGCGTTCGTAGATATTTCCAAAGGAATCCTTTATAGCGTATTTGCTAACCCAAACCTTGGCGGCCATTTCGTCACCATTGAAATACTGAACCGTTGCTGCCATGGCCTCATCAAAGGAATAGATAGCTTCCTTTACCTTAACATCTTTAGTCGTGGCTACATTTTCCTCCTTACTCATTTGTTGCATACTGATTGTTATGTTTTGAAAAATTCAATAAAATTTAACTTGCTGAATAAAAGTCGTGTAGAAATTTTTTCAGCAAAAAGCAAAGTGCTTGCAAGGTAGGAAACCGAAACAAAAAATTCCAAGCTTTGAGAGTTGAAGAAATAAACAATTAGTTAAAGTTATTAACATTGCAACGCGCTCTTATTCTGCACATTGCAAAACCGTCCTGTGTATCAAAGCGTAAGTATTAAGTGCTTTGATAATAGAAGGATAACATTTAATAAACGAAAAATTAATCAAAAAATAACCTTAATAAGTGTTTTTCAAAAAGGATTATTGAAACGGTGAAAAGAAAAAATTAAAGCAAATATTAGTTTTTTACACTCTATTATTGATAGATTTTTTGGAGTCAAGCCAAAATAACTGTAGATTTGAAGAGCGATAAACAGTTAACATTACTCTTGGTTTATTGTAAAATAAAGCATTTACGGAAGGATACATACTATTGTTCAACTTTAAAAAATAAGTTATATGAAAAAATTTTCCATTCTAATGGTAACACTAATTTTTATTTCATCCCTAATTTCTTATTCACAGGAAAGCAAGGAAGTAGTTGAGGTGGCAAATATTGAGGAGTTATACGAGCAAGAAGCAGACAATAGTACTGTTTACCAGATTATGGGAGAGGTGATCATAACCCATCAACATGGTCAGCGTAACCAGAAATTTGTTCAGGATAATTCTGCTGCTATACTTATCGACGATTCTCAGGGTATAATTACGACACAATATAACCTTTACGACGGTATAACAGAGTTGAAGGGAAAGTTAAGCCTATATAACAGTTTACTGCAGTTAATTCCTACTGAAGACCCCGGTGAAGCTTCATCAACAGGAAATTTGGTTGAACCATTGGTAATAACCTTTAGCAATCTGGATACAACTTATCAATCCATGCTGGTACGAATCAATGAAATTGAGTTTAACACAGAGTTAGAAACGCTGAATCCAAGTACGAACTATAATGTTGTAGACCCAACCGGAACAGGTGTAATTCGCACTCCGAGCCAAAGTGCACAGCTTGATTACTTTGGAACCGTGGTGCCCAGTGGAGCACGAGACATGATAGCAATTGTTTCGCAGTTCAACAATGAAGTGCAGATATTTCCAAGATCGTTGGAAGATATTTACTTAAATGGGGTACCAACATTTGTTATTAACTTCAGCATTATTGACGAAGCAGGGGATAACATTACTGATGCCATTATTACCTTTGATGATGTTACCTATAGTGAGGGAGCGTACATGTTTGATGATGTAATTATGGGTTCCCATAGCTATTCCATAGAAAGGGCAGGGTTTTATACACGCTCGGGGACAATCATTATTTCAGATGATATGGAAAAGGAAGTCATACTAGTTGAAATTAGTGATAATGTAGTTGAAGATTTTCCATGGTCTGAAGGTTTTGAAGTATCTGTACCACCAACAACCTGGAGCCACTATGCATTTGATGGAGGGGGCTGGCAATCGACATCAATCGCTAATAGTGGGAATTTGGCGGCATACCATAATTTTATTACAAACGAAGCATCAGATTCTTGGTTGGTTACACCACAGATAAGCATTCCCGACGAGGGGAAGATGTTACTTAAGTTTTTCGAAAGAAATGGGTTGATGGGTGACTATGAATATAGCGGTGTGAAAATATCAGTGGGTAGCGGCAATCCATTACAAGAAGAGTTTGTTGAGGTATACGAATCAGCCAGTAGCATCAACAGTTACACTCAAAAAGTAGTTGATCTTTCAAGCTATGCTGGTTCGGTTATTTACATTGCCTTTGTATACCAGGGCGAAAATGCTCACCAATGGTACATTGATGATGTATCCGTTGAAGAGGCACCACAAGCGATTGAAGTTGAGAATATAGCAGCCCTCCGACTGCAAGATCAGGGTACTTTGGTGTATCATATCACGGGCGAGGTTTTCCTCACTCATCAGCATGGTCAGCGAAACCAAAAGTACATTCAGGATAGCAGTGGAGCCATAGTAATAGATGATTACGAGGGACTTATCACTTCAGAGTATAATCTATACGATGGCATTACCGGTTTAAAGGGAACGCTGACCTCCTACAGCCAACTGCTGCAGTTTGTCCCAGTTGAGGATCCCGGTGCAGCAACCTCTTCGGGTAATGTAATTGAACCCCTTCAGCTAACCTTAATACAGTTGGCTCCGGAACACCAATCTATGCTAGTCTATATCGAAAATATTGAGTTTGATACAGACGATGTTAACTTTGCCACCAGTAAATCTTACAATATTTTCGATCCAAGCGGAACGGGTATTTTAAGAACTCCCAATGCAAGTGCTGGTTTGGATTACTTTGGGACACCAATACCAACAACACCGGTTCATATGGTAGCCCTTGTTACTCAGTTTAATGCCGATATGCAGATCTTTCCTCGGTCTCTTGCAGATATTGTGGAAACGGGTAATTCTGCTGATATAATCAATGAAGAACGGATTTCCCTATTTCCTAACCCCTTTAATGACTACATCCACATTGAAAGTTATAATAGTATTAGTAAAATAACTATTTATAATGTTTTGGGGCAGGTTGTTAAAAAAATAGAGAATCCTTTGAATTCAATGCAAATAAGTACTGGAGATTTAAAGCAAGGTCTATATATGGTTTGCTTGATAGGCAATGATGGTAATAAATATGTTAGAAAAATGATTAAAAAATAATTCTAAATAATTTTCGCATTTTGATTTGGCACAAACAAGAAATGAGGCTGTCCCATAATGGATAGCCTCATTTCTTGTATATCACTTTTATTTTATTGCCTGTCTCTTGGACCTTCAATAAGTATGAACTGAGGAGGATTCCCTGCCTCAATACATTGATATTCTGCTTCGGGGTATGATCGGATGAAGTTGTCTGCAAAGGTTTCAAACTGAAGGATATAGTGTACATCAACTCCACCTACCTGAGGTACTGCATCAGGATAATTGTACTGCAGTAGAAGTATAAAAGCTTCCTCAACAATACGCCTTAACATTTCATTCATGGCAGCTTCAGTACCTTCGTTGTCATATATTTCCCCTAATTCAGGATCAACATAGCTGCCATCATCATTTTTAGCAAGCCTTCTGCCCAGTAAGCGAATATCGAAGTTACTGTAGTAGGCACTTGCACCGTAGTAGTAGCCAAAATCATTGTAATAGGGATGAGGAATAGGATCAATTATTGCCATGTACATATAGTCATCTTTGACTAATTCTACAGTAACCGTAGGATCAAAAGCCCAGCCATTTTCTCCAAAAACGTACTGCTCAGTTCTCTGCTCAACGGATGAAGTCTTATGCCATATCACACCATCAAATGAATAGTGATCAATAACATCATTATTTTGACCACCTTGGAAATACTTATATTTAATAACCCTTTCGGAATGGATGGGGTCGAAAGGAAACTTATACTTGAGGAATGCAGGAAGGTAAAGATCAGGATCGTTATCACCACTAAAGTTATGGTATAAAGCGATACTCCCCCCAAAATTTTCATAATCTTCAGAGGTCATTTCATACCCGACGTAAGGTATATCTTCAATTGTTTCCATAAGTTCCCATAAAGTACCCGAGAATTGATAAACCTCAAGGTTTAAAATGATCCCATCATCGGTTGAAAAATTGTAAATAATAGTAACACTTTCACCCTCCTGAGCATCAGGGTATTGTTTTAGTAAAAAATTCGGTAAGTACTGTGATGCCGGGTTATTATGGTTAAAGGCATTATCAACACCAATGTATGCATAGTCGTCGAAAGTGAGTTCGTATCCAAATCCAGCATCCCACCAAATGGGGTGTAGCATTAAGTGGTTAAAGGACACAAGGGCACTGCTGCCTAGGTTTAAAGCCCGAAATTTTTGGGACAACAATCCTGGAATATAATCCTTAGCCTCAATAGTATCGTTAAACGCTTTGTATGTATTAATAATCCCCCCCAATGAAATATAATCGGCTTCGGTTAAAGTGTATTCAACAGACCTTTTAAATGGACCCTTCATGGCATCAAGAGCATCGTATATTTCTTTGTTTGGATCGCACGAGATTACCAGCACTAAAAACAAGGCAGCTGGGAGTATTTGATAGTTTTTAAAATTTTTCATATCAGTGAGTTTTTTTTATCGGTAAGAGTTTTACTAAAAACGTATTCTTAGAGATAAACTCCAAGTGCGTCCAAATCCATAGTAAACAAGAGCTGTGTCAAAGTCATGGGTCGTGCCATCGTTGGCATCCCTAATCACTTCGGTATTGAGAAGATTGTTCACCTTTCCAAAAATTGAAGCATTTTGGTTGCCAATTTTAAAATCGTATCGAAGGCTTGCATCTAGCAATTGGTATGATGGCATCTGCCAGGCATCAATCCCTTTTTCTGACAGGGTAGTGCGGTTTTCGATGTTAAAAAATGCGTATAACCTGTCGTAGTGATTGAAATCCATTCCAACCTTAAAGCGAGGAAGAACCTCATAATCAAAACCGATGGCAGCGGTCGTTTGTGCTGCATCACCCACATGTAGGCCTCCTGCATAAACTGCAGCAGTTCCTATCAACTCCTGATTCTCGTTGTAAATATCAGCAATCACATCGTCAGTCCACACCCAATCGCCAAGGGAAAGCATTCCCTTGATATCCAATTCTTTTATTGGTTTAAAGATAAAATCCAGCTCAACACCCTGGTGAAGAGCATTTAGACCAGAGATATTGGCTGTAACATCACCAATACGTCTGGTAAGAGCTTTGTCAATCCAATTGGTGCGATATAAGCTAAGATTTCCGCTAAGTATGTGACTTCGGTAACCATAGCCAATCTCAAATGAAAGAACCCGTTCATGCTTAACTCCCTCATTAAAATCGTTCAGGTAATTCAGAAAAACGTAGCTCATAAAAGGAGCGCGTGTAAAATATCCTCCATTAATAAATACGTTATGGTTTTGGGAGATGTTGTAATTGGCACCCCCTTTAATGCTATAAGCTAAAAAGTTATGCCAAGGAGACTGTTGATTAGGATCGTTATCCAAATAGCTAAAGAAATCAGTTCTACGGTAACCGGTTTGCGAAAGGGAACTTGAAATGAAAGCTGAATATTCTGGCGTTACATATTCGGCTTGACCAAAAATTCCAACCCAGGATACTTCACCCATATCGTGATAGTTCACTAAATCGCCTTCGTAAAGCGGAGTGCCAGCATCCCTGTTTTTGTTACCGCTGTTAAGGAAGTACTCTCCGCCCAACAAATCCTCAATTTCGTACCCGTGGTATCCCTTGTAATACCTAAGGTCAAGCCCACCTGTCAGCTTTAAGTTGTCAATATCGTGAATAAGGGTGGATAGCATTCCATACCAGTCGTGCGAGTTAATGGCATTTGCGACAATAGCTTGTGCACCAGAAATGGACTCCCGATTTGCTGCCATCACAGCATCAAAGTCAAGATATCCATCGGGAGTGAGTTTTGTATCGCTGTATGGAAGACCATTGGTCGCGTTAAATCTTAGCCAGTTGGCATTGTCGCCATAAATTCTTCTTCCGCCTCCGCTAGAAAGGGAAACGTAGGCAGATGTTGAAAGCATGGTGCTGGGTTGGATGTTCCAGAAATGGCTAAGTGAAATTTGCGGTTTGTGGTAATAATTGTAGGAAGTTGTGTAGATATCTCCATTTTTATAGCCCATGTCGGGGTTGTACCTGATGCCATGCTTATGATCTCGGTAAGTCTGGATTAATTGTCGGGTATACCTTTGGTTATGCCATTGAGGAGCTCCAAAGGCGTTTAGGGCGAGAGTATGGTTATCGTTGATCTTTTTGCTGACGTTGAAAAAGTACGACCACCCTTCAAACCTAGCTCCCATTACGAATCCGTCTCCAGTAGTTCTGCTTCCTGAAGCAGTAATTGCCCATCCATTATCATAAAGCCCGGTTGAAAGGGTAAAGGATTGTTTTTGATAACCATCATTACCCAAACCGTAGAATACAGATCCACCCTTTCGAGCATCAGTGCTGCGAGTTACAATGTTAATAGTCCCCCCTACAGAGCTAATGGCCAATCGAGAGGCTCCTAATCCTCTTTGCACTTGCATGGTTTGAGTTACATCGGCTAAACCAGCCCAATTGCTCCAGTAAACACGACCATTCTCCATGTCATTAACAGGAACTCCGTTAATAAGCACACCGATATTGTTTGAATCAAAACCTCTAAGGTTGATACGTCCATCCCCATAGCCACCACCAGCTGCAGTTGAGTATACGCTAGGGGTTGATTTAAGAACTTCTGGGAACTCCTGTGTGCCCAATTTCTCAATGATTGTCTCAGCCTTAATGGTTGAAACTGCAACAGGTGTTTGGCGATCGCGAACAATGGACGATACAATCATGATCTCCTCAATGCCAACGGCTTCACTTGAAAGTTGAATCTTCCCAAGATCTACAATATCCTTTATGTGTACCTCCACCTTCTTTTCGGAGTAACCAATAAAAGTTATAACAACAATCTGGTTTCCTTCGGGTACCTTTAGGGTGAATGTTCCATCAAGCTTTGAATTTGTGCCGACGGAAGTTCCTTCAATAATAACTGTAGCACCAATCAATGGTTCATCATTGCTGGCATCTACCACAATCCCTTTTATTTCTCCCTGTGCCATGGTAAAACTCATAAAAGATACCATAAAGAGCAAAAGGAGAATAATGTGTTGTAGTTTTTTCTTCATGATTAAATGGTTAGATGTATATAAATGTCTGAATGTTTTGAACATAGTTAATGTTATGCAAAGTAAATTAGATAACCAATCTAGTGCAAAATAGGGGATACAATTTAGCTACCTGTTTTATTATTACCAAATAAATTTTTGCACAAGCTAAAAAGAAAAGAGGCTGTCTCAAAAGTTCATTGTGAAACAGTCTGTAAAACACCGTATTATTTATAAAACACTGGATCACAGTGTTCCACAGAGACAAAACAGAGTTACACTGAGTAATAAATACAATATTAAGCCCTTTTGAGACAGCCTCTTTAAAGTTACTATTTGCTTTGGCTAAAAGGTAACCATCATTCCAACATTAACCATTCTGGGCATACCAAGGAAAACTTCAGCCGACATGGCCGTATGTGAATATTCATTGTTAGCGCCGTAGTACCCGTTATAGCTGCTATTATCAACAGCATCCTGAACGTATATCTTATCAAGGATATTAAAAACATGGGCAAAGATTTGGAATTTTACTTTTGTTTCGAATGGCACATCGAATGAGCTATGTAAATCAAATACGGAGTAATTTGGTATCATCCATACTTGTTGACGATCGTTTGGATCAATTCGGCTAAAAGGATCCCAATTGGCATAGTGATTTGCATAGTTCCGGGAAAGCAATTGGCATCGAAGTCCTTTGTAAAGCAATGTTACTCCAAGTACTCCCTGTGTTTGAGGAGCGTCGCCAATTTTAAGGTCCTTAACGTAGTAGTTAAAGGTAGAGTCAATTGAACTAGGGTTTGACCAGTCCTTGTACTTGCCTGAAGCATCGCTTGTATGTGTCCAGCTGTTGATGGCCCCTGCAAAATTAATGGTTAACCAGTTGAAGAGTTGATAAGCACCTTCTATTTCGAAACCATAATGCAGTTGATCCATTCCGGTGAGAGATATCAAGCCCTCGTCGCCATTCTGGAGCAATACGGAGATAGTTCTTGCACGGTTGTTCCACTTGGTGTAGTAACCGTTCCCATTTATGGTAAACTTGCCATTCAGCGACTTGTAGGATGACCCTATTTCGAAGGAAGTGAAAGTTTCATTTACAGGATTTTCGTTTAGAGATCCGCTTCTATCGTCAATTACAGCGTCGAATATGGGAACTTTCGAAACATATCCAAGGTTGATGTATGCGTTAACGGCTTGTGAAATATTGTAGTTTCCACCACCCTTTACCTGGTAGCCACCAATAATACCTGATTCTCGAACCAGCTCCTTATCATCGTTTCCTTTAAGGAAAAAATTGATATAGCTGTAATTAATAACAGAATATCCTGCCATGGCGAAGCCAGTAAAGTCGCCTGTTCTATATTCGCCCTGGGCGTACCCTCCAGCCCACTTAACGTTGTTGGTAAAATCGTAATCGATTTTATCGCCTAGCCCTTTGAGATGGTTTGCCAGGTTTGGATCGAATTGATTACCGGTAAAATGGAAGTAGTTACCTCCCAGCAAGTCGCGTACTTCCCTATAGTGCTGGATTTCTGCTGTGCGAAAGTCAACACCAAAGGAAGTAGTTAGGTTATCGTTAACTTTCCACTTAAACTTTGAAATGGCTCCTACAGTCCACTGGTTATTCACAGAGTTGCGCAGAATACCAAGAGAAGTGTCTGCATTCATATTTCTGTCAATTGTGGCATCCCAGTCAACAATACGAGAGGGGCCCGAATTATCCCACCTCATACTTCCATAAGTTCCTGATCCGCCTCCTTTTCCTCCTGAATAGTATGCTGTTGTGAAAAGAGAAGTGTTTTCTCCAAGCTTGGAGTACCAATTAAAATTTACCAAGGGCTTGTGGTAATAGTTTTCTCTCTCGTTCATGATATAAGGGGAATGCCGTTGGTATTTTGCGCCATTCCACCACTGACGTGAGATATAGGTTGGTGAAATGCCATTCCAGTTCTGGTTATAGTATCGACCAGCGTTCGCTTCGGGGAAAGCATCGAGAGCTTCTTGTTTAAATCCTATGCTTTTGGCATATTCGTGGTTGTATGCAGCGATATTCTGCATGTATGAGTTTTGACCATGATACTGTGGAGCCCCCATGGCAAAAACCTCGAAACGGTTATTTCTGTTAAGAATATATGTAGCACCAACATAGTAGGCCCAGGCATCGGTCCAAGTGGCATCAATGATACCATTTCCTATTTTGCGAACAGCACCAGCACTGAGCGCCCATCTTTCGTTGATTAACCCGGTATGACCAAAGATTGTACTTTTGATTAGGTTTCCAGAGCCTGCCTCCTGACGGAAAACAAAACCCTCTTTTCTTCTTGAAGGATCAGTAATAACATTCATTGTTCCACCAATCGAAGGGGTGGCAAGATTAATAGCACTAAGACCTCTTTGGAGCTGAATGGATGATGTGGCATCCCCTATTCCATCCCAGTTGCTCCAGTAAACCCAGCCATTCTCCATGTCATTAACTGGTACTCCGTTTATCATAATGGCAACATTGCCTTGATTAAAACCCCTTACGTTGATTCGGGCATCGCCGGCACCACCTCCTTGCGGTGTTGAGTAAACGTTGGGAGTAATGTTCATGGCAATTGGTAAATCGCGAGAGCCCAAAACCTGTTGAAGTTCAACCTTTGATAGGCTAGAGAAGGCAACAGGAGTTTCTCTTTCTCGTGCTCTTTCGGCAACCACCTGAATGCCAGTAATACCAAACGACATGGGTTTTAACATTATATGACCAAGGTTTAGTGTTTTTCCCTTTTCCATCTGAATGGTTTGCTCGTGAGGCTCAAAACCCAGAAAAACAAAAACAATGGTTTGGCTCCCTTCTGGAACTTTAAGCTTAAAGTTCCCGTTAATGTCAGTAATTACACCCAATGTGGTTTCTTTGATGGCCACCAAGGCACCTGATAGAACCTCATTTGTTTCTCCATCCTTTACTACACCTCTAATTGTTCCCTGGGGGTAAAGTTGACTAGAAAAGAGAACCATCAAGATTATAGTCGTAAGAAAATTCGCTGGTCTCATAGGTTTTAGGTTTTAATTCGGTAATGGGTTTATGAGCAATAAAAATAAAGAATTTTAATTTGAAAAGCACCTTTTTATTTTATAAAATCTTTAGACTATGAATCAATAATTGAAATAAGAAAGATGTACAAGAACAATCCAACTGTTGCAGTTATAAAAAAAACAAGGCTATACTTTTGGATAGCCTTGTTTTTGATCAATTTATTTAATTATTAGAAGACGTATCTAACACCAACCTGAGCTTTCCATGTTTGATCAATGTTTATTACCGTTCTATAAGTTTCTGTTGGTAAACCAGTAGTACCACTAATTGTATTCAAGCGGTATTCTGGTAAATTGGTGTCAGAATTTCTGCCTACATAGTTAATAGGTGCGCTTTGCCAAACATTCTCACTCACACCCCATTCGCTATTGATAAGATTGCCCACATTAAGGATATCAAAAGTGATTTGTATTTTATTGCGGTCAGGGCTATTAGTAAAAACTATATCTTGTGCCACTCTAAGATCGAAACGGTGTAACCAGGGGAGTAAAGCACCATTGCGTTCTGCAATTTCACCTCGATGTTTGCTTAAGTAATTATCTTGTTTTATGTATTCATCTAAAATATTCCATTGTTCTGCAGGAGAGATTTCTTGACCTCCAACGTTTAGAGGTAGGAAGGTTATATCACTTTGCTCTTTTGGGATATACATCAACCTGGATGCTCTGTCTCCAAAGTTCCCAGAATAAACGTAACTATATCTACCTCCTTCTCCCCCAATGTAATATAGTGAAATTGTGGTTGTATTAATTGGGTTAAAAACTTTAGTATTTAAACTAACATAACCTACAATTCGATTGGGTTGGTCAAAACGGCTATAGCCTATTTCGGGGTCATTACGATTTTCTTGTACAACATTTGGCCATAAGGAACCAGCCTGTGATCCTCCAATTAATCCATAATCACGACTAACACCGCGGGTATATGCAATACTTGTGACGATACCATTTTCAAAATCTTTTTGTAATTGTGCTGTAATTGACCAGTAGTAACCTTTATTTGTATTTGTAAGCATCATTACCTCGTTAAAATCGCTATTTGCAGTATAACTTGAATAATATGGCCTTTGATCAATACCGCTGAAAGTACCTGCTGGTTCGGCTAGGTTAATATTTTGAGCTAATGGGCTGTTAAAATCTTTTGAATATATACCTTCAAGTGTAGCAATAATATCGAAAGGAAGACGGTAATCTGCAGCGAGGTTGGTACGCCATACTTGAGGAAATTTAAAATCGGGATCAGTAATGTTAATATCCCTTGAAACTTGAGCTTCAAGATCATCGCCGCTAGGTTTATAAAATGCTGGATTTTCTTTAAAACCATCCCACTCAGGTCTTCCTCCTTGTCCCCATAGATTCTCTTGCCAATAGGGGTTACCTTCATCATCAGTTCTCCGGGTATAACGATCCCAACCAGTCATCCCACGAGTAACCCCGTTTGCAGAAACTTGATTCGATATCCAGACAAAAGGAATACGTCCCGAAAAGAAACCTGTACCCCCACGCAATTGTAAACTGTTATCTCCAAACACATCGTAGTTAAAAGATAGTCGAGGTGAAAGCAATAACCGCAAGGGGGGTAATTGGCTTACATCGGGAATGATTATCTTATTTGGATCTAAAGGATCGGTAAACTCAGGAGCAATTTCTTCTAATCTGTCGTTTCTTGGAAGGTCAATGGGAAAGAAAGGAACATCAATTCGTAAACCTCCTGTAACGACAAGATTATTGTTTATCTTGAATTTATCTTGTAAATAAACACCGAATTGACCAAATGCTGTTTCATCCATGGGCAAATCATTAGGGCCAGCATAAGAATAACTCATGGCAAATCCGTCAGGTACTGCTCCGGGTAATCTATCAACAACTACATCAAGGAAGTTTTGATATGAGTTAAATCTATAAAATGTATGTGCATTTGGGTTAAAAGCATTATCAAAAGTCATGTACTCAAAATTAACCCCAGCAGTTAAAGTATGTTTTCCTATGAACATTGAGAAGTTGTTGGTCACATTAAAAATGTTATTAGCAAGAAGGTTTCCAACGCTATACAATTCATTTCCTAGGGAGAAATAGTATAAAGGTGTACCCTGGTTATTTATATCTCCGCCAGGAATGTCTCCACCCACCCATTCTAATACTTCGATAAATGGAAAGGTTTGATCTCCGGGAATACCCCGCTTTGGATCCTGAACATAAGTATAGCCAATATTAAGATTATTGGCAAAGCGGTTACTAATTATTGAGTTAACTTCAGCAACTAGAGAATTGACCTTGTAGTCATTGGAATAGTTGGCATTGCGGAAGGTAAGTGCCTCAATGCCATAACGATTGGTGTTGCCATAACGAGTTACATTCCTAACGCTGTTTCCGTTGATAGTAATGTCTCGAAAAGCTTGATAATGATTGTAACGCAATGATGCTCTGTGTTTTGGGTTAATATTCAAATCCAAACGAAAGTTCATCCTCAGGGCTTCGTTACCGAAAGGATAATTTTCATAAGGACCAGTTTCATACCCATATATTGCTTTCATTTGCTCGCGGACAAAATCCATATGTTCTGCAGGAACCCTTGAAACAGTTTGACCATCAGGGGCTAATCCAGGACGTGATGCTCTACGGTTATCACCAGGATTGGACGCTGCCTCTTGCTCAAAACTTGCAAAAAAGAATAAACGGTCTTTAATAATTGGTCCACCTACACTAACCCCGCGTATATTGGTAAATGCATCATCTACGCTAAGTTTTTCTTCGCCAATTTTTAAACCAAGCATTTGTTGGTTGCGGTAGTAAGCGTATAAAGATCCGCGGAATTGATTAGTACCACTTTTGGTGATAGCATTAACATTGGCTCCAGTAAATCCACCCTGACGTACATCGAATGGAGCAATGTTAATCTGAATTTCTTCAATAACCTCCATGCTTATAGGGTTAGAAGCAGCAAACTGACCTGACCCCAAACCGAAGTTGTTATTATAAATATTTCCGTCAATTGTATAGTTATTGAAACGATTGTCCCGACCTGCAAAACTTGAACCATTGCTTAAGGGGCTCAAGCGAGTATAATCCTCAATGGTGCGTGAGATGGTTGGCATCTCTTGAATGTTCTGTGTGTTTAGGTTGGTAACAGCACCTGTTCGGTCAGAGTTAAATGTTTTATTAACAGTATAAACTATCATTACTTCTTCAAGTTCAATCCCCTCATCATAAAGAGTAAATGTAAAATTACGATCTTCACCAAGAGATAGATAAACGTCGGATAGCGTAACGGTTTTATATCCAAGAAAACTGGTGGTTATTGTATAAGGCCCTCCTGTACGAATATTGGGAACGTTAAAGCCCCCATCATCCCTGGTAGATGTTCCATAAGACGATCCACTAGGTTCATGAAGTGCCATAACAATGGCAAAGGGAACGGGCTCCCCTTTATCATCAATTACCCTTCCGTTGATAGAGGAAGTAGTAACACTCTGCCCCAAGGCGTACAATCCAATTGTAGCAAACAGCAGAGTAATCAATAATTTTTTTTTCTTCATAACAATAAATTTTAGGTTTAGGTTAAAAAAATTGGACTGCTAAAATAAATTAAGTGTAATCTTTTCTGTTTTAATTATGGTTAATAAATTGTTAATTACCTCATTAACATTTTAATAATATTGATGAATTGATTAAAGATTAAGCCTTACAAGAAAATAATTTATATGGAATAATTGTTAAATAGGGTTAATTATTTACTAACAAAAACTGTTAAAAACGACAATGGCATTGATTGCAAATGGAGAATGATTCATTGCAATGGGTTTAAAGGGAAGATAAATATTTTAGATTATGAGTTTTGGATAAATGTATTAACCAATTCCAGCAACGCAAATTCAGGCGATAATATTAATTGGGAGAGTTTTATTCCGTTATAATGTTGCGACTTTTATGCTTACATGTAATCTAAACAAACTAAGGTTTAGGGGTAATCATTGACAGGACTTTTTGTGTAGCCCCAATATTTTTTTCTACATACATTGAGGAAATAGCTCCAGCATTAGCAAGTTGGTTCCTGTTGTTGAGCAAACTGTTAAACTTTGAAACAAGTTCATTCTCATCATCTATAGAATACGCTGCTTTTAGCTCGATAAGCTCCTTAGCTTCACGGAATTTATGGTAGTTAGGACCAAATAATATGGGTAATCCAAAAGTGGCGGGCTCCAGTGTATTATGGATGCCTGATCCAAATCCTCCGCCAACATAGGCTATGTTTCCATATCGATAAGCGGAAGAAAGATGTCCCATTGTATCAATAATTAGCACTTTAGAATCCTTTACAAGTTGCATGTCGGGTTTAGTAAACCGAATAGAAGAAATACCAATGGTTTGGATTATTGTTTTTACCCTGTTTTCATTAATTTCGTGAGGTGCAATAATTAGTTTTACCCTTAGATTCGTGTTTTTAATAAATGAGATTAGAAGCTCTTCATCCTTTGGCCAAGTGCTTCCTGCAACAATAATAGGAAAGTCCTGACAAAACTCATCAAGAAGAGGTAAATTTTCAGACGTTTTAGCCGTTGCATAAACCCTGTCGAAGCGTGTATCCCCTGTTACATCTACATTAAAGCGGTTTATGCTATTTAAAAGTTGTTTAGAGTTATCATTCTGAACAAAAATATGGCTAAAACAATGAAGCATCTTGCGGTTCCAGAACCCGTACCATCGGAAAAAAATTTGCCCCGGACGAAATATGGCAGAAACTAGGTATGTGGGAATACTTTTGTGCTTGAGTTCATTAAGCAAGTGATGCCAAAACTCATACTTAATAAAAATAGCTACTACAGGGTTTACAACGGAAATGAAACGTTTAGCATTATGTTTTGTATCAATAGGGAGGTAAAAAACGTAGTTGGCACCTAAATAATTTTTTCGAACCTCATACCCTGAAGGGGAGAAAAAGGTAATCAAGATTTTGTGATCTGGGTATTTCTCCTTGTAAGCTTCAATTAATGGTCTTCCCTGCTCAAACTCTCCCAGTGAAGCACAGTGAAACCATGCCGTGGGGGCACTACGATCAATAGCCTTTCTTAGCCGTTCGGGCCAACGCTTCCTGCCGTTTAACCATAGCGATGCTTTGCTGTTAAAAGGAGAAACAAGCCAAACTATAAGAAGATAGAGTCTGATTCCCAGTCCGTAGAGAATAACCATGCAAAATTATTTATGGCACAAAAGTATATTCTTAATCTCAAATACGCAATAATCAATTATTCGGTTGTATTTGACATCAAAAAAGAACAAGTATCAAGTATTTATTTCTATCAAACTTTCGTAAATTACCTATGAAATTTAAGTGATTTTACAGATTGATATTACCTTTAAAAAACATTTTTTTTACCATCTTGGCAAATACTGTTATCTGAATATTAAAGCTGAGAATTTTTAAAATGGAAAATATAAAGTTATCAATCCATTATTTTCATTTTTTTGGCTAATTAAATAAATTTCATTCGTAAATTACACAATTGATAACGATAAATAAAGAACAAATTAATTTGTTCTAACATCCTTAATAATCAATTGATTTTAATTGATAGAATAGTAAATCTTAAATACTTCAAAATATGAAAAAACTTATTATTACTTCAATCTTTTTGGCCTTTTCTTTGGCTATTTTTGCACAGATCCCTCAGGGATTTAACTATCAGGCGGTTATTCGCAATACAGAGGGTCAGCCACTTGTTGAACAGCTGGTAGGTATTCGCCTCACCCTTCAGGGAGAGAGTGGTACCCCAATCCACTACTCCGAAACGCACATAACAACCACTTCACCTCAGGGAGTTGTAGGTATTACTGTAGGAGAGGGTGCTGTGGAAACAGGTATATTTGCTGACATTCCATGGGAGGATGGTAATATCTTCATTAAAATTGAGGTAGATCCCTTGGGAGGAATAGCATACGAAGTACTTGGTCAGGCAAAACTTCAGGCGGTGCCATACGCCCTTTTTGCCGCCAGCGGCAATGAAGGCCCTCAAGGGCCAGTAGGTCCTCAAGGGGAGCCAGGAATTCAGGGAGAACCTGGACCAAAGGGTGATGACGGGAATGATGGGCTCTCGGCCTATCAGGTATGGTTAAACAGTGGGAACGAGGGAGAAGTAGAGGAGTTTTTGGATTCGCTCATAGGAGAACAGGGAGAGCAGGGCAATGATGGGGTGGGAATCGTAAGTACCATAGATAATGGCGATGGCACTTTCACTCTTGTTTACTCAGATGAATCGGAGTTTACCACCATTAACCTTACAGGTACTCCGGGTTTGGATGGAAAAACAGTACTTAGCGGTACATCAGACCCAGCGGTGGGCATAGGGGTGAATGGTGATTTTTATATTAATACCACAGCTAAAACCATTTTTGGTCCCAAGACTTCTGGAAATTGGGGAAGTGGAACATCACTCGTTGGCCCCAAGGGCGATGCGGGCACCGGGTTAAACAACAGGGGCGAATGGTTGTATGAAGGGGTTTATTACCCTGGCGATTACGTATTCGACCGTTCCTTTGCTGACCCTGATATTAACTCCATGTGGATAACGAAGATTGAAGAGGGCTCATTCACTTCAATGTCTCAACCGTATCAAGATCTTTCCAACTGGGTGGAGTTCCAGGCACCCCAAGGCCCAGAGGGACCCCAAGGACCTCCGGGACCGTTAGTTTCAGGATCACAGTATCAAACCCTTGTTCACGATGGAACCTCGTGGGTAGCTTCGAGCAACATTTTTAATACAGGCACTCAGGTAGGAATAGGAACAACTTCCCCTACACAAGTTCTGGATATAAACGGGCAAATACGTATCAGAGGAGGAGGATATGGTGCTGGAAAAATATTAACATCCGATGCCAGCGGGGTAGGTAGCTGGCAAACAGCGCCAGATGGTAGCAAGTGGACTCTCTCGGGAAGCAATATCTACCGCTTAACGGGCAGCGTGGGGATTGGCACTTCAAATCCGGCCAGAGTTTTCGAGGTGGTTAACGCTGGCACAGCGGGGGCAGATAATTTGCTGATGCAAATCAGAACAAGCCAAACCGCAAATAATACACAAACAACTCTAAGGCTACTAAATTCAACAAATGGAACCGCTGCCATTGGCTCCGACATATCTTCCGTAAGGACCAACTCCCCAACGGGAGGCTCGTCGGACTTGCTTTTCAGAACCAGTTTGGGATCTGTTATCTCGGAAAGGATGCGAATTTCAAGTTCAGGGAATGTGGGAATAGGTATAACTTCGCCAACAGAAAAGTTAGATGTGGCAGGTAACATAAAAGCTTATGGACTATCGCTGACCAAAACAGGCTCACCAACCGAAGACCCTCTTTTTGTGGTTCGTAATACGGCAGGGTTAATTGTCTTTGCGGTGTATGAACAGGGAGTTCGTGTATACGTTGATGGAGATCCCACTGATGACACCAAGGGAAACAAGAGTGGATTTGCGGTTGGGGGGTTAACCGGATTCAAGGAAACAGGCGAGGACTATTTCAGGGTATCCCGTGATTACACACATATTCTCTTCGACACAAATGCAAAGGGCAACAAAAGTGGTTTTGCCATTGGGGGACTTACCGGGTTAAAAAGTGACGATCCGCTTGGCCCCAGAAGTAATGGAAGCAAGAATGATGTTGGTTACATGAGCATTACACCCGAGAACTACTTTATTGGACATGAGAGCGGTTCCTCAATAACAACTGGTACAAAGAATACATTTTTTGGTTACCAGAGTGGTGTAGCGGCTACCACAGGTATTGCCAATATTTTTATTGGTGAACAAAGCGGATTAAACACCACCGAAGGTAAACGGAATATTTTTATAGGCTTTCAGGCAGGTAGAGATAACGTAGGAATTGGGTCAAATTATACCATTGGTCACGATAATATTTATATTGGGAGTCAAACTGGTATGATAAATCAAGAAGGCGAACACAATACTTATGTTGGTAGCCAAAGTGGATACCAGAGCACTGGAACAAAAAACACCTTTTATGGCGCATTTACAGGACTTGAATCCTCTGGAACAGCCAATGTTTTTATTGGACTAGATGCAGGTCGTTTTAATACCGAGGGAGACAATAATACCTTTTTGGGAGCGGTTGCTGGGATGAGGAATAGTGGAAGTAACAACACCCATGTTGGATATGGTGCAGGATGGAGTAGTACGACTAATACCGGAAGTGGGAATGTTTTTATTGGTCATCAGGCAGGGGTAAATGTAACAGCTTCAAATAGGCTTTACATTAATAACTCTTCAGGAACTCCCTTAATTTATGGTGAGTTTGACAATAAGAAATTGACCTTTAGCATTACAGATCTAACGCTTAATAATAGCAGCGGACGTTCGAGAATTATTATGAACGGTACCAGCGATAACAACGTTATTGAGTTTCAGAAAAGCGGAACCTTTGCAGCTTCGATTGGATTTGAACCTACTAATAACTACTTCTTCGTTTACCAGGGAGGTAATGCCATTATTGCTAAAAACAACAGGGTAGGTATTGCCGGGGTAACAGATCCAAGCCAGGCTTTGACGGTTGGAGGAAATTTAAGACTGCAAGGAGGTAACCGTTGGGTTTACTTTAATGGTGGCGATGGAGTTCTGCAGGTTGATGGCACAACCAATCATCTTTGGTTTAATTTAGGTGGTACATACAGGATGGTTTTGCGCGACAATGGACGGCTTGGGATTGGAACAACAAATCCATCTGAAATATTACATGTTGTGGGTAATTCATACTTCGATGTGGGTACATATAAGATTTATATGGACTATTCAGTAACGGAACCAACAATAAGACCATCAACTGGAAACTGGGGCTATTTGGGGACAGAAACTTATTACTGGTTCAGAACATATACAGCAAACATTTACCGAAATAATGAATACACAATTTCTGACAGAAGCCTGAAAACCAATGTTAAACCTTTGTCAAATTCCTTAACAAGGATTAAGGCACTGAAAGGTTACAGTTACTCGTTAGATATAAGTAAACACCCTGGGTTCGAGAAAAGTGAAAAATCATTGAACGAAGGGGTAGAGAATATTGGCTTCATTGCTCAGGAACTAATGGAAGTTGTACCCGAAATGGTTGTGCTAGACCCCGAGACAGGATTGTATATGATAAGAAACTATGAGCAAATGTTCCCTATTCTTGTCGAAGCCATCAAAGAGCAGCAATCCGAAATCGAAGTTCTAAAAGCAGAAATCGAAGCCATTAAAGTTATGATGGTAAAATAATTTTAAAACGCCTGTTTTATCAACGGCTACCCAACGGTGGCCGTTTTTTTCTTTTCAAAAAAAACAAAAAAATTATGCTTGGTATTCATTTTTGCCTTAACTTTCTCTACATCATTTTCATTGTGCTTCGCTCACCGCCCCCTTTATTGCTTATTGGGTGACGGGTTTATTTCGATACTTATTTGACAATAAACCAGCGCTTAAACATTGTCCCTTGGGACTTTAATTGCTTGTAGCAGGTAAGTTTATAGTTTAATATTTAAATCATAAACCATAAATCCAATAACTTAATAGCCACTCACTCACTCACTCTATCAACCAATCACCCAAAACGCCATGAAAAAACTTATCTCATTAACCATTCTGGCTGGGCTTACATTTTTTGCCCAAGCCCAAGCCCCACAGGGCTTTAACTATCAGGCTGTAATTCGTAACCAAACGGGTGAGATCATCGCCAACGCTGAGGTCGATATCCACATCAAAATTCGTCAGGGAACCGCTGATGGCTCTGTGATCTGCGCCGAGGCCTTCACCGCCGAGACCAACGAGTTTGGCCTGGTGAACCTCGAGGTGGGATCCATGAACCCCACCGACTTCGCTGCCATTGACTGGGCTGCTGGACCCTACTTTCTAGAAGTTCAGCTGAACGAAAGCCCCATGGGGGTAACCCAGCTGCTGAGCGTACCCTACGCCCTTCATGCTCAGAGCGCTTTGGAGTTTGTTGGGAATCCCAGCGGGGGTGAGGACGATCCTATCTTCGTTGTGCGCAATAGCGCTGGTCAAATCGTTTTCGCAGTATACGAAAACGGCGTGCGTATGTACGTGGAGGATGATGCAGACGAAGGCAAGGGCAATAAGGGAGGCTTTGCCATTGGCGGTTTAACCGGCATGAAGGAAGGCGAAACGGAATACTTCCGTGTAACCCCCGACAGCGTAAGGATTTACCTAAGGGAGCCAACCGAGAAGGGCAACAAGGGAGGCTTTGCCGTGGGAGGACTCACGGGGTTCAAGGAAGCCCCCATTCCCTACGACCTGATGTTCATCAACCCCGACATGGCCCGCATCTACATCGACACCACAAGCAATAAGGGCAATAAGAGTGGATTTGCCGTGGGAGGACTTACTGGATTTAAACAGCCAGTTGAGGAGTACCTTCGGGTAACTCGCGATAGCACAAGGGTATATGTTAACACAGAGTTAACTCCCGAAAAGGGCAATAAGGGTGGTTTTGCCATTGGTGGTCTCACGGGAATGAAACCAGATGGAAGCAATTTTATATACCTTACACCTGAAAACTACCTAATTGGTCATGAAGCAGGAAGTTCTATTACTTCGGGTGTTTATAACTCATTCTTTGGCTATCAGGCTGGCATGCATAATACCGAAGGGAATAGTAATATATTTATTGGCTATAAGTCGGGTTTAAATAACATTGGAGAACAAGGGTTGGAATACGGTACTTTAAACCTTTTTGCTGGTAACGAGAGTGGATATTCGAATACAACAGGCTACGGAAACATCTTTCTTGGAAATCGAAGTGGTTATAGCAATGATAATGGAAGCGAGAATATATTTATTGGTGTGCAAGCAGGCGAAAGCAATACATCTGGTAGGTACAACCTATTTTTAGGGTATCAAAGTGGAACTTTCAATACAATCGGGGAGCGAAATGTGTTTTTAGGAACCTCAACAGGATGGAAAAACGAAAGTGGTGGTCAGAACGTGATGATTGGCGATGGTGCAGGGTGGGGTAATCTATCAGGGAACAACAATGTTTTCATTGGCTATGTAAGTGGGCAGAATAATCAAACTGGTAGCGACAACGTATTCTTGGGATCAACTTCGGGTTACTACAACGATGATGGTGGCAGTAACGTATTTATTGGGAATGGTTGTGGGCATAATAATAACAGTGGTAGTTGGAATACTTTTTTGGGGTATCAGGCTGGATTTAACAGTAATGCCGATTTCAACACCTTTATTGGCTATATGGCTGGAAGGAATAACGAAGATGGCTCGTATAATGTGTTTATGGGTTACAGATCGGGTGAATCAAATTCAAGCGGAAGCAGCAATGTTTTTATTGGAAATGAATGTGGAAAGGAGAATAAAGGGGGGTATAGTAATGTTTTTATGGGTCATAATAGTGGTTTAAACAACGAGTTTGGGAATAGCAATGTTTTTATTGGAACAAACAGTGGTTTTAGCAATGTTGGCAACGAAACGATAAACGATGGCTCATACAATGTTTTTTTAGGTCCTAATAGCGGATTCAGCAATCTTACCGGAGCCTCAAATGTGTTCATTGGATATGGAAGTGGTTCATACAATGTTTCAGGTTCACAAAATATTTGTTTGGGGATGAACTCTGGGTTTAGAACTACCGAAGGAAATTACAATCTTTTCATTGGAACAACAGCAGGTTTTGAGAATACAGAGGGATCGAGCAATATTTATATGGGATACCAATCGGGTTTACTCAATGCTTTGGGTAATGGAAATGTTTTAATTGGGGATGAGAGTGGTAGATTTATTACTGAAGGAAATAATAACGTAATACTTGGCACAAAAGCCGGATGGGGCTTAACCGAAGGGAGTAATAATACTTTTATTGGCTCTTATGCTGGAAGCAATTCCTCGGGTTCGGGCAATGTGTTAATTGGATTTTACGCTAATACATGGGAAAACGCTGACAACAAGTTGGTTGTAACTAATAAAATAACCAGTGATCCTATGATATTTGGCGATTTTGAAGAGGAGATTATTGAATTCAATTCAGCTGTCAACATTCGTGATTTTTTGGTAGTTAAGCCTCGAGATTCAGCACCCAGTGAACCAGAAAAAGGAACAGTTTATTTTGATGGTACGGATGACACAATGAAAGTTTGGGATGGAACAATTTGGAGATCGCTTTGGTAACTAGATCTTTGTTTAATAAAAAATCAATTGAATGAAGCTGTCTTAAAATGTAGGAATGAAATAAAAATACCACGAGGACACAAAGGCACTAAGTGCATCAAAAACACGATATACAACTGATTGCAACTTTGTAAAACATGGTGTCTTAGTGCCTTGGTGGCAAAATTTCACATTTTGGAACAGCCTCTTTTCTTTTCAAACACTATTCGATTACTATAATGAGTCATTTACTCTCAAAGAAAATTAATTGGTCAATTTTTTTTGGATAATTATTTTCTTTACAGTAACTTGTATTTTATTTCTATAACATGTTATGTTAGCATAAGCATCATTAATATCTTTTCATAATATCATAAGCCATGAACCGAAAATTACTAGTTACTCTCCTTTCGATTCTGCTATATCAAATCGGTTTTTCTCAGGGAGTTCATGTTGTTGGTGCCAACCTCACCATAAGAGGTGGAACATATGTAACCCTCAATGGGCAAGATCTAACCGTTGATGTTTCAGGGACTACCCCCGGGCAGATATACTTACGTGGGACATTACTCCTTACCGGAGATATTGATAATAAAACATCTGTTAGCCCATTTGTAAACCCAAGCGTGAACACCGGGACATTGGTATTAAACGGGACAGGATCCAGCTCTTTTTTGGGAAGTCCATCAATCAACCTTTACAACCTTAAGCTTGATAAAATCACTGGTGGCTTAAATATGAATTGTCCTGTTGCCGTTAATGGGGAGCTTAGCCTTGTTAAGGGTATAATTAACAATCCTTCTCATGCTCTCACTATGGAGTTGGCTTCTACAGTTATGGATGGAAAGGGTAGCGCATTGAGCCATGTTACGGGCGAAATGAAAAAGAAGGGAAGCGCTACGTACAACTCCTTCGTTTTTCCATTGGGTACCGGAACGTATTATCGACCTGTAGGTTTTACTGGTATTACAGGCACGGCAACTTTCACTGCAATGCATGTGGAGGATAATCCTGCAGGAGGTTGGGTGACAGGTCCGTTGGTGGGCAATGAGGTTAATGGAACAGAGATATACTTGGTTAGTGGGGTTGAGCATTGGGTTCTATACCCCAGCCCTACGATAGCCGCCAAGGTACAACTTTCGTGGGACGATCAGTATAGCCAGGTTTCAGGGCACCCCAGTAACCTGCTGGCAGCAATATGGAATGGATCGGCATGGCAAAACATGGGTTCTTCTTGGGTCGATATGGACGAACGGATGATGGAAAGCTATCTGTCAACCAGTACCTTCAACTGGTTTACCCTGTCTACCTCAGATGTGCCTCACCCAATGGGTGATGTGAATACCGACTACTATGTCAACGTACTTGACGTGGTATGGGTGGTAAGATATTTAAACGAAGATATTCCTACCGGTTTTGCATTTGACCTGGGCGATTTAAACGGCAATGATGAGATTGATGTCAGTGACCTAACCATGCTGATTTCGCTGATTCTAGATGGTGCCAAACCCGTTAAAAAGTCTGTGAGAAACGAAACAGCATCAATTCACCTCTGCGAGGATGGCACTGTAACCCTTACCAGCGAAGGAAACCTCACAGCCTTGCAATTTGGGTTTACCACTGCTCTTCCTGATATGGCTGTGAATTTGATGGTCGATACCGACCATGCATTATCATATAACACTTTAACCGGAAAGGGCGTTATCTATAGCATGAGCAATACGCCATTCTCTGCCGGTGAAATCCAGTTAATGCAGATTAGTGGGGTTGATTTACACGAAGTTTATTGGGGAACAGTAGTTGCCTCAAATACTGAGCATCAAACGGTAACACTAATTACCTCCACTTTCCATACCACATCTGTTGATAACCCAGTGGATAAAGTGAACCTTTCAGTATATCCCAATCCAAGTTCTGGAAGTTTTACCGTAGGTATCTCAATCCAAACCGAAACAATTATAGAAATTCAACTGGTGGATGTTGCTGGAAGTATTATTAAAAGGATAACTTCTTCAAAACTTCAACCTGAAGAGCATCATATACCTATGATACTTTCTCCAGGTATTCCCAGTGGATTCTATGCCATTAGAGTGATGGGATATAATGCTAATGGAGAACTCCTATTCATTAAGCGGGAGAAGGTGCTAATTCAACGAAAATAAAAATTATAAGGTAAAGAAATTTGTAGTAATTACATAATTGAAAAGTTATGCGAAGATTATTATTTGTTAAAATCATTAGGATTAGCTTGTTGGCTATTCTTTTTACTCTTCCCTTAAAGATGTTGGGGCAAGGTGTAGTGATTACTGAGACATCAGGAGCATCAACGCCCCATGCCTCATCCATTCTGGATGTTAGGTCCACCGATAAGGGGATGCTCGTGCCACGGCTCACCACCGCTCAGCGCCAGGCCATCGTGTCGCCCGCCAACGGATTGCTGGTTTACGACACCGACAAGAACAGCTTCTACTACTACGATGCCACCCGGGTTGGCTGGGTGGGAGTTGTCAACTACGACCCACAGCCGGCAGAGGATGAACCGTTGTTCGTGGTACGCAACAGCGAGGATAAGATCGTATTCGCCGTTTACGAGAAGGGCGTGCGCATGTACGTTGAGGACGATGCAGTATCGGGGGGCAAGGGCAATAAGAGCGGTTTCGCCATAGGGGGCCTCACGGGTTTCAAGGACAACGATACGGAGTACTTCCGGGTAACGCCCGACAGCGTTCGTATATTCTTACGTGAGCCAAAGGAGAAGGGCAATAAAGGCGGCTTTGCCATAGGTGGTCTCACAGGGTTCAAGGCCGATACGGTGGCGCTCATGTTCGTAGCGCACGACAGCACCCGCTTCTACATCGATACAGAGGCAGCCACCGGAGGAGGCAAGGGCAACAAGGGCGGGTTTGCCATTGGGGGGTTGACCGGTTTTAAGAATCTGCCCGAGGAGTATCTACGCGTTACCCGCGATAGCACCAGGGTTTACGTTAATACCGACCCTTTTTCTAAAGGTAATAAAGGTGGCTTCGCCATTGGTGGACTTACTGGGCAAAAATCCGATTCAATAAACTTCATGTTCCTCACCCCTGAGAACTACTTTATTGGACATATGGCTGGTTTGAATACTACCCCAGCGCCTGATCCATACGAAGCCGGTAAGTTCAATTCATTTATTGGATATGAATCAGGCAAAACAAATATTATTGGTAAGTTTAACACCTTTATGGGGTATCAAACGGGTATGTTGAATACCGGTTCTGACAATACCTTTATTGGTTACCAGGCAGGCATGTCCCATGAAAGTCAAGGTGGCAATGTTTACATAGGCAGCAAAGCGGGTCAGAATGCTACCCAAGGAGTAAAAAATGTTTTTATTGGTGAATTCTCTGGAGCAAATACAACCACAGGAGAGAATAACATTTTTGTTGGTGTAGAATCAGGGTTGAACAATCAGGATGGTAGTTACAACGTATTTATGGGAGTGCGATCAGGAAGAAATAATGTTGTGGGTGAGAGCAATATATTTATTGGAAATCGAAGTGGGTTCAACAATTTGGAAGGGGATAACAACGTATTTCTTGGAAATCAAGCCGGTCATCAGAATATAAGAGGGGCATTTAACACGTTTATGGGTTTTGGTGCTGGGTTTAGTAATAAGGATAGTAGCAACACTTTTATTGGTTATTTGGCAGGTTCCACTCATGAGATGCGTGGAGGCAATGTATATATTGGTAGCAACGCAGGAGGAAATTCATCAAGGGGTTTACATAATGTATATATTGGCGAATCAACTGGTTATAGTACTACCTGGGGTATGAAAAATGTATTTATTGGATATCAATCTGGTTATTCAAATACTGGAAATGTTGGAGATACACTTGAAGGGAGTTTTAACGTATTCCTAGGTTATAAGTCAGGCTTTAATAATACAACAGGATTTTACAATACAGCATTGGGAGCGGAAGCTCTTTTGGAAAATACCACTGGTTACAATAATATTTCTCTTGGATATAAACCACTGCATAGCAATACAGAGGGTTATAACAATATAGCCATCGGTAATGAGGTGTTGGAAAATAACACTACTGGTTATCAGAACTTAGCCATTGGACACTGGGCCTTAAAAAACCATATCGATGGATTTAACAACCTTGCTATTGGAAATATTGCCATGCAATTTAGTGAAACGGGACAAGGAAATACAGCTTTAGGTTCTGCGGCTTTATACGAAAATACTAATGGAAATTATAACGTAGCAGTTGGTGAAGCTGCTTTACTTAATGCACAGGGAAGTAGCAATACTGCCGTGGGCAGAAATGCCCTAGCATTACTTGTAAGTGGAGATTTTAATACTGCAATTGGGCATAATGCCACCCCGTTAAACTCAAATACCTATACCAATTCAACCGTCATAGGAAATGGCGCCTTTATGACCGCTTCTAATCAGGTACGCCTTGGAAATGGGAGCATAACATCATTATACTGTCAGGGTGCTTATGAAGCAACAGATGCTAGTGCCCCCAATATGTATGTTAACAATTCTGGCCAAATAAAGCGAAGCACTGCATCGGTAGCAACTGGTAGTGGCGCTACAAATAAAGTTGCTATATGGACAGGTGCAAACACACTGTCAAGTAATACCAATCTTCACTGGGATAATACAAATTCTAGGTTGGGGCTTGGAAATGCAAATCCAAATTTTCCTTTGGATATTTCTACTTCTACAACAAGAGCAATTTATATTGCAAATGACTATTCTTCGGGAACAGCATACGGTATCTATAGTAATCTAACAGGTTCCAATACAAATTATGCAGTGTATTGCAGGGCATACAATACAAGTGCAACTACTAATTATGGTGTATATGGATATGCCTATGGAGCAACAACTAACTACGGGGTATATGGTTCAGCGTCAGGTGGAACCACAAACTGGGCAGGCTATTTTAGTGGTAGCGTTAGAGCCACTACATACGTGACATCCGATAAAAACTTTAAGAAGAACATTATCCCGCTCAAAGGATCTTTAAGTAAGGTTTTAAATATTCAGGGCGTATCATATGAATATAAATCTGAAGCTGAATTATCAGAGTTCAATAGCGAGGAAATTGAACGATTCAATTTTCCTAAGGGAAACCAATTAGGTGTTATTGCTCAGGAATTAGAAATGATTTTACCCGAAGCTATACTAACTGATGGAGATGGTTTAAAATACGTTAACTACACAACAATGATCCCGTTACTAGTTGAGGCCATCAAGGAACAGCAAGTTGAAATCGATGAGTTAAATAAGCTAAAAAGCGAAAACGCTGACCTCAAAGCCCGCCTCGAGCGGCTTGAAAGAATGATGCTATCACAGGAAAACTAGTTGGTAATTTCTTTAATAACAACAGACAGTAAATCAATACTATGCAAAGGGCTGCCTTAGGGTAGCCTTTTTTTTGAAAAAAAACCAATCTTTTTGATGGCTAATAAAAAATATTCCGTAACTTTCTCTATAGTAAAGAATAATTTTTAAGCCGTTCAGGTTTTCTCTACGCAAATTCAATATTCGGTTTGTTGTTTTTTGGCATCAAAACGTTAAACCCTTAACCAATCATTCAATCAACCAATCAACCATACCTACACCATGAAAAAACTTATTCTCTTAGCCATCGGCATCAGCCTGACGCTGACAATGCAAGCCCAGATCCCTCAGGGCTTCAGCTATCAGGCCCTAATCCGCAGCAGCGAGGGACAACCCCTGGTTGAGCAGGCGGTGAGTCTACGCATAAATCTTCAGGACGAGAGCGGGAGCGTAACCCACTACTCCGAGACCCACGCCGTTACCACGTCTCCGCTGGGGGTGGTATCGCTCATCGTGGGCAATGGCACCGTTGAGAGCGGGGTTTTTGCCGATGTTCCCTGGGGGGAAGGAGATGTGTACATCAGCATCGACGTAGACCCCAGCGGGGGCAGCAGCTACCTCAACCTGGGCGCATCGAAAATACAGGCCGTACCCTATGCGCTATACGCAGCGAGCGGAACTCCAGGCCCAGTGGGTCCAGAGGGACCAGTAGGCCCAGAGGGACCCCCAGGCCCGCTGGTATCGGGGACCACCGGCCAAACCCTCATGCACGATGGCAGCACGTGGGCGGCCACCAGCAACCTCTACAACACGGGGACCAATGTGGGCGTGGGGAATACCGCGCCCTACGCAAGGCTGACCATCGTGGATACAGGAGGGGATCCCACCATCCCAAGCGCCTCCGCCTCCAGCGGAATGCTGAGGATACGGACCACGCCGTACCCAACGGAGGGGGTTGACATCGGCAAGATGCCCACCTCGCCCTACATCGGTTGGCTGCAGGTTGGCTACGCTGGAGTACAGCCCGAGCCGTTTACCCTACAGCCCATGGGGGGCAACGTGGGGATCGGAACGGGCACCGAAAGCCCCACGCAAAGGCTGGACGTGAACGGTCAGCTCCGCATCCGGGGAGGAGGCCCCGCCGAGGGCAGGGTGCTGATGACCATGGATGGTCTGGGTAACGCCCAATGGCAGGACGTTGAGGGCCTGCAGGGAGAACCTGGAGACCCTGGAGAAGATGGGCAGTCGGCCTACGAGGTATGGCTCGGCCTGGGCCACTCCGGGACAGAGGAGGAGTTCTTGGAATCGCTCACGGGACCGGCAGGCCCCCAGGGCCCGGCGGGGCCGGAAGGAGATCCGGGCCCTCCGGGTACTCCGGGCACCGATGGGGAGGATGGACTTCCGGGCGAACCCGGTCAACCGGGCTACAGCATTCTTTACGCCTGGGCAGGAACCAGCCTGGGCGTGAAGCGGGAGGATGAGGTGGACTTCATCTACACCGACCTTAAGGGTGATGAGGGAGAGCAAGGCCCTCCGGGGACCCCCATCACCTGGCTTGGGAGCTCCGGCACCGAACCAATAGACCCAGCGATCAACGATGCCTACTACCATACGGGAGAGGGGAAATCGTGGGTGTACACGGTGCTCGGGTGGCAGCAGATGACCCAGGACGGGGCGAATGGGCTTCCGGGTGAAGCAGGACCTCAGGGGCCTCCAGGACCTGAGGGCCCTCCAGGCGAAGCGGGTACAGGGCTTACCAACCGGGGTAACTGGTCAGGGACAGAGACGTACGATTCAGGGGATTACGTATTTGCCGAGTCCTCGACATCGGAGGAGGTAAACTCCATGTACATCTGCCAGACCGACGCCCACCAGTCAACCACCCCTCCAAAGGAAGATGGGGAGAACTGGGTGGAGTTTCAGGCACCCCAAGGGCCTGAAGGTCCAGAGGGACCCGTTGGGCCACAGGGGCCTGAGGGCCCACTGGTGGCCGGTACCACAGGGCAAACGCTTCGGCACAACGGCACCAGCTGGGAGGCCAGCAGCAACATCTACAATTCGGGGGCCAACGTGGGGGTGGGCACCACCAGCCCGGGCGCCAAGCTCGATGTGAGCGGGCAGGTTAAGATACAGGGAGGCGTGCCGGGCGCCGGCAAGCTGCTCACCTCCGATGCCAGCGGGCTGGCCACGTGGGAGAGCCCTTCGAGCCACAACCACAGCGCCACCAACATCACCTCGGGCACGCTGGCGGTGGTACGGGGAGGCACGGGTATTTCCAGCTATACCACAGGTAACTTCATCTACGCATCGGCAGCCACCACCCTTGCCCAGCGAACACCGGCGCAGGTGCTCTCCGACATCGGAGCAGCGGCATCGAGCCACACCCATGCGGCCACCGACATCACAACTGGTACGCTGAGCAGCGACAGGGGGGTGCTGGCGGGATCCACCAGCTCGTCCTTTGTGCGGTACACGGGCACAACCAACACCGCTAGCGCGTTCAACGGTGGCAGTTCAACCCCTACCGGAACGCAGAGGCTGAACTACTCGGGTTACCTGGTTGCCACCAGGCTTTACGAGGCTGATCAGAGGGTTTACTCACCCTACAACACCAACATCGGCACAGGCTCCACGAACTATGCAGCGGGTAACCATACCCACAGCGGCATGGGAACAGTAACCAGCGTGGCGGCGGGAAATGGGATGAACTTCACCACCATCACGGGAACGGGAACCGTTACCATGGGTACCCCTGGTACGCTGACCAGCTCCACCACGAATGCGCTGACGACCACCTCGCACACCCACGCCATCACCACCCAGCTGCCCTCCAGCACCACGGCGGGCATTATGCGGCACAGCGGTGGCACCAAAACGGCGGGAAGCTTCTACTCGGGGACAACAGCCCCTACCAGCACCACCCGAACCAACTACGATGGTTACCTCTACGCCACACGGCTCTACGAGGGCGGCACCAGAGTTGCCACTGGCAGCGGAACAGCCAGCAACGTGGCCCGCTGGACAAGCGGAAATACCATTGGTACAGGCGTGATCTACGATAACGGGACCAACGTGGGCATAGGCACCACCACTCCGGCGGAGAAGCTGGACGTGGCGGGCAACATCAAGGCGTATGGGCTTACGCTCACCAAGCCGGGTACCCCCAGCGAGGATCCGCTCTTCGTGGTGCGCAACACCGCTGGTTTAATTGTTTTTGCCGTGTACGAGCAGGGGGTTCGCATATACGTGGATGGCGACCCCACGGTGGACACCAAGGGCAACAAGAGCGGCTTCGCCATTGGCGGACTTACGGGCTTTAAGGACACGGGCGAGGACTACTTCAGGGTATCACGCGATTATACACACATACTCTTCGACACCGAGGCCAAGGGCAACAAGAGCGGATTTGCCATTGGAGGGCTTACCGGGTTTAAGGGTGATAACTCTAGGGGTTCAATTATAGGTAGTGATTCTGAGAATTTAAGGGGTGTTGGTAGCAAAAACACCTCTGGTTACATGACGGTAACCACTGATAACCTCACCATAGGGGAGGATGCCGGTATGTCGTTATCAACGGGAACGGGAACGGATAACTCATTTATAGGCAATAGAGCAGGTAAACTTACCACTAACGGTTATCAAAACGTGTTTATTGGCGATGATGCAGGCACCAAGAATGTTGGAGGAGCTAATAACGTTTTTATTGGCTCCAAAGCAGGAGAGAAAAACACTTCTGGGGGTGTTAATGTTTTTATGGGACTTGCTGCTGGTGGAAATAATACCACTGGGACCTTTAATATATATTTAGGAAACACTGCTGGTTTGTCTATTTCTCAAGGTCATATGAACACAATTATTGGAAATCTTGCCGGGGCCAGTGCTTCAACCACTATTCAAAGCAATTCAGTTATGGGGACCATGGCAGGATACAGACTTACAGGAAATCAGAATGTCTGCATTGGGGCAACTGCTGGTACCGATTTGAGTGCCAATAATGTGGCTTTGGGATACCGTGCGGGATCTGGGACAACATCAGGTAGCAGTAATATTTTTATTGGAGCTGATGCGGGGTATAATGTGGGTGCTGGTGATAATAGATTGTATATTGGTTCTGGTAGCACACCTCTAATCTATGGAGATTTTAGTAGTAATTATCTAGTAATAAATGGTGACTTAAATGTTACAGGAACTAAGCTTAGGATTAATGATAATCCTGGTACAGGTCTAGGTCCAGTAGCTTATGCTTATCAAGGAGCTTCAGTTGGAAGTACTGCCAAACAGTATGCTTTTGCAGTTCACGACGCTTTTTGGGTGTCACAAAACGCATGGGTTGATGGAACGTTGAACTCTAAAAGTTCTGGACAAAAAGCTAATGTAGATTATTTTAAGAATGCTAAATCATTTGAATTGGACTTAAACTCATTGTTTACCATTAAAACAATGCGGTATAATACATTCGAAACGATACTTGACGAGAGGACAAAAACTACAATAACAATAGAGAAAACGGAAATTGGGATTAACCCTGAAAATTTAAAAGTTGTTTTCCCTGAACTAGTCGCTACAGACGAATCAGGAGATACATTTATAAACTATGCCAAGTTATCAGTTGTTCTGTTAGAGGCTGTAAATCAGCAACAAAAGTTAATAAATTTACAATCTAAAGAAAACGACGACCTCAAATCCCGCCTTGAGCGGCTTGAAAAGTTAATGCTTTCGCAGGAAAATTAGCTTTAACAACAATTACCCTAAAAAAACGGTTGCCATTAGGTAACCGTTTTTTTCTCTGGTGTGCGACTAAAAAGCACAGATTATGACTCGATTTTTCGCTACGAAGATTTTTTTGTCTATCGCTGGCATTTTAAAAAAATCGAATTAAACAGTCGTTTTTTTTATGTAACTTGTATTTTTTAAGTCAGCAAAAATTTTGTATTAATGACAGCAATCTGTTGTGATTAAATTAAACCAGCAACTTATAGCTAAAAAAACTAATTCTCCCGACCCCCGAATTATCAGGGTCGGGACATCGGGGCAATCAATCACCCAATCACTCAATTACCCAATACGCCATGAAAAAACTTATCTCATTAACCATCCTCGCAGGGCTTACATTTTTTACCCTTGCCCAAGCCCCCCAGGGCTTCAGCTACCAAGCCGTAATCCGCGACAGCGAGGGGCAGCCCCTTGCTGAACAGCAGGTGTCCATCCGTCTTACCCTGCAGGACGAAGCAGGAGAAACCAGCCACTACGCCGAGACGCACACCGTTACCACCTCGCCTCAGGGCGTGGTGAGCTTGGTGGTGGGCAGTGGCACCCCGGTTGAAAAAGCCTTTGTTGACATTCCTTGGAATGAGGATAATGTTTACATTAAAGTAGAGGTTGATCCTACTGGAGGTTCCAGCTACTCGGAACTCGGAACCACCAAGCTACAAGCGGTACCCTACGCGCTGCATGCCCAAAGCGCAAACCGATTTATAGCGGAACCTGGAGCGGGAGGCGATGAGCCCCTGTTTGTTGTGAGCAACAGCCAGGAACAGATCGTGTTTGCGGTGTACGAGAAGGGAGTACGCATGTACGTGGAGGATGACGTGGTCACCGGAGAGAAGGGCAACAAGAGCGGCTTCGCCATAGGCGGGCTCACCGGCTTCAAGCAGAACGACACGGAGTACTTCCGGGTAACGCCCGACAGCGTTAGGATTTACCTAAGGGAGCCAGCCGAGAAGGGCAACAAGGGGGGCTTCGCCATTGGTGGTCTCACCGGTTTCAAGGCCGACACCGTAGCCCTGATGTTCGTTGCCCCCGACAGCACCCGTTTCTACATTGATAGCGAATTTACGGGTAAGGGCAATAAGAGTGGCTTTGCCATCGGCGGTCTTACGGGTTTCAAGTCGGGAGCCGAAGTAAACTACTTTAATATTTCTACAGATACCACAGCAACCATCGATCCTAGCGAAGCACGAATCCTCTGGTATCCAACAAAGAACGCATTTATGGCAGGCCAGGTGTTCATTGAGGATCCCGACAGCGTGGGGACAAACTCCGTTGCCACGGGATACGAATCGAAAGCGGTGGGGGGGTGGAGCCAGGCGATGGGCTATAAGTCTATTGCACGAGGATATTACTCATCCGCTATCGGAAAAAATGCCGTTGCCAACAGCGATAATTCATTTGCCTTTGGCGATGCACCTGTAGCATTGGGAGACGATTCCTATGCTTTTGGTGCTGGTGCAGTTGCACAAGCCCAAGGAAGTTTTGCTTTTGGTTCAGTTGGTCGCGATTCCATAGGTGATCCAACGGGTAACTTCACCCTTTCATCCGGCGATTACGCGTTTGCAATAGGGCAAGGATCCTCTGCTACTGGTAAGGGGGCAATGACCTTTGGCGTTAACACTATGGCTAGTGGCGATTATGCATTCGCTGCCGGAGAGTATACAATAGCTAATTCATACGCCATGACAGCAATTGGTAGATACAATTACTATGATAGCTTTTGGAGTGCCAATGAGTATATTACAACCGATCCCATTTTTGTTGTGGGAACTGGATTTATTAATAGCAGGCATAATGCTTTAACATTGCTTAAAAATGGAAAATTAGGCCTGTTGGTAAACAATCCTTTCTACGATATTCATTTCTCTTATCATCCTGTAAATTCAAGAATAATTGGTATAACAAGGCCACGACAAGCCATATTTGGGTCAGGAAATGGAACAAGCCTCGAAATTCAAGCAGGAGGCTGCGATAATTATATGTCTGCATCTGATCTTGATGGAGGAGAGCTGATCCTTAAGTCGGGGATATCGAAAGGAGACAAATCGTCAAAAATAACTTTTCATACCGCTACATCCGGGTCACCAGGAAGCAGCGACAATAATCCATCTGAAAAAATGAGAATAACCGGAGAAGGTTTCGTTGGTTTTGGTGTAACTGAACCAGAATTTAGGATAGATCTTCCGAACACAGCCAGCGCATACGGAAGAGGTAGGGCAAATCAATGGTCAACTTACTCAGATACTAGGATTAAATCAAACCAGAAAACAATTCCTTACGGACTTGCCGAGATCATGAAACTTAAACCTTTAGCCTACTTTCACCATAATTCTATTTCTGAAGATGAAAAACTGACTATACTGGATACAGGTTCTAATTCCATTGGACTATTGGCTCAGGAAGTGTTTAAAATTATTCCTGAGGTAGTATCTAAACCCAAAAACGAAGAAAGTGAACTTTGGAGTATGTCATACGACAAGCTCGTAACTGTTTTAGTAAAGGGGATGCAAGAACAACAGCAAATTATTGAGGGACAGAAAAATGCTATAGAAAAACTAACAGCCGAAATCGAAGCTATCAAGGCTATGATGGTAAAATAATTTTAAAACGCCTGTTTTATCAACGGCTACCCAACGGTGGCCGTTTTTTTTCTAAAAATTGTACAAAATAATTTGCAAAAGCACCAAATTGTGCCGTAACTTTCTCTATAGTAAAGAATAATTTTTAAGCCGTTCAGGTTTTCTCTACGCAAATTCAATATTCGGTTTGTTGTTTTTTGGCATCAAAACGTTAAACCCTTAACCAATCATTCAATCAACCAATCAACCATACCTACACCATGAAAAAACTTATTCTCTTAGCCATCGGCATCAGCCTGACGCTGACAATGCAAGCCCAGATCCCTCAGGGCTTCAGCTATCAGGCCCTAATCCGCAGCAGCGAGGGACAACCCCTGGTCGAGCAGGCGGTGAGTCTACGCCTAAATCTTCAGGACGAGAGCGGGAGCGTAACCCACTACTCCGAGACCCACGCCCTCACCACGTCACCGCTGGGGGTGGTATCGCTCATCGTGGGCAACGGCACCGTTGAGAGCGGGGTTTTTGCCGACGTTCCCTGGGGGGAAGGAGATGTGTACATCAGCATTGACGTAGACCCCAGCGGGGGCAGCAGCTACCTCAACATGGGCGCATCGAAAATACAGGCCGTACCCTATGCGCTATACGCAGCGAGCGGAACTCCAGGCCCAGTGGGTCCAGAGGGACCAGTAGGCCCAGAGGGACCCCCAGGCCCGCTGGTATCGGGGACCACCGGCCAAACCCTCATGCACGATGGCAGCACGTGGGCGGCCACCAGCAACCTCTACAACACGGGGACCAATGTGGGCGTGGGGAATACCGCGCCCTACGCAAGGCTGACCATCGTGGATACAGGAGGGGATCCCACCATCCCAAGCGCCTCCGCCTCCAGCGGAATGCTGAGGATACGGACCACGCCGTACCCAACGGAGGGGGTTGACATCGGCAAGATGCCCACCTCGCCCTACATCGGTTGGCTGCAGGTTGGCTACGCTGGGGTGCAGGCCGAGCCGTTCACCCTCCAGCCCATGGGGGGCAACGTGGGGATCGGAACGGGTACGGAAAATCCCACGCAAAGGCTAGACGTGAACGGTCAGCTCCGCATCCGGGGAGGAAGCCCAGCCGAAGGCAGGGTGCTGATGACCATGGATGATCTGGGTAACGCCCAGTGGCAGGATGTTGAGGGCCTGCAGGGAGAGCCCGGAGCCGATGGCGTTGGCATTCTGTACGACTGGGATGGCACCAGCCTCGGCATCAAGCGCGAGGACGAGGGTAGCTATACCTACACCGACCTTAAGGGAGCTCCCGGGGATACGGGAGCCGATGGTGTTGGCATTCTGTACGACTGGGATGGCACCAGCCTCGGCATCAGGCGTGAGGATGAGGGGAGCTATGCGTACACCGACCTTAAGGGAGATCCTGGGAATCCGGGTGCCGATGGGGAGGATGGTCTCCCGGGTACCGATGGCGTAGGCATCCAGTACAGCTGGGTTGGCACCAGCCTCGGCATCAAGCGCGAGGACGAGGGTGGCTATGCCTACACCGACCTTAAGGGGGATCAGGGTGTGGCAGGCACCCCCATCACCTGGCTGGGGAGCTCCGGCACCGAACCGATCGACCCAGCGATCAACGATGCCTACTACAACACGGGCGACGGGAAGTCGTGGGTGTACACGGCGCTCGGCTGGCAGCAGATGACCCAGGACGGGTCGAATGGGCTTCCGGGTGATGAAGGCCCTCCGGGCCCTCCGGGCCCTCAAGGCGAACCGGGCACTGGGCTTACCAACCGGGGGAACTGGTTAGGGACAGAGACGTACGATTCAGGGGATTACGTCTTTGCCGAGTCCTCGACATCGGAGGAGGTCAACTCCATGTACATCTGCCAGACCGACGCCCACCAGTCAACCACCCCTCCAAAGGAAGATGGGGTGAACTGGGTGGAGTTTCAGGCACCCCAAGGGCCTGAAGGGCCACAGGGACCCGTTGGCCCACAGGGGCCTGAGGGCCCACTGGTGGCCGGCACCACAGGCCAAACGCTTCGCCACAACGGCACCAGCTGGGAGGCCAGCAGCAACATCTACAATTCGGGTACCAACGTGGGGGTGGGCACCACCAGCCCGGGCGCCAAGCTCGACGTAAGCGGACAGGTGAAGATCCAGGGAGGCGTGCCAGGCGCCGGCAAGCTGCTCACCTCCGATGCCAGCGGGCTGGCCACGTGGGAGAACCCCTCGAGCCACAACCACAGCGCCACCAACATCACCACGGGCACGCTGGCGGTGGCACGGGGAGGCACGGGTATTTCCAGCTATACCACAGGTAACTTCATCTACGCATCGGCAGCCACCACCCTTGCCCAGCGAACACCGGCGCAGGTGCTCTCCGACATCGGAGCAGCGGCATCGAGCCACACCCATGCGGCCACCGACATCACAACTGGTACGCTGAGCAGCGACAGGGGGGTGCTGGCGGGATCCACCAGCTCGTCCTTTGTGCGGTACACGGGCACAACCAACACCGCTAGCGCGTTCAACGGTGGCAGTTCAACCCCTACCGGAACGCAGAGGCTGAACTACTCGGGTTACCTGGTTGCCACCAGGCTTTACGAGGCTGATCAGAGGGTTTACTCACCCTACAACACCAACATCGGCACAGGCTCCACGAACTATGCAGCGGGTAACCATACCCACAGCGGCATGGGAACAGTAACCAGCGTGGCGGCGGGAAATGGGATGAACTTCACCACCATCACTGGAACGGGAACCGTTACTCTGGGCACCCCTAGCACCCTGACCTCCTCAACAACTAATGCTTTGACAACCAGCTCTCACACCCACGCCATTACTACCCAGTTACCCTCAAGTACAACCGCAGGAGTGATGCGACATAGCGGAGCAAAAACCGCTGGGGGATTTTACGGCGGTACAACGGCACCTAGTAGTACCACCCGTACCAACTACGATGGTTACCTCTACGCCACACGGCTCTTCGAGGGTAGTACCAGAGTTGCCACTGGCAGCGGAACAGCCAGCTACGTGGCCCGCTGGACAAGCGGAAATACCATTGGTACAGGCGTGATCTACGATAACGGGACCAACGTGGGCATAGGCACCACCACTCCGGCGGAGAAGCTGGACGTGGCGGGCAACATCAAGGCGTATGGGCTTACGCTCACCAAGCCGGGTACCCCCAGCGAGGATCCGCTCTTCGTGGTGCGCAACACCGCTGGTTTAATTGTTTTTGCCGTGTACGAGCAGGGGGTTCGCATATACGTGGATGGCGACCCCACGGTGGACACCAAGGGCAACAAGAGCGGCTTCGCCATTGGCGGACTTACGGGCTTTAAGGACACGGGCGAGGACTACTTCAGGGTATCACGCGATTACACCCACATACTCTTCGACACCGAGGCCAAGGGCAACAAGAGCGGATTTGCCATTGGGGGGCTTACCGGGTTTAAAAATAGTGAAACGGATTTGAATAACCCTGGCAGGGGAAATGATTCAAATAAACCAAGATTTGGAAGCAAAGATAACACGGCCGGCTTTATGAGCATAACCCCTGAGAACTACGTTATCGGTCAGGAAGCCGGTATGTCTTTAACAACGGGTTATAGAAACTCATTCATGGGCTATAGAGCCGGTAGGGCTACAACGGAAGGTTTTCACAATGTATTCATTGGACCTGATGCAGGTAGAAAAAACACGGGTGGTACCAATAATATTTTTGTTGGCTATCAGGCGGGAGAAGAAAACTTAACGCAAATAGGAAACATCTATCTGGGCAATGCAGCGGGTAAGGCAATAAAGGGTAACTTCAACATATTAATTGGAAATACTACCGGAACGCAGATTCCCACTGGCGAGAGCAATACCATAGTGGGTAATCTGGCAGCATCGCTTGTTACAACGGGAATAAGTTGGAATGCCATATTTGGTGCTTGGTCTGCTTTGAATACTACAGGAAGTTATAACTCATACCTGGGATGCGCTTCGGGCAGCTCTTCTGGTTCATACAATGTTGCCATGGGTTACTACGCAGGATCAGAAGATGGCAGTTACAATGTGTTTCTTGGCAATGAAGCCGGAGCAGCGGGGAACAATAATGTATTTATTGGCAATAAGGCCGGGTTAGGTGCAGGAACCGGAGATAACCGTCTTTACATTGCCAATAGTACTGGAACGCCCTTAATTTATGGCAATTTCAGTACGGGAAATGTGGCCATTGGCTCCACTTCGCCCCAAAACAGGCTTCATCTTATGGATGTAAATACTGGAACAACAGGTGCGGCTGGTGCTTTTATGGACATCCAAAACAATTCCGGAACCAGTTCTGCCACAACGGGTATTACAAGTGGGATTAGGTTTAAAAACATGAGCAATGCGAATAATGAATACTATAAAGCAGGTATTTTCTTCCAGAGAACCACTACCTATGGAAGGGGAAGCATTGTATTTGCAACAAATGATGGTGCAAGTACTGCAAATATTACTACAGCAGATGCCAGAATGATTATTACAAGAGCAGGAAATATAGGAATTGGTACTACCTCACCATCTGAAAAGTTCCACGTAACAGGTAATTCATACTTCGATGTGGGTACTTATAAGATTTATATGGACTATTCCGGAACGGAACCAACAATAAGACCATCATCTGGAAACTGGGGCTATTTGGGGACAGCAACATATTACTGGTTTAACACCTATACAAAAAACATTTACCGAACCACCGAGCACGTATGGACACCTTCAATTAAATCAAGAATTAATGTAAAACCAATATCAAATTCGGTTAATAAAGTTATGGCATTAAAGGGTTATTCATACTTAGTCGACATGAGTGAATACCCGAATGAGGAAAAAAGTTATAATAACCCTCATGACTTAATTAGCAACATTGGTTTTGATGCTCAGGAACTTATGGAAGTTGTGCCCGAAATGGTTGTGCTAGACCCCGAGACAGGATTGTATATGATAAGAAACTATGAGCAAATGTTCCCTATTCTTGTCGAAGCTATAAAAGAGCAACAGCAGATTATTGATAATCTGCAAAATGAAATAGATGTATTGAATCGGAAAGGATTTGATTTAGAAACAATAAAATCCGAACTAGAATCTATCAAAGCATTGCTAAAACAATAGTTTAAAACACTAATTTTATCAACGGCTACCCAACGGTGGCCGTTTTTCTTTTCAAAAAAAAACATAAAATAATGGTTTGTATTAATTAATGCCGTAACTTTCTCTACAGTAAAGTTTAACTTTTAAACCATAAACTCCCATAAAATTTAAAAAACCGTTCAGGTTTCCTCTATACAAAGCCAATATTCGATTTGTTCTTTTCAGAACCTAAACCCTAAACCCTAAACATTAAACCTTTAATTAATCATTCAATCATCCAATACGCCATGAAAAAACTTATCTCATTAACCATCCTTGCAGGGCTTACATTTTTTGCCTTTGCACAAGCACCTCAGGGCTTCAACTATCAGGCGGTAATTCGCAATAGTGAAGGACTGCTCATTACAGAACAAGCGGTTACCATTCGCCTTACCCTTCAGGATCAGGGAGGGAAAGCCAATCATTATGCAGAGTTGCACTTTCTCACTACCTCTCCCCAAGGTATTGTAAACTTAGTGGTAGGCAGCGGTATTCCTATACTAAATAGTTTTAACGATATTCCATGGGAAGAGGGTGAAATTTCCTTAAAGGTGGAGGTAGATCCCGCAGGGGGAAGCAATTTTACACTGCTGGGGATATCTCAGTTGCATTCTGTTCCTTATGCATTGTACGCCCAGAGCGCATCGCAGTTCGTTGTTGACCCCAACCTTGGGGCTGATGAGCCCCTGTTCGTAGTACGCAATAGTTTGGACCAGATCGTCTTTGCTGTATACGAGCAGGGTGTCCGTGTTTATGTCGATGGAGATCCAACCGATGAAGAAAAGGGTAATAAAAGCGGATTTGCCATTGGTGGACTGACAGGTTTTAAGGACACAGGTGAGGACTACTTCAGGGTATCGCGCGATTACACCCACGTTCTATTCGACACCGAAGCAAAGGGCAACAAGAGCGGTTTTGCCATAGGGGGGCTAACAGGATTAAAGGATCAAAAAAATGATACAGCTGGGAGCAAAAACTTTGGAAGTAAGAATTCAGCGGGTTATATGAGTATTACCACCGAAAACTACTTTATTGGACATGATGCGGGATTGAACACTACACCAGGAACTGGTGATGCCGGAAGGTACAACTCCTTTTTTGGGTATGAGTCTGGAAAAACCAATTCATCTGGTTACTTCAACACATTTATGGGCTATAAAACGGGTCATTCTAATAGTACTGGCCTTAGCAATGTTTTTATTGGTTATAATAGTGGTTATACAAACTCCACTGGATCATATAATGTGATGTTGGGAAACCTAGCTGGTTATTCAGGGACTAATGTAAGTAGTAATGTTTTTATTGGTGACTCTGCAGGTTATGGGAATACCAATAGCTTCAATGTGTTTCTTGGAAAAGGAACGGGTAGAGTTAATACAGGTCAATTTAATTCGTTCATGGGGCATCAGGCAGGCAGGAAAAACTCCAGTGGCAGCAATAACGTTTTTATTGGCAACAGGAGTGGTTATTCCAACACAACGGGCGCAAACAATGTTTTCATGGGTTATCAGGCAGGTTTCTGGAATATCGGGGGAACTTCTCCAGCCGGTAGTTTCAACACATTCATTGGGTCTGAAGCCGGGTTGAATAACTCAACGGGATCGAAAAATGTTTACGTGGGTTACTATGCAGGTCTGGGGGTTACAACTCCCAAATCAACAGGGACAACCAACGTCTTTATTGGTAATGAAGCCGGTAGAAATATAACCAGCGGAAGTAGTAATGTTATTATTGGGAATAAGGCAGGCTTTAGCAATACTAGCGGTTTACAAAATGTATTTCTTGGTTTTGAGGCAGGATATTATAGCCAGATAACTGCTTACAATGTTTTCATTGGGTACCAGAGTGGTTACAGTAACATCGGAGGAACGGGAATTCAAGGGTATTACAATACCTTTGTTGGATACCAGTGTGGTCTGGGAAACGAAACCGGATACTACAATACCCTAATGGGCTATCAGGCTGGTTTTAACAACTATTCTGGTTGGGGAAATATTATGATTGGGTACAAAGCAGGGTATAGCAATTACGATGGTCAGAGAAATGTTTTCGTTGGCCATTCTTCAGGAGAAAGTAATGATGATGGATATTCAAATGTTTTTTTAGGGCACTATGCAGGTGGAGCCAATACAAGTGGACATACTAATACTTTTCTTGGAGAGAATAGCGGACAATCCAATACCGAAGGTGCAGAAAATGTTTTTGTTGGAAGTTTAACCGGTTATAGCAACACGGTTGGCAGCGGAAATACCTATATTGGTAGCTATGCGGGGCATAATCTGAGGGGGGACAAAAATATTGCAATCGGATATTCAGCAGGTCATAGTACTTTATATATTGTTGATAATATGCTTTATATTGATAATTATTTAGGGAATGAATCCACAACATACATTTATGGGAGTATGAATCCAACAAATAGATATATTCGGTTTAACTCATTGGTTGGAATAAACGTTAATTATTCTACTCTATATGGATTAAGGATAAATGGGGGTTCTTCAACAAATTATAGCGTTTATGCATATAAGGGAGGGTATACAAATGGCAACTGGGTATCTGGTTCTGATAAGAGGTTTAAGAAAGATATTACTGAACTTGGCCCTGTAATCGATAAGATTAGAAGAATCAATGCGGTAAATTTTTCATGGAGGGTTGAGGAATATCCAGATTTGCAGTTCTCCCATGCAAAGCAAATTGGGTTTATAGCTCAGGAAGTGGAGAAGGAGTTTCCCGAATTAGTTTTAACCGAGGAGGATGGGTACAAGGGGATTGCCTATGGAAAATTTAGCGCTGTGCTGCTTGCTGCCATTAAAGAGCAGCAGGATATTATCGAATCACAGAATCTACGAATTGAATCACAGGAAAAGCAGCTTGAAATCCTCAAATCCGAAATCGAAGCCATTAAGGATATGATGGTAAAATAATTTTAAAACGCTTGCTTTATCAACGGCTGCCCTTCGGGTGGCCTTTTTTCTTTTCAAAAAATAATAAAAAATTTGGTTGGTATTCATTTATGCTGTAATTTTCTTCTCAGAAAAGTTTAATTTTTTAAACCGTTATACTCCAAAAAATTTCAAAACCGTTCAGGTTTTCTCTATACAAAGCCAATATTCGGTTTGTTATTTTTTGGTACCTAAACATTAAATGTCAAACCCTAAACTTTTAACCAATCACTCAATCCCCCGATCCCGAGGCTTCGGGAGTCGGGGCAATCATCTAATACGCCATGAAAAAACTTATCTGTTTAACCATCCTTGCAGGGCTTACATTTTTTGCCTTTGCCCAAGCTCCTCAGGGCTTTAACTATCAGGCTGTAATTCGCAATAGTGAAGGACAGCTCATTACAGAACAAGCGGTTACCATTCGCCTTACCCTTCAGGATCAGGGAGGGAAAGCCAATCATTATGCGGAGTTGCACTTTCTCGCTACCTCTCCCCAAGGCATTGTAAATTTAGTGGTAGGTAGCGGTATTCCTATACTAAATAATTTTATCGATATTCCTTGGGAGGAGGGTGAAATTTCCCTAAAGGTGGAGGTAGACCCCTTAGGGGGAAGCAGTTTTACACTGCTTGGGATATCCCAGCTATACTCCGTACCCTATGCGCTACATGCCCAGAGCGCATCGCAGTTCGTGGCCGATCCTGATGCAGGGGCTGATGAGCCCCTGTTCGTGGTACGTAATAGTTTGGACCAGATCGTCTTTGCTGTATACGAGCAGGGTGTCCGTGTTTATGTCGATGGAGATCCAACCGATGAAGAAAAGGGTAATAAAAGCGGATTTGCCATTGGTGGACTGACAGGTTTTAAGGACACAGGTGAGGACTACTTCAGGGTATCGCGCGATTACACCCACGTTCTATTCGACACCGAAGCAAAGGGCAACAAGAGCGGTTTTGCCATAGGGGGGCTAACAGGATTAAAGGATCAAAATAATGATACAGTTGGGAGCAAAAACCTTGTAAGCAAGAATTCAGCGGGTTATATGAGTATCACCCCTGAAAACTACTTTATTGGTCACGAGAGTGGCCAGAATATTACCGAGGGTTTGTACAACTCATTTATGGGATATGAAAGTGGATATAGCAATACAACAGGCAGTAACAATTCTTTTATTGGTTATAGAACAGGTTTTTCCAACCTAGCAGGGAATAGTAATACCTTTTTGGGGGATTCAAGTGGATTTGGTAATACTTCTGGATCGGGAAACCTTTTTGTGGGCAAGAACAGCGGTATTGCAAACACTGAAGGCAATTACAATTCTTTTATAGGGTATGCAAGCGGATTTAATAATTCAACAGGAATAAATAATTCATTCCTTGGCAGTTTTGCTGGATACAATAATACCGAAGGTAGCTACAATACATTTGTTGGTGATTCATCTGGATATAAGAATAGAACTGGTAGTGAAAATTCTTTTTATGGAGATAAGTCAGGATTTTGGAACTTAGGTAATAGTAATACCTTCATAGGGCATCTTGCAGGGTATTCAAATAACTTTGGAGACTCATCTATTTTTATTGGAAGTAAAAGCGGATACTCAAATACTACGGGGAAAAGTAACGTATTTATTGGTAGTAGAGCTGGCTTTTCAAATACAGGGGGTAAGCATAATGTTTTTTTGGGATACCACGTTGGATATTTAAGTACTCAAAAAGACAAAAATATTTTTATAGGCTACCAAACAGGCTATAATAATCAGGGTAATGAAAATATTTTTCAGGGTTTCAAGGCTGGTTTTAATAACACTGGTTTCAGAAATACATTTTTGGGAACAATGGTGGGATATAATAATGAAGGTGACTATAATATTTTTCTAGGATCATATACAGGCTACTTTAACACTGAAGGATATAATAATATACTTATTGGCAAAGAAGCAGGCTATAAAAATGAAGGCGGTTATGATAATATTATTATTGGTTTTGAAGCAGGTTACAATAATACTAGTGGTTCCAGAAACATTTTTTTGGGTTATAAAACAGGTAATAATAATACTACAGGAACCTACAATACAGCTTTAGGTTATCAGGCTTTCCAAGCAGGTACAACTTATACCAATTCCACCGCATTGGGCAATGGCGCAACAATTGGAGCAAGCAATCAGGTAAGGATTGGAAATTCGTCTGTAACATCTGCTTGGGTTCAGGTAGCTTGGTCAATTGGTTCCGATAAGAGAATAAAGGAGAATATAAACGAGAATGTTCCTGGGCTCGATTTTATAAAGTTGTTACGTCCTGTAACTTTCAACTATAATATCTCTAAGCAGAATGAAATACTAGGAGTAGTCAATGATTTTGAATGCGATTCGAAATATGATATTGAGCAAATCCTTTATTCGGGGTTTATTGCTCAGGAAGTCGAAATGGCAGCAGAGAGCATAGGATATAACTTCAGCGGGATCGATAAATCGGGCTCCCTGATGGGATTGAAGTATTCAAGTTTTACAATTCCATTGGTAAAAGCTGTGCAGGAATTGAATGAAAAGAACGAACAGCAACAAAAATTAATTGAGTTTCAGCATAGGGAAATTGAAACCCTCAAATCCGAAATCGAAGCCATAAAAGCTATTATGGTAAAATAATTTTAAAACGCCTGTTTTATCAACGGCTACCCAACGGTGGCCGTTTTTTCTTTTCAAAAAAACAAAAAATATTTGATTGGTATTCATTTATGCCGTAACTTACTCTACAGTAAAGTTTAACTTTTAAACCATTAAACTTCCTTAAAATATACAAACCGTTTAGGTTTTCTCTATACTAAGCCAATATTCGATTTGTTCTTTTCGGAACCTAAACCCTAAACATTAAACCTTTAATTAATCATCCAATCACCCAATACGCCATGAAAAAATTTATCTCATTAACCATTCTGGCCGGGCTTACATTTTTTGCCATGGCCCAAGCCCCACAGGGCTTCAGCTACCAAGCCGTTCTCCGCGACAGTGAGGGGCAGCCCCTTGCAGAGCAGCAGGTGTCCATCCGCCTTACCCTGCAGGACGAAGCAGGAGAAACCAGCCACTACGCCGAGACGCACACCGTTACCACCTCGCCTCAGGGCGTGGTGAGCTTGGTGGTGGGCAGTGGCACCCCGGTTGAAAAAGCCTTTGTTGACATTCCTTGGAATGAGGATAATGTTTACATTAAAGTAGAGGTTGATCCTACTGGAGGTTCCAGCTACTCGGAACTCGGAACCACCAAGCTACAAGCGGTGCCCTACGCGCTGCATGCCATGACAGCGGAGGAAACCGATCCCTTATTTGCCGAGAACTTCGATTTTACGGATGCTGTTGAGGGTGACATGCTTCAGCATGATGGCGAAAAATGGGTGAGCGTAACGCCCGATTTTCTTACAACCCTTTGGCAGGATGGGGACAACCAGGTAACCACCGTAGTCAATGTGGGTATTGGTACCAACTCTCCCACCGAGATGCTTGACGTGGACGGCAATATCCGGGCTAGAGGACGATTTATAGGAGAAGGCATGGAAGTAGAACCCCCTGAATCCATTCCCGAGGAGCCCATCTTCGTGGTTCGTAACAGCTTGGGTCAAATTGTTTTGGCCGTTTACGAGAAGGGGGTGCGCATGTACGTGGAGGACGACGTGGTCACCGGAGAGAAGGGCAACAAGAGCGGCTTCGCCATAGGCGGGCTCACCGGCTTCAAGCAGAACGACACGGAGTACTTCCGGGTAACGCCCGACAGCGTTAGGATTTACCTAAGGGAGCCAGCCGAGAAGGGCAACAAGGGGGGCTTCGCCATAGGTGGTCTCACCGGTTTCAAGGCCGACACCGTAGCCCTGATGTTCGTAGCCCCCGACAGCACCCGCTTCTACATCGATAGTGAATCTACAGGAAAAGGTAATAAGAGTGGCTTTGCCATCGGAGGGCTCACAGGCTTCAAGTCAGGCATTCCCGTGAACTACTTCAACGTATCGGCCGATACCACAGCAACCATCGATCCCAGCGAAGCTCGAATCCTTTGGTATCCGACGAAAGAAGCTTTTCTGGCTGGTCGTATTCTTATCGAAAGCCCCGATAGCGTTGGGACCAATTCATGGGCATCAGGATTTGAGTCCAAATCAATAGGAGAGTTTTCTCAGGCTTTGGGATATAGAGCTCGAGCATTTGGTAGTAACTCCACAGCAATAGGAAACCAATCTCAAGCAGTTGGTCAAGGATCTTTTGCCTTTGGTGGTGATGCAAAGGCATTAGGACAAAACTCCTATGCCTTTGGTGACAATGCTTTTGCTCAGGGTGAATCTTCATATGCTTTTGGGTCTGTTGGTCGGGATACGTTTGGGGTATCCACAAATAAACCTTCGTTAGCATATGGCGACTACTCATTTTCATTTGGTAATGGCGATGAGGCACTGGGAGAAGGATCATTCGCACTTGGTACAAATTGTATTTCATTGGGGAAATATTCAATTTCAGCAGGTTATGCATGCCAAGTCGATTCAGCATATGGTATTGCCATGGGTTTTTATTCCCATGTTGGTTACCGATCTGGATTAGCAATAGGTAATAAAACATTTGCAATGGGTTTTAACTCTATCTCTCTAGGGTATAATAATATGGCAGAAAATTCCGGTTCTATTGCAATCGGTGTTATAAATTCTTCAACAGGAGGGGCTTCTATGGCCTTTGGGTTGCTAAATCAATCATCGGGGAATAATTCATTAGCCATAGGAAGAGAAAATTTCGCATCGGAATACAATGCAATTGCTATAGGGGCGAAATGTGAAGCAACAGGAATATCTGCTTTAGCTCTAGGACAAAACAATAAAGCGAGTGGTACATATTCAATATCATTTGGTATTAGGAGTGAAGCAGTAGGTTATACGTCAACAGCAATTGGATATGAATGCAATGCCAATGCAAGTCATTCTTTCGCTTTTGGAGCGAATAATAATGCAAATGGAGAGTATGCTTTAGCTTTTGGTCGTTCAACAGTGGCTTCCGGTTTTATATCAACTAGTTTTGGTTTTAACACTGTGGCGAGTGGTGACTATAGTGTGGCATTTGGGCATATTAATACTTCGAGCGGGTGGTATTCATATACAATGGGTCGACAAAATCAAGCTACAAATTATGGATCAGTTGCAATAGGTCGGGAATGTATATCTCAGGGAGAATACGCTTTCTCTTTAGGCTATCAAAGCAATGCCCGTTCATTTTACTCATTTGCATTGGGTGAAGCCGATACGGCTTATGCCACTAATTCTTATGCTATTGGTGCTTTTGTAAAAGCTAAAGGTGCATATACCATGGCTTTTGGCAGGTACACTACGGCTCAATCAATTAATTCCTTCGTTTTAGGAAGATACAATGTAACTTCTGATTCCTATTCCGGAGGAATGTGGAAACCAGAAGATCCACTCTTTGTAATTGGTAATGGATTAAGTATTACTGAAACGAATAATGCTATGACCGTTCTCAAGAATGGATACGTTGGCATTGGAACTCCAATGCCTAATATGCACCTGACTTTCAGTCACAAAGAGCCACAATACTTAGGAGTAGAAAGGAGTCCAACATCAGCAGGTGCCAATTTTACAATTTTAGCAGGTTCCGGAGCATTGCATGAATATAATAACAATGGAGGAGATTTGCTCTTATCATCTGGAGGCTCTACGGGTAACGGTTCTTCCAATATTTATCTGCTAACTACAAACGCTGAAGGTTCGGGTAATATGAGTCACAACCCAACAATTAAGGTAACCATACTTGGTAATGGAAATATGGGTATTGGTACCGAAACCCCTGATAAGTTATTGCATGTAGCCGGAGACGCTAAGATTGACGGAGATATTTTCTATGGATCAGGAACAATACCAAAGCCCGATTTTGTTTTCCAGCCAGATTATAATAACTACCTTGATCCTTTGGATGTTGATGAATTTATTAAAGCTAACGGTCACATGCCCTGGTTTACAAAGGCTGAATACGAGGTGGATGGTGTAAACCTAACACGCATGCAGTTTGAAACCGTTGAAACGGTCGAGAACCTTCAGCTGCAGATTATTGAAATGAAGAAGGAATATGAAAGTAAAATCCAATTATTAGAGCAAAAGTTAGGAGAATACGAATCCCTCAAATCCGAAATCGAAGCCATAAAGGTTATGCTTACAAAGTAATATATACTATCTGATTATCAATAGTTATGAGGTAGAAAAAATTATTTGTAAAAAAACGATCGTTTACTTGTTTTTGATTTTAAAATGCAATAAATTTCATATTAAAATCAAAATCCCTACCCAGCGATTGCCCGATTCCTTTCCCCGGACCCTTGGGTATCGATAAGGTTAATTTCTTAAGTTGTTAAACATAAAGCAATTACCCATGAAAAGACTTTTTGCTCTTGCCATCGGTATAGCCCTTACCCTGGCAACCCTAGCCCAAGCCCCACAGGGTTTCAACTATCAGGCGGTGCTCCGCGATACGGAGGGTCAACCCATCCCGGAACAGGCTGTAAGCATCCGTTTCACTCTGCAGAATCAGGATGGTAAAGCTGTTCACTATGCAGAACTACATTTTTTGAACACCTCGCCCCAAGGCGTGGTGAGTTTGGTGGTGGGCAGTGGTATTCCCATTCAAAACAGTTTTGCCGATATTCCATGGAAAACAGGTGAAATTTACCTCAAGGTTGAGGTAGATCCGGCAGGGGGAAGCAATTTCGTGCTGTTGGGGATATCGCAGCTGCAGTCGGTACCCTACGCGCTGTACGCCCAGAGTGCATCTCAGTTCGTGGCCGATCCCAGCGCAGGTGCCGATGAGCCCCTGTTCGTGGTGCGCAATAGTCTGGACCAGATCGTGTTTGCGGTGTACGAGAAAGGTGTGCGTATGTACGTAGAGGACGACGTGGTCACAAGATGCAAGGGCAACAAGAGTGGCTTCGCCATAGGCGGTCTCACCGGCTTCAAGCAGAACGACACGGAGTATTTCCGGGTAACGCCCGATAGCGTTAGGATTTACCTAAGGGAGCCTACCGACAAGGGCAACAAGGGTGGCTTCGCCATAGGTGGGCTTACCGGTTTCAAGTCCGACACTGTGGCGCTGATGTTCATCAGCCCCGACATGGCCCGCATCTACATCGATACATCCAGCACCAAGGGCAACAAGGGTGGGTTTGCCATTGGAGGACTCACGGGGTTTAAGCAGCCATTTGAAGAGTACCTGCGAGTAACCCGCGACAGCACAAGAGTGTATGTCAATGATACCTTAACCGTAAAGGGAAATAAGGGCGGATTTGCTATCGGTGGGCTAACCGGATTTAAGCAGGAGACATCAAGTTTTATGTTTCTTACACCCGAAAATTACTTTATAGGACATGAGTCGGGTACGAATACTATGCCTGGTGAAGGTTTTTATGGAAAGTACAACTCCTTTTTTGGATTTGAAACGGGAAAATCAAATACAACGGGCTATTTTAACACATTTATAGGCTATAAGGCAGGAGTTGCCAATACACAAGGAGCAGGAAACCTGTTTTTGGGTTTCCAGACTGGTTACTCTAACAGCGAAGGAAATTATAATTCATTTGTTGGACACAGTGCTGGGCAGCATAATACTTCAGGAGCTTACAATACATTTATAGGAAGCTATTCTGGAACATATAATTCAACAGGCAATCATAATACTTTTTTAGGTTACTTTTCGGGACAGGATAATACCACCGGGAGTGGTAATATTTTCGAGGGGAGTTATTCCGGGTTTAAAAATACCACCGGGAATCAAAACATTTTTATTGGTTCTAGCTCTGGTCGAGAAAATACATCTGGACACTATAATGTTTATATGGGCTATGAAGCTGGGTGGCAAACTACTGGCAACAGCAACGTTTTTATTGGTAATCAGTCGGGTAAGGAAGCATACAGCAATCAGAATGTATTTATTGGCTCCGAGAGTGGCTTTAAAACTACTGCCGATACCAATATTTTTATTGGGTATAGAACAGGTTATAACAATACAACCGGAGGCAGAAATATATTTTTAGGTTTAAGAAGTGGACATGATAATACTACAGGGTCCCGTTCAGTATTTATTGGGAATAGAGCTGGAGAAAAGAATATATCAGGGCAATCTAATATTTTTATTGGTGACTGGGCAGGTCAAAAAAATACCGCTGGGCATAATAATATTTTTATAGGTTCAAGTTCTGGTGGATATAACACCAATTCAAGTTTTAATACATTTGTTGGTTTAGCTGCTGGATTTAAAAATACCGGCAGTTATAACTGTTTTTATGGTTCAAATGCAGGGAGAAATAATACTACTGGCAATTACAATACCTATGTGGGTAGTGAGGCTGGCTATTCAGAGTTTGGTGGAGAAGGAAACTTTAACACAGCACTGGGTTACCAGATTGGATCTCAACTAAATGGAACAAGCAATACTCTGATAGGAGCTCAGGCAGGCTATAATATTCAAAGTGGTTCTGGTAATGTCTTTTTAGGATTTAATGCGGGTTATAATGAAGTTGGCTCAAACAAGCTTTATATAGACAACTCAGCCACATCTGCCCCATTACTATATGGCGAATTCGATACCAACCTGCTCAAGGTAAATGGCAGTTTTATGGTTACTTCCCAGATTGCGGCTAATGGGTATCCGTTTAGTGCCGGAAGCATAAATACATTTAATATTGAGATTGGAGGCGTGTCTCCTTCAAGTACAAATGGACAGGCTACCATATTTCTTCATCATATAATGAGTATTGCACACCAGCTCAGGTATACCAGTGGCATACTTTTTTTGGAAGCAGCAGGAAATGGATGGAATACAACATCAACACCTACATTTCAGGTTAACGGGCCTCTATATGCTGCTGTAAACGGAGGAAATGTTGGTATTGGCACTGCAACACCCTCTGATAAACTCCATATTGTTGGAGGAGAAAATAATGGTATAAATGCAACTGTTAAGATTACTTCAGGTACACAAAATTTGCTACTCGATGGAAATGAAATAGACTCTGATAATGTGCTGACATTGAATCATAATTCACCTTATAGTGTTAGCATTGCAAATGGTGGAGGTAATGTAGGTGTTGGAACACTAAATCCCAGTTCAAAAATCAGTATTACTACTTCAGGTGCCGATGAATTGGGCGGAGATGCTATGAGCACTATGTTTAAGCTAAGGGCAGCCGATCTGGCTTCATCAATTTATAGCGAAGTTGCCATGGCCAGCATAGGCTGTAGGGCAAGCAGCAATATTGCGCTAGGGATTAGAGCACGTCGAACTAGTGCTGGTACAGATTGGCAAACAGCATCAATAGGGTTGGGTATGGATGTGGATAATACCATACGAGCTGGAGCAAATATATGGCTACACGCAAATGGTAACGTTGGAGTAAACACAACAAATCCAGATCAAAAATTAGTCGTATACAATGGATTAACAACTGGCAAATATACCACAGATGGATGGACACATTCCTCTGATTTGAAGCTAAAAGAGAACATAGTGTCATTAAGCAACATATTGCCTTACCTGCTACAGATACAGAGCGTTAGGTTCAATTTCATTGGCGATATCTCTCATAATGAGCAGATTGGCTTTATTGCCCAGGACGTTGAGAGGTTCTTCCCCCAAACCGTAACTACAGATGCCGAGGGTTACAAAAGCATAGCTTACGGCCAGTTCAGCGCAATCCTATTGCAGGCTATCAGGGAGCAGGAGGAGAAGATTACCTTCCTCGAACAGCGAAATGCCGACTTAGAGTGTAAAGTAAAAGAAATAGAGGCCCTCAAAGCCGAAATCGAAGCCATTAAAGCCCTGATTTCTAAATAATCATTTTTTTCCATACAATAAACGGCTGTTCAGCAACAGCCGTTTTTATTTCGTCAAAAAATACCCAATATTTTTGATTGCCGTTGAATAAAATTGTAACTTTCTCTACATCATTTTCATTGTGCTTCCCTCGCCGCCCCCTTTATTGCTTATTGGGTGACGGGTTTATTTCGATACTTATTTGACAATAAACCAGCGCTTAAACATTGTCCCTTGGGACTTTAACTGCTTGTAACAGGAAATTTTATAGTTTAATATTTAACCATAAACCCAATAGCTTAATAGCCAATCAACCAACCAGCCTGCTGCAGGCAGGTCAATCAATCACCCAATACGCCATGAAAAAACTCCTTATCCTTGCCATCAGTTTCGCTCTAACCCTGGCAACCCTAGCTCAAGCCCCACAGGGCTTCAACTACCAAGCTGTAATCCGCGACAGCGAGGGGCAGCCCCTTGCTGAACAGCAGGTGTCCATCCGTCTTACCCTGCAGGACGAAGCAGGAGAAACCAGCCACTACGCCGAGACGCACACCGTTACCACCTCGCCTCAGGGCGTGGTGAGCTTGGTGGTGGGCAGTGGCACCCCGGTTGAAAAAGCCTTTGTTGACATTCCTTGGAATGAGGATAATGTTTACATTAAAGTAGAGGTTGATCCTACTGGAGGTTCCAGCTACTCGGAACTCGGAACCACCAAGCTACAAGCGGTACCCTACGCGCTGCATGCCCAAAGCGCAAACCGATTTATAGCGGAACCTGGAGCGGGAGGCGATGAGCCCCTGTTTGTTGTGAGCAACAGCCAGGAACAGATCGTGTTTGCGGTGTACGAGAAGGGAGTACGCATGTACGTGGAGGATGACGTGGTCACCGGAGAGAAGGGCAACAAGAGCGGCTTCGCCATAGGCGGGCTCACCGGCTTCAAGCAGAACGACACGGAGTACTTCCGGGTAACGCCCGACAGCGTTAGGATTTACCTAAGGGAGCCAGCCGAGAAGGGCAACAAGGGGGGCTTCGCCATTGGTGGTCTCACCGGTTTCAAGGCCGACACCGTAGCCCTGATGTTCGTTGCCCCCGACAGCACCCGTTTCTACATTGATAGCGAATTTACGGGTAAGGGCAATAAGAGTGGCTTTGCCATCGGCGGTCTTACGGGTTTCAAGTCGGGAGCCGAAGTAAACTACTTTAATATTTCTACAGATACCACAGCATTTATTGACCCCAGCGAAGCGCGCATCCTCTGGTATCCAACAAAGAACGCATTTTTGGTAGGCCAGGTTCTGATTGAGGATCCCGACAGCGTGGGAACCAACTCCATGGCAACAGGATTCGAGTCTAAGGCCATTGGTAACTGGTCGCAAGCAATGGGATATCAAGCTATAGCCAGGGGCAACTACTCCACTGCCATTGGTAAAAATGCAATAGCCGATAGTTTAAACACATTTGCCTTCGGCGATGGCGCAAAAGCGCTTAACGAGGATGCGTATGCTTTTGGAGCATTTACTGAGGCAACGGGAATTGGAAGCTTTGCGTTTGGTTACGTAGGACGGGATACACTTGGACCTACGGGAAATATTACAATTGCTGAAGGAGATTATTCCTTTGCCATGGGATTGGGATCAAGAACTTTAGGAGAATCTGCAGTTGCCATTGGGTCAGAAGTATTGGCTTCGGCACCCTTCTCATCGGCTTTTGGCCACAAGAATAAAGCGACAAACTGGTATGCCCTATCATTCGGGACACGATCTGAGGCAACTGGTGAATACGCCATAGCCATGGGTTATTTTGCCAAGGCCGTTGGTGAACTTTCGTACGCGATAGGAACAAGTTCTGAGGCAACCAGTAAGTACTCTTTGGCCATTGGATTGGGGGCAAAGGCATCTGCATTTAATTCCATTGCAATTGGTACTTTTGTCTATGCTTTGGCTAATAACAGTACTGCAATTGGACATTATAGTATTGCCGAAGGTGAATACAGCACATCAATTGGAAAATACTCAAATGCAAAGGGCGAGAATTCTTTTGCAATAGGCTACTCCTCAATAACAGGGTTGGGAGGAAACAAAGCAATCTCTATTGGGCCATACTCTGAAGCGAATGGATCAGGTTCTATGGCATTTGGATCTTACTCTATTGCTTCTGGAGCCTACTCTGTGGCAATTGGATCAACATCACGTACTTTTAAATATGGTGCTACTGCCATTGGTGATCACGCCGATGCCTATAACAGAGGTTCAGTTGCAATAGGGTCAGGAGTGCAGGCTTATGGCCGTTACTCTGCTGTAATGGGCATGAATGCTTACGCACACGCACATTCAAGTTTTGTTTTTGGTAGCTATAATGAAGAAAATACAGCCTACGATAGCACGGCATGGATTCCAACCGATCCCCTTTTTATTCTTGCTAATGGCACGGGTTACGGAAACAGAAGCAATGCATTGACGGTGCTTAAAAACGGTAATATGGGGATTGGAATCTCTGCCCCAACTGAAAAGTTACAGGTGATCGGTAACGCTACAGTTTCAGGAACCGTTACGGCTTCCGAATTTATCGGTGACTTTAGTGGGGATATTGAGGGCAACGTTACCGGAAATCTTACAGGAGCAGTAAATGATTTGACCATGGGGAAAATCAACCTTACGTCAAGTGGAATAATTGCTTCAATTTACAATAACGAATTCAATTTAAGATGGGAAAAAACAACTCAAACCATATACCTAGAAAACATATCTGGTGGAGATTATTGTCATATCTGGTGGCAATGCCAAAAAGGTGCTGCTTCGTCAGGCGAAAGCTATGTAACTGATGATCCAGAACTATTGGTCGATAAGGATATTGAGGATGGTTACGGATATCAAATCAATTTCGGCGATGCACAGGGAGGTACTGCCTATTGCTCTGTTTGGGTTCAGTACTCTTCAACAAACCAAAGGCTTATAGGTCACTACACAAAATTTTAGCGACAGATAAGTTCATTAAATATAAACCTATTGATGTGGTATTTGTGTAGTTGGATTTTATTAAATTTAGGAAGTTAAAATGAATCGAGCCATGACAATTTCATTGACACACACATTTTGATGATTATTGTGGAGCTGCGTAAAGCCATTGGGTTGGCTTTGTGAATCATGGCGAGTTCCATCTGTACCATTGAAAATAAAAAACTAACAGATGAAATATATAACCAAAACAGATAAGGCCATGCAAAAATTATCGCTTACCAATAGCTTAAGGTTATGCCTACTGGCTGCCTTGCTTTTTTCGCCTATACTATTGCTAGGACAAGGCGTAGTGATAACGGAGACAACGGGAGTATCAACTCCCCATGCCTCATCCATTCTGGATGTTAGGTCCACCGATAAGGGGATGCTCATACCAAGGGTAACCACAGATCAGAGGATGGCCATCGTGTCGCCCGCCAACGGCTTGCTGGTTTACGACACCGACAAGAACAGCTTCTACTACTACGATGCCACCCGGGTTGGCTGGGTGGGAGTTGTCAACTACGACCCACAGCCGGCAGAGGATGAACCGTTGTTCGTGGTACGCAACAGCGAGGATAAGATCGTATTCGCCGTTTACGAGAAGGGCGTGCGCATGTACGTTGAGGACGATGCAGTATCGGGGGGCAAGGGCAATAAGAGCGGTTTCGCCATAGGGGGCCTCACGGGTTTCAAGGACAACGATACGGAGTACTTCCGGGTAACGCCCGACAGCGTTCGTATATTCTTACGTGAGCCAAAGGAGAAGGGCAATAAAGGCGGCTTTGCCATAGGTGGTCTCACAGGGTTCAAGGCCGATACGGTGGCGCTCATGTTCGTGGCGCACGACAGCACCCGCTTCTACATCGATACGGAGGCAGCCACCGGAGGAGGCAAGGGTAACAAGGGCGGGTTTGCCATTGGGGGGTTGACCGGCTTTAAGGATCTGCCCGAGGAGTATCTACGCGTTACCCGCGATAGCACCCGTGTTTACTTCAGTACAGAGATACAACCCGACAAGGGTAACAAGAGCGGTTTTGCCATAGGTGGGCTCACGGGGTTCAAGGGAGAGGAGCTGCCAAGCTTCTTCAACGTGTCGGCCGACACAACCGGTGTAATTGACCCCAGCGAGGCCCGTATACTTTGGTATCCATCCAAAAATGCCTTTATGACCGGTCAGGTGCTGATCGAAAAGCCCGATAGCATTGGGAAGAACTCATTCTCATCGGGGTTTGAATCGAAAGCCATTGGAAACTGGTCGCAAGCCTTGGGTTACGAGGCCATTGCAAGGGGGCATTACTCAACAGCGATTGGGAAGAACGCTCTGGCCCATGAGGATAACTCCTTTGCATTTGGCGATGCGGCTATTGCCAAAGGGATTGGATCTTATGCTATTGGCTCGGTGGGTCGAGATACTTTAGGAAACTCTTTGGGTAACCCCACGAAGGCTTTTGGTGATTACTCCTTTGCCATAGGTTTGGGAACAAGAGCCGACTCCACCAATGCCTTTGCCTTTGGTGGAAAAACATGGGCTGCAGGATTAGGCTCCACCGCATTTGGATATGAATCACAGGCCTCTCAACGATTTTCAATTGCTGGGGGTTTCAAAAGTTTCGCTTCGGGAAGGTCTGCCATATCACTAGGCGAAGATAATATTGCTTATAGTTTTTCTGTTGCTATTGGTACGAACAATTTTGCTCAGGGAATTGGGGCAATCGCCATTGGATATGGAAATGATATTGGAGTAGTAGGGAATTATTCGGCTTTAATTGGGAATAGCAATGCTAGTGGTCAAAGCAATTCTTTTGCTTTTGGATCTGGTAACAGGTTTTTTATTGCTACGCCAGTAAAGTATAACACAATGGCCCTTGGATTTGGAAACGATATTGAAAATACAGGAGCCTTTGCAATAGGCCACAGCTTAGTATCTAGTGGATTACATTCATTTTCAATCGGAACAGGTATTAAAACATCGGGCGACTTTTCAATTGGCATTGCCCTTAACAATCAAGACGGAACCAACCTAGCCCAAGCCAACACCATGGCCATTATGGGAGGAAAAGTGGGAATAGGAATATTGGATCCAAACTCATTATTACATATTGAATCGGGTGGTTTTTCCGTAGGTAAGAAAGTTTCAATTAATGGAACCTATGGTATGATGCGCACCATTCAACTTTCAACACAAACGGGAATAAATGGTGGTGGAAACGATGATCATACCGGTGCCCTTATATGGTCTACCCTGGAGACTGGTTGGGGAGATGCTAGGTTAAAAATAGCCTTAAGCACTGGCTGGGCTACTTACAACACTACAAACCCCGCACTAATTATTGGTCAAAATTATATTGATGGTGCAACATTAGCCTTTAGAACAGGCAATACCGAGAGAATGAAAATCGATGCATCGGGCAGGGTGGGGATTGGAACAACAACACCTGCTGTAAAGCTTGATGTTAATGGAGGAATGGCCTTACGGCAAACTACCCCAAGTCCAACAACTGGCAATGTTTATGGTTGGAATTTAGGAGAAGGATCATATTTTAGGGTATCATCCACAACAGATGATCTCATTGGTGGCATAGCAGGTGGTACCGATGGAAAAGTTATTATCCTTACCAATATTGGATCATATAAACTAACTTTCTTGCACAATAATGTTGGAGGAAGTGGTGATCCTGCGAATAAACTAATTTCTAGCACATCAACAAGTATTGAGTTATACCCCAATCATACTCTAACATTAATTTACGACTCAATTTCTCAATGCTGGAGAGATATAGCATTTAGATAGGTTTAACGTAAATGAAGAATTTTTTTTACTTGATTGAATATGTGAGAAAACAAATTATGCTAACCCATGAATTTTTAAAAAGAAACGTACAAGGTTAAATCCAAGTTGAGAAAATCAAATCCGAACTTGAGGCCATAAAATCAATGATAGTTAAATAGCAATAAAAACCAAAAATTATTAGAGGCTGTCTAAAAAGGCAGCTTCTTTTTTTTGTTTTTTCCGAAAATCGAGTTAAATTTCAGCATACGTTTTGCCTTCCTTAAAAAATACGAATGTCATGAAAACCCAACAACTTCACCATTCATTGCGCATAGCACTGATATTATGCCTGCTTTACTACCCTTTCCTCCTGCTGGGGCAGGGAGTAGTAATAACTGAGCAGGAAGGAGCATCAACTCCCCATGCCTCATCCATTCTGGATGTGAGATCCATCGATAAGGGGATGCTCGTGCCGCGGCTAACCACTGCTCAGCGTCAGGCCATCGTGTCGCCCGCCAACGGCTTGCTGGTTTACGACACCGACAAGAACAGCTTCTACTACTACGATGCCACCCGGGTTGGCTGGGTGGGAGTTGTCAACTACGACCCACAGCCGGCAGAGGATGAACCGTTGTTCGTGGTACGCAACAGCGAGGATAAGATCGTATTTGCCGTGTACGAGAAGGGGGTACGCATGTACGTGGAGGACGATGCCAAGGAACCCAAGGGCAACAAGAGCGGCTTCGCCATAGGAGGTCTCACTGGGTTTAAGGATAACGAGACTGAGTACTTCCGGGTGACACCCGACAGCGTTCGTATTTACCTTCGGGAACCCACCGAAAAGGGCAACAAGGGAGGTTTTGCCATAGGCGGGCTCACAGGGTTTAAGGCAGATACGGTGGCGCTCATGTTCGTGGCGCAGGACAGCACCCGCTTTTACATCGATACGGAGGCAGCCACCGTAGGAGGCAAGGGCAACAAGGGCGGGTTTGCCATTGGGGGTTTAACCGGCTTTAAGAGTCTGCCCGAGGAGTACCTGCGGGTTACGCGCGATAGCACACGTGTTTACGTTAATACAGATCAAACAGGGAAGGGGAATAAGAGTGGGTTTGCCATTGGCGGACTTACCGGATTTAAGACCGATCCCATAAATTTCATGTTTCTTACTCCCGAAAACTACTTTATTGGCCATGAATCGGGGGCAAACACAACCCCAGGAACTACTACTGCTGGACTTTTCAATACTTTTTTTGGCTACCAAACGGGTAAGGAGAATATTGTTGGGCATTCCAATGTTTTCATTGGCAACAAGAGTGGTTTCAGTAATATAGGCGATGCAGTTGACGAAAATCTTGGGTCAAGGAATGTATTCCTTGGGTTTGAGTCGGGTTACTCCAATAGTTTAGGTGCCGATAATATTATGATCGGTTTTCAGGCTGGATACCTCAATACCACTGCCGGAAATAATGTATGCATCGGATCCGGAGCAGGATATTCCAACAAAAAGAATAGCGATAACGTCTTTATTGGGTTGAATGCAGGATATTACCATGGTTTCGATGGTCCCGAAGCAGGAAACTACAATAACAACATCTACATTGGAATTGAGGCAGGTAAAGGAGTTGAGGGGTCAACCATGGGGAAAAATAATATCTACATTGGACCCTACAGCGGGAAGAGCAGCACAACCGCGCAGCTAAATGTTTTTATGGGATACCAAACCGGGCAACTTATTGGGTCGGGAGCGCAAAATGTACTTATCGGGAATGAAACTGGAAAAAACTTGTCGTCAGGCAATTACAATACATTCCTCGGAACTTTTGCGGGACAAAGTAACGATGGATCGAGCAATACATTTGTGGGGGAAAGCGCTGGCCAAAATCTTTCGGGGGGATTAAAAAACACTTTTCTGGGTAGCCAAGCTGGTCAGTTCTCAGCAGGAGGTAGTCAAAACGTTTTTGTGGGTTTCAATGCGGGTAGAGAACATCGGTCTGGAGACAACAATGTATTTCTGGGAAATTCTGCAGGGATGAGTAACAGCGATTTCACTGGCGAATCGAGTCGGAACGTATTAATAGGGGTTGAAGCGGGGGCAAATATTAAGGAGGCCATTGACAATGTTTTTATTGGTCATAAAGCAGGCGAAGGTCCGGGAACCGGAATAACAGGAGATTACAATGTAATCATCGGCGAAAGGGCAGGAAACCACTTGAGCACTGGAAATAGCAATATATTCATGGGAACACAGGCTGGATATGAGAATACTGAGGGACAATTCAATGTGTTTCTAGGTCATCTTGCTGGAATGAGTAATACCACCATGAACTCCAACATAGCTATTGGTTACGAAGTGGCAAAATTGAATACAACCGGTGGAGCAAATGTTATGATCGGCAACAATGTGGCTTCCCAAAGCAGCTTTGGCTCATGGAACGTGCTTATCGGGCACGAAACTGCAAACAGCGAAACCTTCTCGGGTCAAAGCAATGTGATGGTTGGAACCAGTATCGGCTCCCGTTTAACAAATGCTCAGAAAAACGTTTTTTTGGGGGATCTGGTGGCTAACTTCAATACTTCTGGATCGGAGAATGTTTTTATCGGTGCGCTGGCAGGATATAGCAATACTACGGCCAATTCCAATATTTTTATCGGAACCGAATCGGGCTTTAGCAATACCATAGGTCAGTATAATGTTTTCCTCGGATTTGAAACCGGAAAGAGCAACACTCAAGGTGTAGATAATGTGTTTTTGGGATATCAAGCTGGCCATTCCAATACTGTAGGCGAGAAAAATGTCTTCATTGGTTATCTCGCTGGCGAAAAGGGATCAACTACAGTATACAATACCTTTGTGGGTTCCGAAGCTGGCCAAAACACAATTAATGAAACGGGTGAAGTGGGTGATCTTACTGGTAAGTATAACTCGTTTTTTGGCACAAGAGCAGGACAGAGCAATACATTTGGCTACTACAACTCTTTCTTTGGTAACGGAGCTGGATGGAATAGTACTATCGGTTATAGAAATACATTTTTAGGGAATAATGCAGGATATCAGAACCAGGGAGGTAATGAGAATACATTTGTTGGTAATGCAGCAGGCTTTTATCACCGTAATGGAGATCTTAATACATATATTGGTGCTAGAGCTGGGGAATACAGCTATACTGGTGCCACTAAGAATATCGCCATTGGAGCCTACGCTGGTTATGGGAGTACTGGTAGCGGATTAACGGGATCCGATAATATTTCAATAGGCTTCGAGAGCCATAAAATTCTATCTTCAGGTAGCCGAAATATTTCCATCGGGTCTCAAACAGGTGCCGCTTTAGCGGGAGGAATAAATAATGTTTTCATTGGTTACCAAACGGGTTCAACTCATACTGGGAGTAGTAACGTATTAATAGGATACCTGGTATCAGCATCAACAAACTCTTTTACTAATATTGTTGCCATAGGTAATGGTGTGCAGGCTACTGCCTCAAATCAGGTAAGGCTTGGTAACGCTAGCACCTCAACCATGTTCTGCCAGGGGGCTTATGCTGCCACAACTACATCGCCACCAAATTTGTATGTCGATGTTAACGGGCAAATTATGCGTAGCACAAACACATTAGGAAGCAGTACCGGTGCCGCTAACAAAGTGGCCATATGGACGGGAACGAGCACTCTGTCGAGCAATGCTAACTTTCATTGGGATAATTCAAATTTGAGGCTGGGTATCAGAACCGATAGCCCTGAACGTTCTCTTCATGTGAATGCTACAATAGCTGAGCCTATTGCCATATTCCGTAATACGGGTACAAACGATGGTTATATCTCCATTCAGGCAAATCAAGGCACAGGTTCTTCTTACCGTTGGGATTTGGTTTCTAGAACAGATGGAGGTTTTTCGATTGTTGATAGGGATCCTAGCTTGGCTACTAGGCTCTTAATTGATAATGATGGAAAGGTTGGAATAGGAATTACTACCCCTTCAGCAGCACTTCAAGTAGATGGTGCTTCAGGTGTAGACCCCTTAAGAGTAAGAACCACTAGCACAACTCGCCTAATGGTGCACTCCAATGGAGGTGTTAGTATCGGAAGCGCAACAGCACCGTCGGCCGCCAACAATTTATATGTGAATGGAAGCGTAGGGATTGGAACATCAAATCCATCTGAAAAGCTCCATGTTGTGGGCAATGCATACATTGATGTTGGAACCTATAAAATACATCTTGACAATTCAGCTGGAGAGCCAACCATTAAACCTTCTACGGGTAATTGGGGCTATCTTGGAACATCAACCCATTATTGGTACCAAACACATACCTATTCAATCTATAGAAATAACGAGCAAACATTATCTGATCGCAGGGTTAAAACAAACCTTAAGGATATCAGCAACCCATTACAAAAAGTTATGGCTATTAAGGGGTATCATTACTCCTTGGATCCCAAAACCCATCCAATGTACAAAGATGGAAACAGGGCTAATTCAAAGGATGATCTGGAGAACCTTGGCTTTATTGCTCAGGAATTAAAGGAGGTTCTTCCCGAAATGGTAGTTCTTGATGAGGAATCGGGCTATTATATGATTCGAAATTTTGAACAGATGCTACCCGTTATTATTGAAGCCATGAAAGAACAACAAGTTACTATTCAGGCACTTGAAAAGAAAGTAAGTGAGTTTGAAAACCTCAGTGCTAGATTGGAAGCAGTAGAGAAATTACTGCTTGAAAAATAAAAAGCAAATTGGTATATTTTGATCAACTTTATATTATACATGCATATTTTTTAATTCATTAGAGTAGATCTAGTATTCTTTTGCAAAATATGAAAATGCAGAAACCAGCCTTAACCAATAAGTTTAAGGCTGATTTTGTAAAATTTCAATCTCTCTTTTTAATATTATCCAATCAATTTATGTTTTATACTTCATAAATTACTTACAAAAAAATGGGTGTTTTTACGGATACCTTAAATTGTTTTTTCATTGTATATTTAAATCAAATATTTTTATGAAATTCACCCAAATGCAGATATTTCTAAACTGAATAGATAAGAATAGAATAATAAAAATAAATCCATGAAAACATTATCGTTTTTTAAGGGTGTAAGGTTATGCCTATTGGCATTATTATTTACCCTACCAACGCTACTGCACAGTCAGGGCGTAGTGATCACCGAGGAAACTGGCACTGCAACGCCCGATGGCACAGCTATCCTCGACATCCGCTCTGCGGATAAAGGGATTCTTATCCCCCGTCTTACCACCGCCGAGCGAATTGACATTACATCACCTGCCAATGGGTTACTGGTGTTTGACACCGACAAGAACAGCTTCTATTACTTCGATGCCACCCGGGGTGGCTGGGTGGGAGTTGTCAACTACGAACCACAGCCGGCAGAGGATGAACCGTTGTTCGTGGTACGTAACAGCCAGGATCAGATCGTATTTGCCGTGTACGAGAAGGGCGTGCGTATGTACGTTGAAGACGATGCCAAGGAACCCAAGGGCAACAAGAGTGGTTTTGCCATAGGGGGCCTCACGGGGTTCAAGGACAACGATACGGAGTACTTCCGGGTAACGCCTGACAGCGTTCGTATCTTGCTACGCGAACCAGCAACAAAGGGCAACAAGGGTGGCTTCGCCATCGGTGGACTCACCGGTCTTAAATCCGATACTGTGGCGCTGATGTTCGTAGCACCCGACAGCACCCGCTTCTACATTGATACGGAGGCGACCACCGGAGGGGGCAAGGGAAATAAGGGTGGCTTCGCCATAGGCGGGTTGACCGGATTCAAGAACATGCCCGAGGAGTACCTTCGCGTTACCCGCGACAGTACCCGAATATATATTGATGACTCAGAAAATGGCAAGGGCAACAAGAGTGGCTTCGCCATTGGAGGACTAACAGGGTTTAAAGCCGGAGAGAGGAAGGAATTCTTTAATGTGGCAATAGATGCAACAGGAACTATTGACGATGAGGCAAGAATTCTTTGGTATCCAATAAAAAACGCTTTTCTGGCAGGAATGGTTAATATTGAAAATCCAAATGATGTGGGAGAGAATTCAATGGCCATTGGATATAAAAACAAGGCAAAAGGGGGGTGGTCACAAGCTTTGGGTTACCAATCACAATCTCTTGGGAATTACTCAACAGCCATAGGAAACAATGCAATTGCAGAAATGACTAATTCCTTTGCATTTGGTGAGGATGCTAATGCCAAAAATTTAGAAAGTTACGCCATTGGAAGGGGGGCAATAGCACAGGGCTATAGAAGCTTTGCGTTTGGTAGCGCTGGTGTTGACACCCTAGGAAATCCAACATCTTCAGCAAAGGCAACTGGCGATTACTCTTTTGCCATTGGACAAGGTTCTTTAGCTGAAGGGTACGGTTCGTTTGCCATTGGACTTGCCGATACCGCAAGGGCTGAGTACTCATTAGCAATGGGTTATAAAGCATCTTCTACCCAAAAATTTGCTACCTCAATCGGATTATCCACAAAATCAACTGGATACTCATCTATCTCCATGGGGCAACATGCCGAGGCTTTAGCTGATAGAGCTGTTTCCATAGGCTTTTCAAGTAAGTCATCAGGGCATGGATCATTCTCATTTGGATATGAAGCTCTAGCTGAAGGCGATTATAGCATCAGTTTTGGAAGACAGACCAAATCCACAGAACACTCAACCATTGCAATTGGAAGTTATTGCGAAGCATTGGGTGGATTTGCTTTGGGTTATATCTCGAAAGCCAGTGGGTCTGCATCAATTGCAATAGGCAGCTATAATGAAGCTGATGGGAATATTTCGGTTGCTCTTGGGATTGGAAATAAAGCATTTAACCTAGGGTCAATAGCCATTGGTAATAGTTCAGAATCATCGGCCGATTATGGAATTGCTATTGGTAGTTATAGTGCTAAAGCTGCAGGCTTTGGATCTACTGCAATTGGTTTTTCTGCCGAGAGTTCTGGCCAATACTCCTTTGCTGGTGGTGGAGGTAAGTCCATTGGTTATTCTTCCACAGCTTTTGGAGGGGGGGCTGAAGCGCAAGGTGATTATACATTCGCTGTAGGAAGAGAAAGCAAAGCAATAGGCGAATTTTCTGTGGCTATGGGAGGATATTCCGAAAGCCAAGGTAATTATTCAGTTGCCATTGGCAACTATACCAAAGCAGTTGGGCTTAATGCTATGACCGTAGGTTCTTCAACCGAAGCCAATGGCGATTTTTCATTAGCTTTTGGACAGAGTTCTATTGCTAGCCAAAGGAGTGGAATTGCATCTGGTTATCAGGCTATAAGCGATGGATTATCTGCCATATCCATGGGTTGGGAAACGCAAGCACTCGGTCATTATTCAATCGCTTATGGTTATCAAAGTAAGGCCGCTCATGATTATGCCATAGCAATGGGAGAAAAAGCCCAAGCTTCTGGCGCTTCATCTATTGGTATAGGTTATAACATTAAAGCTAAAGGGTCATACTCAACTGCATTTGGTTACTATACCACGGCAAAAGCCCTTGGATCATTTGTAATTGGTCAGTATAATGATACCACTGGTACTGAATACCTATGGATTAATACCGATCCAGTTTTTGTGATTGGGAACGGAACGGCTGATAATGCTAGATCAAATGCCTTCACCGTACTAAGAAATGGCTTTACAGCAATAGGACATGCTTCCCCAACCCAAATGCTCGATGTGAATGGAGCCACCCGCTTGAGAGGTCATCTCTTCGATTACAATAACTCATCTGGTTCTTCGGGCAACTTTTTGAAACGGAGCGCCAACGGTGTTGAGTGGTCGGGTCTAACCATGACCGATATTACAGGAACCTTGCCTGTAAGTAAGGGAGGAACAGGGCAAACCTCGCTAACAGCAGGTAGAGTTCTTGTTGGAAACCACACATCAGGAATTGTTTCAGCAAGCAATTTGGTTTGGGACGATACAAATGGACGCATGGGGGTTGGAAGGACAACCGCCCTGTACACCTTGGATATTTCAGGGCAAATTAGATATCAAGATAGCTATTATGGCGAAGGAAAAGCGTTGGTTTCCGACGCCTACGGGGTGGCTTCATGGGCACAATTAGACTTTTCTCATATCTCTGGCACACTTAGTGTTAACAGAGGCGGAACAGGAAGAACAAGTCATACCGCCTACGCATTGATTGCAGGAGGGACAACTACAACCGGGCAGCAGCTAAGTCTGGCAACCGGAAGCACCGGACAGATACTCAGAAGCGCTGGAGCATCAGCTATCCCAACCTGGAGCACCGCCACCTATCCCGCAACCACATCGGCCAATGGGGCACTTTACTCTTCAACAGCCAACGTGGTTACATCGGGCACTCTTCCCGTTGCTGCAGGTGGAACAGGAACTACAAGTTTTACAGCAGGTAGAATTCTTTTTGGGAATACAACAGGTGCCCTAAACACGAATGCTGATCTTTTCTGGGATAATACCTATTACCGGCTGGGAATTGGAACAACTGCTCCAACATCAAAACTGCTAGTAAGGGATGCCGTTGATGCTACAGATGGCGTTTCGGGTGCTTATATCGATATACAGAATGCAAATGGAAATTCATCTAACGACCGCATGTCGGGTATCCGATTCAAAAACAATATTGATGCCTACATGTATAAAGCAGGAATTTTCTTTAACAGAACAACAACTTATGGAAGAGGTGAATTAATATTTGCTACAAATAATAATGCCGACAATTCAACTCATGTATCCAGAGCCGATGCTGCTTTAAAAATAAGCAATCTAGGGTACATCTTTATGCCTAAGATTCGAGTGCCCAGTGGCTGGACAAACTACATGGTATGGAACAGCTCAACGGGAGAGGTTGGTTATAGCTCAGGCGCAGCCTGCCCCGAAATCCATTTTTTTGATGGCGAAAATCTTACCTATGGGTCACATATACTTGAGGCACAGGCAGGTAGATATAACGAGCGCGAGCAGATCCGTCCCGTTATTATCCCTCAGAATGCAAAAATACTTGAGGCCAAAATAATCCTAAAAGAGCCCGAAACCACATACCTCGATAATTTATACCTGTTGATTGAGGATTTCAATGAGGCTAAAGGCTTGGCAGTTTTCGATACCCTTCGCCTTGAATATGCATCCAAAGATTTTGAGAACATACAGCAGAAGAATAAAAAGTACCTTACCCTAACAACAGGCGATTCTATTGATATTCGCTTTGCCTCGATGCCCACCGAAAGGGGCGAGGGTTGGCGTCGAACGCACTACATTGTTTCGTCAGGCTACTACGATATTGATTTTGCTGAGTACCAGAAACCCGAGTGGCATCAGCTTAAACACGAAAAGTTTACACAAAAATTCATGGATGTTGATGAGAATGGGAATATGATACATTTTTTGCCACAAATCATTCGTAATCCTGCCGAATTTGGGTACGATTACAACGGGAGCCTGTTTACCGTTAACGGAATTGCCCGAAATCATTTGGCAGCATGGACTACTGCATCGGATGCAAGGATAAAAAAGAACATTAAGCCCATTGAGAATGCTCTTGAGAGCATTATGCGTTTTAACCCCGTATCGTTTACATGGAGCGATGATTATATCGCTCGTAATCCAGAACTCAAAAATCAGGAGCAGCTAGGTTTCATTGCTCAGGAGGTAAAAGAGATAAGGCCAGAGATGGTTAAGGTTGTTGCCGAAACCATTGGAGATAAAAGCATTGAGGATTTTCATTTACTTAACAGTAACGATCTGATGCCGCTCATGCTTAAAGCTATTCAGGAGCAGCAGAGCATTATTAATAGTCAGCAGGAACAAATAAATGAATTAGTAAAAGAAATAGAAACTATTAAATTTGCAATATCTAAGTAAGCCTATTGATGGTGAAACCTAAAACAAAAACAAGAAATTAGTAAGTTTTTAAAAGGGTTTAGTTCATTTTAAATTGATTGAGAAGCCATAAATCATTGATTTAATGGCTTCTTTTTTTTGGTTTTTTTCAAAAATCTACATATATTTCAACAGATATTTTACTTTCCTAAAATTTTAATGCCATGAAAGTCCTACAGTTTAACAACTCATTGCGTATAGTAATAATGCTTTGCTTGTTCTGCTTTCCCTTCTTAATTTATGGGCAAGGCGTTGTTATTACTGAAGAAGCAGGTGCTACTATCCCCGATGCCTCTTCAATCCTAGATGTGAGATCCACCGATAAGGGGATGCTCGTGCCGCGGCTCACCACCGCTCAGCGTCAGGCCATCGTGTCGCCCGCCAACGGATTGCTGGTTTACGACACCGACAAGAACAGCTTCTACTACTACGATGCCACCCGGGTTGGCTGGGTGGGAGTTGTCAACTACGACCCACAGCCGGCAGAGGATGAACCGTTGTTCGTGGTACGCAACAGCGAGGATAAGATCGTATTCGCCGTTTACGAGAAGGGCGTGCGCATGTACGTTGAGGACGATGCAGTATCGGGGGGCAAGGGCAATAAGAGCGGTTTCGCCATAGGGGGCCTCACGGGTTTCAAGGACAACGATACGGAGTACTTCCGGGTAACGCCCGACAGCGTTCGTATATTCTTACGTGAGCCAAAGGAGAAGGGCAATAAAGGCGGTTTTGCCATAGGTGGTCTCACAGGATTCAAGGCCGATACGGTGGCGCTCATGTTCGTTGCGCCCGACAGTACCCGCTTCTACATCGATACAGAGGCAGCCACCGGAGGTGGCAAGGGCAACAAGGGCGGGTTTGCCATTGGGGGGTTAACCGGCTTTAAGAACCTGCCCGAGGAGTACCTGCGGGTTACGCGCGATAGCACCCGTGTTTACTTCAGTACAGAGATACAACCCGACAAGGGTAACAAGAGCGGTTTTGCCATAGGTGGGCTCACGGGGTTCAAGGGAGAGGAGCTGCCAAGCTTCTTCAACGTGTCGGCCGACACAACCGGTGTAATTGACCCCAGCGAGGCCCGTATACTTTGGTATCCATCCAAAAATGCCTTTATGACCGGTCAGGTGCTGATCGAAAAGCCCGATAGCATTGGGAAGAACTCATTCTCATCGGGGTTTGAATCGAAAGCCATTGGAAACTGGTCGCAAGCCTTGGGTTACGAGGCCATTGCACGAGGAGATTATTCAACGGCAATTGGAAAAAATGCAATAGCCAATGGAGAGAGTTCGTTTGCATTTGGCGATAACTCCATTGCAGGTGAAAAGGGTGATGTGGCAAATAATAGCTTTGCATTTGGGGAGGGTGCAATGGCAATAGGACAAGGTAGTTATGCTTTTGGATCATTGGGACGTGATACTACAAATTTTAATTCCACACTAGTAAAAACTTTGGCAGAAGGTGAGTTTTCATTCGCCATTGGGCTTGGGGCAGAAGCTCTGGGACACATATCCATGGCAATGGGCAATAGCACAATTGCCCAAGGAAAAAATTCATTAGCACTAGGTGCCTATAGCCAGGCAACTGGAGGTTACTCAACGGTTTGGGGAAGAGAAAATATCGCCAGCGGAACCATTTCAACATCCTTTGGATATAAAACACTGGCTTCAGCCTGGACTTCAACGGCATTTGGACAGGAAACACAAGCAACAGGTATGTGGGCTACAGCTTTTGGATATCAAACAAAAGCCTCAGCCAATTATGCAACTGCTTTTGGTAAGGAATCTGAAGCAAGTGGCGAATATTCTACAGCTTTTGGAAATTATACAAAGGCAAGCGGAAATTCTGCATTAGCATTTGGGGCTAGCGTTCAGGCAACAGGTAGTTTTGCAGCAGCAGCAATTGGATATTTATCCGTGGCAAGTGGAAACAATTCATTATCCATGGGCTACGACAACTTGGCAAGCAATGAAGGAGCTGTAGCCATTGGCAGACAGAATATTGCCAGTGGTATAAGGGCCTCAGCACTGGGCTACTTTAGTCAGGCAACAGGCAGCTATTCCACAGCAATTGGACAAAATTTAGAGGCACTCTCAGGTTACGAAGTGGTGGTGGGACGGTACAATACCCTTTATACTCCGGCATCTTCAACGGGATGGAATGCCAGCGATCGATTATTTGTTGTTGGAAACGGAACAGGGACTACCACCAGATCAAATGCGATGATAATCTTTAAAAACGGGAATGTCGGTTTTACAGAAAAAGTAAGTGCTGGCACCACCACTTCCTTCCCAACAAACCTAACTGCCTATGGTTCAATGCAAAATCCATCTATCCCAAACACTTCATCAACTGGTGTTTTTAGAGTGGCAACAGGGAGTAGTCAGGGTATTGATTTTGGTAAAATGGGGACTGGCTCATTTGCTGCATGGATGCAGGTGGGCTACTCAGGTTATACCGACCCATTATCAATTCAACCTTTAGGCGGTAACGTTGGAATTGGTACAAATAACCCCATTTCACTTTTCCATATTGCTGGTGCTGAAACAGCTACAGATGGAGAAACAGGCATTTTTATGGATATTCAGAATACTGTTGGAACGACTACTGGACGTTTGCTTGGGGTAAGGTTTAATCATTCCACAGGTGTTCCAAAAGCTGCAATTTTTTATAGAAGGAATTTGACTAATGGAAGGGGAGATATGGTATTTGCAATTAACAATGTTGATGATGCAACAACCAAGGTAAACTATACCGATGCTGCAATGGTTATTACCAGAACCAAAAATGTAGGTATTGGAACTAATGCACCCGGAAGAATTCTACATGTTAAACAGAATGCAATCCACAGGGCTATACGTATGGAGCATCAAACTACTGCAGATTATTGGGAAGTTGGCGTTGCAGATGCAAGCAAAGCATTCAGGTTTGATTATAATGGTACAAATAAAGCATACATTGCCATTGCCGATGGAACTTATTATACCGCTTCTGATTTAAGGCTTAAGAAGGATATTGAACCTTTGGAAAATTCGCTTCAAAAAGTTCTGAAGTTAAAACCCTCAAAGTTCTTTTTCAAGGATTCCGAAAGTAGTACAAAATCAATTGGTTTTATTTCTCAGGATGTTGAAAAATTATTCCCTGAGTTGGTATCAATCTCTGAGGAGGGATATAAATTCCTATCATACAATGAATTTTCTGTTATTGCAATAAAAGCTATCCAGGAGCAACAGGAGTACATTCAGCAACTCGAGGATCGGCTTGAACGTTTGGAGCGGTTGATGCTCGAAAAGAAGTAAGGTAAAATCCTCTTGTGTGGCGGTTTGTATTAATTCGTCATCGCGATGAGGCTGAAAGGCGATGAAGCAATCTGTAATTATACAAATGCCTATGAAATATACAGCTATTCGCTGTGCATATTGAGATTGCTTCTTCAAACTTCAAAATGCGAAGTTTTCATCGCAAGAGGGCATAATAACACAAAAATAATGTTAATGGTAGAGGTATATGCTACTGAACGATCTCCTCAATTTTTACCTTTTTTAGATCCATTTCTCCAAGCCCCAAATTGTAAGCCTTACCAATGGTTAGCACTCTTTCAGGCTCAAAACCAATGAGCCCTGCGCAGTATGCATCAATGGCAACGGGATCGTTGCTGGCTACCACAGCCATGGGTTTCACCATTTCACCAGGACCATTAGGCCCATTGGTTACAATTACTTCGGTTACGTCGGATATGATCAGGTTAGGCCTACGGATAAGCCCCATTTCGGTAATACACGTTGCCAAAAAATCGGGATCATTTCGCTTGGGTCCATTGAGGTGGAACGTAACGCTGAAAGATCTGGTGTTTAAGCCCATGAGGTTTTTCATGGCATTGGTAAGGATAGTGGTAGCATGGTGTTTGGCTATGGGAATGTTAATGAAGAGATCAACATCAAAAACCTCTTTGACAACTTCAAGGTTCTTAAGGTTTGCTGCCCCAGGAAATGAATCCATTCTTACGAATACCAGCGAGTCGTATACGGATGGGAAGTTGTTCTGCTCAATGCTACGCAATTTTTTCAACGCATCTCGGTGCTCCCCGTAAAGCGAACTTCGTTCCCAGTATTCCTGCTTGATGTGCTGCAAAGCAACTACTTCTTTCGCCCCAGCATCCACAATCATCTTTACTACGGCTAAAGTAATATCAGGGTTAACATATGCCCCCTTGATTTCGAAATCGGAATTTACCAGTATACCAACCGTCATGCCAGGCTTGACCATAATGTCAAGACCAAGGCTTTTGCAAGCCATAATGGTATTGTTGTATATATCGTTTCCCTTTACAGAAATAATTTTACTATCTGCAACCTGCGAAAAAACTTGAATAGCGTTAATTGCAAGTACAAAGAGTATTGCAATGCAAAAGGATAACTGTTTACTTTTCATTTCTAATAGATTTGTAATTAATAATCAAATATGAATATAGGTTTCAAAAACTGTTTTGATACCCTTGGGTTCACCAATTATGGTAATAATATCGCCTTCCTCTAGCATGGTATCACCCCTAGGGGTGATAAAAGTCTCACCTCTTTGAACAATGGCTACCAGAACATCATGTGGGAATCGAATCTCTTTCATCATTTTTCCGATAAGTTCATCTGTGCTAGTGTTCCGTATTATTTCAAGAGTGATATACCTGTCGTTATGAATTAAGTATTCCTTTATCTCCCGTTCGTTTGTTATGCTTGAAATAATCTCAACAAATTTTTCTCGCTCAACAATATCCATTAACCTTGAAAGCATCCTAAGCTGAAGTTTAGGATTTTCGCTAGGGCTTACAATGAAAAAGAAGACACGAATATGATCCTCAGAAGATATCTCACCCTTTTCAATCGGTTTATCCACACCAACTTGTGATGTTACGATATGCAGTATTGGGCGCTTTAAGTTGTCAACCTTACCATGTAGTATTGAAACCCTAGGAATTACTAGTGCTGGATCGATGGAAGTAACCTTTAATAGTTCTTTCTTGAGTTCTTTAAAATCAATTGAGCCAATATCTTCGGCAAAGCATATAGCAATAGTTTTCACTAAATCTTTAAATTCTTTTTTCTCGTTGCCAAGCCGGGTAATTTTTGCCTGAACAACCATTTCGTCAAACGGATCGCCTTCGCGTAGCCCCTTTTCCTTTAGAATATTTAGCAATTCGTTTTCGAGCCCTGCATGTTGTTTTTTTCCAAGTAGGGCAAACCAGTGAAAAATTGCACCCTCGCGCATAACGCTTTTACGTGCATAGTACCTGTACCAGAGCATTGCAAATGCGATAACCGCAATGCAAAAAAGGATAGGAACCCATCCCATGTAAATTATCAGCAAAAATGAGCTGATCATTCCAAAGATTTGCATCCAAGGGTATAAAGGAGAATAATATCCAGGGTCGTAAGTTTCAATTCGGCTGTTGCGCATAACGATTACCGAAAAATTGATCATCATAAAGATGATTAGCTGGAATGCGCTGGCCATTTTGGCGATACCCTCTTCGCTAAGGATTAGGATAAACATCACCATTAAACATGAGGTGATGATAATTGAATAAATGGGAGTTTTGAATTTACTAATTTTTGCAAAGTAGGAGGGAAAAACCCTATCGCGCCCCATCGCCATTGGATACCGCGATGCAGCCATCAACCCACCATTTCCAGTTGAGGCAAATGCGGCGATGGCTGCGGCTACTACAAGAAGCCCTCCATATTTTGCGGGGATCCACTTAAACACAACTTGAGCCGCTGTCCAAACTGGAGTTAAATCTCGAAAAAACTCTTCGGTGGGCAATACCCCAACCATAATAAACACTCCCACCACATAGATGATTGTTGTGGCCAATAAAGACAGTATCATTCCAAGGGGAATATTTCTTTCCGGATTTTTTATTTCTTCTGCCATGCTGGCCACCTGAGTTAGTCCAAGGTAAGCAACAAACACAAAACCTGCGGTTGAAAAAATACCGGAAAGGCCATTGGTGGTGAATGGTGTCATCTTTCGGGTAACCAGTTCATATGCACCAAGGTTAAAAATTTCTCTAGCCCCCTCGAACATGAATAGAACCAAAACAGCGATCAGGAAGAAAACCAAGAACCGTTGTAAACCAGCCGTTTTTTTTGCCCCAAGGATATTTAGGATCATAAATACGACAGTTAGGACTATGGCAATGATCTTTATGGGAGCATCAAAAAAAATGGTGGCATAAGCACCTATCCCCACCAAAGCAAATGCGGTTTTTAGCGTTAAGGCAAGGAACGTTCCAATGCCTCCAACTGTTCCCATCATGGGGCCAAGGCTCCTGTCAAGCAGGAAGTAAACTCCCCCGGCACGTGGGATAGCTGTGGATAATTCGGCGATGCTAAACATGGCTGGCATAATTAGGAATGCAGCAAGGAGATACGAAATGAAAACCGATGAACCCGTATGGGTTGAGGCTAAACCTGGTAGCAGAAAAAACCCAGAGCTGAACATAGCCCCTGTACTTAGGGCAAATACATCAATCAGCCCAAGTTCCTTGCTTAATTTATGCTTTGATAGAAATGCCATGATGTAAAAATAGGTTAAATCTTGTGAAGATTGTATTGTTGTTGAAAATTTACGTATATCTACCAATTTTTAATTTATATCTTTACATGCATATAATGTTGATTCGATGGCAAAAAAGAGAAAAAAACAGAAAAAAGGGGAGGGTTTTAATAAGAATTTACTGATGAAATCCATAATGGGAATTTTTTCATCAGACCCCTCGCTGAGTTTAAACTACAAGCAAATTGCAAAGCGTCTTGAGGTTAAAGACTCAGCCACAAAACGGCTTATAAACGAGGTGCTTTACGAACTTGCCCAGCAGGAGGCGATTAGAGAAATTTATCGGGGTAAGTTTATGGCTGGAGTAATTTCAAAGGCATTAGAAGGCGTGGTAGAGATGGAAGTTGATGGGAGTGCATACGTGATTACTGATGATAATCAGGAGGTTTTTGTGCCAGAATACAACCTAAATCATGCTCTCAATGGCGATAGAGTTAAGGTAGCTATAACACCAAGGCGAAGGCGAAAGCGAATGGAAGCTGAAGTTATTGAAGTGATTGAACGTGCTAAGCGGACATTTGTGGGTACCATTGAAGTGGAAAAAAATTACGCCTTTGTTAACCCCGACAATAGGCTTATGCGTAATGATATTTTCATCCCAAAGGAGGGACTAAAAAATGCGAAGAACGGTCAGAAAGTAATTGTTCGTATTACCGATTGGCCTAGGCAGACAAAAAATCCTATGGGAGAAATAGTTGAGGTTATCGGTAATCCTGGGGTACACGAAGTGGAGATGCATGCTATCCTTGCCGAATTTGAGTTACCATACCGTTTCCCTGAGGAATTGAATGAGTTGGCATCGAGGATACCCGAAAAGATTACCAAATACGATTACGACCAGCGACGCGACTTTAGAAAAGTTCCAACCTTTACCATTGATCCAGCAGATGCCAAAGATTTTGACGATGCCCTTTCGTTCAGAATTATAAACGATGCTATTTTCGAGGTAGGTGTCCATATTGCCGATGTTACGCATTATGTTGCACCGGAAACAGCCATTGATAGAGAAGCTATTGAGCGTGCCACATCGGTTTACCTTGTGGACAGATGCGTTCCAATGCTACCCGAAAGGCTTTCGAATTTCATTTGTTCTCTTCGACCCAATGAGGAGAAGCTCTGTTTCTCGGCGGTTTTCGAGATGGATACCGAGGGAAATGTTCACAAGGAGTGGTTTGGGCGTACGGTAATCCTTTCGCAACAGCGATTTGCTTACGAGGAAGCTCAGGAAGTGATTGAGACGGGAAAGGGACCCATGGCAAATGAGATTCTTACCCTGCACAGCATAGCCCAGAAACTTCGCCAAAGGCGGTTGAAGGCTGGAGCCATAAACTTTGATAGGGCCGAGGTTAAGTTTGATCTTGATGAGAAGGGGAAACCACTTGGAGTTTTCTTCAAGGTTCAGAAGGAGGCTAATCAGCTAATCGAGGAGTTTATGCTACTGGCAAATCGCAAGGTGGCTGAGTTCATTGGTAAGGCAAAGGATAAACATCGTGCAAAACCATTTGTTTATCGCATTCACGATAAGCCAAATCCAGAAAAATTTGAAAGTTTCAGGTCGTTCATAACCCGTTTTGGCTACCATGTTGAGGGAGGAACAGATAAACAGATAAGCAAATCGTTGAACTTTGTTTTGGGTCAGGTAAAAGGAAAAAAGGAGCAGAATCTTATTGAGACACTTGCCCTTAGGGCAATGGCTAAAGCTCGTTACTCGGCCAATAATATTGGGCACTACGGACTAGGTTTTGCCCATTATACCCATTTTACTTCCCCCATTCGACGTTATCCTGATATGATTGCCCATCGGCTGTTGGCACACTATCTAAACGATGGGAAACCAAAAAATGAGGATGAGTTGGAAAAACTTTGCAAGCACTCCACCGAAATGGAGATTAAAGCCACCGATGCTGAACGTGCATCCATCAAGTATAAGCAGGTAGAGTTTATGTCCGACAAAATTGGACAGCAGTTTCAGGGTGTGATTACGGGAGTGACCAATTTTGGTTTTTTCGTTGAACTCATTGAGTCAAAGTGCGAGGGTTTGGTTCCCTCACGTGAACTTCACGACGATTTTTACGAATTCGACGAGGAAAATTACTGCCTTACTGGCAGACAATCTGGAAGAAAGTTTCAGCTGGGCGATGAGCTTATGGTTGAGGTATGGCGTGCTAACCTAGCCAAAAAACAGCTCGATTTCAGATTAATTGATGAAAATGGTGAAAAAGCTATTCCCAAAATTCATTCTCGCCCAAGTCGGAAAGGCAACAGAACAGGAAGAAAACGGTAAGATCAGAACATAAAACCATTTTATAACACTTAACTAATTTTTTTATCAGATGAAATCATTTAGAACAATCACAACCCTTATCATTGGGTTAATACTTTCGTTTGGGACAGTACAAACTACTTCCGCAATCCAATTCGATTCTGGAACACTAAAGATTACTCAGTATACTCTCGAGAATGGTTTAACTGTAATCTTGAACCAGGATAATTCTTTGCCCGAAGCGTTTGGTGTAGTAATAGTTAAGACTGGGGGAAAGAATGATCCCCCCGATGCCACTGGGTTGGCCCACTACATGGAACACATGCTCTTTAAGGGGACTCAAAAACTTGGAACTATAGACTGGGACAAGGAAAAGCCACATATTGATCGAATTTTTGAGCTCTATGAGGAATTGGGTAACGCAACTCTTGATGAGGATCGAAAAAGGATTCAACTGGAGATTAACGAGGAGTCGCTCAAAGCAGCCGAATATGCTATTCCCAATGAGATGAGCAATCTTATTAATAGCACTGGGGGAACCAACCTAAATGCTGGAACTGGCCCCGATTGGACAATTTACTACAATAAATTTCCATCAAGTCAAATATTCAAGTGGATCGATTTGTATGCCCATCGATTTATAGATCCAGTTTTTCGTAGTTTTCAAGCTGAACTTGAAGTGGTGTATGAGGAAAAGAACATGTATAGCGATCAGTTTCAGTCAAAACTTTTAGATGAGTTCCAATCACATCTCTTTAAAAATCATCCTTACGGGCAACAGCCTTTGATTGGAACAATTGAGCATTTGAAAAACCCTTCGCTAAAGCGAATGCTAGAATTTTACAAAAGTTACTATGTGGCAAACAATATGGCATTGGTAATTGCAGGCGATTTTAATCCAGAAGAGATAATGCCAGTAATTGAAGAAAAATTTGGCGCCATACCCTCGGGCGAAGTGCCAGAAACACATATTATGGTTGAAGAGCCATTTATCGGTAGGGAGTTTCATCAAGCAAAGTTAACACCCATAAAAGTTGGAGTACTAGGTTTTAGAACCGTTACATCGGATCACCCCGATTATATTCCCCTTCAGGTTGCCCTAAAAGTATTAAACAACAGGTATCAAACCGGCATTTTTGATAAGCTAACTCTTGACGGAAAGATATTAGCAGCACAAGCTATAAGTCTACCTTACCAGGATCATGGAGCAGCAATATTTCTTTTTCTTCCTAAAATTGTTGGTCAAAAACTTGAAGCTGCAGAAGAACTAATCCTGAACGAACTTTTAAAACTCCGCAATGGGGATTTTGAGGAATGGATTGTTGATGCTGTTAAAAAAGAAAGTTATATAAGCTTTACCAGGAATTTAGAGGATTTAAGAAGTAGGTCAACGCTATTAGCACAGGCTTTTGCCCAAGGCGAAACCATTGATGAGGCATTAGCTTATCCTCAAAAAGTTATGCAAGTTACCAAGGATGATATTATTCGTGTAGCCAATACTTATCTTGGGAACGATTTCTTGGCATTTTATTCAAAAACGGGTTTCCCCAAGAAAGAAAAAATTGAAAAGCCAGGGTTCAAACCCTTGATCGCTAATACAAATGCCAAGTCCGAGTATGCAAATCATTTTGAAAAGCTTACTACCAAAGAGATAGAGTTCACTCCAATTGATTTTAGTAAGGATGTTGCATTTCGTTCCATTGACAGAGGAATAGATCTTTATCATGTTAATAACCCGATGAATGATATTTTTTCACTAACGATTAAGTATCAAGTGGGTTATCATCACATCAAGCTGTTGGATAAAGCCACAGAGATGATGGTTTTTTCGGGCACATCAAATCGTAGTGTTGATGAGCTAAAGAATGAATTTGCCAAAATTGGCTGTTCCTACTCGATATGGGGGGATCAAAGCTTTACCTATGTGCGTATCGAAGGTATTGAAGAGAACCTTTCTCCTGCTTTAATGCTAATCAACGAGTTGATTACAGACTCCAGGTTGGAGCAAGAAAAGCTAAAAACTATGATTGATGGGGAAAAGGCCGACAGGAAGATCGAACGTTCAGAGCCAGATAATGTAGCATCAGCCCTTTTTGAGTATATACGTTTTGGCGAAAAATCAGAGAATATTGATCGACCAACCATGAAACAGCTCAAAAAGATTAAGGCAGAAGAGTTGACTACTGCGTTTTCTCAGGCAACTCAACACAAAGCAATTGTACATTATGTAGGTAAAACTAACCCTGATACTGTTAGGAATATAATATTGAACACTGTATCTTTTGCATCGGAACCCAAATCGGTTCAAACACCTGTTGTTATGCAGGCTAAGCAAATACAGGAGAATACTATTTTCTTTGTGAATAAGAAGAAAGCAAGGCAAAGTAAAATATTTTTCTTTGCCAATGGTGAAGACTATAGCATTAGCATTGATCCTTACATTGAAGCATTTAACGAATATTTTGGCGGAGGCTTTTCGGGGTTAGTACTTCAAGAGATTCGGGAGTACAGGTCCTTGGCTTATGGTGCCGGAGGTACCTTTAGCCGACCCCCTTTAGAGTCGAAACCGTTCAATTTTATTGGCTACGTTGCCACCCAAGCGGATAAGTCATTGGTTGCCATTGAAACCTTTGATAGCTTGATCCGTTCTATGCCACAGAAACCCGAAAGGATAGATTTGGTAAGGGACTATCTTTATCTTTCGGCACAAACAAGACGACCATCTTTCCGCAATCTTAGCACTTCGGTTGAAAACTGGAGAAGATTAGGGTATACTAATGATCCAATGATCATTAAGCAACCTGCATACCAAACGCTAACATGGGACAATATTTGGGATTTCTATACCAAGCACCTAATGGAGAAACATATAGCCATTGCCATTGTGGGCGATAAAGGCATGATTGATTTAAATAGTTTGAAGCGTTTTGGGAAGATTGTTGAGGTAAAGGAAAAAGATTTATTTAGCAAGTAAAGTTTCAAAAAGGGGCTGTTGCGACAGCCCCTTAATAAATTTTAGTGGCTATGGGCATCTTAGATAGGAAAGCCTTTTGTTGATCTCCTCAAGGTTGAACTCTTCTGGGTTATAATTTTCTCCATACCATGCATAAAGAAGGTCGTTTCCACGAGTGTCTTTTTTGGATAGCATTTCAATGGCCATTTGGTACCCCACAATACCTCCCGATTCCTCTGGGGGAGATTTTCTAGCACCACCTATGCATAAAGGACAATCTATAAAAGATGCATCTTCAGATGCTTTTAATAGTTTAATTTCAACCGTCCATGCGTTGCCAAGATCATAGATATAAGTAAAATCTTTGAATTCGGATATTATTTCATGGAGCACTTTGCAATCAGCATTCTGAATTATTTCTCCATTTGGATCTTTAAATATGTGACGATGAAAATTCTCCCAATAAAATAATGCCTGCATAACTTCATGAAGGATTTGTAAAGGCATTAAATCTTTAACCTTAAAAATCCTATAGATTTTGGGGTTAGAGCCTTTAAGCGTTCCCCTTAACTCGTATACGGTTGACATATTATGGTAGCAAATGGTCAATGATGTTTTGCAAAGGTAATCAAACTTTGTATAGTTATTTGAAAGTTTTGATGCATAATTAACGAAAAAAAAACCGTCTGTTAGGACGGTTTTTTTATCAGGTTTCAGGTATTACTCTTTAACCATTTTCCTAATCACTTTTTCGCCATTTTCAGCTTGGAATACTATTAGGTAAATACCCCTAACAAGATTTCCTGTTAACAGTGTGGTTTTATCAGAGCCAGTAAGCTTAACATCCATTACCACCTGACCAATGAGGTTGGTGATAACCACGCGGGTTACCATCTCG